>NZ_CP018192.1:0-600000 GCF_001889525.1 Granulibacter bethesdensis
GATTCATCGACAATGGTGCGACAGGGCCGGCCATCACAAAGCCGGGAACAAGGAGATATAACAGAGCCGGGTACACAGGGCAGAGGCTGGATGCAAGCCCGCCATGTGCGCCACCGGCGTTTTCACCACAGCTGGGCAGTTCATAAAGACCCTATGACCCAGCCACGCTCTTCCCGGCCAGTATCATCGAGAATACTGGCGCTCATCGTCTCCGCTGCGCTGTTCATGGAGTTGATGGACGGAACCATTCTGGCCACAGCCCTGCCCCAGATGGCGCAGAGTTTTGACGTTGCCCCCCTGCAAATGAGCGTGGCGCTGACGGCTTATCTCCTCAGCCTGGCAGTGTTCATCCCTGCATCGGGCTGGATGGCGGATCGCTTCGGCAGTCGCCGGATTTTCATGGGAGCCATTGCCTTGTTCGTAACCGGCTCGATGGTCTGTGGCATGGCAAATGCCCTGCCGGAAATGGTCATCGCCCGGCTGGTGCAGGGTGCGGGCGGGGCCATGATGGTGCCGGTAGGACGGCTGTTACTGTTACGGAACGTGCCGCGCCATGAGCTGGTCTCCGCTATTGCGTGGATGACCATTCCGGCCACATTGGGGCCTATTCTGGGGCCGCCGGTCGGGGGGTTTTTCACGACATGGCTGTCATGGCGCTGGATTTTCTACATCAATCTGCCCATCGGATTGATTGGCATGGGTCTTGCGGCACGGTTTGTTCCCAATGTGACTGAGGCAGAGCTTCGTCCGCTTGATGTCAAGGGACTTTTGCTTTCAGGAACTGCCCTGGCCTGTCTGTTATGGGCCATGGAAACGCTCGGCAGAGGCCCGTCAGGCACAGATGGAAGGGCTCTGTCCAGCGCCGCCATTCTGACCCTGATCGGATTTGGCAGCGGATGGCTGTATCTGCGCCATAGCAGGACTATCCCTCATCCGATCCTCAACCCGATGCTGATGCGTATCCGTACCTTCCGATTATCGGTATTGGGAGGCGCGTGCAGCCGGGTGGTGGCAGGAGCCATGCCGTTCCTGCTGCCCATGACGATGCAGCTCGGCATGGGCATGAGTGCCGCTGAAAGCGGATCACTGACCTTTGTCGGCGCTGCCGGTTCACTGTTGATCAGGCCATGGGCCGCCAGAATTTTACGCCGTTTTGGATTCCGGCGCGTGATGATCTGGAATGGCGCCCTGTCCAGTATGGCCGTGTTGCTCTGTGCGACATTTCAGCCATCATGGCCGCATGGATGGTTTTTTCTGGTGCTGGCTCCAGCCGGGCTGTTTCAGGCGCTTCAGTTCATTGCCTACAATACCATCGCCTATGCTGATGTCCCGCGTGAACGGATGAGTGAGGCCACCAGCTTCTACACGACGTTTCAGCAGATGACGCTGTCGGCCGGTATCTGTATTGCCGGTATCTCCGTCAGCCTTTCCATGCTGGCAGGGCCACGTGCGCAGCCCGATATGACTGATTTCGCAACTGGCTTCGTTACCATTGCCGCCATTTCGGCGCTGGCCATTCTCTGCGCATCCCGTCTCAACACCACGGATGGGCAAGATCTGAGTAGAAAAGCCTGACCTTGCCCGGCCCGTTTCAGATTTTTCTGATCAGGTTCAACAATTCGGCCACATGCTCCGGCGGTGTCTGTGGCACAATGCCATGGCCAAGATTGAAGATATGCGGATGTCCCGCCATAGCCTGACGAATCGAGGATACTTCATGCCTCATGGCCTCTCCGCCCGCGAGTAGAGCCAAGGGATCGAGATTGCCTTGCAGCGCTATTTCCGCGGGCACCATTTTGCGCGCCATAGCCGGATCAACAGAAGTATCCATCCCAACCGCATTGACCCCGGTTTCTGAAGCATAATTCTGTAGCAATGTGCCAGCCAGCCTTGGAAAGCCGATCACCGGCACCGATGGATAGCGTGCTTTCAGCGCCGCAGTGATCTGGCGCGCCGGTGCAGTCACCCAACGGGCAAAACTGAGCGGAGACAGTAAACCGGCCCAGCTGTCGAACAGCATCAGCACTTCCGCCCCTGCTTTGACCTGCGCTGACAGATAAATGATGGTTGCTTCTGTCAGGCGGGCGATCAGACGGTCAAAAGCCTCGGGATTTGTGTAGGCGAAATGCCGGGTGCGGGGGAATTCTTTAGCACCCCCTCCATCGACCATGTAGCAGGAGACGGTAAACGGAGCGCCGGCAAACCCGATCAGTGTTGTTTCAGGATGCTGCTGCTGAAGCTGTTCCCGAACCCGTGTGACGGTTTCGATAATCGGTGCAATCCGCGGGATGAGCTGGCTGAAATCCAATCGGTCGATATCGGCTTCTTCAAGTTTCGGTAGTATGGGCCCTTCACCCTCGGCAAAATGCAGTCCGTAGCCCAAAGCCCATGGCAACATCAGAATATCGCTGAACAGAATGGCTGCATCCATTCCGAAACGGCGAATAGGTTGCAAGGTCACTTCCGCTGCCCATTCGGGATGGGTGGCAAGACCGAGAAAGCTGCCCGCTTTTGCTCTGACCTCCCGATATTCGGGCAGATACCGACCTGCCTGACGCATCAGCCAGACGGGAGGAACAGGGAGTACTTCACCACGGAGCACGCGCAGGATCGGTTTGTTCATAAGACCTGCTTAAAAAGGATAAAGAAGAAAAGGAAAAGAGAGGGGAGTAGATAGAACCCTGTGGATAACGTGGTACCCGGAATCCAGATTTTACTACGTACTTTATCCACACCGAAAGATGCGTTTAAGTAACTGATAGATAAAGTGAAATAGCATTTATCCAGAAAACTTTTCACATGGGTGTACGATTCATGCCCAGTACCTCTGATTCGTGAGCTTGTCCCCTTGTTTCGATACGCATGGTTTGCGACCTTGGCGGAAAGAGGGGTTATCCCCGTTACTACGGTAATTCACGACGGTCATTCAGGGCCGCACCTTCCGGACAGCACGCTGCTTGAGGATGGGCGGAGACAGGAAAATGGATTCGGGTCATGACCACACATCGCATGAATCTGCATCTGGTCTCCGATGCCACCGGAGAAACGCTTAATTCTATCGCCCGGGCCACTGTCTCTCAGTTTGAGCATGCACAGATCATCTATCATCGCTGGTCGCTGATCCGGACCCGTTTTCAGCTTCATCGTGTTCTGGAAGGGATTGAGGCTGAACCCGGCCCGGTCCTGTCAACGCTGATAGAGCCGGGCTTGCGTAGTGAGCTGGAGAATTTCTGTTCGCGGATCGGCATTGCGGTGGTGCATGTGCTGGACCCGGTTCTGTCCTTGCTGCAACACCATATCGGGGAACAGGCAATAGCCCGACCCGGTCGCCAGTATGTGCTGGATGCCGATTATTTTCGCCGGATCGATGCCATGCATTTTGTGTTGGCTCATGATGATGGCCAGGCTCAGGTCGGGATCAATGAGGCCGATCTGTGTCTGGTCGGGGTATCACGATCCTCTAAAACGCCGACCTCGTTCTATCTTGCCAATCGCGGGGTCAAGGCAGCCAATATTCCGCTGGTTCCCGGCTTGCCGGAACCGCCCGGTCTGGAAGCGCCCATTGTACCCGTGATTGGCTTGACCATCGATCCTGAAGCCCTGATCGAAATTCGCCGCCACCGGCTCAAACTGATCGGTGGCCAGCCGAATGTGCAGCAGAATACCGCTTATGTTGATCTGGAGTCCGTCAAGGCCGAATTGATCTGGGCGCGGCGTCTCTGTGCGCGGAAAGGCTGGCCAGTGATTGATGTCACCAGGCGTTCGATCGAGGAAACGGCGGCTACCGTGCTGCAACTGGTGGAGGCATGGCATGAACGGCGGCGGTCCTTGCCTCCTGGTGGCTAGCCGCGCCATAGCCGGATCCTTCATCTGTCAGGACGGAGCCATGTCATGAAGCTGATTCTTGCCAGCGCCTCTTCTGCCCGGCGGGCCATGCTCGCACAGGCGGGAATTGATGCGGACAGCATCCCGGCTGCTGTTGATGAAGATATGGTAAAGCAATCCATGCGGGCTGAAGGCGCTTCTGCCGCGGAGACGGCGACAGCTCTGGCCCATCTGAAGGCTGAGCGGATTTCGCGGCGCTATCCGGATTCTGTGGTCATCGGGTCCGATCAGCTGTTGGTCTGTGAAGACGCATGGTTCGACAAGGCCCCTGATCTGGAAAGTGCTCGCGCCCGGTTGCTGGATTTTCGGGGCAGGGCGCATCATCTCGTCACCTCGGTGGTCTGTGCCAAAGGGGGCAGCCGTATCTGGCATCACGTCGAGACGCCCTGCCTGCATATGCGCCGCTTCAGCGAGGATTTCCTGAACTGGTATCTGGCACACGAGGGGGAGGCACTGCTGGGCAGTGTCGGGTGCTATCGGCTGGAAGGACCGGGTATCCAGTTGTTCGATCGTATCGAGGGTGATTATTTTTCCATTCTTGGCATGCCTTTGCTGCCCTTGCTGGGCTTTCTGCGGCAGCATCAGGCTTTGACGGTATAGGAGGAAACCAGAGAGTCCTCAGGGTTTCCCTTGTCAAGAAAACGGCTGTGAGGAATACAGCCGTTTATGACCGACAGCATCACCGATCTCCAGAGCGATCAGCGCCCGGACCGTTCCTATGACTTTGCTGGCGCCGAACGGCGCTGGCAGTTGGCCTGGACCGAGCGGGCCTGCTTTACCGTTCCTGATGTGCCCGATCCGGGTACCAGAACCTATTATGTCCTTGAAATGTTCCCGTATCCCAGTGGGCAGATCCATATGGGGCATGTGCGTAATTATACGCTTGGGGATGTGGTGGCACGTTACAAGCGTGCTCAGGGCTATCAGGTGTTGCATCCCATGGGATGGGATGCGTTCGGATTGCCGGCCGAGAATGCGGCGCGGGAACGCGGTGTGCATCCGGGGGAGTGGACCTGGAACAATATCGCCGCCATGCGTGGTGAATTGCAGCGCATGGGTCTGTCCATCACCTGGGAACGCGAATTCGCCACCTGTGACCCTTCCTATTATGGCCATCAGCAGGCCCTGTTTCTCGATTTTTTGAAAAAAAATCTGGTGGAGCGCCGGGAGAGCTGGGTCAACTGGGATCCGGTCGATGAAACCGTGCTGGCCAATGAACAGGTCATCGACGGCAAAGGCTGGCGCTCTGGCGCGCCGGTAGAGCGGAAGAAGTTGTCGCAGTGGTTCCTGCGTATCACCGACTATGCTGAAGAATTGCTGGCAGGGCTGGATCAGCTCGATCGTTGGCCCGAGCGTGTCAGGGTCATGCAGTCGCGCTGGATCGGTCGCAGTGAAGGAGCCAGGCTCCGTTTTCCATTGGTCGAGCCGCTGGGTGATCAGCGTGAGATCGAAGTTTATACCACCCGCCCTGACACGCTGTATGGCATGTCATTCGTGGCTATTGCTGCGGATCATCCTGTTGCGGCAGCACTGGCGGCACATAATCCTGCTCTGGCTGCTTTCGTGGCTGAATGCCGCTCTCTTGGCACCAGTGAAGCTGCCATTGAAGCCGCCGAGAAACGCGGCTTCGATACTGGCTTAAGGGTCAGGCATCCTTTCTGTGACGAGACCTTCCCGGTCTGGATCGCAAATTTCGTGCTGATGGATTACGGCACCGGCGCAGTCTTCGGCTGCCCGGCACATGATCAGCGCGATCTGGATTTCGCCCGCAAGTATGATCTCTCTGTCACGCCGGTGGTTTTGCCATCTGATCAGGATGCGACCAGCTTCACGATCGGCAGGAAGGCTTATGACGGAGATGGCATTCTTTTTAACTCCGGACCTTTTGATGGGCTGACCCCGGATGCGGCCAGACGGGAAGCCATTATCCGGCTGGAAGCGATGGGTTGGGGGCAGGGTGTCACCAATTGGCGTCTGCGGGATTGGGGTGTCAGTCGACAGCGTTACTGGGGCTGCCCCATTCCTGTCATCCATTGCGATCATTGTGGTCCGGTTCCGGTGCCCGCCGATCAGCTGCCCGTTACTTTGCCCGAGGATGTGACCTTTGACCGTCCCGGCAACCCGCTGGATCATCATCCAAGCTGGAAGCATGTGACCTGCCCCTCCTGTGGTGCGGCAGCCGTGCGAGAGACCGATACTTTCGATACCTTTGTCGACAGCTCCTGGTATTTCGCACGGTTTGCCAGCCCTCATGCGAATGTGCCTGTCCTCAAGGAAGCGGCGCAAAACTGGTTGCCGGTTGATCAGTATATTGGCGGGATTGAGCATGCCATCCTGCATCTGCTCTATGCCCGGTTCTTCACCCGGGCCATGGCCGATACCGGCCATGTACCCGTCAGAGAGCCGTTTGCCGGGCTGTTCACGCAGGGCATGGTGACGCATGAAAGCTATCGTGCTGCCGATGGACGCTGGCTTTCGCCAGTCGAGGTTACTCGTCATGGCGAGACGGTGGTCGAGACGGCAACCGGGGAACCGGTTCAGGTCGGTCGCGGTGAGAAAATGTCCAAATCCAAGCGCAATACCGTGGCACCGGGAGAAATCTTCGATCGCTACGGAGCCGATGCGGCGCGTTGGTTTATTCTCTCTGACAACCCGCCGGAGCGGGATATGGAGTGGACCGATGCCGGGGCTGTCGGTGCGTACCGATTTGTCCAGCGCCTCTATCGTCTGGCCGAGGCGGTTGCACGCACCGCAAAGGAGGAAACAAACCGGGATGATGCCTCGTCCGATGCGGCGATGACGTTACGGCGTATGACCCACCGTACGGTGGCGGCCGTGACAGAGGCACTGGAGGGGTTCAACTTCAACGTTGCTGTGGCGCGGGTTTATGAATTCGCCAATGCTCTGACCGAAGCAGAAAAGAAGGCTGGCGAGCCGGGCATGACAGCGGCCCGGGTTGAGGCCATCACCCTGCTGTCACGAATCATCGCACCGATGATGCCGCATCTGGCAGAGGAAATGGCCGCACTGATCGAACAGGGGCCGAAGCTGGTTGCCGAGCAGGTCTGGCCATCTGCCGATCCTGCGCTGCTGGTGGTGCAGTCGGTCACCATAGCGATTCAGGTCATGGGCAAATTGCGCGCCACTCTGGACATTTCCCCCGATGCTGATCAGGACAGTGTCATTGCGCAGGCCGAAGCTGATCCGAATGTGATGCGGGCGCTGGAAGGAAAGCGCGTCGTCAAGCGCATCTATGTTCCCAACCGCATCGTCAATTTCGTCATTGCCGGATAGGGTTCACAGGGTTGGGTAGCGGTCCGTCTGCGCGGTTGGCCGCAAAGAGGGAAAAGCTTTGATCCACGGGCTTGTCTGACGCACACAGACAGGCCCGTGTGGGATAGGGAAAAGACCATGGACCTGAAACGCCGCACGCTACTGTCACTGGGTGGGTTGCTGCTGCTGCCTGGTTGTGGGTGGCATGCTGTCTATGCGCCGGGCAAGGACGGTGCCCTTTCCCCTGTTCAGGAGCAGCTCAGAGCTATCTCGGTGGCGCTGATCAGTGATCATAACGGCGTGCTGCTGCGTCAGGCATTGCAGAATCGCTTCGATTATACAGGCGGAAGCAAACTTCCTCGCTATGAGCTGTCGGTTTTTTATACCGTTAATAACGAGAGTGCCGGGATCATGCCCGATAACTCGACCACCCGGCTCAGGATGCATGGGATCGCCAACTGGACCCTGACGGCTGACGATCTGAAAAAAACGATTTTGACCAAAGGACGTGCTTACACACTCGATGGCATTGATCTGTCGAATGGTCAGTTCTTTGCCATGGATATCAATTCGGAAACGGTCCTGCGCCGTATGGCTGAGGAACTTGCCAACCAGATTACGCTTGATCTTGCCCAGTATTTCGAAAAAAAACAGGCAGATGAAGCAATAAAGCCCGTTGCTTCAGACAGCAAAGGCTGAGGTCCAGCCTGCATGAAATTTGATGCACGTCAGGCGGAAGCATTTTTGCGTCAGCCTGATCAGGCTGTGCGGGCTGTGCTGCTTTACGGGGATGATCATGGTTTGGTCCGTGAGCGCGGGACCAGCCTGACACGGCTGGTGGCAGGGCAGATTGATGATCCTTTTCGTGTTATCGAACTGGCCGCGGAACAGGCGGCCGATCTTCTCAATGAAATGGCGGGTCTGTCTCTGACGGGTGGCCGTCGTGTCATCAGAATCAGGGAAGCGGCCGACATTTTCGCTGCTCCCCTGCAGGCCGGTCTGGAGAGGCAGGGGGAAGCGCTGGTCATTCTGGAAGCAGGAACATTGACGCCACGTTCCAGGCTTCGTGTGCTGGCTGAGAAAATGGCCAGTGCGGCCTCTATTGCCTGCTATCCGGATGAAGGCAGAAGCCTGTCCCAGACCATTCAGGACTCTTTGGCCCGGGATCGTGTTTCCATTGAGGCTGATGCGCTGAAATGGCTCTGCGATCATCTGGGGGCTGATCGTGCCCTGACGCGGCGTGAAATCGACAAGCTTGCCCTGTATGTCGGTCAGGATGGAACCGCGACGATAGAGGCAGCACAGGCCTGTATTGGTGACCTCGCCGGATTATCACTGGAAGATGCACTGTATGCGTCTGTCATCGGTGACATTGCAGGCGCTGAACGAGCCCTGTCGCTGGCTCTGGCGGAGGGTACGACCTCGATTGCCGTGGTCAGAATGGCGCTTCAGCATATGCAGCGGCTTCGCAAGCTTCGTGCGGTGATGCAGGAAAACGGAACAAGCGCCGCTGAGGCTGTCAGGCAGGCAAAGCCTCCGGTTTTCTTCAAACGGGCCCCTGCTTTTACGAAGGCTCTGACGCTCTGGCGGGATGAGATGCTGGCCGCGATCTGCGACATGCTTTGGCAGGCCGAGAAAGCCTGTAAGCAGAGCGGTGCCCCTGATGAGATCATCTGTCGTCAGGCGGTGATGAGTATCGCTCTGCGGGCACGTCAGGCTGCTGCCAGAGGGGTTTAACAGGGGGGGGTTAACGGGTCAGCAGGGTGATCAGGCCATCCAATTGATCAAGTGATTTGTAGCGGATACGGACATCTCCAGTCTGCCCATCATAGGTGACGGTGACTTTCAGCCCCAGATGATTGCTGAGGTCGCGTTCCAGAACAGCAATTTCGGGATCACGACGGGCGGCTCTTTCCTGCGCCGTAGCAGGAGGAGCGTTTTTGCGTGCAACCAGTTGCTCTGTCTGCCGCACATTAAGGCCTTTTGCCAGCACCGTCAGCATGGCTGTTGCCGGATCGGCATGCGACAGCAAGGCTCTGGCATGGCCTGCGCTGAGAGCACCTTTTTTGACTTCATGCAGGACGGGGGAAGGTAAATTGAGCAGCCGCAGTGTATTGGCGATATGGCTGCGGGATTTGCCGACCGCATCGCCCAGTTTTTCCTGTGTCAGGCCGAATTCTTCGGACAGGCGGCGATAGCCTTCTGCTTCTTCAACGGCATTGAGATCCTGCCTTTGCAGGTTCTCAACCAGGGCTGCGGCCATGGCATCGCTGTCGGACAGGGCACGCACCAGCACAGGCACTTCATGAAGCCCGGCTGCCTGAGCGGCCCGCCAGCGGCGTTCACCGGCGATGATCTGGTAACGTCCGGCAAGATCGGGATCGGGTCTGGCCAGCAAGGGTTGCAGGATGCCTCTGGCACGAACGGATTCCGTCAACTCGGCCAAGGCAGCCGGTTCAATGGTTCCCCGTGGTTGAAAGGGGCTTGGGGCAAGCAGTTCCACCGCCAGCATGGCGATATCAGGATGACGGCGCTCCGTATCCTGTGTCGGTAGATCATCGCCCAACAAAGCTGCCAATCCACGGCCCAGCCGCGCTTGGGGGGATTTTGTCATACCGCTTTCGTCCCTGCCTTGCGTTCACGCTTCAGTAACTCGTCTGCCAGCTGAACATAAGCCTGCGCACCGGAGGATTTGCTGTCGTAGAGCAGCACCGGCTTGCCATGGCTCGGCGCTTCAGAGAGGCGGATATTGCGCGGAATCACGGTGTCATAGACTTTGGCACCGAAAAATCCTCTTGCATCCGCCGCGACCAGTTCTGACAGGTTATTACGCCGATCGAACATCGTCAGCACAATCCCTTCCAGCTCTAGAGCCGGATTGAGCGCTCGTCGCACAGCTTGAACCGTACGATTAAGCTGAGTGACGCCTTCCAGAGCGAAGAACTCGCATTGCAGGGGTACCAGCACCGAATCTGCTGCGACAAGCGCATTCAATGTGAGCAAACCAAGGCTGGGCGGGCAGTCAATCAACACGTGATCGAAAGAAAGTTCAGGGGCTTGGTCAGCATTTTTGAGAGCGTCCAGCGCCTCTTTCAACCTGTACTCACGGCGGTTCTGGGCGACCAGCTCCACTTCAGTGCCGGCCAGATCAGTTTCTGCCACGATCAGAAACAGGTTGGGGACAATGCTTGTGCGTATGACATCAGCCGCTTTGTGGCTACCCATCAACACGGCATAGGAACCATGGCCACGCTGATTGCGGGGGATGCCGAGACCGGTGGACGCATTGCCCTGAGAGTCGAGGTCGATCAACAGTACCCGCTCTCCGGTTTCAGCGAGCGCGGTGGCCAGATTGATCGCCGTCGTGGTTTTGCCGACCCCACCTTTCTGGTTGGCAATAGCGAGAATTTTCGGTCGCGTTTTGCTGTTGGTTATCACCGGAGAGGAAGGAATCTCTGTTGATTCGGAGACCTGCCCGGAGGGTTTTTTCAATGCCCGAAAGGGGCTTTTCGGTTTCTCAGACACGAGAAATTTCGTCTATCCGTAAAATGGAAGCCTCGGGATGAGTGCGGCTTGGGCTCAGTTGTACGCGCATGTGCCACTCTGTCGCGGCCTCCGTCAATTCTTGCTCTGCTGTTTTTCCCTTCATGAAAAGGGCAACGCCGTTTTTGCTGAGCAAGCGTGAGGCATAACCAAGCAGCAGGTTCAGGGGAGCAAGCGCCCGGGCGGTCAGAACCGGGGCGGGAGCAATATTACATTGTTCGATCCGGCAGGCATGAACGGTGACATTGGTTGACTCTGTGGCTCTGGCGGCTTCGCGCAGAAAAGCCGCCTTGCGCTGGTCTGCTTCCACCAGATGGGTTTCGCGGCCAGTAGCAATCGCCAGAACCAGGCCAGGCAATCCACCGCCGGAGCCAATATCGATCAGAGGTCCAGGTAATGGTTCCAGCAGAGGCAGTAGTTGAAGCGAGTCTGTGATGTGACGATCCCGAATATGCTCCACATCATTCCGGCTGACCAGATTAACTGTGCGGGTCCAGCGTGTCAGCAGCGACTCATACAGGGCAAGTTTTTCCTGTGTTTCACGTGAAACAACTGATCCGGCCGGTAGGAGAGTACGGATGATCTGACAGTGAGGATTGGGTTGTTTCACGTGAAACACTGCTTGCGACGAACGAAATGGCTGATGGCTGCGAGGGCAGCCGGGGTCATGCCTTCCATCCGGGAGGCTGCTCCCAATGAGGTGGGACGAAGGGATTGAAGTTTATCCCGAATTTCAGCGGATAAACCGCCAATAGCGCTGTAATCGATATGATCGCTCAGTAAAATCGTATCCTCCTGTTGCAGGACACGGCGTTCTTTATCCTGCCGGGACAGGTAGCCGGAATAGGCCCCCTCGATTTCCAGTTGTTCCCGCACGCGTGGATCAAGATCGTGCAGCCAGGGAAAGGCCTGCTTCAATTTTTGATCCTGTTCAGGATCAGAACCGATTAAAGAGAGCAGAGAACGGCGGCGGCCATCCTGTCGCACGGTAATCCCCATCTGCTGCAACTGGACAGGTGTCAGTGTATCCTGAGCAGCCAGCGTCAAAGCGTCGTTCATGGCCTGATCATAGGCAGCAAAGGCCTTCCATCGTTCGGCGCTGACACAGCCTGCTTGCCGACCCCAACGGGTCAGGCGACGATCGGCATTATCTGCCCGCAGGGTCAGGCGGAATTCTGAGCGCGATGTGAACATGCGATAAGGTTCAGTGACGCCATGCGTGGTGAGATCGTCAATCAGAACACCGATATAGGCCTGAGACCGGTCGAGCGTAACACTATCCAATCCCCGCGCTTTCCGGGCTGCGTTCAACCCGGCCATCAGCCCTTGTGCACCAGCCTCTTCATAGCCGGTCGTACCATTGATCTGCCCGGCCAGAAACAGCCCCGGTAATTCCTTCAGCTCCAGAGAGGGACGCAAGGAGCGAGGATCAACGAAATCATACTCCACTGCGTAACCGGGCCTGATAATTATGGCATTATGCAGGCCAGGCATGGAATGAAGCAGGGCTTCTTGCACCTTGGCTGGCAGGCTGGTGGAGATGCCGTTGGGATAGACGGTAAAATCATCCAGCCCCTCCGGTTCCAGAAACACCTGATGGCGGGTCTTATCGGGAAAGCGGACGACCTTGTCCTCAATAGAAGGGCAATAGCGAGGCCCTTTGCCACTCAGCATGCCACCATAGACCGCGGATCGGTGCAGATTGTCGCGGATGATCTGATGGGTATCTGCGGTGGTCTCCGAGATGCGGCAGGATATCTGTGGCAGATCAATGTGATGGTTCAGGGTACTGAACGGGGTCGGCGGATTTTCTCCACGATCTTCCGGGAGATCCTCCCATGCGATGCTGCGGCGGTCGATACGGGGCGGTGTGCCAGTTTTTAGCCGACCCATACGGAGATTAAGCTCATCCAGCCGTTTTGCCAGACCGATAGACGGTGCTTCCCCCACACGTCCGGCCTCGGATCGCTGTTCACCGCAATGGATCACGCCCCGCAGAAAGGTACCAGTTGTCAAAACCACGGCAGAGGCAGGCAGACGCCGCCCATCCTGCAAAATAACACCCTGCACGGTCTGTTGTGTGCCGGAGCTGGTGATCAGATCCTCAACCGATCCTTCAATAATGGACAGGTGGGGAGTGGCATGAAGAATAGTCTGAACGGCTTTTCTATAGAGCTTCCGATCCGCCTGGGCGCGAGGACCGCGTACGGCTGGTCCTTTGCTCCGGTTCAGCATTTTGAAATGAATGCAGGCCTGGTCGATCGCGCGTCCCATAATTCCGTCCAGCGCGTCGATTTCCCGCACGAGATGCCCCTTGCCTATACCGCCAATGGCAGGATTGCAGGACATTTCACCAATCGTTGCTGCCTGATGCGTGACCAGGGCCGTGATGGCTCCGGTACGGGCTGCCGCTGCTGCTGCTTCGCAGCCTGCATGTCCTCCTCCGACCACGATCACATCGTAGGCTGCCGGGGCGGGATGGTCAGAGCTATTCATAAGGCATCAATCCTGTCGGGCACGCTACAAAGGGTGGGCACTACTTTCCTATACAAAAACTGGAAAAGACGTGGTCCAGAATTTGTTCGACCCCGATCTGTCCAGTGATTCTGCCAACAGCCTGACGGGCGAGCCTGATCTCTTCGGCGCGTAATTCTTCCAGCGGGGCTGATTCGGCATCCTCCAGATGCTGGATCGCATCTTGCAGGGCAGCCCGATGGCGTGCCCGTGTCAAAGGTGCTCCGGTGGCATGGGATGTCAGCGCCCGTGCTTCCGCTTCCAGCATCGTTTTCAGCCTCTGCATCCCGTCCCCTGTCAGCGTGCTGACCAACACAATGTCTGGTGATGAAGGGAGTGTATATGGAAGATCAGATTTCGTGCCGATCATCAAGGATCGTGCCTCTGATAATCCCGGCCATTGATCCGCTGAGAAATCAGACTCGGTTGCTGTTGAGATATCGACGGTCCTTAGCACGAGATCGGCACTTTCAGCCCGGGCCAAAGCACGACGGACTCCCTCAGCCTCAATACTGTCGGCGCTGTCCCGTAAACCGGCTGTGTCTATCAGTGTAACCGGAACGCCTGCCAGAATCAGACGGACTTCGATCGTATCCCGCGTTGTGCCGGGCTGTGAGGAAACAATGGCCGCATCTCGTCTCACCAGACTGTTCAGCAGGCTGGATTTGCCGGCATTCGGTTTGCCGAGAATGGTAAAGGTCAGCCCCTCACGCAGTTTTTCCGCTTTTGCGCCTTCGCTGAGTGCCTGAGCCATTTCCTGACGAAGCAGGAGCAGGTCGGTCCGTAAGGCAGCATCCACTTCAGCCGGTAAATCCTCGTCTGGAAAGTCGATCAGCGTTTCCTGCCAGGCCAACAATTTTGTCAGCGTTGCGGTCCATGCCTCCAACTGACGGCTCAGACCACCATCCAATTGCTGCAGGGCCTGACGACGCTGGGCGCTGGTTTCTGCGTCGATCAGGTCAGCAACGGCTTCTGCTTCAGTCAGATCAAGCTTGCCATTGAGGAAGGCACGACGTGTAAATTCACCCGCTTCTGCCGGTCTTAATCCAAGATCGACCAGCGCGTCAGCTATCCCTTCAATCACGGCATTGCCGCCATGAAGATGCAGTTCAGCACAGTCTTCGCCGGTGAAGCTGCCGGGACCAGCAAACCAGATGACGATGCCCTGATCCAGTATCTCCCCACTCCGGTTTCTCAGTTTCCGCAGGCTGCTTCTTCGTTGCGGGGGCAGGGCTCCGCAGAGATGAAGTACCGTATCCTGTGTTGCGGGACCGCTGATCCGTATCACCGCGATGGCGGCGCGACCTGCACCGGAGGCCAGCGCGAAAATCGTCTCCTGACTCATTGGTGAGCCGTTTCGGCAGGCAGCATCAGCTCAGGTACTCGCTCTCCCTGACAAACATGGCGCATCAGGATTTGATCGATATCCTCGGTAGAGGAAATGGTATACCAGATACCTTCTGGATAGATGACCAGACAGGGGCCCTGTTCACATCGATCAAGGCATCCGGCTGTGTTTATACGCAGACTTGGCATTGTGAATCCTGTCAGACTCATCTCCTTTGCTCTGGCCTTCATATAATCCCGCAGTTTTTCAGATCCTTTTGCAGCGCAGGAGCCACGTGGATGATCGTCCGGGCGACGGTTGCAACAAACGAACAGATGGATATCGAAGTAAAGCGGTGGATCGGTTTCCATCCTGTGGCCTGTCATTCCAGCGGTCACAGATTGATCACTCATCGGAAACACCTTTTGTCAGCCATGGAGCAGCGACGGATATGACCGTTCTGACGGATTCTATAAAGCTGCTTGCGTACGAATATCAGTGTGCCAATCTCGCTATTGTAACGGCACTTGATGCATTCGCCCCTGTATGGTGTTTCACGTGAAACACCCGATCCTGCCTCGCCATAGACGATCTGCCGTGCAAGCCTCATGACAGTATATGGGATGATGATGACCGTCGCGCCAAACCGTAACCATCTCTCTGAAGCGCTGTCCCCCTATCTGTTGCAGCATGCGGATAATCCTGTTCACTGGTTACCTTGGGGTACACAAGCCCTGGAACATGCCCGAAAAACGGACAGGCCCATTCTGCTGTCCATTGGCTATGCGGCCTGTCACTGGTGTCATGTCATGGCGCATGAAAGCTTCGAAGATCAGGCAACCGCCGATGAGATGAATAACGCTTTCATCTGCATCAAGGTCGATCGGGAGGAGCGTCCGGATATTGACCATATCTACATGTCGGCGCTGCACGCGATGGGACAGCAGGGCGGCTGGCCATTGACCATGTTTCTAACCCCCGAGGGTCAACCTTTCTGGGGAGGTACGTATTTCCCCCCGGAGCCGCGTTTCGGCAGACCTTCATTCCGGCAGGTACTCGCGGCCATCAGGGATGCATGGGCCAACAGAAGATCGGCGATTGAACAGAATCTCGGGCAATTGACGCGCGCCATGAACCGCCTCTCGGAAACGGCAGCCGGGCCGGAGGTCGATGTATTATTGCTGAATGCGATCGATGCAGCCCTTCTACGCAACCTGGACCCGGAGAAAGGCGGTTTCACCGGGGCCCCCAAATTCCCGAATGCGCCGGTATTCCGTTTTTTCTGGCAGGAATTCCATCGCACTGGTCGCCCTGAACTGTCCGACGCTATGCACGCGGTTCTGAGCCATATGGCGCGCGGCGGCATATACGATCATCTGGGTGGCGGCTTTGCCCGCTATTCAACCGATGCTGAGTGGCTGGTGCCGCATTTCGAGAAAATGGCCTACGATAACGGCCAGATTCTGGAGCTGTTGTCTTTGGGATATGCGCAGAATCCCACACCACTTTATGTGCGCTGTATCGAGGAAACGATTGCTTGGCTGATCAGGGACATGTCCGTTCCGGTCGAGGGGAGCGGCACTGCCTTCGCGGCGTCCGAGGATGCGGATAGTGAGGGCGAGGAAGGCCGGTTCTATATATGGCGTGAGAATGAAATAGATGCCCTGTTGGGAGAGGCCGCAATCGGCTTTAAACAGGCCTTCGATGTCACCCGGGAAGGCAACTGGGAGGGCCACACGATTCTGCGACGCCTTACCATATCGCCGGAGGCTGATGCTGAAAGTTGGGCACAGGAGCGCAGAATTCTGTTCCAGTCACGGGAAAACCGTCCCCGCCCCGGTCGTGATGACAAGGTGCTGGCTGATTGGAACGGACTGGTCATCGTCGGATTGGTCAGGGCTGCCATTGCGCTGAACCGTGCAGACTGGTTATCCGCGGCGGAAAGCGCCTATGAAGCGGTCAGGGCTGCACTGGGGTCGGAGGATGGACGAATTGCACATGCATGGCGTCTGGGCCGGATCGCTGCGGCCGGCTTGCTGGATGATCAGGCCTCCATGATCCGCGCCGCCCTCTCCTTGTATGAGGCAACAGGGCAGGAGCGTTACCTGTCTGATGCTGTTACCCTCGCCCAGTCTGCCCGATCCTTTTTCAGCTCTGAAACCGGTGCGTTTTATACAACGGCCCATGATGCTGATGACGTTCCTCTGACCCGGCCCTGTACAGCGAGCGACAATGCCGTTCCGTCCGGCAATGGCATGATGGCTGATGCGCTGGCCCGGCTTTATCATCTCACCGGCGAGCAGAGATGGTATGAGGCTGCTTCCGGTCTGATCCGTGCCTTTACCGGACGACCGCAAAGTCTGGCATCTTCACCTTATCTGTTGATGGCGGCAGATCTGCTGACGCGCGGAACGCTGGTGAGCATTCATGGGCAGGCTGATGATCCACATCTTCAGTCCATGGTCAGGGAGGTGCTGGCGCTTGGCGATCCTTCCGTGCTGGTGTGCCGAAAGCCTCTGCATGCTGCTCCTGACAGGCAGACAGACCATGTCGCTCAAACGTTTTTCGTGCTGGTCTGTAGGCAGACTCTATGCAGCGCACCGCTGACAACGCTGGATGCGGTCAAAGCTGCCATCAGCGCCTCATGAATGACGTTATCCACGATACCGCGTATGAAAGATCTGATCGGATGTAATCAGACCGAATGCTCCTGTCTTTCATCTCACTCTCTTACGAGACCGGACCTCCCATGCCGCAGCTTTCCCTTCATTCACCTCTGGGTGTTCTGACCATCACGGAAGATCAGGGCTATATTGTTTCTCTCGACTGGGGCGAAGCAATGGGCAGCCGTGATCGAACGCCCCTGTTGAAAAAAGCCGCAGAGCAGGTGCAGGCCTATTTTGATGGTGATCTGAAAAACTTTGATCTTCCGCTGATGCCGGAGGGTACCGAATATCGCAGAAAAGTCTGGCAGGCTTTACAGGATATTCCTTATGGAAAAACAATGACATACGGGGCATTGGCCGCGAAAGTCGGGGGCTCGGCACGGTCCATCGGTCAGGCCAATCATTTCAATCCCATACCCATTATCATTCCCTGCCACCGTGTCATTGGCAGCAATGGCGCTCTTGGCGGATATAGCGGACTGGATGGCGTGGAAACGAAGCAGTACCTTCTGTCGCTTGAAAATCCTGATCCGGATATGGTTCATCCGGCATCACCCTCTTTCCAGCCGTCATTACCCCGTTCCTGACAAGGATTTGTCATGACTAAAGCGATTCGTATGCACGCTCATGGCGGTCCGGATGTTCTTTCATGGGAGGATGTGCCAACGCCTGTTCCAGGACCTGGAGAAGCTGTCATTCATCATGCTGCGGTGGGGCTGAATTTCATTGATATTTATTTCCGCTCCGGTTTGTACAAAGCACCCTCGCTCCCGACTGTTCTGGGAATGGAAGGGGCTGGCACCGTCATCGAAATCGGTGCAGGTGTGACAGATATTCAGGTTGGAGACCGGGTAGCCTACGCGACTGGCCCGTTAGGTGCCTACGCGACAGAGCGCACGATCGCAGCTGACCGGTTGGTCAAACTGCCTGACTCGATTAGCTGTCAGACAGCCGCCGCCATGATGCTTCAGGGCCTGACGGCGCAATATCTTCTGCGGCGGACCTATCCGGTCAAACGCGGAGATACGATTCTGGTCTACGCTGCGGCGGGTGGAGTGGGTCTGATACTCTGCCAGTGGGCCGCTTATCTGGGGGCTTCGGTCATTGGTGTTGTTTCTACTGAGGAGAAAGCGACCTTGGCGCGTGCCCATGGAGCCAGCCATGTGATCGTGTCTTCCAATGAGCACGCCGCCGATATTGCAGGCGAGGTCCGCCGCATCACACATGGCGCAATGGTGCCGGTTGTATATGACAGCGTCGGTAAGGATACGTTCGATGCCAGTCTCGACTGTCTGGCGCCGCTGGGGCTGATGGTCAGCTATGGCAACGCTTCCGGCCCGGTGCCACCATTCTCGTTAACGACCTTGTCCGCCAAGGGAAGCCTGTTTGTCACACGGCCCAGCCTGGCAACCTATACGGCAAAAAGGGCTGATTTGCTGGCTATGGCGCAGGATCTGTTCGACGTCGTTGCCGCGGGTCATGTCCATATCGAAATCAACCAGACCTATCCGCTCCAGCATGCGGCAGAGGCCCAGCGTGCCCTTGAGGAGCGGCGGACGACGGGAAGTACGATCCTGATCCCCTGAAAACTCGATAAATCTGCACTGAAAGGCCGATCAGACATTGATTATTATCCCGTTCGGCCATTACCCTTTCCGTCACGGTTGGTATCGTGTCATGATGCCGATGAAACTAACGGGGAGGCGTTGATGCCGACTGGCACCGTCAAATGGTTTAATGCGACCAAGGGTTATGGATTTATTCACCCGGATGGGGGCGGTGCAGACGTGTTCGTGCATATCTCCGCCGTTGAGAAGGCTGGCCTGTCCAAGCTGGATGATGGTCAGAAGCTCAGCTTCGACCTTGAGGCCGGTCGTCAGGGAAAGACCTCCGCGGTTAATCTGAAACTCGCCTGATACGATTAACTCTTTCCATATCCGGCTGGTCAGGTCCCTCAACGGAGTACCTGTCTGCCGGATGTGCCTTTACGCTCCATAATGAGCAGTGTGGATGGCACGAGTCTTTTTGCTTATTGCCTGCTTTCTTGAGCCAGCCAGACCATTTCAACCATTGACCAGGCGTTGGTCTGTCTCCATTGAGGCATTGACCAGCAGTTCCAACCATCGGCCATAGAAAGCCAGAGACGGGAGAAGCGCAATGAACCACGCCGATCTGATTGATAAGATCGCCAAGTCAACAGACCAGACCAAGGCTACGGTTGATGCCGTCGTGTCCGCTGCAATTGAGACAATCAGCGCGACGCTGAAGGCGGGCGAGGAAGTCCGCATCAGCGGTCTCGGCATTTTTGATGTGTCCGAGCGCGCCGCTCGTCAGGGTCGTAATCCGCAGACTGGTGCGACGATTGAAATCGCCGCGACCCGTGCGGCCCGCTTCCGGGCTGGTAAGGCGTTGAAGGATGCCGTCAACGGTACCACCGTCAAGGCAAAGGCCAAGAAGGCCTGATCCATCGCGCAGATTGCGTCTGATGGTAGTTATCCTGTTTTTGAAGCAGGATTTATAAGAAGCAGAAAGCAGGCTGTTCAATGCAGTCTGCTTTTTGTTTACCTGGTTATCTTTTAGCCCAAACCAGCCTGGCCGGATTTTTCAAGGAGCGGCTGGCAGGCCGGGAATGGTAAACCCGAAAGCCTGTATCAGCAGTACCATATTCAGCCCCAGCACAATGGCGGCAGCGGCTGAGGCGACCCATTGCGTCACCCGATGATTGACGAATGGTCCCATCAATCCACGGTGTCCGCTGAAATAGATCAGGGCGATCATGGGGGCGGGCAGGGCGATGCTAAGAATGACCTGACTGATCACCAACGCATCGGTCGCGTTCACCCCGGCCAGAATGACGATAAAAGCCGGGACCATTGTAACCAGCCTGCGCAGCCAGACTGGAATACGGATATGCACAAACCCCTGCATGATCATCTGACCTGCCATCGTACCGACGACAGAGGACGAAATACCGGACGTAATCAGGGATATCAGGAATATAGCGGCTGCGCCGCCGCCCAGAAGTGGCGTCAGGGTATGATAGGCTTGTTCTATTTCAGCCACATCACTATGCCCGACATGGAAGGCCGAGGCGGCCATGATCACCATGGCCATATTGACCATCCCGGCAAGTGCCAGAGCCAGCATGACTTCCCGGTTGGAAAAGCGAATCAGACGATGCCGGGATGCGTCATCCGTGGCAGCAGCAGCGCGATTCTGTGCCAGGCCGGAATGGAGATAAACGGCATGTGGCATCACAGTTGCCCCAACAATCCCGGTGGCGATTGTCAGGGCTGTTGCATCTGGTAGACGTGGCGTGATGGTTGCCCAGGCTGCAGCGGTCCAATCCACCGGTGCAATGAACATTTCAGCCAGATAGCAGAGGCCGATCGTGGCCACTAATGCCCCGATGACAAGCTCCATGGCCCGGTATCCCCGTTTTTCAAACAGCAGCAGGGCAAAGGTAATGATGGCCGTGGCCACCATACCGATGATCAGAGGAAGCCTGAACAGCAGAGCCAGCCCGATTGCCCCGCCCAGAAATTCTGCCAGATCAGTTGCCATCGCAGCGATTTCGCTGATGATCCATAACGCGATCACTAAGGGGCGGGAAAAATGGTCACGGCAGAGTTCCGGCAAATTTCGCCCGGTTGCGATGCCAAGTTTGGCTGAAAGGGCCTGAAACAGCATAGCGATCAGATTGGCAGCTGCCACGACCCAGAGCAGTGTATAGCCATAGCGTGAGCCGGCCTGAATATTGGTCGCGAAATTGCCGGGATCGACATAGGCGATGGAAGCGATCACAGCCGGGCCGGCAAACAGAAGACCGGTTTTCCAGCCTCTGCTTTTGCCGGCGATTGCCTCGGCCAGTCGTAAGGAGGTGCGATCCGTTACGGTCGGACCGGGGGAGGGCGCACAGGCAGGAGTGATCTGAGTCATGAAATACTACGGTTCGTCGTGAGAAAAACCGGTGTGTGCCGGACCTGATCCAAAAAGTGTAACCTGTGCTACAAAACGTCAAGAGCGAAGGTGGAGTACCGCAAAGGATGGCATGCTGCGGTGGATGCAGCTTGCGCGGAAAGGGGGGAGGGGAGACAATCAGCCATGGCCCGCGACCATATCACTGCGCGCCTCGACCCAACGGACGTGATGTATGAAAGAAGCCCCTGCCACCGTTTTGACGCCTGACTCCGGTGAGCCCTCTGTGCCCTGTAATCGTGCGGTGGTCATCATGGAGAAGGTCAATCAATGGTATGGGCGCATGCAGGTATTGCGTGATGTTTCCCTGTGCGTGGAGGAGGGAAGCTGTGTCGTGCTCTGCGGCCCATCAGGCTCCGGCAAGTCTTCGGCCCTGCGTTGTATCAGCCGTCTGGAAACCCATCAGACTGGCCGTATCGTGGTCGATGGGGTGGAACTGACCGATGACCCCGCCTGTATCAGTCGCATACAGCGGGACGTGGCCATGATTTTTCAAAGCGTCAATTTATTCCCGCATATGAGCATATTGGAAAACTGTACACTGGCCCCCATCTGGTCGCGGGGCATGCGACGCGAGGAAGCAGAGGCCAGTGCCGCCGAGGCACTGCGCCAGGTCGGCCTGCTGGACAGGGCACACCAGCATCCCTCTGGCTTGAATGCCGGGGAGTTGCAACGTGTCGCCATTGCCCGCGCCTTGTGTATGTCACCGCGTATTATGCTGTTCGATGAACCAACCGTGGCGCTGCCGCCGGAGATGAAGGGGCCTGTGCTGGAGGTTATGGAAAGCGTAGCAAAAAGCGGCATCACCATGATCTGTGTCGCGAATGAGCTTGAATATGCCCGCAAGGCGGCAGATCGCATTATTTTCATGGATCAAGGCAATATTCTGGTGAATGACGTGCCATCAGTATTTTTTGAACGGACTGATCCCCCCGCGTTGATGGCGTTTCTCGCAACCGTCTGAAATATCTGGCAGGCAATCCCACCTAAAAAAATTGGGCGGCACGATCGGGGGAGATCGTGCCGCCTCTGTTTTTCCTACGGCACAGGTGGGGGGGAAAGCGCCGCAGTTAAACCCTGAACGTGTATTTTGCTGCAGGGTTCATCACTATATTGGTATGATATGTTCATTTTTGATGGGTTTGGCTAAAAAAATCAGCGTCCTTCAAAAAATTCCTTTACCTTGGCAAAGAATCCTTCAGCTTCAGGACTTGCTTTGGTCGTGGAGGCTTCACGCTCGAATTCTTCCAGTAATTCCTGTTGCCGTTTGCTGAGATGCTGCGGCGTTTCGACATTCACCTGAATATACATGTCGCCTCGTGCCGGGCTACGCAGCACAGAGAAGCCTTTTCCACGCAGACGGAATTGCTCGCCGCTTTGCGTGCCGGCCGGAATTTTGACCTTGGCGCTGGTACCGTCGATCACGGGCACCTCGATTTCTCCACCCAGAGCAGCCTGCGTCATCCGTAGCGGAACCCGGCAGAAAATATTTGCCCCTTCCCGCTGAAAAATCGGATGCGGACGAATGGCGACATGGACGTACAGATCGCCGGGCGGTGTGCCATTCGGGCCAGCTTCACCCTCACCCGAGAGGCGAATGCGCGTGCCATCCTCGACTCCGGCAGGAATGGAGATCTGGAGCGTGCGCTCCTGGGAGACGGTTCCGGCCCCCTGACAGACCCGGCACGGATTACGAATGACGCGTCCCGCACCGCCGCAAGTGGGGCAGGTGCGCTCCACCACGAAGAAACCCTGCTGCGCCCGCACCTTGCCGGCGCCCTGACAGGTCGGACAGGTATCGGCACTCTTGTTTTTGTCTTCGCTGCCTGTTCCGTGGCAGGACTCGCAGGTAACGCGGGTGGGCACGCGCAGCGTGGCTTTGGTGCCGTTGAAGGCCTCGACCAGATCGATTTCAACCGCAGCGCGCAGGTCGGACCCTGTGCGAGGGGCACCCCCACGCCGCCCCATGAAGTCGCCGAACATCTGATCGAAAATATCGCCCAGACCGCCTTCCTGGAAGCCGCCGAAACCGCCCCCTCCTCCTCCACCGCCATTCTCGAAAGCGGCATGACCGAAACGGTCATAGGCGGCCCGTTTCTGTTCGTCTTTCAGAACATCATAGGCTTCGCTGACGTCCTTGAATTTGGCCTCGGCTTCGTGATCGCCCGGATTGCGGTCCGGGTGATACTGCATGGCGAGCTTGCGATAGGCTTTTTTCAGCTCATCGGCATTGGCGTCTCGGGCGACGCCAAGAGTGGCATAATAATCCTGCTTGGCCATGGGCATTTCTCAGCTAAGGTCCTGTCCGCGGCAGAGCGGAAACCGTGCTCATGCAGCAGATGACAGGGCGGGGCAATCAAAAAGGCCGAACCACGAAGAAGGGGCACGCCATTCAGGCGTGCCCCTGGTCGTGTAATCCCGGCCTTTCATCAAGACCGGAGCCTGACACCAGGGGTCAGGAATGCTTCTTCGGATCGACTTCCTCGAAATCCGCATCCACGACTTTTTCCCCGTTCGGGCCAGCCTCGGCTTCACCGGCGGGGGCCTCGGACTGGGCCTTGTACATCGCCTCCCCAATCTTCATGGCAACCTGGCTCAGACGCTCGGTGGCCTGGGTCAGGGCAGCGAGGTCATCGCCTTCCAGTGCGGTGCGAGTAGCGCTGATGGCGCTTTCCGCCTCGCCTTTATCGGCTTCGGCGATCTTGTCGCCCTGCTCCTTCAGGTTTTTCTCGACCTGATGGACCAGGCTTTCGGCCTGATTGCGGGCTTCGACCAGAGCACGGCGCTGCTTGTCGGCTTCGGCATTGGCCTCGGCTTCCTGTACCATGCGCTGGATATCAGCATCGGACAGACCACCGGAGGCCTGAATCCGGATCTGCTGTTCCTTGCCGGTTGCCTTGTCCTTGGCGGAGACGTTGACGATACCGTTGGCGTCGATATCGAACGTCACCTCGATCTGCGGCACGCCACGCGGTGCGGGGGGCAGGCCGGTCAGATCAAACTGGCCGAGGGACTTGTTATCCGCCGCCATTTCACGCTCGCCTTGATAGACCTTGATGGTCACGGCGGGCTGATTGTCTTCGGCGGTGGAGAACACCTGGCTTTTCTTGGTCGGGATCGTCGTGTTGCGGTCGATCAGGCGGGTGAACACACCGCCGAGGGTTTCGATACCCAGCGAGAGCGGGGTTACGTCCAGCAGAAGAACGTCCTTGACGTCGCCTTTCAACACTGCGCCCTGCACGGCGGCGCCGATGGCCACCACTTCGTCAGGGTTGACGTTGCGGGCCGGTTCCTTGCCGAAGAACTGTTTGACGGCTTCGATCACCTTTGGCATGCGGGTCATGCCGCCGACCAGAATCACGTCGCTGATTTCGCCTGCGGACACGCCGGCATCTTTCAGCGCCTTGCGGCAGGGTTCCAGCGTGCGCTGGATCAGATCATCCACCAGGCTTTCCAGCTTGGCGCGGGACAGCTTCAGCACCAGATGCTTGGGACCGGAGGCATCGGCGGTGATGAAGGGCAGGTTGATCTCGGTTTCCTTGGAGGAAGACAGCTCGATCTTCGCCTTTTCCGCGGCTTCCTTCAGACGCTGCAGGGCCAGCTTGTCCTTGCGCAGGTCGATACCCTGCTCGCGCTGGAATTCTGAGGCCAGATAGTCGATCACACGGGCGTCGAAATCCTCACCGCCGAGGAAGGTGTCGCCATTGGTGGACTTCACCTCGAACACGCCATCGCCGATTTCGAGGATGGACACGTCGAAGGTGCCGCCGCCAAGGTCATAGACCGCGATGGTGCCGGTATTCTTCTTGTCCATGCCGTAAGCAAGGGCGGCGGCGGTAGGTTCATTGATGATGCGCAGGACTTCGAGACCGGCGATGCGACCTGCATCCTTGGTGGCCTGACGCTGGCTGTCATTGAAGTAGGCCGGGACGGTGATGACCGCCTGCGTGACCGGCTCGCCGAGATAGGCTTCGGCGGTTTCCTTCATTTTTGACAGCACGAAAGCACTAATCTGGCTCGGCGCATATTTCTCGCTACGGGCCTCGACCCATGCATCGCCATTATCGCCACGCACGATGGCGTAGGGCACCAGATCCTTGTCCTTGGCGACGGTCGGATCGTCATAACGGCGGCCGATCAGGCGTTTGACGGCGTATAATGTGTTGGAGGGGTTGGTGACGGCCTGCCGCTTGGCGGCCTGTCCGACCAGACGCTCCCCGCTATCGGTGAACGCGATCATGGAGGGGGTTGTACGCGCGCCCTCTGCGTTTTCCAGCACGCGCACATCCTTGCCTTCCATAATGGCAACGCAGGAATTGGTCGTGCCGAGGTCGATACCGATGACCTTGCTCATAAGTCTGCTCCTTTCCAGCGGATGCTGACGGCCCGAAGCACCGCGTGCATCCCCGATTTATATTCGTTCGATGATGTAAGAAGGAGAAGCGTCCCGGGCAAGAGGCTGCTTCACCAGATTCCGGCATGGATGGTTAAAACTGCGACATCTCTGTTGAAGTCGACCGATTCAGCCGGGGAAAACCTGTTGTCAGACCTTTGACACGACCACCATGGCGGGTTTCAGCAGGCGGCCATTCAATGTCCAGGCCGATGTCCATGCCTGAATCACTGTGCCCGGCGGATGCTCGGCGCTGGGTTGTTCGCTCATCGCCTGATGAAGGTTGGGATCGAACACCGCCCCGGTCGGGTCCGTGCCGCTGATACCATTGCGCTCCAGAATAGAGATGAAATTCCGCTCCACCCCCTCCAGCCCTTCCCGCACGCGGGTCAGGGAGGCAGGTTCGCCATCCTCTGCCGCCGGCAGGGCGGACAGGCCGCGCCGGAGGTTTTCGGCGGCTTCCACAATGTCGGCCGCGAATTTTTGCACGGCGTAATTGCGGGCATCGTCGGCGTCACGCTTGGCGCGGGCGCGGACATTGGCCATCTCCGCCTCTGCCCGCATCCAGCGTTCGCGAAAATCGTCCCGCTCCGCTTCCAGTGCGGCGATGCGGGCTTCTGGTGTTTCCGCGGCAGCGTTCTGCGGCTGCTCGCCGGAATGAATCTCTTCCTGATCTTTCGGAAGTTCCTGCTGCGTTTCGTCCTGCATGGCTGTCGCCTCGGTTTCGTTCGTCATGGGCGGTGACTTAGCGCATCGACGCCGTGGAACAAGGGATGAAACTCTGAAACCGTGTTTCTGCGGTGTTTTTCGTGTCCAGAAGCGCAGATTCATGCCGATTTCTGTTCCGTCTGTGCTTCAGGGTATGACAGGGGCTATGTTCAAATCTGTCCGGCGCCGCCCAGCAGACGACCAATGACCCGGGCGGTATAGTCCACCACCGGGATGATGCGGCCGTAATTGATGCGAGTCGGGCCAATCACGCCAATGGCACCGACGATCCGGTTGGCATCGTTTCGTGCCGGTGCCACCACCATAGACAGGCCGGAGGCTCCGAACAGGCCGCTCTCGGCACCGATGAAAATCCGCACACCATCCGAGTTTTCCGCCAGATCGAGCAGCCGCAGGATGGTTTCCTGTGCTTCCAGCTGATCGAACAGCATCTGGATGGCGGCCAGCTGACCGGCCTGCACGGCATCGGCAAGCAATTTGCCCTGGCCACGCACGATCAGATTGCCGCCGCGTTCCTCGCCGCTCCATGTGGCAAGCCCTGCCTCGACCACCTGTGCCGCCAGCGTATCGAGCTGGGTGCGGTTGGCGGTGATTTCCTCCGTCACCAGGCGGCGGAGATCGGCGAGAGGTTTGTTGCTGAGCCGGGCGTTCAGATAATTCGCCGCCTGTTGCAGGGCGGAGGGTGGAAGACCGGGTGGGATTTCCATGACCCGGTTTTCCACCTGTCCCTCGGATGTGACCATGATCACCAGTGCCCGCCCGGTACTGAGCGGCACAAATTCGATATGCCGCAGTGCACCTTCCGATTTCGGCGCTAGCACCAGTCCGGCAGCGGAGGAAAGGCCGGAGAGCAGGGTGGAGGCCTCGGTCAGCGTGTCTTCGAGACTGCGCCCGCGGGCTTCCAGCGATGCGGCAATACTGTTCTGCTCGTCTTCCGAGAGTGCGCCGAACTGGAGCAACCCATCCACGAACAGCCGCAGGCCGCGATCGGTGGGCAGGCGTCCGGCGGAGGTATGGGGGGCAAACAGCAGCCCGGCATCCGTCAGATCGGCCATCACATTGCGAATGGTCGCGGGGGACAAATTCACAGGCAGACGGCGGGATAGGGTGCGACTGCCGACCGGCTCCCCGGTTTCGACATATTGCTCGACAATCTCGCGCAGGATTGCGGCAGAGCGTGTGTCCAACCCCGCTGGCAACCCCATTGGCAGAGGGCTGACCGGAAGGCTGGCCCCCAGAACTTTACCCAGACCTGAACTGCGGGGGGATGGTGAAACAGAACGTGGCATGCATGAAAACCTGATCTGCCATAACGGTAGGAAGCCGGAAGGGGCGGGTCAATGACGATGCGTCCTATGTCTGCATATTTTCAGGATGCTGATCCATGATATGGGGCTGCGGGATGGGTTTTCATGGTGCGCGGCCTTGTCAGCCTTTCCCTGATCCGGCACTCCACACGACAGAAGCCGGCTTCTGTCGTAGCAGTCTGGTCATGTCCAAAGGATTGCCCCCCATGTCTGTCCCCGGCCTTTCTTCAGCACGCCCGTCCGGTCGTGCGGCCGATGCATTGCGTAGCGTCAGTCTGGAAACCGGTTTTGCGCATCATGCCGAAGGCTCCTGCCTGATCAGGATGGGCCGTACCGAGGTTCTGTGCACCGCCAGTGCCGAGCCGCGGATTCCGGGTTTTCTGCGTGGCACCGGCAAAGGGTGGGTGACGGCGGAGTATGGTATGCTGCCGCGCGCCACTCACAAGCGTGGAGACCGGGAGGCCGCCCGGGGAAAGCAATCTGGTCGCACGCAGGAAATCCAGCGGCTGATTGGTCGTGCCCTGCGTGCCGTGGTGGATCGGGATGCAATGGGGGAGATGAGCATCACGCTTGATTGTGATGTGCTGAATGCGGATGGAGGGACACGCTGTGCTTCTGTCACCGGCGCGTATGTTGCACTCAGTCTTGCCTTCCACAAAATGGTAAAGGCTGGCGTACTGAAAGCGGTGCCGCTGCGTGGTCAGGTGGCGGCAGTTTCTTGCGGCGTGGTGGGGGGGCAGCCTGTGCTGGACCTCGATTACATTGAAGATTCAGGGGCCGAGGCGGATTCCAACTTTGTGCTGACCGATGCGGGCGGCATCGTCGAAATTCAGGGAACGGCTGAAGGCGCTCCGTTCAGCGAGGCGGATTTCTCTGCGATGCTGGGTCTGGCTCGTCAGGGAACGGCACAGCTTTTCACCATGCAGCGTGACGCCATTGCCGCGTTCCTGTCCAGATAATGATCGCCGAAATCAGGACTGAGCGAAAATAGAGAGGGATCATGAGCGAGGCCCGGAGACTGAACCGGAATGATACACTCCTCCTTGCCACGCATAATGCCGGTAAGGTGCGGGAATTCGACAGTCTGCTGAAACCGTGGTCGATCACGCTGGTTTCCGCAGCTGCCCTCAATCTTCCGGAGCCGGAGGAAACCGCAAGTGATTTCGTTGGCAATGCCCAATTGAAAGCACTGGCTGCGGCGCAGGCCTCGGGGCGGCCCGCGCTGGCGGATGACAGCGGTTTCTGCGTGGCCGCGCTGGAGGGCGATCCCGGTATTTTCTCCGCCCGCTGGGCCGGCCCGGAAAAGGATTTCGCCACCGCCATGCAGCGGATTCACGATTTGGCTGGTGAGGATGAAGACCGACGCGCCTGGTTTGTGTGTGCGCTCAGCCTCGCCTGGCCGGACGGGCATACAGACAGTTTTCTGGGCCGGGTTGATGGTGAAAGGGTCTGGCCACCGCGTGGCACACAGGGTTTCGGCTATGACCCGATATTCATTCCCCGGGGCGGCAGCCTGACCTATGGCGAGATCGCGCCTGCCGAAAAAGACGCCGCCAGCCATCGTGCCCGTGCGTTCGAGCAGTTTGCCGCCGCGTGTTTGCCTCTGGCAGAATCCTGATCGGGCGCACACCGTATTTTCTACAGTCTCAAAGGACAGGATCATGACCGAAGCCAATGGTCGCCGTGCTGATCATCCTATCGATGAACTTTTTCTGGAACGTTGGTCTCCCCGTGCCTTTACAGGGGAGACCATGCCCCATGATGAGCTGCTGACTGTTCTGGAAGCCGCCACCTGGGCACCGTCCGGCTATAATGCGCAGCCATGGCGGTTCATCTATGCTCATCGTGATACGCCACATTTCGAGACCCTGCTGAAGCCGTTGATCCCGTTCAATCAGGGCTGGGCGAAAAATGCGTCGGTGCTGCTCTATGTGGTGTCGCACACCGTGCTGACGCCGCCGGGCAAGGACCAGCCGGTGCCGAATCACAGCCATTCTTTCGATGCCGGTGCGGCCTGGGCACTCCTGGCCTTGCAGGCGCATCTCAAGGGTTGGGCGACACATGGCATGACCGGCGTTGATTTCGCTGCTGCCGCTGAGGCACTGAATGTTCCCGCAGATTACCGGATTGAAGCGGCGGTGGCGATCGGACGTCGGGCCGATCCTTCCCTGCTGGATGAGGCCGCGCGCGCGCGCGAGGTTCCCAACAGCCGCGAGCCGGTGCAGAGCAAAATCTTCGAAGGCGCTTTTCGCTCGGCATGAGGGGGGATGCGCCATCCCCCGGTGATGGGACAACAGAACCGCTGGCGTTGTATATTCACTGGCCGTTCTGCTTGTCCAAATGCCCGTATTGCGACTTCAACAGCCATGTGCGGGATGAGATTCCGCAGGCGCGTTTCGCTGCAGCGTTGCGGGCTGAACTGGCATGGGAGGCGTCACGGCTCGGGCGTCGTCCGCTCGCCTCCGTGTTTTTCGGCGGTGGCACGCCCAGCCTGATGGCACCGGAGACTGTCGCTGCTCTGATTGAAGAGGCCACCCGGTATTTTCCGCCGCGCGACGATCTGGAAATCACGCTGGAGGCCAATCCGACCAGCGTGGAGGCCGGACGTTTTCGTGCCTTCCGTCAGGCTGGCGTCAATCGCGTATCGCTGGGGATTCAGAGCCTGCATGACGAGGCTCTGAAAGGGCTTGGACGGCAGCATGATGCAGGGCAGGCGATGGCTGCGCTGGAACTGGCCCATACGATTTTCCCCCGCCTGTCGTTCGATCTGATCTATGCCCGACCCGGCCAGACTGTGGCGGCGTGGCGACAGGAGTTGCGACAGGCTTTGTCGCTGGCGGGTGATCATCTGTCGCTTTATCAGCTCACCATCGAACCCGGTACTGCCTATGAAGCGTCTTTCCGCCGGGGGGAGATCATACTGCCTTCGGATGAACAGGCGGCAGAACTATACGATGTGACCGGAGGAGAAGCGGCACAGTTCGGCATGACGGCCTACGAAGTGTCGAACTATGCCAGATCAGGGGCGGAAAGCCGGCATAATCTGGCTTACTGGCGCTATGCCGATTATGCGGGAATCGGGCCGGGGGCCCATGGGCGTGTGAGCCATTCCGGCAGCCTCTTTGCCACCAGACGGCATCGTGCGCCGGAGCCATGGGCGGAACTGGTGGAGCGTCAGGGCCATGGTTCGACCCTTGAGGAAGAGGTCGAGCCACAGGAACGCGCCCGGGAAATGCTGTTGATGGGGCTGCGGATCACGGATGGTATCGATGAAGCCCGCTTCCGGCAGCGTACCGGTTTGACTCTGGAACAGGCGGTGGATCAGGAGATTCTATCGCTGGCGCTGGACAATGCCTATCTCAGCCGGGCGCATGGCCATTTGCGGGCCTTGCCGGAGGGCAGGGTGCGGCTGAACGCGCTTTTGCAAGCATTGGTGCTCTGACGCCCATCAAGGTCAGGCGGCAGTAGGAGGCAGGACGATACTCGCCTCCCCTTCAGCCAGCATGGTGCCATCTTCGGCGGCCACAGACAGCGCATAGATCATACCGCCCGGGCTGTTCAGCAGCATGCGGGCCGAGACATGGAGGGTGCCGAACCGTTCATCATCCAGCCGCGGCACATGCAGGCTCACGGCGCGTAGACCTGCCAGATAACCCGGTCTTGCCGCCGCGCCATTCAGTAAGGCTCCATGCAGGGCGGCAGCCTGAAGCGCATATTCGATGCCGCATACCGCACCGAGCCGTCCGCCTTCCCGCAAGGGATTATCCGGCAGAAGATGAGACTGGGACAGGCAGGTTATGGTGCTGTCATCCCACGTGATGACACGTTGCAACAGGCACATGCTGCCCTGATGCGGAATCAGCGCGGCGATGGCAGCGGGGCTGTCGGGGGTGTTCCGTATTCCGGTCATGACAGGCGTATACGCACATGACCGGAGAGCAGAGTGGCATGAGCCTCACCGCCACGACCCCCAGCCAGAAGGCTGAGCAGGCGCAGGGATCGTGCCGCCGGATTCATCTCCGCCAGCGCGGCGAGGGCAGGGAGATCGGAAGCGACCAGCGCGGAATCGGCCTCTCCGGCACTGAAATCGACCGACAGACGGCCTGCATCGTCGCCTCGCCCGGCCTGCTGATCCGGTGTCAGCACGAAAGCGGCGGCGAAGGCGCATTCCGTCCGCCGCTTTTCCGCCAGCGGCGAAGCAAGGGGAGCATCATAGAGACAGAGCAGAACGGGCTCTTGTTCTATCCCGGCCTCCACCACTGCTTTGAGCAGTCCCGCACCAAAAGTATGATCGTGGCAGCCGATGCAGTTGGCGGGGGCGCTGGCACCATGGGCGATGGTCCAGTATCCGGCGGGCGCATTGTGAACCGAATTGTGAAACTGTGTCGGTGACAGCTGCACATCCGAGGCGTTTTCGGTGGTTGTCAGTGTTTCCAGAATTCCGTGCAGCAACATGCCGTCGCCATTGCCGCTGGCAAAGATGCTGCGCAATGTCTGTGGTTGAAGGCCACTCTGTGCAACGGCCTGTTCGGCTGCATACAGGGCGAGACGTGCCACCATGCCGGTCCGGCGACGCTCATTGGGTGACAGGATGGAGGGCGGCGGTGGTGGCTCCTGACTGGAAAGATCCAGAGGCGTTTTGCCGGTCAGCACGCCCTGACTCTGCTCCCAGCCCAACAGACCCGGTCCCCAGATGGCAACACCCGCGATCCGGACGGAGGGGGGAGAGGACATGGATGGCATGATCAGAGCTGTCCTACCAGCAGGCTGCAATTGATACCGCCGAAACCAAATGCGTTGATCAGAATGCGGCGAGGCGAGACGATCAGATTCTCGGTCAGCAGCCGGGCAGTAAACGTGGGATCGGCTTGTGACACGTTGATGTTGCCGGGTAGAAAACCGTGTTTCAGGGACAGCATTGCCAGTGCCACACCCACCATGCCCGCTGTCCCCAGCGTGTGACCCATCCAGCCTTTGGAGGAGCCGCAGGGTGTCTGCGTGCCGAATATCTCGGTGATGGCACGGTCCTCCATCGCATCGTTCTGCCTTGTGCCGGTGCCATGGAGCGCCACGAAATCAATGGTATCGGGAGAAAGCCCGGCGCTGCGCAACGCACCACGCATTGCATCCGTGGCGCCCCGGCCTTCCGGATGTGGGGCGGACATATGATGACCGTCACTGCTGGCGCCATGACCCAGCAGCATAGCGGGGGCTTCGTCGCGTTCCAGCAGGGCGAACCCGGCTGCCTCGCCGATGGAAATGCCGCGCCGTCCGGCATCACCGGGCTGCGTGGCATCGGGAGAGATCAGTTCCAGCGCCGCAAAACCGCGCAGGGTCATCCGGCACAGGGTATCTGCACCCCCCACCACCGCGGCATCGCATAGTCCGCTGGCAATCAGTTGCTGGGCATCGGCAAAAGCCTTGGCGGCAGAGGCGCAGGCAGTCGAAATCACGAAAGCCGGGCCCTCCAGCTGCAACCGCGCCTGCACGAAGCGGGCGAGTGCAAACAGATCGTGCGTGTTTTCGACATCCAGATCATCGGGAAGTTTTTCTCCCGGCGCGCGGCAACGATAGGCTTCCTCGCTGGTCAGGATGCCCGATGTGCTGGTGCCAAGTACGACGGCGATCCGCTCTGCGCCATAACGGGCACGCGCATGGGCGACATGGTCCGAAAATCCGTCACTATGCAGGGCCATATCGGCCAGACGGTGGTTGCGGCAGTCGAACCGTGCCAATGCGGATGGAAGGCTGTATTCCTCCAGTCCCTCTACACGTCCGATCCATCCCTCGGTGATGCCGAACATGTCACAGCGCCGCAAACCGCTTTGTCTGGTAAGCAGAGCCTGCAAGGTCGTTTGTTCGTCCCGCCCGATCGCGCTGACAAGGCTGGTTGCGGTAATCCCGAGTGGTTGCATCGTGGCGGTATCATCCATTCTCGGATGGGAGGGAAATGGCAGGCGAACCCGTATCTTGCGGACGAGCCATGAAGAAGGCCAGCACCAGCGCGCAGAAAGTGCCGCTGGCCACGGTCAGGCCGATACTGGCCAGCAGCGGGGTCTGGCATGTTGCCAGAAGTCCGAAGCTCAGCAAGGTCATGCCGTTGCAGACCAGCAGGGTGCGGAGGGTGCGCACACGTTCCTCCAGATCCAGCGGAGCGCCATGATCTCCCCGTCGCGTCAGGAACAGCGCATAGTCCAGAGAAATGCCGATCATGAGCTGAATGGCTGTTACGTGGAACAGGGAGATCGAGACCCCGGCAAGTTTCAGCAGCGCCAGAGTGACGCAGAGAGCCGCGCCGATCGGGACCAGAACGGCCAGCAACCGTTTCGGTTGCCGCAACCCGGCCGCCAGGGCGAACAGCGCCAGCAAGGCGCCTGCGCCAAGCCAGCGAAAGGCCTGACCCGTAAAGCGGTTCACCAGCCCGTTGGTGGCTTCCCGGATATCGATGACCTGTGCCGGACCTGTGCCGGACTGGTCCAGCAGACTCTGGAACGTATCCGCGTCCGTCAGACCGGTCAGAGAGGCGATGCCATACCAGCTGCCACCGCGCTGAAACAGCATGGGGGCCAGACGTGCCCGCAACAGAGGGCTGGGTAAGGCGCGCAGGGGGGAAGCCGTCCGTTGCTGCTGCGCATCTTTCAGGAACGGATCGAAGGCTCCGTTTGCGAAGGGCAGGCCTGCCATGGCAGCCATGACCCGGTCATGCAGTTCTGGCGCGGGTGGAAGAGCGGCCTGATGTTGGCGCTGGGTGTATTCACTGGGTAAAAGATCGGCAGGACCGAGCGAGGATGTGATCAGGCCGCGTTGCCGCATCTGGTGCAGAAAGGGGGTTAGACGCTCGGCGTGGCGTAGAACATCTTCCTGGCTGGTGCCGCTGAATACCAGCAGGACGCTGGCATCTGGTGCGCCAATCTGGCGGCGCAGGGTTTCATCCAGCGTCATCTGGCTTGCCGGTACCGGACTCAGATGAGCCAGATCGCGTTCCAATGGCGGAAGGCCGGTGATGGCCAGATAGAGAAGGGCCAGACAGGGAACCAGGAGCGCCAGAGGTCGAAAACGGTGCAGCCGCTCCAGCCTGATCATCCATGCAGGCGCAGCATTGTTCCGCCCGGGCGTTTTCAGCAGGGCAGGTGCAAGATCGGCCGAGCGGACGACAGGGGGCAGCACGAGGAAAGTGGCCAGTCCTGCCCCCAGCAGCCCCATCACCGAAAACAATCCCAGCTGCGCCAGAGCGGGGAAGCTGGAAAAGACCATCCCGATCAGCCCCAGCGAGGCTGCGATCATGGTCAGGCCCAGCGTCATTCCGATCCTCCGCCGTGTTGCACGTACCGCCTCGCCGGGACGACGATGGCCGATCCACAGTACCGGATAATCCAGCGTGACACCCAGCATGGTGAGGCCGAAACCTAACGTCACGCCATGCACGCTGCCGTTCCAGAGCTGGATCGTGGCCGCGGCCAGAGCAATGCCGAGCATTGGTGGAATCAGCATGGCCACCAGTACGGCAGGCGAGCGGAAGCGCCATAGAAGCAGGCCCAGAATCAGCACGCCGGACAGAATGGCGATGCGGTGAATATCGGCCTTGACGATGCTGGAAGCCTGTTCGGCGAAAATCGCCGGCCCGGTCAGATGCAGGGAAAAGGCGTCCTGATCGGTTGGACTGACGGTACGACGGGCTTCTTCAAAGGAAGAGCGCAACAGGGAGAGGGCAACCTGTTGTTCCTCGATACTCGAACCGGCATGCAGCCGGGTCAGCAGAAGGGCACGTGGTTGCTGATCCGGTTGTTCCGGCGCAAACCACACGCCATCCACTGTGCGCGGGCCACTGAATCCGCCCTCCAGCCATTGTGCGGCCACTGCGCCGAATGCACCGGTCGGATCGGCAAAACCATAGCGGGCCACGACCGGTGAGGCCGCTCCTGACAAACCGGTCAGCAAGGCCTCGAAATGATGATGCAGGGCATCGATGGTAAAATGCTCCGGCGTGACGGCGTCAGAGAGAAGATAGCGGTCTGCAAACAGTTTTTCCGCTTCCTGATCCATGCCCGCACTGCTGTTCATGATGAGGCTGAACAGGCTGTGTCCTCGCAACTGTGCAGCCATCCTCTGGCTGATTTTTGCGAGAGCCGGCGTGGATGGGCCATCTATTCCAGCCAGAAGCAGAGTCGCTGCCTCTCCCTCCCGCACTTCCCGTAACAGGAAGCGGGAAGCAGAGTCTGTACCGGGAGGCAGGAAATCGGTGATGTCTGTGCGGATGCGGATCTGTGTCAGCACCAGACCCAGACAGACAGCGCAGAGAAGAAAAACGGCCAGAAGTCGTTTCATGGAACTGCGCGTGTCACGAGAGTAAATAATCCTGTTGCCGCATATCCTTGGTAGGAGCGGACGCTTCGTCCGGTCAAGCCGGACGAAGACAGCGCACAGGATCGGTCAGTAGACCAAAGACAGAATCACGATGTTGTGACATGCCCGGCAAGATCCTCACCGGCTTCTACAGGACCGAATTCGCCATTCAGGGCCGCTGTCAGCTGGTTCTTGTCCAGTTTGCCTTCCCATCGCGCAACCACGATTGCAGCGACGGCATTACCGATCAGGTTGGTAAGCGCTCGGCATTCCGACATGAAACGGTCTACGCCGAAAATCAGCCCGATTCCTGCAACGGGAATGCTGGGAATCACTGACAGGGTGGCAGCCAGAGTGACGAACCCGGCCCCGGTTACTCCGGCAGCGCCTTTGGAACTGAGCATGGCAACGGCCAGTAACAGGGCCTGATCACCCCATGACAGCGGAATGTTCAGGGCCTGGGCAATGAACAGCGCCGCAATGGTCATATAGATGTTGGTACCATCGAGATTGAAGGAATATCCAGTCGGAATCACCAGACCGACCACGGTTTTCTCGCAGCCTGCGGCCTCCATCTTGGCCATAAGTCCAGGCAGAGCAGGTTCAGAGGAGCTGGTGCCGAGAACGAGGAGAAGCTCTTCCTTGATGTAGCGAATCAGCTTGAGGATGGAAAATCCGTTATACCGTGCGACAGCCCCCAGTACAATCAGCACAAACAGGATGGCGGTGATGTAGAATGTTCCTACCAGCATCGCCAGATTGAGAATGGATCGGATGCCGAATGTGCCAACCGTGTAGGCCATGGCTCCGAATGCACCGAGCGGTGCGGCGCGCATCAGGATGGCGACCAGCCTGAAGATACTGGCAGAAAGGGATTCCAGAACTTTCAGCAGGGGAGTGCCTGTTTCACCGACCGATGCCAGCGCAATCCCGAACAGAACGGAGAAAAACAGCACTTGAAGGATGTCACCGCTTGCAAGCGCGCTGACAGGTGTGGCCGGAATGATATTCAGCAGAAAGCCGATCAGGCTGGTATCATGCGCTCTTTGTACATAGGTCTGCACAAGTGAGGGTGAAAGCTTGGCCGGATCAGCATGCATGCTGGCACCAGGCTGCACGATGTTGACCACGACCAGACCGACGACCAGTGCGAGAGTCGAAAAGCACAGGAAGTAGATCATAGCCTTGCCTATGACCCGGCCAACGGTTTTCATGTCCCGCATGCCGGCAATGCCGGTCACGACCGTCAGGAAAATGACAGGCGCGATGATCATTTTGACCAGCTTGATGAAAGCATCACCCAGCGGTCCAAAAGATTTTGCGACACCCGGCGCAAAATAACCCAGCAGGATGCTGAGGGCCATGGCAATCAGCACCTGTACATACAGGTGTTGATAAAATCTGCGTGGTTGATAAGGCTGTGGTACCTGTGAAACCGGGGCCATGGCCATTGTTGTGTATTCCCCCTTATTGTCCCGCATCAGGGCCGCGGGTTATGAGAGGGTGCCATATGCCTTTTTCGTTTCATTATAAAGTCATAATCGGAATCTTGGCTGAACAGATTTTAGAACATCTGTCAGGAACAAATTAGTCAGGTGTGATCTGCATGATACTGCGATCACCATTGGCCTGAACCGTATCCGTCTGTCGTAGCTGATGACCAATGCCATCCATACGGACGACGCTTACAAATCCTGAAATATGTCCGTCGATCGGTTTCAGGATGAGACGCCACGCATCACCTCCCAATGATTCATAGGCAATCTGGTAATGCTTTTCCAGCGTTGCCAGATTGCCGGAAAGCGCACCGCGGACAGTATCCACCAAGGCACCCAGTGCAGGCTGGGTGGTCAGATCAATGGTGTGGGGTGGTTCGGGCGGATGGATCAGAACCAGTGTCTCCCCTGTCACACGTAGGGTTTCGGGGGAGGGAGAGGTAATCGTTTTCTCCAGCCGGTCAGGTCGTTGATAGAATAGGCTCCCTTCCGAAATAATGGGTTTGGTCAGTTGGGAAAGCGTCTTTTCTTCCCTGAAATGTGCATGGGATGTCTCGACCTGCGCCAACCGGGCCATCAGTTGATGCAGCGGGTCAGATGGCTGGCTGGCCGGGGGCGGGGAAGCGGGTTTCCGGTCTGCGGCTATCGCCTGACAGGCTGGAACGCTGCCCAATAGGCACAACGCAATCAGGCTGGCAATCCGGCTGATTGAGAGCGGTTTCACCGGTGCCTTCATCTGTGTGCCAGAAATCATAAAAATTGAACCAGTTGTAAGGATAGGCCCGTGCATGGTGTTCCAGCCGGGCGGTGAAAGCCAGCAGCCATTCCTGCACGGCACCGAGACGATTCTGTCTGGGCAAGGTGATGCGGTCGGCAAAGGGTTCGATGATGATGGTATAGTGGCGTGGCCCGGTCCTCAGCCCGAAACACAGCAGGACTGGCGCTGCCGTAACGGCGGCCAACAGCAGCGGCCCTGCCGGAAAATGGGCCGTTTTGCCGAGGAAAGGCACACCGAGCATGCGTTGCGGCATGTGGGAACGGTCGGCCAGCAGCCCGATCAGTTCTCCCCGGCCAAGCGCTTCCTGTACATCCAGTGCCGTACTGGCCCGCCCGATATCGATGATGTCCTGAGCAGCCTGAGGATTGAGACTGTCCAGTGCAGCCGACAGACCGCCCGTATGCTCCCGCCACATCAGCGGCCTGACCCGGACCGGGCAATTTTCCAGCGTGATCAGTGCGCGCAGACTTTCAAAGCTGCCAAGATGGGCACCGAATAACAATGCACCCTGACCGGTTCTGGCATGGTGGTGCAGAAGATCCAGACCATGTACAGTAATTTTGTAGCTGCTGATCCGGCCGGACAGCAAAAAAACGCGGTCCAGAATCACGGAGGCAAAGCAGTAGAAATGCCGATACAGATCGCGCAAGGTTGCGGGCCGGTTGAGCGCTCGCTGTAAAAACTCTCTGCTGGCGTGACGCGCCCGTGTGCGGGTGATCAGATACCACCCTGCTACCACAGGCATAATCAGGAACCTGATCAGCCAGTTCACTCGCAAGGTCAGGCGGATCAGGAGTGCAGGCAGAAATTGTCCACCGCCTTCCTTCACTCTGGTCCAGTAAATGCTCATCGGTTCAGTGGATCGTGCTGGCAGGTGAAGCCATGAGTGCTTCACGTGAAACAATCCACAAGGACGTCATCCTCCCAGCAAGGCCGATCTGGAGGTGGCGGGGAAAAAGGTTAGACATGACCCATCCCCTCCTGCAGGGTCGTCGGGTGCATGGCCTGGACCCTGGCCTTCAGTGAGACTCCGCTTTCGGTTGAGAGGATGATGATACTCTCTCCGTTCTTGGCTGCTTGAGTGGAGATATCGACCCTATCCCCCGGCAGAACGGGCATGGAAAAACGGGCGGAGGCGATATGAACCGGCGCCTGATCCATCTTCAGGAATCGCAGGGCATGATCCAGCAGCAGAACACCCGGCAGCAATGGCCTGCCCGGAAAATGCCCGGCCAAAGCAGGATGATCCCGTGTGACCTCAAACCGTGGCGGAGGCGTGATAGTACCCTGCTGATCGTTTGAAACACCGTCATTCATGGCGTGATCTTTAAGAAGCAATTGTGTTCATACGATGGAGCATGTCCTCTATTGCGCTGCGCGGCAGTTTACCAAGCGCATTACGGGGTAATGATTCGACTTTCACTATGCGACGCGGCAGGAAGGCAGGGTCGATCCGGGCACGGAGCCCCTCCATAATAGTGGTAACCGAACAGCCTGGCGCGACCACCAGCGCGATCAGCTTTGCTTCCAGATTGTTCGCGTCGTCTGTTTTGTGGAAGGGGAGATAGAAAGTGCCATCTTCTACCCCCGGAAGCTCCGACAGAATATGGCTCAGCCCGGCCAGAGAGGCGCGCTTGCCGCCGCGTTTGATCATATCTGCCTGACGGCCGAGCAACCGGAAGGAGCGGTCCGGCAGGAGGGCAACAATATCCGCAAGCTTTGTATCCGGGCAGAAAGGAGCCTGTGCAAGAGGTTGATCAATTTCGATCCCGTCCTGACCAGCCCCACTCCCCCCGGCGGCTTCAAGGCTTACCCCATCCAGCAGATGCCACTTGTCTTCAGCAATCGTCCGGCGGGTGGCGAATGAGCCGATTTCGGTAGCACCGTAGATTTCATGCACCTCTGTGCCAAAACGTGCCTCAAACCCGGAGGCCAGAGGCGGGGACAGGGGGGCGGTGGCTGAAATGGTGCGCAACAGGGGCGGAGCTGGCAGGGCCGCATCCTGCATCGCCCGCATATGCAGCGGTGTGCATACCAGCATACGCGGGGCCGGAATCCGTTCCAGCGCATGGGTTATATCGGCCGGATAAAAAGCCGGGCCACACCATATCGCCGCTTTGGCATGCAGGGGCAGAAGGATGGACAGTTCAAACCCGTACATATGCTGGGATGGAACAGGCGCCACCATGTGGCAAGGCGTGTCAGTTTCTGTTGACAGGGCAAAGCGAGTGCCGATGGCCCGGCTGCGATCCACCAGAGCGCGCCATCGTTTGGGATGGGCCACCGGGTTTCCTGTTGATCCGGAGGTGAAAGCAATGGCGGCAATCCGGTCATCGGGAATGTCGTGAGGGGGGTGGGTCCAGACGGAAGCACCGCTCATGTCCCATACCACGAAACTCCATCCTTGTTGCCGTGCAAGATCAATGATGTCGGTATCTGATGATGACAGCAGCAATGCTGTTCCCGGATAGCACTGAATCAGGTGTTCAAGCCCGTGCAGGGTGCGCTCGGCCGTCATCAGTGCAGGAATGCCCATGATCTGTGCGGCAGCAAAACCTGTAGCGACCGCCAGCCGATTCCTGGAGGGCAGGGCCAGAAACCGGCATGCCGGTAGCTGCCGTGTCAGCAGATCGGCTTCTCCCAGAAACATCGCGACTGTGACGGCTCCACCCTGGCCGGCCCCATCCGGCGTCAGAAAAAGCGTCTCGTGAGGCTGCCGGTCGGTCAGAACCGTGCTGGCCGGTGTGCGCCGGGTTACCGATAGAGCATGAGTCGTAAGCAAAATATATCCTGACAGGAAGAAGCATAAAACATGACCGGGGCCGTCGGGTTAAATATCAGGTCGGGCGGGAGAGTAACATTTGATTTTTTGTCATTCTTGTCTTTCATTTCCGGTCAAACAGATATTTCATTATCCCATCATGAATGCTACGGGCGAGGCGTGATACGTTCGAAAGCCGACAGGCTGTTTCCGGCTCGTTCCTTGACCGCTCTGATTCTTGGCAGGCCGGCTCTTCCCGTCACATTCAGTGTCGATCTGGAAGATCACGGGGGGGGGCTTGATCGCCTCGCGGGGAATGCAAGCCATCTGCTGGATTGGTTGGCATCCTGCCATGTGCGGGCAACGATTTTTACCGTGGGGGAGTTGGGACGCACCGCCCCGGCGATCATCCGGCGCTTTGCCGAAGCAGGTCACGAAATCGCCTGCCATGGAGAGGTGCATGAGCGGCTGGAACGGCTGTCCCCGGCGCAGTTGCGCACAGGTCTGATCGCGGCGCGTCAGCGGCTGAGCGATCTTTCCGGCCAGTCTGTCGAGGGTTTCCGTGCGCCCGAGTTCTCATTGACGCCGCTGACGCCATGGGTACCGAATGTTCTGGCAGAGGCCGGGTATCTCTGGTCCTCCTCCATCATGCCGACCCGGCTGAGGGGAGGGAAGGCCCCGATTGGTTGGGCCGGACTGCCTGCTCGCCCATTTCTATGGTCCTCCGGAGTGCTAGAAATCCCGGTCCCGCTGTTTCGCATTGGTCCTTTCCACGTGCCTTTCATGGGGGGAATGTGGCTGCGTTATCTGCCTTTGCCCTTGTTGTGTCTGGCTATAAAACGGATGGGGGATCAGCCGTCATGGGCCTACTGCCACCCTTATGATATTGATACCCAAGAAAAATTTTCACTTTTACCCGGTCGCTCCTGTGTGGCCAGTATGGCGATGTGGGCCAATCGTGGTCGTATGGTCGAAAGAATGACGATTCTGGCAGCAAATCCTGCTCCCTGTTTTGGGGAAAGGGTGCCGCTCTGGCGGCAACAGGCCGTCACGATACAGAAACAATAGGCGGCTGGGCCAATGTTGGATGCTTGCAGCCAGCGGAAATCAGGCTGTTTTTCAAGGAAAACGGGGCAGCCTCCCGGAATTAAGATTGCGTTGATGCTGCGAATGCAGTAACTGCCCCTTTCTTGCGAATTATTCGCAACCGGAGAGACCGATGAGCATTCATAGCAATCGGCTGGCAAGTGTGCGTGGCGCGCTGACGGCTGTGTTTCTGACAGCGACGTCTTTTTCGCTGGGGGCTGTTATTGTATGGCCGGGCATTGTTTCCGCCCAGACGGCTTCATCACAAACAGCACCAGCACCAGCGGCATCCGCCACGGTTGGAACGTCGGCAGGAAGCTCCGCACCTACGCCGGACGCGGCGTCTACCGCTGCTCCGAAAATTACCGAGGCTGCTGTGGATGCCGATCTGCCGCATGATTTATCGGTTCAGGCGATGTTCCATAATGCGGACATGGTCGTGAAAGCCGTGATGCTGGGTCTGGTTGCGGCCTCCATCCTGACCTGGACCATTCTTCTGGCGAAAGGGATCGAGATTGCCGGTGCCCGCCGCTCCCTGCGCCGTGATCTGAGCGAGGCCATGGCCGAGCGTTCTCTGGCTACTCTTCAGGCCCGCCAGCATGGGCGCGGTATGAGTCCGGGCGTGGCTATGGTCAATGCGGCGGCAGAGGAAATCATCGCATCAGGTGATCGGACCGGCGGCATTCAGGAGCGTGTCGTCTCCCGTCTACGTCGTCTGGAGGCAGCTTATGGCCGCCGTATCGGGCGTGGTACCGGCTTTCTGGCGACCATTGGTGCGACTTCGCCCTTTATCGGTCTGTTCGGGACGGTATGGGGCATCATGAACAGCTTCATCGGCATTTCCCAGTCGCATACTACCAATCTGGCGGTGGTGGCCCCCGGCATTGCGGAAGCGCTGCTTGCAACCGCCACGGGTCTGGTGGCGGCCATTCCCGCGGTGGTGATCTATAACAGCTTCGCCCGTATCACCGGTGGCTATCGCGCGCAGCTGACCGATCTGACGGCGGCGGTTACCCGGATTGTTTCCAGGGATCTGGATAGCCAGCGCTCCTTGCGCCACGCCGCCGAGTAATCTGTTTCAAGCGATCCTGACGGAGTAACCATCATGGCGATGGGTGTGGGCGATCTGGAGACCGCAGGCGGCGATGATCTGGCCGAGGCGCATGAAATCAATGTGACGCCCTTTATCGATGTGATGCTGGTGCTGCTGATCATTTTCATGGTCGCGGCCCCGCTGGCGACGGTGGATGTAGCGGTTGATCTTCCCTCCTCGACCTCCAAAATCCAGAAGCGGCCGGAAAAGCCGGTTTTTGTCAGCCTGAAGGCGGACAAGACCCTGACCGTGGGTGAGGAAGCGGTGCCTGAAGCCATGCTGGGTCAGGCGGTGGCACAGGTTACGCATGGTGATAAGGAACAGAGGATTTTTCTTCGCGCCGATAAGACGGTGCCTTATGAGGCGCTGATGAAGGCGATGGATTCCCTGCGGGCAGCGGGATACCTGAAAATCGGCCTGGTGACTCTGGATGCGGCGGTGAACTGATGGTGTCGGCCGCAACACCTGACCGGACTGTACAGACCATCCGTCCGGTCGTCCCGCAGCCCCTCCTCCCCGGATTGGCCGGGTTGTCCCTTGGCCCGAGCGGCTTGCCGGAGTCCGGAACCCGTGCGCTGCTGCGCTATTCGGGGGCCTGTCTGGTGATTCTGGGGCTGCATGCGGCCCTGTTCGTCTATGTCAGCCAGCTTCATCCTGTGCCGATCGGCGACAGCAATGATTCTCCTCCGGCGGTCATGATTGATCTGCCTCCTGCTGCACCCACGCCATCGGCCCCCCCTCCTGACGATATGACCCGCCCTCAACTGCCGCCGCAGCCAGAGGTGCAGCCGCTTCAGGAAACCCAAAAACTGCCCGAAATCCCCCCTTCTCCAGCACCCTCGCCGGAAGCGGTGTTGCCGCCTCCGCCTAAAGCCCCGCCGGTTCCGCAGCATCCAAAACCGAAGCCGGTGCAGCCGCCAAAGCCAAAACCGGTTCAGAAACCGGCTGAGCATGTCGAAGAAAATTCCAAGGATGCTCCGCCTGCTCCGGCGGCGCCGCCCTCTCCGGATGCTGCGCAGGCTGCTTCAGCCGCGCGTCAGGCACAGGCGTCATGGTACGGAAGGGTGGCTGGACATCTGCTGCGCTTCAAGCGGTACCCTCGTATGGCCGAGCTGCGGCATGAGGAAGGCGTGGTCAAGGTCCGCTTTTCTGTGGATGAGGCTGGCCATGTGACGGGCTTTACCATCCTGACCTCTTCCGGCCATGAACTGCTGGATGAGGGTGCGCGGGAATGGATCGACCGTGCACAGCCGCTGCCGCCGCCGCCGCAGGAGATAAGCCATGGTCGCCCGATGGTGCTCAGTGTTCCGCTCAGCTTTACGATCGCTGATCGCTGATCATCTTCGCCGGTGATGAATGCAGCAAAGGCCGCCATTCCGGGCGGCCTTTGCTTTTTGGGGCTGTCCGGAGAGGTACTTCATCCTGTGTCCGCCTCAAAAGTAATATCGCAAATAAGAATTACTTGCAATTAAACCATCGAATCGTCTACCACCGGGAAAGAGGGGCGGACCAGCCGGCCGTCCCCCGATCAGGCGGTTTCTTCCAACCCCTGCGGCAACGGGCGGAGCGGTGGATATGGATCATGGTTTTGCAGAAGGATGGTTTCCTGCCCCCTCACTGGCTTTGGGGTCACAGGAAACCAGCATTCTGACGGCCTTGCGTATGGCGATCAGGGCGGTGGGTGATATCGGGTTTGCGATGGGCGATCCGCCCTCCACGCTTGGATCGCAGACGCAGGAGAACACGCTGTATGTGCGGGGAATCCTGTCCGGACTGGCGGATATCAACTGTGCCCTGCAACAGGCCGGTTATCGCGGTTGGCAGATGGAGCCTCCCGGATCGCTGGGAATGACGCGCGATGAGCGTCGATTTCTGCGGGCGGTGAAAGTGGCCGGGACCGGGGACAGGCGGCTGCTGGATAATTACCTGTTCAAGCTGGCTCTGGACCGGAAATTGCGGATGAAACTGGCGCTGATCATTCAAAGCATTGCAGCTTGGGGACAGGGCATGCCGGATGGATCGCCACAGACCGCATCCAGCCCCGGCGCAGCTGCTTCTCACCCAGCCTATTCAAGTCTGTCCGGTTCCAGCCCAACCCGGAGTCACGGAATTCTTCCCGCCCCTGCACTGGCGGCGCTGCGGGCACGGGGGTGTTCGCCGGATAATCTCATCATCGACTGGATCAGTGAACAAGCGTGAAAGGATTTGGCCTCATGCGGCCTGACAAACAGGATGAACAGGCCGTCGAGGCTGGGGCGGAGGAGCATTCGCCAAGACCCGGTAAGGCCAGGCAGGTCTGCGGCCGTCTGGCACAGATGGACCCCGCGCTCAGGGCCGGTCACGAATTGCCGATGGTCGAACACGCCCTGTTATGGACCATGCGCGCGTGGGCCATTGGTGTCTCACGCCGGGTCGATACCTCTGCGGCGATTCAGGAGGTGTATCAGCGGCTCGGAATCCCGGCGGCGGCGCTGTATCTGGATGGTTTCATGTGGGCGCTGTGCCGTGGCGCCAGCCGTCAGCTTGATGTCAACTGCGTCTGTCAGACCGTTGTCAGTCAGGATGAGGCGCTGTTGCTGGACGTACTGGCACTGGCACAGGAACAGCGATACGAGGCCATGATCGTATTGTCCGGCATGACAAAACCGGAGGCGGCTATAGCCGGATGTGAGAATGCCGGGCAGCTTATGCGTTTGCTCAATACGGCCGGGCATGTGATGTCCCGCGCCAGCGCGGCCCTGCGGCGGCATGCGTTTGGAACAATGGAGGAAGGCATGTCTACCGCCCTGCATTGAGGGGTGGAAAGGCGACAAGTCACGGAAAAGGCCGTCGAACATGGGTTCGGCGGCCTTTTATATGTTCACAGCCACTGGTGCGGAGGGACTGTCAGGCTTCCCGGTAAGACAGCAGCATCAACCCGATCAGGACGAAGCAGACCGGCCAGATCCATCCTGCAATCCGGGCGGTTCGGCCATCGGCCCTGATCTCCAGCCAGCGAGACCATCCTGCCAGCACCCCGGTCAGGGCCAGCGGAGTATGGGTCAGCTCGATCAGCAGCTGCTCCTTTACATTGGCAATGGCGTGATTATGGGTCAGCAGCAATGCACTGCCGACTGCCGTCAGCAGTGGAAATACCAATGCGGCGCGGGAATGCTCCATCCCGCCAACCCTGACGCGCCATTCGAACAGGCCGAACACCACAATCAGGACCACGAACAGCCTGTGTTGCAGTACCTCCACATCGCGGAGGGAGGCGAAAAATCCTTCCTGGCCCAGCGGCCATACTTCAGGATCGGAGCGCACCAGCAGAAATCCGGCCATCAGCAGGAAAATCAGCGGCCAGTGACGGGCTATCCGTAATCCTGCCCGGTTGAGCAGGGCCAGCGCGCCGATGGCCGCCACGAAAATACCGGCCCAGTGATGATTATATTCGCTCCAGGCGATATCGGCGGCATTACGCGGTGGCAGATCACCGGAACCCGGCTCGAAAGCGAGTTGGGGATTGGTATGGGCTGTGGCGGCTTGCGTATCCAGCTGTTGCTGTTTTTCGATCAAGGCAAGCCGGTCATGATTCGGGGAGGTCAGGCGTGGCCAGACCGGACGGTTGCGTTCGGCGATTTCATGCAGCGTTGCCCGATCCTGCGTCAGATCGATGGCGGGTGGCACGGAGGTCAGAGAGGCCGCGGCAAAAAACAGCGTGAAGCCGATGCCTATTTCCGCTTCAGCAAACCGTTTCATACGGAGCACGGGCGTCGCAGGATCACGCTTCAGCCGCTCGGTGACTTTCAGATTGCCATAGCCGAGCGCCAGCAACATCAACAGCATGACGATCTTGGCTCCGACCATAACACCATAGGCCGTGCCGTAAAATCCCTGCCAAGAGCCGATATAATACCATGCCATGATGATGCCGGAGACGAGAATAAAAGCCACTCCCGCCATGGAAAGGCGCGAAAACCGGGGGCCGACAGCTTGCAATGCGCTCACATCGCTGATGCGAGCGAGCGCGGCCACAAAACATGGGATGCCTCCCACCCAGATTGCGGCCCCTAACTGATGCAATCCTTCCACAACCAGCAGCAGCAGGCTGTTATCGATCCGTGCCGCGGCATGGGTGGTCATGGTGGCGGCCCCAAGTTCGACGGCACCCGCCAGCAGCAATGGCCCCAGCGGTGCACGCAGCCCTCCCCCTGCCAGCAGCACGGCTATGGTGAAAGCGGCAGCGATCTTGATCAGCCCTGATACTGCGAAACCGGCCCCCAGAATATCGCTGATCGGCAGATCAACGGTGCTGGAAATGACGGAGATCTGAAGGCCGATTGCGGCGGCCTCCGTCATCATCAGACCGAGCGCGGACCAGAAAGCGATCCGGGTGCTGTCCCGGATGACATCAGGCCCGACGGCTCCCATTTGTGAAGAGAGTGGGCGGGCCAGGAGAGCCAGAAAGAGAATGGCCCCCAGCATCATCGATTGGGCGACGATGGTCAGCCCGTGAATAACGACGCTGAGATAGCCGAAAACATCAACAAGAAGGGACACTGATATGGTCGCGGATAATCAGAGAGCGCTTTTTGAGACGGTCAGTGGCACATCACCACGTGTGATATGGCCATCCACTGCCAGAACCTGCCAATGCAGCACATAGGCTCCGGGCTGATCGAGCACAGCGGTGACGTCGAGAATATCGGGCTGTCCGTCCGGTGCGATGGTCAGTAAGGTCTTGTGTTTGTCTGGACTTGAAAGCGAAATGCGCGAGCGCTTTTTGTCGATCCGGCTGTTGAAATGAAGTTTGATAGTCTGTCTGCCAGGCTGAACGGTGCTGTTGGCGGCGGGTGTGCTGTCGAGCAGGATGGCATGGGCTGAAGCGGTTTGCGGCATCAGGCCGGCCAGAGCAGCAAGCGTGATCCCGAAAAAGGCAGCGCAGGTCGAGCGGAATACGGTCAAGTCAGACTCTCCGATAAGATTCAATGCCCGGCAAATGAACAAAGAGCAGGCTGCCGGCGTGACGGAACTGCTATCCGCCCGGGAGCAGAGAGAGAGCCGACGGACGGGGGTTTAAAGAGGTGCCCCGCTGCTGTCGATCACCACCATATATTTGCCGGCGATGGGGGTCGGGGTCCGGTCCGGGCGGAGCAGGGTGCGGAAACTGATGTCATAGGCTGCGGTCTGTTCATAATCGGCATCCAGCAAGCCGTGCCGATCCAGAAACAGGTTGAGCGCGGCGGGCAGGCGGACACAGCCCTGAGAAGCTTGCCGCCCGATCCGGCTTTCCAGTACTGCGGGGTCGGTGGCATGCATCAGCAACCGGATATCACCTGTCTCACCATCGGCACGCCAGCCTTTGCGGGCATTTTGCCAGCCGAAATCCCATACCCGCATGCCTTTTACCCCCAGACCGCGGATATGATTTTCATTATAGGTACCTTGTGCCCGGTAATCCAGAATGCCTGTGCTGTGGGGGAAAACGCCGATCGGAGTCAGATAGTGGTCTTTGCGTCCCGGCTGGCCAGTCGAAACATGGGCCTTGCCCAGAATCATCCAGCCGGCAGGATCTCCGCCATCCGCCAGAACGGGCAGCAGATATTGCATGCGCGGTGCACGATCGACCACGATCAGAAGCTGTTCCCGGTCCAGTACGATCCCTGCTTGCTTGATGGCTGAGGCTGTGAGGGCGATCCAGCGGCTTTTTTCTTCCGGTGTGATGGAAAGACTGGTCCGGGGAACTTCCCGCTGCATGGCATGACGCAGGAGAATAGCCTCTGCCATGGCTTCCGGCTTGCCGAGGCTGGGTAGGGATGGAATCAGCGGGATGGCCTGCATCTCGGACGGAGTCGTCTGCAGTGACGGCACCGGCGCTGCCGCCGCCGTCAGTGTTTCAGCCCCTTGGGCATCTCTCACCGAAAAGAGGGAGAGCAGAGAGGCGCACATGACCATCCCACGCCAAAATGCCGCACCTGAAAGAACAAAGACTTTCCCTTCACCTGATATGGAAAGGGATCGAACGGAAAAACGGACCATGGATCGCATCCGGATAAATGAGGACGCCGCGAAGCGATTGAACGACTCTATCCTCAAACATCGTCGGAGGAACGAAGTTTGTGCGTCAGCCACTTAAATGTGTGGTGTCAATGTGTGGTGTCTTTGGCCGGTATCGCGCAAGAAAATAACCAGGAAATCATCTTCGGCATCCTTTCCCGCAATATTATAAGCAAAACCGGGGTTGTTTTGTTCGTTCGGTTACGTTAAATGGCTCCAGAACGTACGATCGTTGCATTAAACTGATAGAAAAATGCAATGACACGGGCAGAGGGGAGCCAGATGTCTACGGAAGCGAACAAGCCGCGCGGCAATCAGCATCAGGAAGCAAAAAGCGACGCCGAGATCGCGCAGGCTGCATTTATGCGCCCGATTGTCGATATTGCGTCAGAAAAGCTGGGCATTGCCGCTGAGCATTTGGCTCCGTATGGCCACTACAAGGCCAAAATTGATTTGAATTATCTATCGTCGCTGGACAGCCGCCCGGATGGTAAGCTGGTTCTGGTGACAGCGATCAGCCCCACCCCGGCGGGGGAAGGCAAAACCACGACGACAGTGGGCCTGACCGATGCGCTGAACCATATCGGCAAGAAGGCAGTTGCCTGTCTGCGTGAGCCTTCGCTGGGTCCGTGTTTCGGTGTGAAGGGTGGCGCTGCCGGCGGCGGATACGCCCAGGTGGTGCCGATGGAAGACATCAACCTGCATTTCACAGGTGATTTCCATGCGATCGGTGCAGCCAACAACCTGCTGGCAGCCCTGATCGACAACCATGTCTACTGGGGTAACGAACTGGGCATCGACCCGCGTCGCATTGGCTGGCGCCGTGCGGTGGACATGAATGACCGTGCCCTGCGCTCCATCGTGTCCTCGCTGGGGGGTGTCTCGAATGGCTATCCGCGTGAGGATGGCTTTGACATCACCGTGGCCTCTGAAGTGATGGCGATTTTCTGCCTCGCCACGGATCTGGATGATTTGCAGCGCCGTCTGGGCAACATCATCGTCGGCCACACCAAGGACCGTAAGCCGATCCGCGCCAGTGAGCTGAGCGCCGCCGGGTCCATGGCCGTGCTGCTGAAAGATGCGATCGCGCCGAATCTGGTGCAGACGCTGGAACATAATCCGGCCTTCATCCATGGCGGCCCGTTCGCCAATATCGCTCATGGCTGCAACAGCGTGATCGCGACCCGCGCCGCGTTGAAGCTGTCCGATTATGTGGTGACGGAAGCGGGCTTCGGTGCCGATCTGGGGGCCGAGAAGTTCTTCGACATCAAGTGCCGCAAGGCTGGCCTTTCTCCGTCTGCCGTGGTGATCGTGGCGACGGTGCGCGCCCTGAAGATGCATGGCGGCGTAGCCAAGGATGCGCTGAAGACCGAAAATGTCGAAGCCGTACAGAAGGGTTTCGCCAATCTGGAACGCCATATCCAGAACGTCCGCAAGTTCGGCGTGCCGGTTGTGGTCGGCGTGAACAAGTTCAGTGCCGATACGGATGCCGAATTCCAGATGCTGCATGATCTATGCGCGAAAATGGGTGTCCCTTGCGTCAGCTCCGACCATTGGGCCAATGGCGGCGCAGGTGCCGCCGATCTGGCGCATGAGGTGGTCAAGCTGGTGGAAGGTGGCTCCGCCGATTTCAAGCCGCTGTATCCGGAGGATATGCCCCTCTGGGACAAGCTGCGTACCATTGCCACCGAGATCTACGGCGCGTCCGATATCACGGCCGATGCGGCCGTGCGCAAGCGGTTCGACGAACTGCAAAAAGAAGGATTCGGTCATCTGCCGATCTGTGTCGCCAAGACTCAGTATAGCTTCAGCACCGATGCGAATTTGCGTGGTGCGCCATCCGGGCACGTCATTCCCGTGCGCGATCTGCGTCTGTCTGCGGGCGCCGAGTTCGTCGTCGCGATCTGCGGCGATATCATGACCATGCCGGGTCTGCCGAAAGTGCCTGCCGCCAACGCGATCCGTCTGGCATCGAATGGTACTATCGCCGGATTGTTCTAAGGCACTTGCCGGGTTTTCTGCTCACCGTAATGTGCGCGTCGCAAACGATGGTCTGCTTGCGATGCGGATCAATATCCTGAGGGAGTTTTCTATGACGGGTCGTCATTTTCTGCACGTGCCGGGTCCCACCAACATTCCGGATCGCGTCCTGCGTGCGATGCATGTTCCCAGCGAGGATCATCGCAACCCGACCTTCCCGAACCTGACCCTGCCGCTGTTCAAGCAGCTGAAGCGTCTGGTCCGCACCGAGACCGGTCAGGCTTTCATCTTCCCGTCTTCCGGCACGGGCGCCTGGGAAGCGGTGATGACCAACACCCTGTCCAGCGGTGACAAGGTTCTGGCTTCCCGCTTCGGCCAGTTCAGCCATCTGTGGATCGACCTGGCCAAGCGCCATGGTCTGGACGTGATCGTTCAGGAAGAAGAATGGGGCACGGGTGCTTCTCCGGAGCACATCCAGGCCGAGCTGGAAAAAGACACCGCGCACCAGATCAAGGCGGTGATGGTGGTTCAGAACGAAACCGCCACCGGCGTTACCAGCGACGTTGCCGCCGTCCGCAAGGCGATCGACGCCGCGAAGCATCCGGCGCTGTTGTTCGTTGATGGCGTCAGCTCCATCGGCTCTATCGATTTCCGCATGGACGACTGGAAGGTCGATGCGATCATCACCGGCTCCCAGAAAGGCCTGATGCTGCCTGCCGGTCTCGGTATTGCTGTCGTCAGCCAGAAGGCGCTGGAAGCGCAGAAGGCCGCCCGCGCCAACAACCCGCTGCGTCGCGTGTATTTCGACTTCGAAGATCAGTCGAAGGCGAATGAAACCGGCTATTTCCCTTACACGCCGGCCCTGCCGCTGCTGTATGGGCTGCGTGAAGCGCTGCAAATCATCCTCGACGAGGAAGGTCTGGATAACGTCATCGCCCGTCACCACTACCTGGCTCAGGGCGTGCGCGAAGCGGTGAAGGCATGGGGCCTGACGCTCTGTGCGAAGGACCAGAAATGGTACAGCGACACCGTCAGCGCCATCCTGGTTCCGGAAGGCTTCAACGGCGCCGATGTGATCTCCCGTGCGTTCAAGCGCTATAACCTCGCTCTGGGCGCCGGTCTGTCACAGGTTGCCGGCAAGCTGTTCCGTATCGGCCATCTGGGCGACCTGAACGAGCTGATGTGCCTGGGTGCCATCACCGGTGCGGAAATGGCGATGCGCGATATCGGCATCGACGTGAAGCCGGGCAGCGGTGCCGCTGCTGCTGAAGAATACTACCGCACGAACGGCAAGTAATTGCCGCATGATGGGGGACGCCTGCATGCGTCCTCCATCATGAATGCCGGAGCGGTCCTTCGGGGCCGCTGTCCGGATACGGAGGATAAGTCTCCGGTTTTTCCCTTCGATGCCAGGATTGCGTCTATGACACAGAAGATCGTTTTTCTCGATCGTGAAACACTTGGTGCCACGATGCGCAAACCCGTTTTTGCGCATGAATATGTCGAATACGACGTAACCGGCCCCGACCAGGTGGTGGAGCGGTTGAAGGACGCAACCATCGTCATCACCAACAAGGTGCCGCTGCGCGCCGATACGCTGGCTCAGCTTCCCAATCTGAAGCTGATTGCGGTCGCGGCGACGGGTACCGATGTCATTGACAAGGTGGCTGCCAAAAAGCAGGGCATCGTTGTCTCCAATATTCGCGGCTATGCGTTCAACACTGTTCCGGAACATGTCGTTGCGCTGATGTTCGCGCTGCGTCGCAACCTGCTGGCCTATGCCGTGGATGTGCAGAACGGCGTGTGGAACAAGGCCCGCCAGTTCTGCTTTTTCCCACATCCGATCCGCGACATTGCCGGCTCCACCATGGGCATTATCGGCTATGGCGCGCTGGGCAAGTCCATTGCCGAGCGGGCGCGTGCGCTGGGCATGAAGGTCATTGCCTATGATGCGTTCCCGCAGGAAGGGCTGGTGGATTTCGAAACCATTCTGCGTGACAGTGACGTGATCACGATTCACGCACCGCTGACCGAAGAGACGCGCAACATGTTCGGCGCGACTGAATTCAAGAAGATGAAGAACAGCGCGATCCTGATTAACACTGCGCGCGGTGGTCTGGTGGACGAAGCCGCTCTGGCTCAGGCGCTGAAAGAGGGCGAAATCGCCGGTGCGGGCTTCGACGTGCTGACGCAGGAGCCGCCGGTGAACGGCAACGTGCTGCTGGATCCCACCATCCCCAATCTGATTGTGACCCCGCATGTCGCCTGGGCAAGCACCGAGGCGATGCAGATTCTGGCCGATCAGCTGGTAGACAATATCGAGGCTTTTGTCTCCGGCAAGCCTGCCAACGTAGTCGAGTAAGATCGTCTTTCACATCAGGACTGCCTCAGGCGGAGAGGAAACGAAACTATGACAGCGAAACTGCTGTATCAGTTTGATACGGACTGGACCCCGAGCGTTTTCGACAGCGTTGTTGCGTATGATGGCGGTGCGGATCATGTGATCGGCCATGCCAATGTGACGCCGGAGAATGTCGGTGCTCTGGTCGATGGCGCGATTTTTACGCGCGGCCCGAAGGAAAAGCGTTTTACCGCTCTATGGATCGGCGGTGGCAGCATGGAGGCCGGTGAGGCCGTGCTGAGCGCGGTGAAGAAGAAATTCTTCGGTAATTTCCGCGTTTCCGTGATGCTGGACAGCAATGGCTCCAACACCACCGCTGCGGCGGGTGTGGCGTTGCTGGCCAAGGCGGCTCCGCTGAAGGGCAAGAAGGCGATCGTGCTGGCCGGAACAGGTCCGGTGGGCATGCGCGCTGCCGGTCTGATGGCGCTCGAAGGGGCCGATGTCACCATCACTGGCCGTCAGAAGGACCGCACTGAAAAAGCCGCTGCTGCGATCAGCAAGCGTTTCGGCGTTGAAGTGAAGGCGGTCGAGGCTGCTGACGCTGCTGCGCGTGAAGCCGTCATTCAGGGGCAGCAGGTGGTCTATGCGGCCGGTGCGATCGGGTTCGAATTGCTGTCCGAAGAGGCCTGGAAAAAGACCTCCTCCATCGAGCTGCTGGCCGATGTGAATGCACAGCCTCCGCTGGGTATTGGCGGGGTTGGCGTTATGGACAAGGGCAAGGAATACGAAGGCGGCGCCGGCACCGTGAAGGGCTTTGGTGCGCTGGGTATCGGTGGTCTGAAGCTGAAGCTGCATCGCGCCTGCATCGCACAGCTTTTCGAGAAGGACGATCAGGTTCTGGACGCAGAGGGTATCTACGCCCTGGCGAAGGAAATGGCGTGATGACCGCGGGAGTCTCGTTCAAGGACGAAAGCGTCGAAGCTTTCCTCGAACAGCTGGCAAGCAAAGCCTCCACCCCTGGTGGTGGCAGTGCCGCTGCGGTGATGGGGGCGATCGGTGCGGCCCTGTCCAGCATGGTCTGCAACCTGACCATCGGTAAAAAGAAATATGCCGAGGTTGAGGAAGAGCTGAAAGGCGTTCTGGCGCAGGCTGATGCGCTGCGTCTGAAGCTGATTGCGGCGATTGAAGAAGACGTGCAGGCTTTCGATGCGGTCATGGGCGCCTACGGCATGCCCAAGACCACGGAAGAGGAACAGGCTGCCCGCAAGCAAGCGATCCAGAAGGCCCTGCATCTGGCTACGGATGCGCCACTGGACTGCGCGCGCCTCTGCCGTGATGCGATTGATCTGGCGGAGATCGTCAGCCGTAAGGGGAATGCCGCTGTCATCAGCGATGGCGGTGTGGCTGTTCTGGCCGCCCATGCCGGCCTGCGCAGCTCGGCACTGAACGTCTATGTCAATGCCAAGGCCATCGAAGACCGTGCATTTGCGGAAAGCCGTCTGCAGGAGCTTCAGGAAATTCTGGGCAGTGCAGGCGAAAAGACGGAAGCGACTTACGAGCTGGTGAGATCACAGCTCGTCTGAGTGATACTACGGGTCCGGAGCGGTTATACGGCATGCTTCCGACCCGATCCTGTCTGGCGCTTACCTGAGGGGGGGAAGGCGCGCATCAACGCGAAGGGAGAGACGTAGATGGACGTCCATGAGTACCAGGCAAAAGAATTGCTTGCGAGCGCCGGCGTTGCCGTGCCCCGCGGTGCAATCGCTTTCAGCGCTGATCAGGCTGTGTACGCCGCGACCGAACTGGGTGGCTGGCATTGGGCGGTCAAGGCCCAGATTCATGCCGGTGCGCGTGGCAAGGCCGGCGGCATCAAGCTGTGCAAGACCTATCATGAAGTGCGCGAGGCTGCTGCCGGCATGCTTGGCAAGCGTCTGGTCACGCATCAGACCGGCCCGGAAGGCAAGCCGGTGCAGCGCGTTTATGTCGAGGTCGCCGATCCCTTCGAGAAAGAATTCTATCTGGGCTTCGTGCTGGATCGTAAGCTGGAGCGCGTCCGCGTGATCGCCTCCGCCGAGGGCGGCATGGAGATCGAGGAAATCGCTTCCAAGCATCCGGAAAAGCTGATCCAGGTGATCGTCGAACCGGCGGTTGGGCTTCAGCAGTTCCAGGCCCGCCAGATCGCCTTCAAGCTGGGCCTGTCCAGCCGTCAGGTGCAGCGTGCGGTGACCAGCATCATGGGGGCCTATCGCGCATTCCGCGATCACGACGCCACCATGCTGGAAATCAATCCTCTGGTTCTGACCAAGGATGACCGCATTCTGGCGCTCGATGCGAAGATGAGCTTCGACGACAACGCCCTGTTCCGCCGTAACAACGTCGCCAACATGCATGATCCCTCTCAGGACGACCCGCGTGAGGCGCAGGCTGCGGAGCACAACCTCAACTATGTGGGTCTGGAAGGCGATATCGGCTGCGTGGTGAATGGCGCCGGTCTGGCGATGGCGACCATGGACGTCATCAAATATGCGGGTGGTGAGCCTGCCAACTTCCTCGATGTCGGCGGCGGCGCAAGCCCCGAGCGTACCGCGACGGCGTTCCGTCTGGTGCTGTCCGACAAGAACGTGAAGGTTGTTCTGGTCAACATTTTCGCCGGCATCAACCGCTGCGACTGGATCGCCGAAGGCGTGGTGCATGCGGTGAAAGAAGTCGATCTGAAGCTTCCGCTGGTGGTGCGTCTGGCAGGCACCAATGTGGAGGAAGGCCGCCGTATTCTGAAAGAAAGCGGCATTTCCGTCATCATGGCCGAAAGCCTGACCGAAGCGGCCGAAAAGGCCGTCGAGGCCGCGAAGGCCGCGGCGTAAGGGGAGGCAGGACCAATGAGCATTCTGATCAATAAACAGACCAAGATCATCATTCAGGGCTTCACCGGCGACAAGGGCACGTTCCACGGTCGCGAGATGATCGATTACGGCACCAATGTCGTCGGCGGCGTGACGCCTGGTAAGGGCGGCCAGACCCATCTGGGTCGTCCCGTGTTCAACACGGTCGAGGACGCGGTGCGTGAGACCGGTGCGCAAGCGTCGATCACCTTTGTGGCGCCTGCTTTCTGCGCCGATGCGATCATGGAAGGCGCCGATGCGGGGCTGGAGCTGATCTGCACCATCACGGACGGTATTCCGGCGCAGGACATGATGCGCGTGAAGCGTTATCTGCGCCGCTATCAGAAGGATCGTCGCACGCGTCTGGTGGGGCCGAACTGCGCAGGCATCATCAGCCCGGGGCAGGCCATGCTGGGCATCATGCCGGGCCATATCTACAAGGAAGGCCATGTCGGCATTGTTTCCCGCTCCGGCACGCTTGGCTATGAAGCCGCCGCGCAGCTGAAGGAGCTGGGCATCGGTGTCTCCACCAGCGTTGGTATCGGTGGTGACCCGATCAATGGTTCGTCCTTCCTTGATCACCTCCAGTTGTTTGAGGCCGACCCCGAGACTCATGCCGTGCTGATGATCGGCGAGATCGGTGGTCCGCAGGAAGCCGAAGCGGCGAAGTGGATCAGCGAGAACATGTCGAAGCCGGTGGTTGGCTACGTTGCCGGCCTGACCGCTCCGAAGGGGCGTCGTATGGGCCATGCCGGTGCGATCATCTCGGGCGAGGGCGACAGCGCCGCCGAAAAGAGCGAGATCATGCGCTCCTACGGTCTGACGGTTGCTCCCAGCCCGGGTGAACTCGGCTCGACCGTTGCCGCGGTGCTGGCTGGCCGTCAGGCAGCCTGATCCGGCATGACGAACATGCAGCGGTCTGACATCATGACAGGCTCCTCCCGGCCGGATGCTTCGGCTTCCGGCCAGGGAACGGCCCGCCTTCTGCGAGATCTGCTGCTGGAAGTGGCGGCACGTCATCATCCCGATATCGTGCCGGCTTTGACGGGGGAGGGGCGCTGGTCCCTCTCCACCATGACACCGCAGGCGCTTGGCAGGGCGTTGCAGGCGCAGGGCATCTGGTTTCAGCTTCTGTCGATTGCCGAGCAGAAAGAAGCCATGCGTCAGCGCCGGGCGGTGGAAAAACAGGGCAGTCGCGCCGATGTGCGCGGCACCTTTGATGCCGTGCTGGCGGAAGCGAAAGCCGCTGGTATTTCGGCTGATACTCTGTCCGATACGCTGGCCGGTTTGCGTATCCGCCCGGTGGTAACAGCGCACCCGACCGAGGCCAAGCGTGTGACGGTGCTGGAAAAGCACCGCGAGATTTATCTGCTGTTGCTGGAACTCGACAACCCACGCTGGACCGAGCGGGAGCACGCGCGTCTGGTACGCCGGCTGCGCGATCAGATCGAGTTGCTCTGGCTGACAGGTGAGCTGCGCCTGGAGAAGGTCTCCGTGCAGCAGGAGGTCCATTGGGGTCTCCATTTTTTCCGCGAAAGCCTGTTCGAGATCGTGCCGCAGGTGGCGGCATCGCTCGAAGAAGCCGTGGCCGCGCAATATCCGGATGCTCCGGCCCCATCCCCGCGCCGTGATGCGGGGGGGTTCCTTCAATTCGGCTCCTGGGTCGGCGGCGATCGCGATGGCAATCCTTATGTGACGAATGACGTCACGCGCTGGACTTTGCGGGAAAATGCGCAGGCCAGTCTGGAGCATTATCGCAAACAGATTGCCCGCCTCATCAAATCCCTGTCGATGACCGAACATGCGTTGACCATTCCGCAATGGTTCTCGGCGCTGGTGCGGGAGCGGGTGGAAGAGATGACGGAGGCTCCCTCCCTGGCGCAGCGCAATCCGGGTGAACCGTTCCGTCAGTTCCTGACCGTGATGGATTTGCGGCTTGAAGACACATTGCGCCTTCAGACGGGTGGCGATGCGAATTTTAGCGCCACGTCTCATGCCTATCCCAGCGCTGATGCGCTGATCGACGACCTCCGCGCTATGGAAAAGGCGCTGGAAGACGCAGGCAGCCCCGAAATCGCCGCCGATCTGATCCGGCCGTTACGGTGCAGTGCCGAGATCTTCCGTTTCAGCACGGTACGGCTGGATCTGCGGCAGAACTCCACGCGCCTGACCAATGCGTTGCATGCCTATTGGCGCGACGTGACCGGGCAGGGACTACAAAGCGAGCCGCCCGCAGATGACAGTGCTGAATGGGAAGAATTCCTGCTGGATGCTCTTCAGCAACCCCGCCTGGCCCGCCTGACCCCGCAGGACTGGCCGGAAGATGCGCGCGAGGTGCTGGAGATGTTTCAGCTGGTCGCCGAAATGCGCGGCAGGCTGGATCGGGAGGCATTCGGCAGCTTTATTCTGTCCATGACCCGTTCGGTGGCCGATATTCTCGGTGCCTATGTGATGGCGAAACAGGCTGGCCTGTTCCTCGATTCCGTCGGTATGGAGCTGTGTGAACTGCCGATCGTGCCGCTGTTCGAGACGATCGACGATCTGCGTGCCGCACCGCTGATCATGCGCCGCCTGCTGAATATTCCGGTGATCCGGCGCTCGGCCCGTCGGCAGGGCAATGTGCAGGAAGTCATGATCGGCTACTCTGACAGTAACAAGGATGGCGGTTTCATCTCCGCCAACTGGGAGCTGTTCCGTGCACAGTCCCGTCTGGCACAGGTCGGGCAGGATGCGGGCATTGCCATCGCGTTCTTCCATGGCCGTGGCGGCAGTGTCAGCCGTGGTGGCGCACCGACCCGTCGGGCCATTGCAGCCCAGCCGCCCGGCTCTATCCGCGGACGGTTCCGCGTGACGGAACAGGGTGAGGTGGTCAGCGCCAAATATGCCAATAAGGGCACGGCTTCCTATCAGGCGGAACTGCTGGCGGCGAGTGTGCTGGATCATGCTTTGCGCAGTGAAAGACTGGCTGATTCCATTGCCTCTGTCCGCCCCGAATATGAAGATGCGATGGAGGCTCTGTCAGGGGCTGCCAATGCGGCCTATCGCAGTCTGATCGGCAATCCGCACATGGTCGGGTATTTCCAGTCGGCCAGCCCGCTGGAAGAATTCGCCTTGCTGAATATCGGCAGTCGTCCCGCCCGTCGTTTCGGTGCGCGTTCATTGTCCGATCTGCGGGCCATTCCTTTTGTTTTTGCCTGGACGCAGAACCGCCATCTGATCACCAGCTGGTATGGTGTCGGCAGCGCCATCTCCACCTTCCTTGATGTGCGGGGTGAGCGCGGCGAAGAGGTGCTGCGTCGCATGTTTGCGGATTACCCGCTGTTCCGCCTGATTGCGGATGAGGTGGAAAAAGCACTGTTGTTCGTCGATCTTGACATTGCTCGCCTCTATGCTGGTCTGGTGCCGGAAGAGGAGGCGAGGCAGGCCATCCTGCCATTGGTCGAGGCTGAATATCAGCTGACCTGCGCCATGATCACCCGGATCAGCGGAGATGCGCAGGTGGGCGAGCGGTTCCATCGTTACCGCGCCCGACTGGCTGAGCGTCTGCCGGTGATCAATGCTGCCAATCGGGAGCAGGTGGAGCTGCTGCGGCGCTTCCGGGATGCCCCGGATGATGCGGTGAAATCAGCCCTGCTGCTATCCATCAATTGTATCGCTGGCGGCTTCGGTACCACGGGCTGAACCCGTCGCTGAGTGTCCAATAAAAGGGGAGGAAGCCATGAGCTTCACGCTGGTCGAACAAGCAACGCCGCGCCTGCATCGCTCTGAACTGGCGGTGCCGGGTTCCAACACGGCCCTGTTCGAGAAATCGGCCCGCTCCGCCGCTGACATCATCTTCCTCGACTGTGAAGATGCAGTGGCGCCGGATGAGAAAGATCAGGCGCGCAGGAACATCATTCAGGCCCTGAACGAAATCGACTGGGGCAACAAGACCATGATGGTGCGCATCAATGGCCTCGACACCCACTATATGTATCGCGACGTAGTGGATATCGTCGAAGCCTGTCCGCGTCTCGATATGATCCTGATCCCCAAAGTCGGTACAGCGGCGGATGTCTATGCCGTGGACATGCTGGTGACGCAGATCGAACAGGCCAAGAAGCGCGAAAAGAAGATCGGCTTCGAGGTTCTGATCGAAACCGCACTCGGCATGGCCAATGTGGAAGCCATCGCCCAGTCTTCGAAGCGTCTGGAAGCCATGAGCTTCGGCGTGGCCGACTATGCCGCCAGCACGCGCGCCCGCACCACCGTGATCGGCGGCGTCAATCCCGATTACGGCGTGCTGACCGACCGTGATGAGAGCGGTAATCGCGACTATTATTGGATGGATCAGTGGCATTTCGCACAGAGCCGCATGATGGTGGCTTGCCGCGCCTATGGTCTGCGCCCGATCGATGGTCCGTTCGGCGATTTCAATGATCCGGAAGGTTACCGCGCCGCTGCCCGTCGTGCCGCCGTGCTCGGTTATGAAGGCAAGTGGGCGATCCATCCGAGCCAGATCGCGCTGGCGAACGAGGTGTTTTCTCCGTCCGAAGCGGAAGTGACCAAGGCTCGCCGGATTCTGGAAGCTATGGAACAGGCCGCCAAGGAAGGTCGGGGCGCTGTGTCGCTGGATGGCCGTCTGATCGATATTGCGTCCATCCGTATGGCGGAAGCGCTGCTGGCCAAGGCCAACCAGATCTCCGGCTGAGAGTATTGATCGCTGCTATCAAAAGAAACGGCCGGTTCAGTCTGAACCGGCCATTTTTGTAGGCGAAAGCTGTGAAGAGATCAGATGCGATAATTACGACCCGAGAAACGGGCTGACAGTTTCTCGATCGGGATAAAGCGCGTGGTGCCATGGTCGAACACCTCGATACGTCCATCCTCGATTCCGTAGACCCAGCCGTATATCTGAAGCTTGCCTTTCTCGATTCCGGCCGCCACTGCGGGGTGGGATCTCAGATGCTTCATCTGCAATAGCACGTTCTGTTCAACCAGAGCCTGCGTGTAATGATCGCCTTCCAGATCGCCGTGATGTTCATGGACCATGTCGCGGGCTTCCAGCGCGTTGCTCAGCCAGTTGCGCACGGTGGGCATACTATCCAGTTCTTTGGCTTCAGGATCGCGCAGTGCTTTCATTGCCCCGCAATCGGAATGGCCGCAGATAATGATTGTGTCCACTTTCAGCGCGGTGACAGCATATTCAATCACTGCCGAGACACCCCCCAGCATATCACCATATTTTGGAACGATGTTGCCGATATTGCGGCAGACGAACAGGTCGCCCGGCTCGGCATGGGTGATCATTTCAGGACTGATGCGGCTGTCAGCGCAGGTAATGAACAGGGCCACCGGATTCTGACCCTTGGCCAGCGCCTCAAACTGACTTTTCCGGATCGGAAAAACGCGTTCCCGGAAATGTCTGGCACCTTGTAACAGTCTTTTAAGTCGGCCGTTACTCTTCATCGCTGGGACGCTCTCCTGAAAATAGATGGCGTGATATCAGTATGACTTATGTCGATTACAAACAAGGAAGCAGAGTGTGACGTATTATGCCAAGGATCAGGCAATCCACGCCCTTGTCACCGGGGGCGCAAGCCCGCTGGGTCAGGCGATCAGCCGCCAGCTCGCGGCGGATGGGTATCACGTTCTGGTTCATGCGCATTCAAGTCCGGATAAGGCTCTGGCCTTGGTGGCCGCAATCCGTGCGGATGGTGGAAGTGCGGAAGCACTGACCCTGGACCTGTCGGATTATAAGGCGGCGAACACGGCATTCTCTGACCTGGTTGAGCGTACACCCGTCCAGGTGCTGGTGCACAACGCCGGGACGCATGACGATGTTCCGCTGGCAGGGATGGAAATCGAGCAGTGGCGTTCGGTGATTGATGTCTCGCTGAATGGATTTTTCGCCTGCGTCAGACCGTTGTTGTTGCCCATGATGGCAACGCGTTGGGGGCGCATCGTGGCGATTTCATCGGTGTCGGCGCTGATCGGCAATCGTGGGCAGGCTAATTATGCTGCCGCTAAAGCCGGCCTGATCGGGGCGGTCAAATCCCTGTCGATGGAAGTGGCGGCGCGGGGCATTACAGTGAACGCAGTGGCACCGGGCATTATTGAAAGCCCTGCGACGGCGGCCATGGATCCGGAGATGATTCGCCAGGCCGTTCCAGCGCGCCGGGCCGGCAAACCGGAAGAAGTGGCGGCGGCTGTCTCGTTCCTGTGCGGCCGGAGCGCGGGTTACATCACCGGGCAGACCCTCTCGGTCAATGGCGGGATGGCATAGACCAGCGCAGTCTAAAAAGATGCAGACCTTTGTTCCTTGATTCCGGCCGGAGTCTGTCGCCGATCAGGGAGCATATCCCTCCCAACACCATGAAGACGACCATGGGGCGTGGCGTGCCATCGGCCAGCACCGCAACGCCTGTGCCAAATAGCGCGCCCAGCACATATTGAAGTGTGCCCATCAGGGCAGAAGCACTCCCGGCATGGGCTGCGTGCGGGCTGAGCGCACCGACTGCGGCGGTCGGGGTCAGGAACCCCTGAATCGACTGGGCGAGAAACAGCAGGATCATCATCCCGATCAGACCACCCAGGCCAGTATAGACATTCACGATCAGCAGAGAGGCCAGCCAAAGATAGAGAGTGGTGCCGATCCGCAGGACACGATGCATTCCCAACCGTGGCAGGGCCAGATTATTAAGCTGGCTGCACCCGATATAGCCGACCGCGTTCATCCCGAAGATCATGCCATAAACAGTCGGACTGATATGGTAATACTGGATAAAGGCGGCAGGTGATCCGGCCAGATAGGTAAATAGGGCTGCCACACAAAAGCCGCTGAGCATGGCATGGGTGATGAACACCCGTTCGCGCAGGATCGTGCCGTAGCGGATCACAATGCTGCCGGGGGACAGCAGCAGTCTCTTTTCCGGTGCCAAGGTGTCGGGCAGGAACATGATCACCAGCACCACGCAGACCGCGCCATACAGACTGCCCAGCCAGAAAATGGCCCGCCACGACATCACAGACAGCATCATCCCCCCGAGTGTGGGCGCCAGCAGCGGCACTACACCCATGATCAGCATCAGGCGGGAGATCAGGCGTGCGGCTTCATGGCCGTCGGACATGTCCCTCACGATGGCGCGGGGTGTCACCATGCCGGCTGATCCGCCAAGGGCGGCAATCAGCCTGAACAGGGTAAAGCTCCATAAATCCGTGGCCAGGGCACAACCCGTTGAAGCCAGCGTATAGATCAGCATCCCGGCAATCAGCGGAATGCGGCGGCCCAACCGGTCGGACAGGGTTCCATTAGTCAGATGCCCGATAGCCAGCCCGACGAACCATGCTGCCAGCGTAATCTGGGCGGCGCCTTGATAATGGCCGCCAATATCGGCCTGTAACTGCGGGAAGGCCGGCAGATACATGTCGGTGGACATGGGCCCGACGGAGGTAACAAGACCCAGCAGGATGATCAGCGGGACGGAAAGAGGCGCGGAAGGCATAACGCCGCCCGTACTACTCCCGGTCGATCAGGAGCAGCGAAAACTTCGCAGGGGCAGGAATGCAGGAACTCTGTTCCTTATACCATTTAAAGGCGATCTTCTTGACAGGATGGATATAAACTGCTTAGAGTGATTGTGAAACCGGCAATTCTCCACGCCGGCGCATGATCCTCCATTCCTGTCTCCTTCGCCGGTTTATCCGTGCGGTGCGTGTGTGGACGGTCGATCTGGTGACATTCCCCCTTCTGATGCTGTTCCTCTTTTATATATACTTCGGGCGCCCATGCACCTCGCCGAATTAAAGGCTAAATCCCCCGCGGACCTTCTCAGCTTTGCTGAAAGCCTGCAGATCGAAAACGCATCATCCCTGCGTAAACAGGACATGATGTTCGCCATTCTCAAAAATCTGGCCGAAAATGATCAGGCGATCCATGGCGAAGGAACGCTGGAAATTCTGTCGGACGGTTTCGGCTTCCTGCGCAGCCCGGAAGCGAATTTCCTGCCCGGTCCGGATGATATCTATGTTTCCCCCAGCCAGGTGCGCCGCTTTGGCCTGCGCAATGGCGATACGGTCGGTGGACAAATCCGCGCGCCCAAGGATGGGGAGCGTTATTTCGCCCTGCTGAAGCTCGATACGGTCAATTTCGAGCCACCTGAATCTGTACGCCACCGCATCAACTTCGATAACCTCACCCCGCTCTATCCCGATCAGCGCCTGAAGATGGAGGTGGAGAACTTTCAGTCCGTCGCCAAGGGGCCGGGCAAGGATTGTACTCCAAGGGTGATTGATCTGATCGCCCCGATCGGTAAGGGGCAGCGCGCCCTGATCGTGGCGCCGCCGCGTACCGGCAAGACGGTGATGTTGCAGAACATCGCCACTGCCATCGCGGAAAATCATCCGGAAGCCTTCCTGATGGTGCTGTTGATCGACGAGCGGCCGGAAGAAGTGACCGATATGGCCCGCAGTGTGAAGGGAGAGGTCATCGCCTCCACCTTTGATGAGCCGGCTACCCGGCATGTGCAGGTCTCCGAGATGGTGCTGGAAAAGGCCAAGCGTCTGGTGGAGCACAAGCGGGATGTCGTGATTCTGCTGGACAGCATTACTCGTCTGGCGCGTGCCTATAACACCGTCGTGCCATCATCGGGCAAGGTTCTGACCGGTGGCGTGGATGCCAATGCATTGCAGCGGCCGAAGCGCTTCTTTGGTGCGGCGCGTAATATTGAGGAAGGTGGCAGTCTCACGATTATCGCGACGGCTCTGATCGATACCGGCAGCCGTATGGACGAAGTTATCTTCGAGGAGTTCAAGGGCACCGGCAACAGTGAACTGGTGCTGGACCGCAAGCTGTCCGACAAGCGCACCTTCCCGGCGATCGATATCACCAAGAGTGGTACCCGTAAGGAAGAAATGCTGGTGGATAAGGCCACTTTGTCGAAGATGTGGGTGCTGCGGCGTATCCTCAACCCGATGGGCACCACCGATGCGATGGACTTCCTGCTCGACAAGCTGAAATACAGTAAGACGAATCAGGATTTCTTCGATGCAATGAACACCTGATAAAATGGCCCGGAAACGGGCCATTTTTTTCGTCTTTACGTCGCATCAACGTTGCGAAAAATTTCTTATTTCTAATTTTATTCCGACATGCGAAATATCCCTTAGTATATCTGTAAATACGGGGGTTGTTCGCGCAGTGGTTGTATTTTGCAGACTTCGTTCAGCCCACGGTACTATTGTCTGCGCCAGCACCAGTAATGGGCAGTTATCTCATCTTCCGGTTGATAAAATAGCCAGTTCTGAACATGAACCCGTTTATATTGCCCGCTTTGCGCATGCACCGCTTTATGGATTTGCTTTTCGGCTATCCGGGCCGCTAAATTTATCCTTTATCGGAAATCAGGCTGAACAATCCAGTCTTGTAGGGATAAAAATTTATCAGGCTGATACAGGGAAATTTACACTTTTTTCTTTTCCTGGCTATTATTTTTCATCCGCTCCGGGAGGAAGGCAGAATGCTTGTGCCGCAGCCAGAGGTGGATGGGAAATTTATACGCTGGAACAAACTGCTGACATACAGGCGCCTGATGATGTGGCGCAGTGTTTGGCCATGCTTGAAAAAATCCTTTCCAAACCGCTTTCTGTTGAGCGCCTGATCCAGAGTATAGAGCCAGCAGATGCGTCTGACACCGCTCTGGTCAGAACTGTTTTTCAGGCTTTATTTTTCCTCCTGCCTTACGATGATATTGATAGATTATCGGGTCGGATTGCAGGCGATTTACATCTTCTCAATGCTGTCAGAGCCATTTTTCCTGATGATTTCTGGTTGCAGACGGCACTGCCGGATTTAAAAAAATGGCAGATCGATCAACGGTCACTGCCTGAAACGCTGAGTATCGGACCGGACAGGGATTATTTGCAACGGACGGGCCAGAATTCTCATCCGACTTCTCTGGGATTTCTCTGTAACTTTGTTGGAAGATCGCAGATAGAACCACGCAAAAATGCCTGTGTGGTGACAACGGCGCGTAATGAAGGCGTCTATATTCTGGAGTGGATCGCCCATTATCAGGCAATGGGTTTTGAGCATATATTCTTTTATTCAAACAATAATGATGATGGCTCAGAGCAGCTTCTGAAAGTGCTCGCCAAAGAAGGAATTATTACCTATATTGATAATATTCTTGGAGCCGGGGGCAGCGCGCAGTCAAAAGCATTCGGGCACGCTCTCAGTCAGGCACCTTATGTGCTGGATTTTCGATGGGCACTGCTATGTGATCTCGATGAATTCCTTGTTCTGGACCAGAAATTTTTCTCCAGTATTCAGGATTATCTTGAATGGCAGGAAGCATTTCCAACCGATTTGATTGCGATCAACTGGGTTGAATTTGGCCCCAACGGTCAGAGCAGATGGAACAACCGGCCTCTGATGGAGCGTTTTCAAAAACGCCCGTCTGAAGCACTGCCTGCTGTCAAATCCCTGGTTAAACCTCACAGATTTTTTCATTCCCAACCTCATTTTCCTGTTGTGGAACGGAACAGACCAATCTGGAGAAGGGATGCCGGCGGAAATAAATTGCCCTATCTGCCGTCAGATGAGGCAACGGCTGCGAATGCAAATCTGCATGAACGATATGCTTCGCTCAATCATTACTGGCATAAATCTGTGGAAGAGTTTCTCTGGAAAGCATCCAGAAATCGGGGGAATCGCCCGATGACAAAAGAACAAACAACACAAAATGTTACCCCTGAAGTGGCGCAGAGGTATCTGACTTTATACAAGTCTAATAATGAAAAAGAGGCAAGTTATACAGGATATTTTATTGATAAAATTTATCAAAACAAGGAAAAAATTCTTAACATTCCATCAATTAGACACATAAATAATAATATTGAAGATTTATTTAGGGAAAATATAGATAAAACAGTACAATTTTTTAAAAATGATGCGTCATTTATTGGAAATTCTGTTTGTAGAGATTTGCTTGAATTGTTGAAATAAAAAATCGGGAATGGGTTTCATGCAGGCAAATACTGTGCTGAAAAATTTTGCTCTGGTATGGGTATGTGGCGGAATTTTGCTTTGGACTGGTCCTGCCTCTGCTGCACAGGTCGAGAGTCATTCCGATTTAGCAAAGATGATCGAGAATACCAATTTATGGGCAATTATACATGATCTAGAAAACAAGAAAAATACGCTTTTCCAAAGTCCGGAGGAAATAAGAATTTTATCAGGCCCTTTTGTCGTCTCGAAGCATGTTTCGGGTGCTGAAGATTATGGTGTGGCAGCGGCTTTTATAGCTAACCAGCCCCGTTCTCCTGTGACAGCAGCCGGGATTACAGGAGGTTTTTATTCAAGGCCGGAGATGCGTGCAGAATATGGTGGCCGGGATACCGCCGGGATTTATGTGACCAATAATGCCTTACCGGCACTGATTTTTTTGCCTGATGCTCACCTCGAAGATCAGAAAAACCCGACTTTGATGGATGGCACACCCAGTCGAAAATATATCAAGGATGTGGCAACCAAAGCGAAAAAAATCATACCCCCTTCGGTGGCGGAGGGAACAAGAATCGTCACCAGCCTGTCAGCAGATCAGGTCAGGCAGCTACAGCCGGGCATGTATGTCGAGGCAGGGAAAGGATGGAGTGCTGCTCTCGTTGGTTGGGATTCCGCAGGGCATTGGCTTGATGTCGATAGCTGGGTGGCATCCACTGGAAAAACGACCTTTATCGGATTCCGTCCGGTGTCGGGGAACGGGACTATTCCAATCAGTGTCGGCATCACAACTCGGGTTTATGGAATAAATACCATCACACGCTGTCAGAAAGATGCTTTTTTACAGCGTGAAAAATATCCACCTTCCTGTATCAATTATGAAGGCTCCAATATCAACTGGGGGCCAGATATCAAAAGGGATGAATTCAATCCGGATTCTGATAGGCCAAATATGTTCGGCATTTATCTCAGTGCGGATGGCAATCTTCAGGGCAGTGCATTTTTGGCACAAAACCACTGGGACAAAGGGTTTGTAACAGGGCGCACGGCAGGTGAATATGCAGGATTCCTTCATGCCGGGGACAGGAATCCTCAGGAAGGGGGCTTTGTGACTCAGCAGGAGGAAGGAAGGGCTTTTTCTGTCAGACCTGCATCCCGCTTGCATGCGGGGACGGGTGAACGGCCTTTTGAAGTGAATGCCGCCAATGGATGTATCACCAGTTCGGCGATAGTCGGGCATGAAAGCCAGCATTGCACAGTGACCGGAAAAACCCAGTCTCAGGAAGCTATTGAATTAACACGTGATGGAAAATCACCCTCGGTCAATTCTCTTCTGGTTGTATTACCGGACAGATCACAAATGCTTCTGCATGCAACTGTTCAGGCATATCAGCCGGAAAACAAAAAATCAGGCGCGTGGGAGCTACGCTGTCTCTACACAAGGGAAGGCAAAGCGATCACCGTGCGTGGGCAAAGTCTGACACCTTTTCTGCCCTTCAGTGCTGCCGCCGGTATGCATGTCGCATGTGTAGTCGGGAGCACAGGCATGCAAGCCTCTATTCAGGTTTCATCGGACGGTACGGCTGCAACAGTCTGGCAGGCTGCTTATGATGCGGAGACTGTAACCCACCCTTGATCAGGGAATTTATTCTCATCGTAAAATTCTGCTCCCCTTGTTTCCATACCCAACAATGGTAAAGATAATTTCTGAGGCGACGAAAGGGATTGGTATTTCATCGTCTCCCCGTCGCCGTTGTCGGTGGCGCGCACGGGTTGGGAGTTCGTTTTTTGAGATCATTGCGGTACTGACAGACAAATGGTCATGAGCAGAATTGCCTTATGCATGAATGTCCGCGATGAGGCCCGTGATATTGCGGAATGGATCGCGTTTCACGGCGCTGTTGGCTTTCACTCACAGATTATTTTCGATAATCGTTCCACTGATTCGACCTCTGAGATAATCAAGGCCGCATCAAAAGTGCTTGATGTGCGTTATCATCATTGGGATCGGACGGATTCACGATATCAGGTGGATGCCTATTTTACAGCCTGCCATGTCTATCGGCATGAATTTGACTGGATCGCTTTTGTCGATTCAGATGAGTATCTGATGCCGGAATTTCCTGTTCACATGGCGGAATATCTGGATGGTTTCAAAGATCGGGAAGTGGGGGGAATTGGCGTCAACTGGGCCACTTACGGCTCCAGCGGGCTAGTCGATTTTCCGTCTGGACTGATTGCGGAAAGTTTCACCAGACGTTCCAGCGCAGATTTTTTCCCCAATCGGCATATCAAGTCGATTGTTCGTCCGCTGTCAGTCATATCCTGCGATAATCCACATTGGTTCAACACGGATGCTCCTTATATGGATGCAGCCGGTAATCCCCTAGAATGGTATGTTTCAGATCAGGGTGAAGTGGTGAAAGGGCTGACGAAAGCGATCCCTGATTATAAGGGGGCAAGAATCAATCATTATTTTACCCGTTCTCTGGCGCATTGGAAGCGCAAGGTTAATCGTGGGTATCCAGCGGATATTGCCATCCGTAAAATGGAAGAATTTGAATATTATAATAGAAATGAAATAGAAGATCCTATTGCTGTTCGATACATGCATAATGTCCTGAAAATTCTTGATCGTATTGGTAATCCCTGAGATTCGATTGCACATGCGATCAGGGGTGGCAGGGCTTGCTGCAGATAGGGCGCGTGGCTAGACGATTGATGGTGGGTGCGCCCTTTATGGCAATGGCAGGAGCATGATAGTGTTTGCAACGGCTGATCTGGTGGATGCTTATCAGGATCGTCTCTGCTCCTGCTTTATCCAGTTTGCCAGCTATGGCGGCCATGCACGTTTCAGCGGGCCGGTCCGGACCATTCGTACCTATGAAGATAATGCCCTGATCAAGGCGACCCTCTCTTCCCCCGGTCAGGGGGCTGTGCTGGTCATTGATGGGGGTGGATCATTGCGCTCCGCCCTTGTGGGGGATGTGATTGCTGGCTTGGCGGTCACAAATGGCTGGGCCGGCATCGTCGCCTGGGGCGTGGTACGGGATAGCGTGGCGCTCAAAACCCTGCAGATCGGGATCAAGGCGCTCGGAACCAATCCGTGGAAAAGCGGCAAAGCCGGTTCCGGTGTATTGGATGGGCCTGTTTCTTTCGGCGGTGTGACCTTTGCAGCCGGTGACTGGGTTTATGCCGACGAAGACGGACTCCTCGTCAGCGCAGGCGGTGCGCTGCCTCTTTAATATTATGAGACTGACACAGGGATGCGCTTGCATCTGCCGGGTGCAAACGGCTAGGGTCCACCTCAAGATATAAATATATCCTTATGTATTACGGAGAGCAGCATGCCCGATACAGCGGTCGCTGAAGACTACAAGGTTCGCGATATTGGTCTGGCCGACTGGGGCCGGAAGGAAATCCGGATGGCCGAGGATGAAATGCCCGGCCTGATGGCGCTGCGGGAAGAATATGGCAACAGCAAGCCTCTGGCAGGGGCGCGTATTGCCGGCTGTCTGCACATGACCATCCAGACCGCTGTGCTGATCGAAACGCTGACGGCGCTGGGGGCGACGGTGCGCTGGTCCTCCTGTAATATTTTCTCGACGCAGGACCACGCTGCAGCTGGGATCGCGGCCGCCGGTATCCCGGTTTTCGCCTGGAAGGGGCTGTCAGAAGAAGAATTCTGGTGGTGCATTGAGCAGACTGTCCGTGGCCCGGATGGCTGGACCCCGAACATGATCCTGGATGATGGCGGCGATCTGACCGTGCTGATGCACGACAAGTATCCCGAGATGCTGAAGGATGTCCGTGGCCTGTCGGAAGAAACAACGACCGGTGTCCATCGTCTGTGGGAAATGGCCAAAGCCGGTAAACTGCTGACCCCTGCGATCAACGTTAATGACAGCGTTACGAAGTCGAAATTCGACAATCTGTACGGCTGCCGTGAAAGCCTGGTGGATGGTATCCGCCGTGGCACTGACGTCATGATGGCAGGCAAGATCGCGGTCGTTGCCGGATTCGGCGATGTTGGCAAAGGCTCGGCAGCGTCGCTGCGCAATGCGGGTTGCCGCGTTCTGGTGACCGAGATTGATCCGATCTGCGCACTGCAGGCGGCGATGGAAGGTTATGAAGTCGTCACCATGGATGAGGCCGCCTCACGTGGTGATTTGTTCGTGACCGCCACCGGCAATGTGGATGTCATCACCATCGACCATATGCGCGCCATGAAGAACCGGGCCATCGTCTGCAACATTGGCCACTTCGATTCCGAGATCCAGATCGAGAGCCTGCGTAATTATCGTTGGGAAAACGTGAAGCCGCAGGTGGACGAGGTCGTGTTCCCCGATGGCAAGCGCCTGATCATCCTGTCGGAAGGCCGTCTGGTGAATTTGGGTAATGCAACAGGCCATCCGAGCTTCGTGATGAGCGCGAGCTTCACCAATCAGGTTCTGGCTCAGATTGAACTCTGGCAGGCGAAGCCGGGCCAATATCTGCCGAACCATGTTTACACGCTGCCGAAGCACCTTGATGAAAAGGTGGCGGCCCTGCACCTTGCCAAGGTAGGAGCGAAGCTGACGAAGCTTTCTGACAAACAGGCCGAGTATATCGGTGTTTCTCAGGCTGGTCCGTTCAAGCATGATCTGTATCGTTATTGAGTATTATTAATATCTGATATTTTTTATTGTTTATTTTTAGTAAAGGCGGCCTTTCAGAGGTCGCCTTTATTATTTCAAGCTGTCTTGAAAGCCATTTGCGGCTTGACGCGAAAGAATCATAATTTTATTCTATTGAATGATAAGGAAATTTGCTTCATAAACCTTCACAAAAGGATGCACGCACAGTCTGAAGCTATGACTTAAGAGCCTTACCCAATCGCATCGTGCAGCGAGAGAAAAGGGTAAGGGGTTAATGAAAAATAAAATGCTGTCCGTATGCGACTTTCGCGTGGTGTCCTGCGTTCTGCGCGAGGCTTCCACTCAGGAACGTTACCAATAAACAGTGTAGCAAAAATTGCTCACAGAGATGTCCAGGATGATGAATACGCCACGTAATACGGTGCAGATCCATGCTGCATCGGCTCAGGGCGGCCTGGTGACACCAGGTCTGCCTACAATGAGGGAGACGCCTGTGGTGGCTTATACCCAGGCCTTGCAGCGCGCTTTGGCACGGATGCCGGCCGCAGAGGTGGCCAAGGATTGGCTGTTTCTGGAGGGATGGGAGCGCTCTCCCACCATGGCAATGGCCTTTGCGTTGCGGGTGAACCAGATTCGTCGTGCCAACCCTGAACTCGCCGCGGAAATCCGGGCGGAAATCGCAAATGGCAGGCCGCTGACAGATGAGGAACGCGCCTCTCTCAGGAAACAGAAAAGCCCCTCTTGCTAAAGTTTGATGACCAAGCTATATGCCCGCCAGCCGCTGGCTCGGACGTGATGGAGCCAGCAAGGATGGGGCCATAGCTCAGTTGGGAGAGCGCCTGAATGGCATTCAGGAGGTCGTCGGTTCGATTCCGATTGGCTCCACCAAATATTTAAACTCCACCCATCCCGGGTTGGAGTTTTTTTATTGTCAGCATCATAGATGCTTTGTTCCTGTCATCCCGCATATTGACGGATAGCCAGTATGTCTGCTGCCAGAGATGAACTGATGCAATGGCAATATGCGCGCCATCATCCAGCATCCTGTGGAGAGCATGCCATTGGCGTAAACCGTCACAGCCGCGCATGGAGATATCGGAATACCGGTGCAGGGAGAGGCGCGTAAAATCCAACCCAAGCCCTTCGCCTGAACATTTGGCAATGGCCTCTTTCACTGTCCAGAGCGTCAGAAAATCATCGATATCGCCTGCTCTATTGTCCTGTGCATGGCACAGGATAGACCATGGCAATATTGTATCCGATGGCGGTCTTTCTTCTACATCGATGCCGACCGGATTTCCTGTCCGCACAGCGATCACCACATGCTGGCCGCTATGGCTGATATTGAAATGAAAATTGCCATGTGTGAGGGAGGGCTTGCCGTTGGCATCCACCTTAAAGGCGAGATCCGCCGGATGCAGATTGAGCAATCCAGCCAGCAGCCAGCGTTTAAGGGTATGGGCTGCCTGATGACGGTTTCGATCCTCTGGAAGCCGATACATATCCCGGCGGGCCATTTCCTGCTGGCTCAGCCAGGAGTGTGGAAAGCACAACGCTGCCTCGACCGGGAACGTGGCCACAACCATAGTGTCGTGTGTCATGGAAAACGGAAAAGATGCCGACGTGACAGGCGAGGCGGTCAAAGGCATCCTGCAGCAGACAGAAGATTTCAATCTGGATTTTCCAGTCTAGCGCACCATGTACAGCCCTATACGATGGCAGCGATTCTTATCATGGGACAGAGGTGTCACAATGTCGGTGGATGTGAAATACCAGACGATGGCAACTGCGACTGGCGGTCGGGATGGGAGTGCCCGCACGGCAGATGGGCGGTTTGAAGTGGCGTTATCGACTCCGCGGGAGCTGGGTGGTGCAGGTGGAGAAGGCACTAATCCGGAACAGCTTTTTGCCTCCGGCTATGCGGCCTGTTTCTTGGGGGCGCTCAAGGTGGCCGGGCAGCAACTGAAACAGAAGATTCCATCTGACACTTCTGTTACCGCTACGATCGGCATTGGCCCACGTTCTGAAGGCGGGTTCGGCATTACGGCTCAGCTTTCGATCCATTTGCCGGGTGTTGAGGCGGGAGAGGCGCAAAAACTGGTGGAAACGGCTCATCAGATCTGCCCTTATTCCAATGCAACACGCGGCAATGTCGATGTAGGGCTGGTGGTCGCGTAAGGCTGCATGTCCGTTTCGGAAAAGCGTATGAAAATAGGGATTCTCCAGACCGGTCGGCCACCTGCTCACCTGGTGGCCGGATATGGTGATTACCCGGCAATGCTCCGTCGCCTTCTGGGTGATCGGCACGATTATTCTATTTTCGACGTTCAGGCGAATCAGTGGCCGCAAGAAAGAGAGGCCGATCGCGACGCCTGCGATGCCTATGTGATTACGGGCTCGGCCGCCGGTGTGCATGATGGCCAGTCATGGATAGAAACGCTGGGTAATTTCCTGCGGGAGCGGGCAGGCAAGAGCAAACTCGTCGGCATCTGCTTCGGCCATCAGATCATGGCGGAAGCGTTTGGGGGCAGAGTGGAGCGGGCCAGGATTGGCTGGGGGCTCGGCCTGCACCGTTATCGGCTGCGTTGCCAGACTGCCTGGACGGATCCGGTGGAGGACATTGCCATTCCGGTTTCTCATCAGGATCAGGTGGTGGAAAAGCCGCCTGCAGCGAGGATCATAGCATCCAGCCATTTCACCCCGTTTGCAGTGGTGGAATATCCGTCGCTTGGGGCGGTCTCATTCCAGTGTCATCCGGAATTCGATCCGGATTTTGCAGCCGAACTGGTGCATATCCGCCCACCGGAGCAGGTGGACCAGAAACAGCGGGATCAGGCTTTGGCTTCCTTGCAAGGGCCGCATGATAATCCACGTCTGGGACAATGGATCAATCGCTTTCTGACGTCCTGATATCCGCCGGAATATCTGCGCGTATCACGCTGCCGAAGGGAGGAGAAGATGCCGCAAGATCAACTTGCCGGGCGGTCGCATGGGCGCAGAGAATGCGCAGCGGGCCGCCATGAGTCACAACGATTCGACTTTGCCGATCCCGCATCCATTCCGCCCAGATATGATCGATCCGATAGCGCAGGGCGCGCATGCTTTCCCCATTAGGGGGCGTAAAATCATCGGGTGATGCCGCCCAGTCATCCAGTGCGGCGCGGTCGATATCGTCCCAGCGACTTCCTTCCCAGTCGCCGAAATCAAGCTCCTGAAGTCTTGGGTCGATCATGATTCCGGGGGGCTGGATGTGCCCGGCCAGCCAGTTGGCCAGCCACTGGCAGCGCAAGGCCGGACTGCTGACGATCATGGCATCCTGCATGTCTGTCAGTTGCGCCAGAATAGCGCGGGCAGCCTCCTCCCGATCATCGGCCAGCGGGACATCAAGGCGGCCATAGCAGAGTCCGTCGACAATGGCTGGTCTGGTATGGCGGATCAGGGCCAGCTTCATGATGGGCTTACGATCCGGCTGGCTTGGTTGGAGTTGCGTCGATGTTGCATGACGGTGCCTGCAAGACGCCTATCCCGCGAAGATAGGTGATGACAGCCTTGGCCGCATCGTCGGCAGAGGGATGCACCATCAGCTGTCCATTTCCTTGTGCCCCGGCTTTCGCAATAAGACGAGGGCGGGCACGATAGGGACGTTCCTCGATATCAGATGAAGATACTACGACCGTGCTGTCACTCTCCGGGAGCAAGCTGGAGGCTTCGATGGTCTCGATCACGCCTTTCCGCATAGCGGCAAAGGCGAATGGCAACGGCTTCGGAGCTGCCGGATGCACGGTCAGCACGCAGGGCAACTGGATGCTGACGGCCCGCCTTGCACCCTTTGGCCTGGCCTGAAGCAGATGAAGGGTGTTCGCTGCTGTCGTGTCTTGGTCAAAAGCGGCAATATCTGCGGCAATCGGCCAGCCCAGCGCCTGTGCCAGACGATAGGGCAATGTGCCGCTATCCATACCGCCTTGTGCGCGACGGCCCGTGAGGATCAGATCGGGCGGGTTCCGGCGGATGAAAGCCAGCAGCGCGGGCAGTGGATCGACATTGGCATCCTGACGCAGCATGACGATCCGGCTCAACCCATGGCCGGGCACATCACGCAACGGTGTGGCTTCAGGCCCGGCATGCAGGCCGGAGACATGCGCGCCTAGTTGCCGGGCAAGGGCGATGGCCTGTGTTTCTTCCATCACGGGGGCTGACCGGCCGGAGACGGGATGGCATCCGGCTGAGAGCAGCACCAGCACGTTCAGACGGTTGGCGATGGGTGCGTCTGACTGGGTCATGATGTTTCCTTGCCGGGGCTGTGACCTTCCGGATTGGCCCTTCTCGGATTAGCATCGCGTTCCGTTGCCAGAGCCGCGAGAATGGCCGGCATGACGTCCTGCGCATCGGCGACGATGGCAAGTCCGGCTCGGGCGATCATGGCCGCATGCAGATCGGTATTGACTGCAACGACATGCTCCACGCCCGCCACACCCTGAAGGTGCTGCGGCGCCCCGGCGATGCCGAGTGCGAAATAGCAGGTGGCATCAAGGATACTGCCGGTTGCCCCAACCTGCCGGTCGCGTGGCATCAGCCCGGCATCGCAAATCACCCGGCTGGCGCCCGGTGTCGCGCCGAGGGCTGCAGCGAGAGCGTGGAAGGCCGCGAAATCGGTGATGCCATTCCCGGCGGAGACGACGAACGATGCTTCCGTCAGGGCCAGCTTGCCGGCATCGGGGGGAATGTCGCGCCAGCCCGTCAGTGCACCGGTCTCTACCTGTGGCAGTTCCAGCGGGATAGGGCGCGCTTCGTGCCGGATGCCGGTATGGGGCGCGGCACGGTCGACGCTCAATGCCAGCAGGGGCGGAGGCACCATCCGTTGCTCACGGCGGCGCGCATGGCTGGGACGGATCGCCTGAGACGCGGACAGGGCCTCGATATCGGTGGCGATGTCCAGACCAGACAAGGCGGCGACACGGCGGGCCAGATCGCCGCCATCGGAGCTTTCCGCGAACAGAACGTGTTTCGGGTGCAGGTGGGTAATCGCGGCGACCAGGGCGGCCACACGCGACTCGACGGAATCAGCCTCGTAATGAATGAGACGGTCGGCACCGTTGTCACCCGCATCGGCAAGCGGGGGGCCGAACAGCACGACAGCCCCTTGTCCGGCGGACCCCGCTTTGTCAGCGAGGATTCGGGCTGCGCCCAGTATCTGCCGGTCATGGGGTGACAGGCGTCCCCCCGCCGCATCAGGCACGGCGAGGATCAGGAAAGCGGGATCGTCGATCATGCGGATGCGCGGTGCGGCTTCCTGTCTCTGGCCAGCAGGAGAGGCGATGGAGGAAGCTCCTCCATGCCAGGCGCGATCCAGACGCAGGCGGGCAGCCGGGGAGGGCACGGCCTGCACCTGCGCCTCGGTCCGCGGATTGCGACGACGGCGGCCAAAGGGAGACAGAGAGGGGGAAGCTGCGACATCCATCTCAAGCGTCGCAAGCTGGTAGCGTGGCCGCTCCCCTCCGCTTACACGGCGCGCCTCTCGCACTGCGCGAGGATCGAGACGGGGGCGGCTCATGCCACAACCTCTGGAAGGGTGGTTTGCGATGACTGTGGCACCCGAGTTTTTGCATGCTCGATGCTGTCCAGCAGCAATTCGGCAATATCCTTGACCTCGGGGCGGTCTCCGGTGACGCCCTCCAGCATGGCGGTGCAGCCGGGACATCCAACCGCGACAATAGAGGCACCCACGCCCTGAGCATGGCTCATGCGGATATCGGGGATACGTTTTTCTCCCGCAATATCGGTGACTGGTGCGCCACCGCCACCGCCGCAGCACATCGCGCGTTCCCCATGACGCTCCATCTCGACATAATGGGTGGCAAGCCGATCCAGAATGCGGCGGGGCGCATCCACCTCACCATTGTAGCGCGCTAGATAGCAGGGATCATGATAGGTGACGGGACGATTCTCGGATTTCACAGGATTCAGCTTGCCCGTTGCGATCAACTCATCCAGCAGCGCGGTATGATGCAGCACCGGCCATGTTGCCCCGAAAGCCCGGTATTCGTTGCGCAACGTGTGCAGCGCATGCGGGTCCGCCGTGACGATGCGGCGAAAGCGACGGCGCTTCAGCGTGGCGATATTGTCCTTCGCCAGACGCTGGAACCCGGCCTCATCACCCAGCCGCCGCGCCAGATCGCCGCAGTCACGTTCCTCTGCACCCAATACGGCGAAATCAACGCCGGCCTGTTGCATCAATGCGATCAGTGCCCGCAGGCTCCTTCCATAGCGTAGATCGAACGCGCCTTCGCCCAGCCATAGCAGGATATCGGTTTCTCCCTGTTCCTCCAGCACGGGCAGGGGCATCCCGGCGGTGAAATCGGTCCGTGATGACAGCGCCCGTCCGCCCGAATCATCAGCGTAACGCAGATGATGCAGTGGCTGGGCTGCTTTTTCCGGAATGGCGCCCAGCTCCAGCGTCTGGAAACGGCGCATATCGACGATCGCGTCCACATGCTCGATCAGCATCGGGCATTCATGAACACAGGCGCGGCAGGTGGTACAGGACCACAGCGTATCCGGATGAATCACCGCATCCACGCCGATGATCGGGCGATGCGCGCCGCCATGCCCCGCCACCGGACGTGCCTGTGGGTAGGGGCTGCCCGTATAGGCATCGCCGCCATGCAAAGCAAAAGTCAGATCCTGAATCAGCTTTTTAGGATTCAATGGCTGTCCGGCGGCAAAGGCGGGACAGGCCTGTTCACAGCGCCCGCATTGGATGCAGGCATCGAAACTTGCCAGACGATTCCAGGTGAAATCCGCAGGTGTTGAAACACCCGACCGCCCTGTTTCCAGATCGAGCGCAAGCAGTGCTGTATCGCGGCCACCCTCGAAACGGCCCGGACGCGGATGCGCTGCCAGATGCAGCGATCCGGCGACTGCATGTCGCATGGGTCCGTTCGGCAGATGTGCCACCAGTGCCAGACCGCCGGTCAGCGTCATCATTGCTCCCGCGGCTCCTGCCGCGTGGGATATCACATCCGGCAGCATGCCATGCAACGCCGCACCGATCGCGGCAATCAGCCCCCCGGTCAGATAAAGTCCAATCCAGAGCGGCAAAGTCAGAAAGCGACCGGCTGACAGATGCGGTGGTGTTGTCGGGCTGCGTCGTGCCGCGACATGACGCGCACCGCTCAGACCGATTGCATAGAATGCGGCGGTGACGATCCAGAACAGGGAGGCAATCATGCCGCCCCGATGCAGCACTGGCAGAATGGTGGAGAGCAGCGTCAACACCGATCCGGCCAGCAGCCCGCCCGCCACCAGCTTGTGCATCCGGGCGTTTTCCGGCCTGCGCTCGACGACGTGATGTACATCCACCAGATAGCGGCGCGGCATGGCGATCAGCCCGCGAACCCAATCCACATGCGCTCTCTGTCCGACCCGCCAGCGCAGGGCGATGCGTAGCGCCTGGACGATGACCAGCAGGACCAGAAACCAGATAACCAGCAACAGCGGTGTGCCCGGATGCATGGCGGGGACTCCTTCCGTGACTGGTTACAGATCCTTGCAGAGCCGAAGCGCGTCGTACATCGCTGCATGGATGTTGCGGCCAGCCACCGCGTCGCCGATGCGGAACAGGCTGAAATGTCCTGTTTGTGCTTCCGCTTGCGATGCGCCATTCAGCAAGGAGGGAAGGTCCGTCACGCCATGATTGCTGGACTGGTCTTTCAGCGCAAAATAGGTGTCCTCGACCGGTAGCGTGCCGAAATCGGCCACCACCTGATCGATCACGCGCTCTTCCTCGGCATCCGTCATCGTGTTGCGCAGCACCGCCACCAGACGGTTGCCCTCACGGTAGACTTCCATCAATTCCAGATTAGGCGAGAGGATGACACCAAGCTTGTAAAGCTCCCGCAGATGCACGGGTTGATTGGTGGTGCCGACTTCCTGCGCAATCATCCGGTCATGCGTGACGAATTCCACCAGCGCGCCGCGCTGGGACATCACCTCGGCGACGGAGGCGGCATTGTGCTGACCCATTTCATCATACAGCAGGACACTCCCGGCGGGCTGGACCCGTCCGGTCAGAATGTCCCAGCTTGAAATGATATGTTCTGCCCCCGGAAGATGGCCGGGATTGGGCAGGCCGCCAGTTGCGATGATCACCGTATCCGGCTGCTCCGCCTGGACCAACTCGGCGGTGGCTTCGGTGTTCAGGCGTAGATCGACGTTCAGGCGGCGGATCTGGCTCAGCAGCCAGCGCGGAATGCCGGACAGGGCTTCGCGCCATGTGCCTTTGGCGGCGATGTTGATCTGGCCGCCCACTTCGCCGGAGCGTTCGAACAGCACGACCTGATGACCACGCTCGGCACAGACCCGTGCGGCCTCCAGCCCACCGGGACCGGCGCCAACGACAACAATTTTCTTCTGCTGATCTGCTTTTGTGATGACATGCGGCATGATGGCTTCCCGCCCTGTCGCTGCATTCTGCAAACACAGCGCATCACCACCGACATAGATGCGGTCAATGCAATATCCCGCCCCGACGCATTGGCGAATGTCGTCTTCCCGGCCCTCACTGAGCTTGCGGACCAGATGCGGATCGGCGATGTGCGCCCGTGTCATCGCCACCATATCCACATGCCCTTCGGCCACTGCACGGGCGGCGGTCGCCAGATCGGTCACGCGCTGGGCATGGAAAACGGGGATATCGACCTCCCGCTTGATCGCACTGGCCAGATGCAGGAACGGTGCGACCGGAAAGGCCATATTCGGCAGGCTGACCGCATGCGCCATGTCATCGCGTGCCTGACCGCCCAGAATGTTCAGGAAATCCACCAGCCCCTGCCGCGCATATTCGGAGGCAATGGCAACACAGTCTTCCTGAGACAGGCCTTGCGCATACAACTCGTCACCCGACATGCGCATGCCGATCAGCAGATCGTCTCCGGCGGCTTCCCGCATGGCCCGCAGCACTTCGATGCCGAAGCGCATGCGGTTTTCCAGCGAGCCGCCGTAACGGTCGGTGCGCTTGTTGACATCCGGGCTCCAGAACTGGTCCAGCAGATGACCATGCGCCCCGGAAATCTCGAACCCGTCCAGTCCGCCTTCCTTACAGCGACGCGCCGCCTGCGCGAAATTGGCGATGACGCGATCAATATCCTCCTGCTCCATTGCTTTGGGCAGAGAACGGCTGGCAGGTTCACGGCGGACGGAGGGTGCCATAACCGGCAACCACTGATCCGTATCCCATTTCGTGCGGCGGCCCATATGCGTCAGCTGGATCATCAGCTTTGCGCCATGGCGGTGAATCCGCTCCGAAAACTCCTGAAAATACGGAATGATGCTGTCATCCGTGACGGCAATCTGGTTCCACGGCGTCGCCGGGCTGTCCGCTGAGACGGAGGAGGAGCCGCCAAACATGGTCAAGCCGATTCCGCCTTTCGCCTTTTCCTCATGATAGAGCTGATAGCGTTCTTTAGGCTTGCCATCCTGGCCATAGCCGGGGGCGTGGCTGGTGCTCATCACGCGGTTGCGGAAGGTGACACCGCGAATGGTTAACGGTTTCAACAGGGCATCGGCATTGGCGATCATCGGCACATTCCGGGGCAGGCGGGTGGGAGGAGGGAAGGCGTCGGCGGTAGCTCAGGCGCGTCAGGGTGTACTCACGCGCTCATGGCGCGGCGAATGCCCGTAACGCAGCCGGTAGGCGTTGCTGAAAGACGCGCCGGAGGCAAAGCCGCAGGCAACGCCGATTTCAGTGATGGGCATGGCAGTCTGGCGCAGCAGCAACTGGGCGCGCTCCAGCCGGACGGAGGCGGCATAGACGGCGGGTGTCATCTTCAGATGCTGCTTGAACAACCGTTCCAGCTGGCGTGACGACAGCCCGGCCAGAGCCGCCGCATCGGCGACGGACAGGGGATCATCGGACGGGTTCTGCGCATTGGCTTCCAGCAGCGCCACGGCATGGGCCAGCCGGGGATGCCGGGCAGCGGTGCGGGGCAGGTGCTGCCTTTCCCCGCCCTGACGGGGCTTGATCAGGAACTGGCGCGCCACGGCATCCGCTGCGCGTGGACCGAGACGGGCGGCAATCAGCGCCAGCATCATATCCAGCGGCGCAGTACCGCCGGTGCTGGTGAAGCGGTCGCGATCGATCACGAACAACTCATCCCGGAATACGATGTCGGGGAATTCCTCGCGGATGGCGGCCAGATCTTCCCAGTGAATGGCGCAGGCATAGCCGGACAGCATCCCCGCCTCGGCCAGCACGAAACTGCCGGTGCACAGCGCACCCAGTGCACCGCCGCGACGGATATGGCGTTGCAATGCGGGGAACAGGCGACGGGTAGTGGCGCGCCTGATATCAACGCCGCCACAAATCAGCAGCAGGTCGATCGGTGCAGCATCGGCCAGTCTGACCGTCGGTCCCAGCGACAGCCCATTGCTGGCCTGCGCCGGTTCGCCATCCGGCGTCAGCACCTGCCATGAATAGGCATCACTGCTGGTAACGCGATTGGCCATCCGGCACGCCTCAATGGCGGAACTCATCGCAATCATCGAGTAATTCGGCAGGGTCAGAAAACCGATTCTGCCGATCTCCGCAGGGAGGCGTGCAGGTGTGTCGATCATCGCTCGACAACCAGATCCGTCAGTGGCCTGGAGCAGCAGGGCAGGAACATGCCCTGATCGACCTCTTTCTGTCGGATGCCGCCATTATGCTTCATCTCGACCCGGCCGGAGAGCAGTTTCGACTTGCACGTGCCGCACACACCTTTGGAGCAGGAGGCAGGCAGTTTCAGCCCGGCCCGGCGACCGGCCTGCAACACGGTGGTATCCGGATCGCAGTCGATCTGCCTGTCGCTTTTGCTGAAGGTGATGGAAAAACCACCCGATGCGGCGACAGCCTCTGCTTCAGCGGCGGCTTCGGGTTCTTCCTGTGCCAGTATGCCGAAATCGAAACTTTCCTCATGGTGGCGACGCATGTCGAATCCGGCGTCGGCCAGGATCGTTTTTGCGGCTGCCATGAACGGTGCGGGACCGCAGACGAACACTTCGCGTTCCATAAAATCCGGAGCGATCCGTGCCAGTAGCGCGCTGTTCAGACGACCGCGATATCCGTTCCATACTTCAACGGCGGAATCCGTCTCGCACAGAAAGGCGACGCTGAATCCATGCCTTGTGCGCGCCATCAAGGACAGCTCGTCACGGAAGATGATGTCCGCCGGGCTGCGCGCGGCATGTACGAAAATCGTATCGGCCTCAGCTGCCAGATCGTATTGCGTGCGCGCCATGGCCATCAGTGGCGTGATGCCGCTGCCGCCGGACAGGAACAGATATTTCGGCGCGGGATGATGAGCGTTCGTGAAATCGCCCATTGGACCCACGGCACGAATGCGCATGCCCGGTTTCAGGTTGTCATGCAGCCAGTTGGACACCGGCCCGTTCGGAACCCGCTTGACGGTGATGCTGAGCAGGTCCGGGCGTGTAGGGGCAGAGGAGATGGTGTAGCAGCGATTGATCTTCTGGCCGCCGATTTCGAGATCCAGCGTCACGAACTGTCCCGGCATATGCCGGAACAGACACGGATTGGCCGGCGAGAAGAAAAACGTCCGCACATCATGTGTTTCCTGCCGTACTGCGCGGCAGATCAGCACATCATCCGCATCGGCATTCCACTGCGTTGGCAGGGCGGAGAGGGGTGAGAAAGCGTTCACTGTGCGCCATCCTGCTGCGCTGCCTTCATGCGGGAGATGTACCAGTTGCTGAATTTCTCAACCAGCATCTCGGTATAAGGGGAATATGGGCCGGGCTGATAGGCCGGGGTGCGCACACCTTGCTGGGTGATGCCGACGAGATCGCTATCCTGCTGATTGGTGGCTTCCCACACACTTTTCAGATGATCGAGGTCATAATCGATACCTTCGCGCGCATCCTTGTGCACCAGCCATTTGGTGCGTAGCAGAGCGGTTTCGGCATCAATCGGGAATACCGCGAAGGTTACGATGTGATCGCTCATGAAATGATGCCAGGAATTCGGCTGGGTCCAGAAAGACAGAGCGCCCAGCTTGCGTTCCGTCAATTCCCCCAGCAATTTCGTGCAGGCGACCTTGGTGTCGGGGGTTTCGCTTTCGCCGGCACCGGAAATCGGCAGGCGCTGGGTGCGGAAACCGGTCACGCGGTCATCGAGATGGTCGATCTCGCGAGAGGGAAGGCCACGCGCTTCCCACTCGGCGGTGTTGTTGTTGACGAGGCAGTTATATTCCTCGGCGGCTTTCTGTCCGTCCTCATCCAGTGATTCCGGCGCAAAGCCGAACCCGAATTCGAAAATAGAGGCGGTCAATTCGGGATGGGAGCCGGCACAATGATAGCACTCGCGGTTGTTTTCCATCACCAGCTTCCAGTTGCCGCGTTCGATGATATCCATCTCGAACGCGATCTTGGTGTCGGGAATGGCGTGCGGGGTCAGATACGGTGTCATCTCCCGCGCCATATCCTCGATATCGGCAGGTGGTTCATCGGCGAAACACAGGAAGATCAACCCTGCGACATTGCGCACATGAACCGGCTTCAGACCATGACAGGACGGATCGAAATCCGCGCCCATATGATCGGCATGCAGCAGAGGGCCTTCGGTGGAGTAGGTCCACATATGATATGGGCAGACCAGATTACCGACGCTGCGTTTGCCTTCGGGGACAATGCGGGCACCGCGGTGGCGGCAGACATTGTGGAAAGCGCGAATTTCCATATCGTCGCCGCGCACGACAATGGCGCTGAAGCGACCGATCTGCAGGGCCATGACATCGCCCGGTTCGGCAATATCCGGCTCGACACCCACATAAATCCAGTGCTTGCCGAAAATCGTCTCGATATCGGCATCCAGAATGTCGGGTGAGGTATAGAAGGGGGCTTCCAGCGTATAGCCGGGCTTGCGCCGTGCCAGCAGGGAAGGGAGAGAATCCGGGGTAAAGCGGAGATCGTCGGGCATGGGACGAACCTTGAGGGAGGTGGCGTTCAGTCCTACTTAAAAGCCGATTTTATTCCGAAATTCATCATAAACGACATTTTTTTTATCCATTCCGGTATCTATGCATTTTGCGCAGAGGTCGGAAAGGATTGGAAGGAACAATGTGTTCTCCTGCTGCCGGTCAGGAGAGGCACTTTATGGAAAGCGACGGTTTTTCTTACAGGGAATCGGCGTAAATCCGGGAAGAAGTCAGGCTGTCCCGCTCCGGCAGCGGATCATTGGATTCCGCAGCGGGGGGCGCATTGCGCCGGGCTGTGCTGGGGGCCACGCCATGTGCCGCCTTGTACAGGCGGGAGAAATGGGCACAGTCCGAAAAACCGGCATCCAAAGCAATTTCCGTCACGCTACGCTGGGTATTGTCCAGCAGGAAACGGGCAAAGCGAAGCCGTAATGAGCGGTATACGGCGGCCGGTTTCTGTTGCATCGCAGCGGCAAACAACCGTTCCAGCTGTCGTGCCGACAGATCCAGTCGTTCGGCAATGGCGCTGACCGGCAGAGGTTCCGCCATGTTCTGCTCCATGATCAGCAGGGCACGGCGCACGCGCGGATCAGTCACACCCGCGGCCAGCGGCGGGTGTGGCTGGGCGGCGGTTTCACCGCGCGCTTCATCCAGCAGCAGCACCTGACGGCTTTTCATGGCGGTGGAGCGGCCGAGATGTTTTTCGACGATCCAGGTTGCCAGATCGGCCGCTCCACCGCCACCCGCACAGGTGATGCGGTCGCCATCGACCAGAAACAGCCGGTCGGCCAGCACGGCCTGCTCGGGAAATTCGTCGGTGAAATCCTGATGATGATACCAGCTGACGCAGGTCGTGCGGTCTTTCATCAATCCTGCCCGGCACAGCAGAAAGCTGCCGGTGCACAGACCGACCAGCGTCGTGCCGGCCCTGGCGGCCGATTGAAGATAGGCAACCGTCTCCTGATCGAATGGACGCCCTGCATGCAGCAGGCCACCGACGACGACGATATAGTCCAGTTGTTTAGGGTCGATGAAACCGGTGGTCGGGCCGATGGTGATGCCGCAGCTGGCCGCGATCGTACCTGGGCGGCTGCCCATGATGGACCATTGGCAGCGGATCGGGCGGCTCATATCGCCTTCATCCGCCGCAAGGCGGAGGTGATCGACGAACAAGGAGAATGGCGCCAGCGTAAAGCTGTCCGCCATGACAAAGCCGACCGTCAACGCCCGGCGGCGTGGGGGATCAGCACTCGGTGAAGTTAACCGCAAGGCCACCTTGGCTGGTCTCCTTGTATTTGCTTTGCATGTCGGCGCCGGTCTGGCGCATCGTCGCAATAACGCGGTCGAGGGAGATATGGTGCGTCCCGTCACCGCGCATGGCCAGAGAGGCGGCGTTGATCGCCTTGATTGCGCCGAAAGCATTCCGCTCGATACAGGGAATCTGCACAAGCCCCGCTACCGGGTCGCATGTCATGCCGAGATGATGTTCCATCCCGATCTCAGCGGCATTTTCGATGCGGGCATTATCGGCGCCCATCGCGGCTGCCAGCCCTGCGGCGGCCATGGAGCAGGCCACGCCGACTTCTCCCTGACAGCCGACTTCAGCGCCGGAGATGGAAGCGTTCATCTTGAACAGCGCACCGATGGCGCAAGCGGCCAGGATGAAATCCTGCATCCCCGCTTCCGATGAACCCGGCACCATATCACGGTAATAACGCAGCACGGCTGGTACCACGCCCGCTGCGCCATTGGTCGGGGCGGTGACCACCCGCCCACCGGCCGCGTTTTCCTCATTCACCGCGATGGCGAACAGGCTGACGCGATCCATCGTATCGGTCGGCGGTCGGTCATTGCGGGCCTGTTCGGATTTCATTTTACGCAGCAGGGAAACGGCGCGGCGGCGGACGTTCAACCCGCCCGGCAAAATGCCTTCGGTGCTCAGTCCGCGGTCAATGCAGCGCATCATCGTGTCGATGACGCGGGTGATATGAGCATCGACCTCTTCTTTCGGGCGCACGGCATATTCGTTGGTGCGCACGATCTCCGGAATACGCAGCCCGGTTTCTTCACCGATGCGGAGCAGATCGATACCGGAGCGGAATTCATAGGGGGCGGAAGGTCCGTCAATGACCGCTGCCGGTGCAAAAGCCTCCCGCACCACAAAGCCGCCGCCGATTGAGCACCAGCGTTCATGGCACAGGGTCTCCCCTGCCGCATCATAGGCGGTGAAGGCAAGCGTGTTGGGGTGTTCGGGCGTTTCCGTGAGCATGTCGAAGATCACGTCACGCTCCGGCACCAGACAGATGGGATGCCGTCCGTCCAGCGACAACATCCGATGAGCCTCAATCCGGGCAATCAGGGCTTCGGCGGCATCGGGATCAATCGTATCGGGTTGTTCCCCCGCCAGACCAAGCAGCACGGCTTTTTCAGTGCCGTGGCCCTTTCCCGTCCATGCCAGCGACCCGAACAGATCGACGCGAACCCGCACCACCTGCTCCAGACGGTCTCCGAGCCCCAGAATGAAGGCATAGGCTGCCTTCATAGGCCCCACTGTATGGGAGGACGATGGGCCGATACCAACCTTGAACAGTTCGGAGACGCTGATCATGCTGATCTCTTTGGGTTGTCAGGCCGCCTCGCGGCGGGCTTTGTCAAGCAATTCCCATACATAAGGGGCGAAAGACCGCCAGACTTCCACATGAAACTGCGTGGATGAGAGACGCCAGAGCACGATGTCCGCCTTGTGGTAGAGAGTGCGCGTGCACATGCCGACCGGGAAAGCCGCCTCGGACAGATCAAGCGGGCAGCCGGTGTTCAGCGCGTCTACCGCCCGCGCCCCCTCGATCAGCAGGCCTATCTGCCGATGGGACACATCGACCAGCGCATGCGGCACATCCTTCAGCGCGGCTTCCAGGGCCGGGGCGAGATCATTGATTTCCGTGCTGAGGATCAGCGTTTCTTCCGGTCCCATCCATAAGGCGGCACGCTGCCCTTGTACGGCGGCGCGCAGCGCCGGCGGCAGGGCGAAGCCCAGTGCGCCATTGATGCAGGCGCGGTCAGTGTCACGCAGATGCAGGGTCAGGCGCCGCTGCGGGGGCGTCACGCTCAGCGCGGCAATATCGGGGCTGATGCCGGCCAGTGGCGTGTGGCGCTGGGGAAAGGTCACGTCAGCCATTGAGCCGTACTCCTTCCGGATCATAGAACACAAACTCGGTGACTTTCGCGGCAATGGTTCGGCCGGGCATCGGAATATACACGGTCTGCCCGATTCTGGCCCGTCCGCCTTTGATCATCGCCAGCGCAATGGAGCGGCCCAGCGTGGCACTGCGATAGGCGCTGGTGACGTGCCCGATCATGGGCATCGGCAACGGATGCGCCGGATCGGCCACGATCTGCGCGCCTTCTTCCAGCACGATAGCCGGATCATCCGTCAACAGCCCGACAAGCTGCTTGCGGTTCGGATCTTTCATCGAAGCGCGCTCCAACGAGCGTTTGCCGACGAAATCCTTCTTCGCCTTGCCGATGGCCCAGGCCAGCCCGACATCATCCGGCGTGGCGGTGCCATCGGTTTCCTGACCGACAATCACGTAGCCTTTTTCGGCACGCAGCACATGCATCGTTTCCGTACCGTATGGCACGATACCGAAAGCCTGACCGCGCTCATACACTGCTTCCCAAACCGCCCGGCCGTAATCCGCCGGGACGTTGAGCTCATAACCCAGCTCACCGGTGAAGCTGACGCGGAACAGACGGCCCGGCACCCCGGCAATGGTGGCGTCGGCGACGCTCATATGCGCGAAGTCGTTCAGATCCACACCCTCGATCAGAGGCGCAATGATGTCGCGGGCTTTTGGACCCTGCACCGCAATCACCGCCCATTGTTCGGTGGTAGAGGTCAGCCAGACATCGAGTTCAGGCCACTCGGTCTGCCGGTAATCCTCCATCATCGCCAGCACGCGCGGGGCGCCGCTGGTGGTGGTGGTGACATGGAAACGATCCTGCGCAATGCGCCCGATCACGCCGTCATCGGTGATAAAGCCGTCTTCACGCAGCAGCAGGCCATAACGGCATTTGCCGGGTTTCAGCTTGTCCCACGCATTGACATACAGACGGTTGAGGAACTCTGCCGCATCCGGTCCGACCACTTCGATCTTGCCAAGTGTGGAGGCATCGAAAATACCGGCTGCGGCACGGGCCCGGGCGCATTCGCGCAGCACCGCCGCATCCATATCCTCGCCGTCCTGAGGGAAGTAACGGGCCCGTTTCCAGATGCCGACATCCTCGAACACCGCGCCATGTTCTTCGGCCCAGGCATGGATCGGCGTCTTGCGCAGCGGATCGAACAGGTCGCCCCGCGCTGTGCCCGCAAACGCGCCGAACGTAACGGGCGTGTAGGGCGGACGGAACGTGGTCAGGCCGATCTGCGGCACTGGCGTATCCAGCGCACCGGACACGATGCCCAGCGCGTTCATGTTGGAGGTCTTCCCCTGATCGGTGGCCATGCCGGTGGTGGTGTAGCGCTTCACATGCTCGATAGAGCGGAAGCCCTCCCGCACGGCCAGTTTGATGTCCTTGGCGGTTGCATCGTTCTGGAAATCCACGAAAGCCTTGGCATAGGGGGAGTGGCGGTTATGCGGCACCTCGCCGATGAAGCCGCCCGTGCCCGCTGCGGGTGCGTTGACCTGGAAAAAGCGGCTGTTGCCGCCCTTCGCAGCGTCCAGACCGGCGGAATACCCGTCTTCCAGCGCTACAGCGAGGCCGAAATGACCCGCACAGGCACCGGCAGAGCGTTCATTTTCCGCATGTGCGCCGGGCACGTAAATCTGCCGTTCCGCATCATAGACCAGTTGGCCCCGGGACTGGCTGAACAGATGCACAGTGGGGGTGAAACCACCACACATCAGTACCAGATCGCAGCGGATATGCTCATCACGTCCCTGCTTGCCGCCAATTCGGGCAGAGGACACGCGCAGATGACCACCGGTGCCGATCACGGCCGATCCCATCCGGATCGGCAGGCGGGCAGCACGAGCCGCAGCAATACGCTCTCCGTCCGCCTGCTCACGCAGATCGGCGATGGCGGCAATCTCGACGCCCGCTTTCGCAAGCGCGACTGCCGTGCTGTAGGCTTCGTCATTGGCGGTGGCGATCACCGCTTTGGTGCCCGGCTTCACGCCATAACGCTGGGCATAGATACGGGCGGAATCGGCCAGCATGATGCCGGGACGATCATTTTCCGGAAACACCAGCGGCCTCTCGAGGGAGCCGGTGGCAAGAACCACCTGTCCGGCGCGGACATGCCACATCCGCTCACGCGGGGTATTGGGCAGGATGGCAGGCAGATGATCGGTAATGCGCTGTGCCAGACCCACGAAATTATGGGCATAGTAACCGAACGCCGTGGTGCGGGACAGCAGGGTCACGCGCGGGTCGGCCGCAAGCTGCGCCAGTGTCTCCGATAGCCATAGCTCGGCAGGCTTGCCGTCGATCTGCGCACCGTTCGGTGCCAGCAGGGAGCCACCCATTTCTGACTGTTCGTCGCACAGGATCACCCTGGCGCCGGCATCGGCCGCGGCCAGAGCGGCAGCGAGACCGGCAGGACCGGCACCGACAATCAGCACGTCACAATGGGCGTAACGCTGGGCGTAGTGATCGGCATCCGGGGCGGTCGGGGCTTTGCCCAGACCGGCGGCGCGGCGGATCACCGGCTCATAGAATTTGTCCCAGGCTTTGCGCGGCCATTTGAAGGTCTTGTAATAGAACCCGGCCGGGAAGAAGGGGCCCAGCGCGTTGTTGATCGCGCCGATGTCGAAAGACAAAGACGGGCTGCGATTCTGGCTTTCCGCGACCAGACCGTCGTACAGCTCCACCTGCGTCGCGCGCAGATTGGGGGTGTAGCGGCTCTGCTCGGCACCTACGCCCACCAGAGCGTTCGGCTCATCGGCGCCGGCGCTCAGCACACCGCGCGGACGGTGATATTTGAACGACCGGCCCATCAGATGCACGCCATGTGCGAGCAGCGCGGAGGCGAGCGTATCGCCCTGCGCACCCTGATAGGTCTTGCCGTCAAACGTGAAGGAAAGCGGTTTGTCGCGCCGGATGCGGCCGCCCTGCGGCAGACGGAAGGGCGCGGAATGGATGCTGGGGCTCGTCATGAGCGGGACTCGCCGATTTTGTAGGTGCTGAGGATGACGTCGGTGCGGGTATCACGCACCGCGTTGAAGAAGCGGCCGCAGCCATGAGCGTGCCGCCACCGTTCCGCGTGCTCTCCCTTGGGGTTGGAGCGCATGTAGAGATAGGCGGTCCATTCCTCATCACTGAGCAAGGCAGGGTCGGCTGGGCGAACCAGATGCGCTTCCCCGCCATAGGTAAATTCGAGTTCGGGTCGCTGACCGCAATAAGGACAGGTTATCAGCAGCATTGTGTCGCCCTTCCGTGCCGGGATGGGAATGAATTAATGCGCAACCGCAGCAGCGGCCGCTTCGTCGATCAGGAATCCGTCCCGGAACCGCTCGATGGTGAACGGGGCGTTGATTTTGTGCGGCTCGTCACGGGCGATGGTATAGGCCAACAGATGGGCCGCGCCCGGCGTGGCCTTGAACCCGCCTGTGCCCCAGCCGCAATTCACATACAGGCCGGGTACCGATGTTTTCGCGATAATCGGAGAGCGGTCCGGCGTCACATCGACGATACCACCCCAGTTACGTAGCATGCGCATGCGGCGGAACATCGGGAACAGCTCGCAAATCGCATCCAGTGTATGGGTGGCGATATGCAGGCCGCCGCGCTGCGTGTAACTGGTATAGGCATCGGTGCCTGCCCCGATCACCAGCTCGCCCTTGTCGGACTGACTGATATAGGCATGAATGGTGTTGCTCATCACCACGCACGGGAAGACGGGCTTGACCGGTTCCGACACCAGCGCCTGCAATGGATAACTTTCGAGAGGCAGGCGAACACCCGCCATACCCAGCACCATGCTGGTATGGCCCGCGGCGGATACGCCGATTTTCGGGGTGCGGATCACGCCGCGTGTCGTTTCCACCGCTTCTACCGCGCCGGATGCATTCCGGCGGATTCCGGTCACTTCACAATTTTGTATAATATCGACACCAAGGGCATCAGCCGCCCGCGCATAACCCCATGCCACCGCATCATGACGGGCCGTTCCAGCCCGGCGCTGCAACGCGGCCCCCAGTACGGGATGGCGCATATTGTTGGAAATATTCAGGGGTGGGCAGAAATCTTTTGCTTCTTCCGCCGTCAGCCACTCGTTATCGACGCCGTTCAGACGATTGGCGTGAACATGGCGCTTGAAGCTCTGCACGTCGTGAACGTTATGGGCCAGCATAAGCACGCCGCGCTGGCTGAACATCACATTATAGTTCAGTTCCTGCGTCAGCCCTTCCCAGAGCTTCAGCGCATGATCGTACAGGGCGGCACTTTCATCGAACAGATAGTTGGAACGGATAATCGTCGTGTTACGGCCGGTATTACCGCCGCCGATCCATCCTTTTTCCAGTACGGCGATGTTACGCAGCCCATGTTCCTTCGCCAGATAGTACGCGGCGCCGAGGCCATGCCCGCCCCCGCCGATGATCACGGCGTCATAGGCTGCTTTCGGCTCAGGATCCCGCCACTGTCGCTGCCAGCCGCGATGGCCGCCCAGCGTGTTCCGGATCAGGGAAAAAGCGGAGAATTTCTGCATGACGAACTCCTGGCGCGTCTTGCGATATCGGCGGTTTCAGCGCGGTCGCAGAGGCGGTGCATCCATGTATTCGCATAACGGGGTTGCACCATGCAGGTATGAAACAGAACATTTTATTGAATGATTGCGACAGATGCCTTTTTGTGTCGGAGGCGTCATGTCGCTAACATTCATGTTTTTTGTCGTGCATAAGCATGCCGACCCTGCCATCTTCCTGAAATGATAAAAGCGACGGGCTTCCAGGTTATGGTGAAGTCCGGCATCAAGGCGGATCATAAAACAAACCGCCTTCTATAAATAAAGCAGCCCTGATTTTTCCGATACATCGGAGGTAAAGGCTGCAACAAAAGGGGGCCTCCCATTGCGTAAGCGAATGGAAGGTTGATGAGGAAACGGAAGATGAAACTTGCTTCTTTCTCCTGGGGGGATCGGGGGCATTCAGACTTCCGGCTGAACATGGCGATTGCGACGGTTCATGGCCGGGGTAGGCGATAGTCTTGCCCTTTGTATCGATGGAGGAATGAACATGCTGAATTCCGTGACTGCGCGCTTGCGCGCGGTCTTGATGGCCGGGGTGGGTTTCGGCCTGTTTGCCAGCACTGTGGCCCAGGCTGATCCCTCTTCCTGTCGTAAGGTGCGCCTGTCCGATATCGGATGGACGGATGTTTCCGCCACCACGGCGGTGACGGCAGAGCTGCTGAAGGATCTCGGTTATCGTCCGGATGTGGCACTTCTGTCGCTCCCGGTCACATACCGGTCGCTTGCAGACAAGCAGCTGGATGTTTTCACCGGCAACTGGATGCCGTCAGGCGCTGCTGACCGGAAACCTTATGAGGCGTCCCTTGATATTATTGGCCCCAATCTGACTGGGGCTAAATATACGTTGGCTGTTCCCGCGTATCTCTATGATGCCGGGCTGCATGACTTTGCCGATATCAACAAGTTCGCCGACAAGCTCGGCAACAAGATTTATGGCATCGAGCCGGGCAATGATGGCAACCGTCAGATTCTGGAAATCATCGGCAGCAACGCCAACAACCTTGGCAAGTTCAAGCTGATCGAAAGCAGCGAGCAGGGCATGCTGGCGGAAATAGACCGCAAAATCCGGAACAAGGAACCAATCGTGTTTCTGGGATGGGAGCCTCATCCGATGAACACACTTTACAAGATCAAGTATCTGACGGGCGGTGACAAGCAATTCGGCCCGAATTACGGTGGTGCCGAAATCTTCACCAACACCTGGAAGGGCTATTCAGAAAAATGCCCGAATGTCGGGAAACTGCTGCACAATATGCATTTCTCGCTGGAGGGTGAGAATAAAATGATGGATGCGATCATGAATCATCATGTCGATCCACCGAAGGCTGCGAAAGCCTGGCTCCGCAGCAATCCCGACACTGTCAAAACATGGCTGGATGGCGTGACAACTTATGATGGTTCGCCGGGCTGGGAGGCCGTCAAGGCAAAACTGGGCGGCTGATCAGTAAGGAAACGCGGCGATGGAATGGATTACCGACTGGATCAGTGACAGGAAAATTCCTGTCGGCGCATGGATTGCTCACCTGATCGACTTGTTAAAGCATCATAGTCAGGGCCTGTTTGACGCGATCTCTATTGCGGTCAGCGCTGTTATCAATGGCTTTTCTGCTCTGCTGTTGAGCGTGCCCGGTCCGCTGATGATCGTGCTCCTGGCGGTACTGGCCTATGTGATGCGACGATCTGTTTCCATTGCCGTGTTCACTGCGGCGGCCCTGCTGTTCATTCTGAATCAGGGCTATTGGGATGAGACGATGCAGACTCTGGCGCTGGTCCTGAGTTCCGCGCTGGTCTCCACTCTGATCGGGGTGCCGCTGGGCATTGCGGCGGCGCATCGTCCTTGGCTGGCGCAGGGGATGCGGCCGGTGCTGGATCTGATGCAGACCCTGCCGACCTTCGTTTATCTGATTCCAACCCTGGTCCTGTTCGGGCTGGGGGCGGTGCCGGGCTTGATTTCCACAGTGATTTTCGCACTGCCTGCCCCGATCCGTCTGACGCAGCTTGGTATTTCCTCCGTGCCGAGACCTCTGATCGAGGCCGGTGAAGCGTTTGGCGCAACGCGCTGGCAATTGCTGTGGAAGGTGGAACTGCCGGGGGCGAAGACCATGATTCTGGCCGGTCTGACCCAGTGCATCATGCTGAGCCTGTCCATGGTGGTGATCGCGGCGCTGGTGGGGGCCGGCGGTCTTGGTGTGCCGGTCGTGCGGGCACTCAATACGGTGCGCGTGGATACCGGGTTTGAAGCCGGGCTGGCGATTGTGCTACTGGCCATTATGCTGGATCGTGTGTTCCGCCCGTCTGAGGATCAATCATGATGATCAGCGATAAACAGGACAGCCCGGATGCTGTTTCCGTTCCGGCCGTCGAGTTTCGGGATGTTGACATCCTGTTCGGCGGATCAACGCAAACCCGGCGTGAGGCGATCAGTCTGGTCGAGTCCGGTGTCAGTCGGGCAGATATTCTCGAACGCACAGGCGTTGTGGTCGGTGTCGCAGGGGCTAATCTGAAGGTCGGCCATGGTGAAATCAGTGTGTTGATGGGGCTGTCGGGTTCCGGCAAATCCACTCTTCTGCGTGCCGCAAACGGATTAAACAAGGTAACCCGCGGCTCCGTTCTGCTGCGTCACGGCGATAACGATGTTGTCGATATTGCCAGTTGCGATGCCAGAACGCTTCGTCAGGCCCGTATGGAACGGGTAGCGATGGTCTTTCAGCAATTCGCTTTGCTGCCCTGGCGCACAGTGCGGGAAAATGTCGGGATCGGTCTGGAATTACGTGGCGTTTCCACCGCCGATCGCCGTGTGGTGGTGGATGAGAAGCTGGAATTGGTCGGTCTGAGCGCATGGGCTGATCGCTACGCGCATGAATTGTCGGGTGGTATGCAACAGCGTGTCGGGCTGGCCCGTGCCTTCGCCACGGATGCTGATATCCTGCTGATGGATGAGCCGTTCAGCGCGCTGGATCCGCTGATCCGCGCCAAATTGCAGGATGAGCTGCTTCAGCTGCAAAGCCGTGTCAAAAAGACCATCGTGTTCGTCAGTCATGATCTGGATGAGGCACTGAAGCTCGGCAATCACATCACGATCATGGAAGGCGGTCGCATCGTGCAGACCGGTACGCCGGAGGATATCGTCCTGCGTCCTGCTGACCATTATGTCGAGGAATTCGTCCGGCACATGAACCCGCTGAATGTGCTGTGTGCCGAGACGCTGATGCGGCCACTATCGACATTCGCGCGGGAAGGCGATGTCGTGCTGCTGGATAGTGCCCGCACTTTGAAAGTCGCATTGGGTGGGGGGGATGTCATTCTTTCTGCTTCGTTGAACGACGTTCAGGTTCCGGTCTACGAGATTGAATCTTTCGATCCGGAGAATGATGGTCAGGTACCGCAAGGGATCGCGGCTGTGCCGCTGTCGGCCGGGCTGCGGATGGTCGTCAATCTGCGTCAGGCAACCGGCTATCCCGTGCTGCTGGTGGATCAGGGCCAGTTGCGGGGCGTGTGCGATGATGGTGAAATTCTCAAGGCATTCAGTGGGCTGGAGCGACGCAGCCATCAGGCCGTCCTGCCGGAACTGGTCTGATCTGCCTGATCTGCGGCTTCTTTCAATGTGAAACAGGCACCCTGATAGTAATCAGGGTGCCTGTTTTATGTTCAGGATTGATGCGCGTGATCAGCCGAGGGCGCTGGGCTGAACCGGATTATTGATCATGGCCATCAATTCCCGCCGGGTTTCGGGATTGGTGCGGAACACACCCAGCATGCGGCTGGTGACCATGCTGACGCCGGTCTTGTGCACGCCACGAGTCGTCATGCATTGATGCGCAGCCTCGACGATAACGGCCACGCCGTGCGGCTGAAGGACTGAGTCGATCGTATTGGCGATCTGCGCAGTCAGCTTTTCCTGAATTTGCAGGCGCTTGGAGAAAGCTTCCACCACCCGTGCCAGCTTGCTGATGCCCACGACGCGGTGACGCGGCAGATAGGCAACATGGGCACGACCGATGATCGGAGCCATGTGATGTTCGCAGAAACTCTCGATGCGGATACCCCGAAGCAGGATGATCTCATCATATCCCTCGGTTTCCGAGAATGTCCGTTCCAGCACCTTCACCGGATCATCGTGATAGCCTGCAAACCACTCCTCGTACGCACGAACCACGCGGGAGGGAGTTTCCTGAAGACCTTCGCGGGTCGGATCGTCACAAGCCCAACGCAGCAGGGTACGCACAGCCTGTTCGGCTTCCTGGCGGCTCGGGCGAGTGGTCTCCGGCATGTCCGCCTCGGCAGGGAGATCAGTGGGGCGGAGCGAAGGCGCATCGGTCAACTCGGTAGTCCTCTTGCGGAAGGGCAGGGGATGTGGGCACCGCGATGAGACGCGGTTCATGATCGTTTATGGGATGATGAGAGCGCTACGCCAATGCCGGAAGATGCGGAACCGGGTTTTCAGTCAGGCAGCCATATCAATGCAGCTTTGTGTTCTGATGGGGGCTGTCGAGGCTGAAGGCCGGAATGGTGATGTCGAAGGCCTCACCGGAGGACGTTTCGATCATATGATATGTTCCGTGCATAAAGCCGGAGGGTGTATCGAGAGGTGTGCCGGACGTGTAATTGAATTCTTCACCGGGTTCCAGCACAGGCTGCTCCCCCACCACGCCGTCACCGTGAATATGCTGGGTATGGCCCAGCGCATTGGTGATGTGCCAGGTACGTTGGAGCAGCTGAACCGTGGAAGAACCTTCATTGGCGATACAGACCCGATAGGCCCATACGAAATGGTGACCATCAGGGCGGGACTGATCGGCCAGATAGATTGGCCGGACGGTCACCCGGATGTGCCGGGTCACGCAGACATAGGCGTTGTGATCGCTCATGAGTGGATCATCAATCGTGTGGTGCTTGCAGACATATCTGAAGAATGAGGGGGCTTGTCCCTGATCGCAATGGCGGCAGGCCAGATTGGTGGTGGCACCATCCGGCCTGTTCCACAGGGGCGATGGGCTTTCACGCAGCTCCGTCCAATGCCTGTGCCAGATCGGCGCACAGATCCTCTGCATCCTCCAGCCCGACAGAAAGGCGGATGACGCCCTCCCCGATTCCCAGCCGGGCCCGTTCCGCCTCCCCGATCCGCATATGGGTTGTGGTGGCCGGATGGGTTACGAGGGATTTGCTGTCGCCCAGATTGTTGGAGATCGCAATCAGTTGCAGCCTGTTCAGCACCCGGAAGGCGGTTTCCTTATCTCCCAGATCGGCGGTGACCAGCGTGCCGCCTGCGCTCATTTGCTGTCGGGCCAATGTGCTTTGCGGGTGATCCTCGCGGAACGGATAGAGCACCCGTGCCACCTCCCGGCGGGTGGCCAGAAAATCCGCCACGCGTGCGGCGGAGGCAGAGGCTGCATGGACACGCAGCGACAGCGTTTCCAGCCCTTTGGTGATGACCCATGCATTGAAAGCGGACAGGGTAGGGCCGGTATTGCGGGTGAAGGGCTGCAACACGTTTTCCACCCAGTCATTGCTGCCGAGCACAGCCCCCCCCAGCACGCGCCCCTGTCCGTCCGCGTGCTTGGTCAGGGAATAGACGACGACATCCGCCCCCAGCTCCAGCGGCTTTTGCAGCAAGGGCGTGGCGAAGACGTTATCCACCACAACGATGGCGCCCGATGCATGGGCCAGATCGGCAATGGCCCGCAGGTCAAGCACATCCAGCATGGGGTTGGAGGGGGTCTCCAGCAGAACCAGCTGTGTTGGTGTGGCCAGCGCATCGCGCCATTGATCGAGGTCCCCGCCATCGACGAAAACGGCCTCAATCCCGAAACGCGGCAGGAGATTGGCGACAATCCAGTAGCAGGAGCCGAACAGGGCACGGCTGGCGACAACCCTGTCACCTGCTTTCAGATGGCTCAGCAGGGCTGCATTGACCGCGGCCATGCCGCTGGCTGTGACCCGGCAGGCCTCAGCGCCTTCCAGCAGGGTCAGACGTTTTTCCAGCACCGAAATGGTCGGGTTGCCGAAGCGGGAATACTGATAATGCTGCTCGGTGCCCAGAAAGGTGTTTTCGGCCTGCTCCGCGCTGTCATAGACAAAGCCGGAGCTGAGAAAAGGAACCTCTGCCGTTTCACCGAAATGGCTTCGCTCGGTGCCGCCATGCACAAGGGTGGTGGCAGGACGCCAGGCGGGATGAGATGCAGGCTGGTTTTTAAACTGTGTCATAACCTTGCGGGCCTCCTTCACTGGCCCGGCCTCGACAGCCATAGGGGTGCGAACAACGCTCCCCAGGCCTCTTTAGCGCGATTATTTAACCTCGCCGCAAGCTGGCCGGACAAATCGCGAGGGAGAGGACTTCTTAATGCCCACCGGATTGCGTCGTCAACGTCTCCGCCGTATAGGAAAGGCAGAGGCGGGTGTAGTTCAATGGTAGAACGGCAGCTTCCCAAGCTGCATACGAGGGTTCGATTCCCTTCACCCGCTCCAGAATTTCCCTGATCAATCAATAGCTTGCGTGCGCTGGGGCGGCCTTTGCCGCCACAATTTGTTCCGGTGTGCCAAAAGTGTGCCAAAGGCTGTTTCAGGGACTTGGCACGTGCTTTCCCCATGGAGCATCTCGCTTAAGAGATGTTCTGCAGGAAAAGAAGGCGATGATTGCCGAGTCTGCAAAGGCACCTTCACCGGTAACAGCCCTGCTATGCTCCCCTGCTTTTCATCAGAGGCGCTGCAATTTTATGAAAGGAGGGCCGCAACCCTCTCTGCAGTCGCTCTGGCAGAAAATGGGTTCTGACCAGTGATCAGCTGACCGTCCGTTACGATATGGGAAAGAAATGGCAATACTGCCCTTTCATAACGCGCCCCCCGCGCCTTCATTTCCGTTTCCGCGTTATAGGAAGCTTCTTGGCAAGCCCGCTGATGATCTCTTCCGTCCAGGAAAAACCTGTTATTTTCTTCTCGGCAACGAGAAGCTTGCCGTCTGTCAGCCGAGTATTCAGCAGACCGCAATAGCCATGGCAGACAGCAGATACGAGACCACCGTTTTCCCAGATTGCGCGCGTGATAGCCTGAATTCCTTCGTTCTCGGGGATATCCCACATTACTCCATGACCCCCCGTGAAATAGATCGCTGCAAAATCCCGCGGATCGATTTGCTCTGGCCGTGCAGTTGTTGACAGCAGCGCCTTATGTCCCGGGTTGGCCAGCCACGCTTTTGCGGAGGCGCCGAGCATAGGCCATCTCAGGGAAGGCGGGTCCAGCGGTACCGGGCCACCTTTGGGACTGACGAGTTGCTGTTGAAGGTCTTTGGCGCCGAATACATGCCAAGCATCCGTCAATTCCGACAACCACAATCCAGTCGGATCATGACCCGTATTACTGAAATGCCCAACATTGGTAACGACGTGCAGGACACGCTTTTGCATGACGGAGCCTCCCGTGTGTCGGTACAGCCTAAGGCCACCCGAAATACCCTGACTGTTTTCACTAATGCAGTGATAGAAGCCGTCAGGGCAATGGCCGTTTGACTATGTCGTGGCGACGGCTCAGTCGACCTCTACAACCTACCAATCGGCGGGGCCTCTTTATACTTCTGCCTTTCTAGCGATCCGCGGTAACTGTTTTATCGACCCGCTGTCTGGTCCTGTTCAAGACGAGCGATATAGAGACGGGTTGTCGGGTCAATATGACGCTCGATAAAGAGCGCCATAGACTGTTCTTCTTCAAGTGACTGATTAAGAGAAGACGTCGCCTGCGGATCTTCGCAAAGTTCTGACAAAGTGATCAATGCATGGTAAGATGCAATTTCGTAATTTTCAAAGGCAAGGTTGGCGAACGAATTCTTCAGAATTTCGTCTCCGGCAAAGGCATGCCCCAGTGCAGCCATATTGGCCATCAAGGACATGGCAGCATCCTTAATCACTGAATATGTGCTATCGTACCGAATAAGAAGCTGCTCAATGCGCTCAGCTTGACGTTGGGATTCATTGACATGTTCGACCATACGCTGTGACAAATCAGGATAGTTCTCCAAGCGGCCAATTTGCCTTTGTAAAAGTTCTATAGCTTGGTTTTCGACTGCATGTTGATTACGCAAACCTAAAATGAAAACGTCTCTGGCTTTTTCTGATGTGGGCATAAGATGCCTCCCTTCTTGAAGATCATGTAGGTGTATTTGTAAGGGGAACGTTCTCGATCAACCTGATGATGGCATTGATCAGAATAGATGTTTCGTACTGGCTAAAATGCCGTTCCAATCACGGGTTTATTGATAGCTTCGATGCCAATACGACAATTTCTATTTTGTATCATAGAAATTGCCACATATTTTGCAGCTTTTACCTAATCAACAAAAAATAAATAGCATCATCCATTTTGATCAACGATTTCCGATATCGGTAAGTTTCATCTAAGAATAATGATATTTCAGTTTGGTATAATCTTACAAAAAAGGATAATTATTTTAATTCTAAAAATATTGCCAAATTAAGAGAATTATTAATTTTTTTCCTGATAGGGACTAGGAAAAAGCATCATCATTGCAAAGCAATCGAAAGAACAGCAGGCTACGATCAGGCGCGTGATGCATGAGTGCAAGCATGGTGAACTCAAGACGCGGTCAGAGGGTGGGAAGAATGTTCAGACCCACCAGCAAGCGATCGCAATTGCATTGCATGAAGCCGGTGCAACGAACCAGGAGTCATCGCAAAAAAAACAAGGAAAAAATGAAGAAAAAAAGAAAAAGAAAGAAAATAGCAGATGGATCAAGCCAAAAAAAGAAGGCAAGCAATCACAGGACCGAATATTGAATCCCGACCATGCGCATGGTAAACGGAAATAGGATTATCCTGCACATTATCATGTGAAAACAGATTTAACGCTAACGAACAGATTATTCCATGATCACGCATCCATTGACAGACCTCTCTGCACTGCTCACACCAGAGAGGTGACTAATATCGCTGTCGCTATGACCATAATAGGGTAGTCAAATGGTGCATTATTTTTGTTGCAATGCATAAATACACCGGCTTCTATCACCTGGTATGCTACAGAAGCCGGCTGCTCGCTTGTGGGTTATGATCAGTCTGATTTTCGGCTGTTGAAAAGAGAAAGTTAAGTCTGATACCATTTCGTCCGGTCACGCTGGCGACCACAACCAGCCAGAAAGAAATCCTCTTTCTAAACTAACAATGAACTAGCTTTTTTCCTTTCCACGGTGGCTGCCATGACTGGCTTGGCCACCTTTGTGTCCGGCTTCAGAAGCAAGGTCTGGATGCTTGGAGAAAGACCGATCCTCCGATGATACGCTCTGGCCACCCTTCCGACCGGCTTCTGCAGCTAATTCATGGTCCTTAGAGAAGGATCGGTCTTCGGGTGCCACATTCTGACCGCCTTTTCGTCCAGCCTCTGCTGCCAATTCATGGTCCTTGGAGAAAGAACGGTCTTCTGGAGCTACATTTTGGCCCCCCTTACGACCAGCTTCAGCGGCCAGTTCGTGGTTTTTGGAAAAGGGTCGATTTTCTGGGGCGACGCTGCGCCCGCCTTTTGATGCAATATCCTGTTGTTTTTTTTCGCTCATGGCACTGAAGCCGCGATTTTGCGCCATCGTTTCCTCCTGTCGAGAATGGTAGAGAGCGTTCCACCATGATTCTTCAGAATCAATGGCACGCCAATAGAAAAAGCCCCGCATGCTTTATGGTTTCCAAGTAAAATATCTACAAAGAGGTGAATTTATTTATTATACTTGGGCTTTGGCTTGGCAATGGAGGAAAAATACTTATATTTGCCAGACATTTTATTCATTAATCATTATAGAGAATGGCAGCTTAGGAGAAAAATATAATATGATATTTTTTAATAGACTCGGGTCAGAACAGGGCATGTAGTCGCGCACTCCTCCATGAGAAGAGCCATATTCCCCGGTGGGGAAACTGCCTAATGGGCCACAATTAAAACGGGTATCAGATTTCTCTGGCATCGAAGGCCGCCTTTAAGATAAGGCCAGCCATGCCCGATGGAGTGAAGCAGCTATGCGGATCAATGCTTGCTGCATACGCGTGGTAGCCAACGCCAGAGGGTGGCCGAAGGGCTCAGCGAGTCAGATGTTTTTGAGATCGCCGCATTACCATTGGCCGCCGAACCCCAGCTCCAACAGAAGGCAGACGAGGCAGGTGGCGGTGATGATGGCGACGCGCGGCCTCACGTTACGTGCGATCACGACATAGCTGTCGCCCATTAGATCCAAAGCCAGGGGAACAAGTGCCGTGGCGATGACTGTTCCACCAATGCGCAGGAAGTGGATATTGTCCCCGCCCACCCAGACAATACGGCGCAGTGCAGCCGGTATGATCAGCAGAATGATAGTCAGCGTCACGCCCAACAAGGCACCGCCATGCACCAAACGCGACGCGGTGTGCAGTGTTTCAAACGCAGAGGTTTTAAATGGCAGCAACGCCGAGGCGGTCAATTGCCTGACCACCCAGTGGAAATATTGGTTTATCATGGCTATACGCCGCGAAACGGTGATAGCTGGAGAGTGTGATCAGAAGGCCAATGGCCAGCACCATTAACACTAGCGCTACGACCGCCATGGCATGGGCCTGTAGTGACAGGCTGGCAAACTGATCTTGAAAGACAGCCTGAAACTGGAAGCCAAGCGGAATCTGTGCCCACAGGCTCGGGTTTCGTCCCGCGTCGTTTTGACCCCATCCTGCATGGCTCTTGCGTCCGGTTTGGGTGCTGTATCGCGCCAGATACGTCCCTTATCGTTTCATGCAGAGCCTGTGCTAGCCATTTAATTATGGCTTTTTCCCTGCCAATATTTGTGTGCAGGGTTCATGCGTCTGAATAGGTCTTGCTCATGGTCCAGATTCCTTTGCAGTGGTTTTTGCTACAATTGACCTGGAAATCAAAGAAAGCAGTCGATCCATATCATCGCCGGATAGAAGATGTGCGCAATATAAAAATATTCCAAAAATTAAGATTAATTTTGTAAAATAATGGAAGATGTATGAAGGAAATGATGGCTGCCACAAATAAGATAGTTACGCAGACAACATTTTTTCTGCTTGTGTTTCATGGAAGGGAAACTAAAGGGTTGCCGGCACGCAACTTCGCTTGGACGGTGTTGTTAGGAGTGGGGGCCCTGTATCGATCGGATGGGAAAACAGCGGCGATACGGGCAGAATTGGGCCCGAGTTACGATTTAAATCGAAAAAGCGAAATGGAGAAAATCATGCCGACAAAGGAAAAGACTTTGTCTGACGCGTTTTATGAAACGCTGAAAGATATCTATTTTGCTGAAAAGCAAATTGTAAAGGCGCTGAAAAAATCTGAGCAAGTAGCGCAGGAACCAGAGTTGCGGAATGCCTTTGAGACACATCGAAGTGAGTCGATGCAGCAAATAGAGCGTCTCAACCAGATCTTCGAGCTGATAGGTAAGTCCCCACGCTCCAAAACTTGTGAAGCAATGCAAGGAATTCTTGCCGAGATGGAAGAGGATTTGGAAGAATTTGGTGGATCAGATTCGTCTGATGCAGTGTTGATTGGCACTGCTCAGGCGATTGAGCATTATGAAATTACCCGATATGGCACTCTAAAAACATGGGCAGCTAATCTTGGGCTTTCTGAAGCAGAAGAATTGTTAGATGAGACTTTGCAAGAAGAAAAGAGAACTGACGCTCTGCTGACTGAAATTGCCACTAAGCTTAGCAATCAGCGGGCCAATTCTCATTCAACGAAATAACATGTGAAGAAGGAAAACAACTGGCGCTGTAGAAAAACTTCTAATGCTCAGCTTGACAGCGCCAGTTTGATAGAAAAATCCAACGACTTAGTAAGAGAATAAAGAGAAGATAAAAATTATCATCATAAGAAAATATGATTTTGGCATGTAGCTTACGGGATGATCTTTTCGTCGACTCCGATGCCTAAAAATTTCCATAATGTTTTTGACATGGGAAATCTAAAATTCAGATCCAATAGGCTTCATTACGTTGTGCTACAGCCTTCATACAAGGCTTGAAACAGACCATGAGGCAAAGACTGGCTTGTGTTCTGCCCTTCATCACGGAAGTCAAGGGGCTGGTAAATGGCCCCATCCGGTCTTACCCAACATAAAATTCTTTTGAGAGGGGAAGCATTGTACACGCAAAATTATATACACCAGGATGATACGATCCTACACTGTTAGAATTACCACATTTTCGGCCTTCCTTTGCATGACCGGATTGGTAACGCTTTCACAGCACATGTTCTTTTTGCCCTGCTATACAAATGCTTCCCTGATTTATTTATCTGCTACAGGAAGTATGTGGCTGACGGAGAAGCTTTGCTGATTTACAGCATGGGTCTACCTCCAGTGACGGGAATAATGGCAGCGGTAATGTAACTTGCTTCATCAGATGCCAACAGAACATAAGGTGGAGCGACTTCTGCCGGCTGTCCGGCTCGACCCATCGGTGTGTTCTGGCCGAATGTTCGCACGGTTTCGGGCGGCATTGTCGAGGGGATCAGTGGCGTCCAGATGGGTCCTGGGGCTACGGCATTTACACGGATACCCTGCGGTGCAAGAAGTTCTCCAAGTCCAGCCGTGAAATTTGCGATAGCACCCTTGGTCGTCGCATATGCCAGTAGATGAGCTGATGGGGAATCCGCATTGATCGAAGTCGTGTTGATGATGGAAGCGCCCTGTTTCATATGCGGTACAGCGGCCTGGGAGAGGAAGAACATGCTGTAAATATTAGTGCGGAACGTAGTATCCCACTCAGCCTCGTCAATATCGTCGAGTTTTTCGATGCTTTTCTGATGGGCAGCGTTGTTGACGAGAATATCAATGCCGCCAAACTCATCCACTGTCCGCTGAATCAGCATAAGACAATGCTGCCTGTCCGCTACGTCGCCTGACAGCAGAATGGCTTTGCGCCCCGCCTGTTCCACCCATGATGCTGTCTCTTGCGCATCTTCATGCTCGTTATAATAGGCAATCGCAACGTCAGCCCCTTCGCGTGCGAAGGCGATTGCGACTGCTCGACCAATTCCGGAATCGCCTCCAGTAATCAAGGCTTTTTTTCCGTTCAGTCGTCCCGAACCTTTATAGGTGGTTTCACCGTGGTCGGGCTTTGGCCGCATGGCATCAGTCCGGCCAGGCGGTTCTTGTGTTTGTACAGAAAAGGTTTCTGCGGTTTTTCCGGTCATCGGTCTCTCCATGCTGGTGAGAATGCGTCCGGCCATGCAATTGCGTATAAATGGGCCGGTACTACGTTGCCGTGAGTCACCCGTGATGGATGGCATGCGACAGGCCGTTACCCTCTACGCGACAATGTCAGGATAGTTTCGTTGAATGAAGCCTTTCCTGCTAATTCCTTCTGAACATTGCTTGTTCAGAACAAATCTTCCGTATGATCAGCGGATCCTACGCTGGTTTCGATATCAGTATAGATTGGTGCAAGCATCGATACTGCGGGGGTTATTCAATCCACTGACCCGCCGGGCATGACCAGAACCATAAGATCGGCCCTGCTGATCTTTCCAAAACAGGCTGATCGTCTGGTCAGCCTGTTTTCTGTGGTCGGCCGCCCGGCTGCCACAGGATATCAGTACCCGCGTTCAGGCGACGCGCCAAAATAAAAAGAAGATCGGACAGACGGTTGAGATAGCGGATGATTTCTCCATCCACGGTCTCGGTTCTGGTGAGGCTCATGACCCGCCGTTCAGCCCGTCTGGCGACCGTGCGGGCGAGATGAGCATGAGCTGCCCCTTCGGTGCCGCCCGGCAGGATAAAACTGCGAAGAGGAGGCAGGCTCTGGTTCCAGTCCGTGGACCATGTGTCCAGCCTGGCGACTGCATCTTCCCCTATGCCTCGTGCGGGGGATGCGTTGTTCTGGGGGGAAGGAAAACATAGCACGGCACCAAGGTCGAACAGGTCGTTCTGAATAGCGTGCAGGATGATGCGCTCTGCCTCCGGCACATGCAGCGTCAGCACGCCCAGCACGGCGTTGAGTTCATCGACCGCTCCAAGAGCCTCAATTCTGGCTGCATCTTTGGGCAGGCGGCTGCCATCGGCGAGGGAGGTCATGCCGCTATCACCGCCGCGTGTCGTGACACGGTCTATTCTGATGCTCATGGTCGTTCTCCCCTGTTTATACAGGTTTCAATGCGTCACGAAATTGACGGAAAAAGGGAAAATTGCCGAGACAGGGTGACCATCCTGCATGGCAGGGTGGAACCGCCATTTTTTCAGGGCCTGTAAGGTTGCCACATCCAGCATCGCGTAGCCGGAGCTGGAGATGATCTCAACCTCTCCAACCGAGCCATCCGGTTGAATGTGGATGATGGTATCGACCGTGCCATGCTCTCCCCTCAGCGCGGCTTCCCGTGGATAGGCCGGGGGTTTGTTGTGGAACTTTGCATCCGGTTTGGCGGGAATGACTGGCCCGGTTACGATTCCGGTGCCGCTATCGGGATCACCCAACCGGACTTCCGTGCTGCCGAGATCGGTTTGTTCCCATGACGGCGATGAAGACGAAGATGAAGACGGGGCAGGCGTTGCGGAGGGAGGGGCGCTGGCGGTTTTCTCCGGCTGTTTCGGCGCATCCTTGGGGGAAGGGGCCTGCACGGCGGCAGGAGGTGCTGGAACATCCCCGGCCATATCAGTCTGCGGCATTGCCACAGGGGGAGGTGGTGAAGGCGGCGGAGCCGTGGGAGTCGTTTTATCTGATGGCTGTTGAGACGGGGGCTGCGGAGCACCCCCAGCCTTCTGCGCGGCATCGCCGACGCTGGGCGTGTCCTGCACCACCATTTCAATCTGGGCCTGTGAAGGGGGCGTTTTCGGTGACGGTGGGGCCAGCCATCCGGCAGGAAGCCATTCCGGTGCTGTCAGGGCCGCGAGCAACAGCAGATGCAGCAGCAGCCCGGCCAGCAGCGCCCAGCCAAACCCCGTCCTAAAGGACGATGGCGCCCCCGTCCTAAAGGACAATGAGGCCCCCGTCCTAAAGGACGAGGATGCCGTTATGCTTTGCCTTGCTGTCAGGTTCGACATGAATCGTGGTGACCAGATGCGCGATTTCCGCCTGGAGTGCGGCCTCCACCTTGTCGCATATGGTGTGCGCCTCGGAAACCGTCATATCGCCTGGCACGACGAGGTGGAACTGGAGGAATGTCCGCTGTCCCGAGCGTCTTGTGCGCAGGTCATGGGCTTCCAGCGCGCCTTCCGCATGCAGGCTGACCACGGATCGGATGCGCTCCAGCACATCCGGGGTGGGGGCCTCGTCCATCAGCCCTCCGACTGATTCCCTGATCAGCCGAAAGCCGGACCAAAGAATGTAGACGGCCACCAGGCCGGCCAGCAGTGGATCGAGAATCGGTTGCCCCACCAGCCACGCCCCCAGCAAGCCGGCCACCACCCCGGAGGAGGAGACCACGTCGTTCAGCAGATGGGAGGCATCGGCCTTCAGCGAAGGGGAATGGGTGCGCCGTGCCGTTTTCATCAGCCTCCAGCCCCACAGGCCGTTGAGCATGGTGGCGACGCCGTTCAGGGCTATGCCGGAAAGAGGAGCATCCAGCAGAATCCGGGGTTGCTGAATCGCGTGCCAGACTTCCTGAAAAATGGCCATGGCGGCGACCAGAATCAGAGCCCCTTCCCCGACAGCAGCAAAAAATTCGATCTTGCCGTGACCATAAGGATGGTTGTCGTCGGCCGGGCGCTGCGCATAGACCAGCGCCGCGAATGCCATCAGGGAGGCGGCGACATTAACGATGCTTTCCATAGCATCGGAAAACAACGCGGTGCTGTTTGTCATGCGCCAGGCGAGCAGCTTCAGACCCAGGACGACAATGCCGATCACGATGGTGCCAGAGGCGACCATTTTCGTCCGGCGGCTTGAAGTCTCGTTATGCGCCGCCTGATCCATCAGCTGCTTCCCCTGGTCCTTGGGCAGCGCCTTAGCAGACGCCTCAGTTCTGTATCAACGATCGCAGACAGGTGGCGGGTGCAACCTTGACGCAGGGGGAGGGCGTGACCGGCGGCGGCTACTCATCCAGGCGGATGACGACCTTACCCAGATGGGTGGCGCTTTCCAGATGGCGATAGGCTGCCACTGCCTCGGCAAAAGGAAAGACGCGGTCAATCACTGGCTTGATCCGGTGTTGGCTGATGGCGATGTTCATCGCCTCGAACATTGCGCGGGAGCCGACATAGATGCCGCGCAGGGTCTGGGACCGGGCCATCAGAGGCATAGGGTTGATCTCGTTCTGACCGCTGAGTACGCCAATCAGATGGATCTGGCCGCCCAGCCGCGCGGCGCGGATGGATTGCCACAGTGTGCCGGCGCCGCCGACTTCCACAACGTGATCGACGCCAAGACCTCCGGTCAGGGCAGTTGCAGCCTTATGCCAGTCGGGCCGGCTGCGGTAATTAATGCCTTCATCGGCCCCCAGAGCCTGGGCGCGTGACAGCTTTTTGTCAGAGGAGGAGGTGGTAATCACGCGCGCACCCGCTGCCTTGGCGAACTGGATCGCAAAGATGGAGACACCCCCGGTGCCCTGTGTCAGCACTGTCTGGCCTGGTTGAACAGGTGTGCTGCCGAACAGGGCGTGCCATGCTGTTACAGCGGCACAGGGCAGACAGGCTGCTTCTTCCCAGGAGAGATGGTCCGGGATGCGCACTAGCCCATCCTGTTCGAACACCGCATATTCCGTCAGCACGCCGTGAATGGCGCCCCCGAGTGCGCTGGCCCCGTCCCGTTCGGTGATCGGGCCATCATGCCAGCTCTGGAAAAAGCAGGGGGCTACCCGGTCGCCGGGCTGAAAGCGGGTGACATCCTCCCCGGTTTCAATGACCTCGCCTGCCCCGTCGGAGAGGGGGATCAGATCAGGTGGTACCGGACTGAGGGGATACTGTCCGCGTGCGACCAGAAGATCACGATAGTTCAGGGAGGCCGCCCTCAGCCGTACCAGCACTTGTCCTCGGCGAGGTTTCGGTTCCGGGGCCTCGGTCGTGTAAAGACTGTCAAATCCCTGAGGGACGATTCCGTGCGGGCCGGGCAGGCGGTATAGCTTCATAAGAGCTCTCCGATTCTCGTGGTGACATGCAGGGGTTGCCCGGGGGCAGCAGGATGGCGATCAGGCAGTATGGCAGGCGGGCCGGATAATGGCGACTTATGTCAGGTCAATTCTGCAGGATGACGAATATGTGCTGTTCGTTACTCGCTTGCACTGGGTGATCTATGCGCGGGCCATGGTTTGTATCATGGCGGCTCCGCTTCTGTCGGGAACCCTGGCCGGAGCAGTAGAGAGTCAGGGTATGCGTACGCTCGCGCTAGGGGGCGGATTGGTTCTTATGGCACTCGGCCTATATGCCGCGCTGAAGGCGTGGTGGAGGCGGTACGGGACAGAAATCGTGGTGACGGATCGCCGTGTGATCCACAAACAGGGCGTGCTGGTGCGTCGGACCGTGGATATGAATGCTGTCAGAATTGAATCCGTGGATGTGGAGCAAGGGCTGGTGGGCCGTTGGCTGGGCTATGGCGATGTGACGTTACGCGGCACCGGTGGCGGTATGGAGACTATTCGCCGTGTCGCGAGGCCGCTCGATCTGCGTAACGCGGCGCTGGCGGAATGACACCCCGGGATTTGCTCCGGGCGGGGCCGGATATTCTCTATCAGGACCAGCATTTTGTGGTGCTTAATAAACCGGCCGGGCTGCCCGCGCATGCCGGTCCTGCGGGAGGCCCAAGTGTGGAGGACTGGTTTCCCCTGCTTTCCCGCCGCAAGGAGGGGCCATGGCTGGCGCATCGGCTGGATACGGATACCAGTGGCTGCCTGATCATCGCGCTGCGCAAAACGCCGCTGCTGGAGGCGCAGGCCATGTTCGCGAAGGGGCAGGCCGGCAAACGCTACTGGGCGGTGGTGCGGGGGGCGCCTCCGGCAGCGGAGGGCCGGATCGACCGCAAGCTGAGCCGTCGTAGCGAGAGCGGAGAAGCCGGCCGCGGGCGCTGGCGTATGGTGGAGGATGCACAGGGGCAGTCAGCCTCCACATCATGGCGTGTCATGGAGCAGCAGCATGGTCTTAGCTGGCTGGAACTGTCGCCCTTGACCGGACGGACGCATCAGCTGCGTGTCCATTGCGCCCTGCTTGGCTGCCCGATTCTGGGCGATCCTGTTTACGGTGACGGCAAGAATGCACCGCTTTGTCTGCTGGCATGCGAAATTCGCCTGCCCCTGGACCCGGTCATGATAGTGCGGGCACCTGTGCCAGCGCATATGCAGCGGTACGGATTCAGCTTCCCATCCCCATAAGACAGTATTGTACAATACAGGGAATGGCTTCTTGCTTTAATATGAATATAATTTTTAATAATATCCGTATTGTTCGGAGCATTCTGTAATTTTTAAATCTGATGTCTGATGTAAATTTTCAGAACCGAAGTATACCAGAATTAAAAATCCCTGTCAGACTTTTAAATCATTCGTTGAATAGCAGCCATAAATTTGAAACTGTCAGCACTGTCCGCGTCCAGACCATGAAAAAATTCAAAAGCTCGCTTGCCGGGGATCGTCAGGGCTGCAATGACTAGAACCGTTTGAATAAGACTTTTCAGGAGTGCGGGCTTCATGCGGATTCTGGTTACGGGTGGATGCGGCTTTATTGGCTCGGCCGTCATACGGCATCTGATCCGTGATACCGCTCACAGCGTGGTGAACGTCGACAAAATGACGTATGCCGCCTCCGAAGATGCGCTGGAGGAGGCTCTGACCGATCCTCGCCATACGCTGGTGAAGGCCGATATCTGTGATGCAGCGGCCATTGCGCAGGTGTTTGCCACCCATCGCCCGGATGCGGTGATGCATCTGGCGGCGGAATCCCATGTTGACCGCTCCATCGACGGCCCGGCCCAGTTCGTGCAGACCAATGTGGTCGGTACCCTCGTCATGCTGGAAGCTGCCCGCGAACATTGGGCGAAACACCGCCCTGAAGGGGGCGGTCGCTTCCATCATATCTCCACCGATGAAGTGTTCGGAGCGCTGGAAAATGGCGATCCTCCGTTCACCGAAACGACTTCCTATGATCCGCGCAGCCCGTATTCGGCGAGCAAGGCGGGGTCGGACCATCTGGTCCGTGCATGGCAGCACACGTACGCAATGCCGACTTTCGTTTCCAACACCACCAATAATTACGGCCCATGGCAGTTCCCGGAAAAGTTGATCCCGCTGGTGACGCTCAATGCGTTGGAAGGGAAGGAGCTGCCGGTGTATGGCGACGGCTCCAACCAGCGTGACTGGCTCTATGTTGATGACCACGCCGAGGCCTTGGTGCGGACGCTGGAGCGGGGTGAGCCGGGTGGCACATACGCCATCGGTGCCCGTCAGCCACGCAGTAATCTCGAGGTCGTGCGCACCATCTGTGCCGTGCTGGACGAACTTGTCCCTGACGCGGGTGGAAAGCGTGAACGCCTGATCCGGTTCGTGACCGACCGGCCCGGCCATGATTTCCGTTATGAGATAGACCCATCCCGCGCGGAGGCCGCGCTGGACTGGAAAGCACCCCATGATTTCGAAAAAGGTATCCGCCGTACCGTGCAATGGTATCTGGATCATCGCGCGTGGTGGGAAGGGATTCGCAGTGGCCGCTATGCCGGCCAGCGTCTGGGAACAGCGAGCTGAGTCATGAAAAAAGGCATCATTCTCGCCGGTGGCTCCGGTACACGCCTGCACCCGATGACCCTGGCTGCCAGCAAGCAATTGCTACCGGTTTATGATAAGCCGATGATCTATTATCCGCTGTCCACGCTGATGCTGGCGGGGATACGCGATATACTGATCATCTCCACCCCGGAGGATCTACCGCAATTCCAGCGCCTGCTGGGCACGGGGGAGCGGTTCGGAGTCAAGTTCAACTATGCCGTGCAGCCCAAGCCTGAAGGGCTGGCGCAGGCATTCCTGATTGGGCGGGATTGGCTGGAAGGTCAGGCCTGTGCGCTGGCGCTCGGCGACAATCTCATTTTCGCCGATCACCTATCGGTCATGCTGCGCGCCGCCGCCAGCCGTCCGGAAGGGGCGACTGTATTCGCCTATCGTGTGCGAGATCCGGAACGCTACGGTGTCGTGTCGTTCGATGATGCCGGGCGGGCACTGGAAATCGTGGAAAAACCGGCGGCCCCTCAATCAAACTGGGCGGTGACTGGTTTGTATTTCTATGATGAAAAAGTGTCGGAATACGCGGCGGCGGTGAAACCCTCCCCCCGCGGAGAACTGGAAATCACCGATATCAATCGGATGTATCTCGAAAGCCATACGCTGCATGTGGAGCGCCTGGGCCGTGGTTGTGCGTGGCTTGATGCCGGAACATGTGACTCCCTGCTGCATGCCGCGACCTTCGTGCAGACCATTCAGGATCGGCAGGGTCTGCTGGTGGGCTGTCCGGAAGAGGTTGCCTTCCGGATGGGCTTTATCGATGCGGATCAGCTGAAGGCGCAGGCGCGTCTGCTTGCGAAAACCGAGCTGGGCCGCCTGCTGGCCGAGCTGGTCGAAGGGGCGCAGTAAGCGCTTTTTCTGTCTGTTGATTCTCTGGATGACCGACATAATTCAGGTGTGCGATGAAATTCGAACGGCTGGCTATCCCTGAGGTGATTTTGGTGACGCCGGACCGGTTCGGCGATAATCGGGGATTTTTCTCCGAGACCTATCAGCATCGCAAATACGCTGAAGGCGGGATCGCCGGAACTTTTGTTCAGGACAATCACAGCCTGTCTGCCCAGCGTGGCACTATTCGTGGCCTGCATTGTCAGGTGGCGCCGAATGTGCAGGGCAAGCTGGTCCGCTGCGTGCGGGGAGCGATCTGGGATGTCGCTGTGGATGCGCGCACTGGCTCCCCGACTTACGGCCAGTGGGTGGCGGCGGAGCTATCGGCGGAGAACTGGCAGCAGCTCTGGGTTCCCGGCGGCTTTCTGCATGCATTCTGCACGCTCCAGCCGGATACGGAAGTCATTTACAAGGTCACCGGCGATTACGATAAATCCGCCGAGCGCGGCGTGATCTGGAACGATGCGGAACTGAACCTGCCCTGGCCCGTTGCGCCCGAAGAGGTTGTGACATCCGAGAAAGATCTCCAGTTGCCGCCTTTCTCGGCGGCAAAAGGCTGGTTCACCTACGGGGAGCAGTGAGCATGAGCGGCCCTATTCTGGTGACGGGTGGCAGCGGTCAGGTCGCCCTTGCGCTTGAGGAAGCCGCGAAGGCACGAGATGTTTCTGTCCGACGGGTAGGGCGGCCGGAATTCGATTTCGACCGTCCAGACTCGATTGAAACCGTGTTTCGTGAGGTATCACCTTCCTTGGTGGTCAATGCGGCCGCCTATACGACGGTCGATGCGGCCGAGAGTGATGTCGCGGCGGCGGAGCGTGCCAATCGCGACGGTCCCGCCCGGCTGGCCGAGCTATGCGCGGTGGCGGGGATTCCGCTGATTCACATCTCCACTGATTACGTGTTCGACGGCAGCAAAGGTGCGCCGTATGTGGAGACCGATCCAACCAACCCGACCGGTGTCTATGGCCGGACCAAGCTGGCGGGGGAGGATGCGGTGCTGGCCACCTGCCGTCAGGCCATCGTGCTGCGTACCGCGTGGGTCGTGTCCCATACCGGCAAGAATTTCGTGAAAACAATGCTGAATGCCGCCCGCAAGACCGACACATTGCGGGTGGTAGCCGATCAGCAGGGCAATCCCACCAGCGCCGCCGATCTGGCGGAAGCCATTCTCGACATCGCGAAAAAGCTGGAAAAAGGCTGGAACGACACCTATTTCGGCCCGACCCATGCGGCTGGAACCGGTGCCACCACCTGGCATGGTCTGGCGGAAGCGGTGTTCGAACAGGCGGCGAAGCATGGTGCTCCCCGGCCTGCCGTGCATCCTATCAAGACGTCTGACTGGCCGACCCCGGCCCGTCGCCCGGCTGATTCCCGGCTGGACTGCACGCGGCTGGAAACGGTGTTCGGGGTGCGCATGCCGGACTGGCAGGGCAGCATCGCACTTATCGTTGATCAACTCAGCACGGAAGGCGCGCCGGGCTGACCGGATTGAGCACGGCCGAACCGCCTGTCGCCATTTTGCTGGCGACCTATCAGGGTGCCCGCTACCTGCCGGAGCAGCTGGATAGTCTGCTGGAGCAGACTTATCAGAACTGGGTGCTGTTCTGGCGGGATGACGGTTCCACCGATGCGACCATTGCCGTGATGGACGCATTTGCGGCAAAGGCCGGGCCGGAGCGGTGCCGCCATGCCGGAGGTCCATCCGGATTGGGGGCATGCGGCAGCTTCATGTGGTTGCTGTGCCATGCCCATGCGGCGATGCCGGAGGCCCTGCTGGCCTTTTGCGATCAGGACGATGTCTGGCTGCCCCAGAAGCTGGCACGCGCCATAGCGCGGATACAGATGCTTGATCCCCATATGGCCGGTCTGTATTGCGCACGGCAGAGGCTGGTGGATGGTGATCTGAAGCTTCTCTCTGTTTCTCCCCCCTTTGATCCGGGGCTGGAGCAAACCCTGTCATTGCCGCGGGCACTGGCGCAGAATGTCGTGACCGGATGCACGGCGGTGCTGACCCCTGCATTGGGCTCGCTGATGCTGGTCAGGCCTCCGCCGGAAGATGGCATGCATGACTGGTGGGCCTTCATTCTCACGGCCGGTTGTGGCGGTGTGCTCATGACCGATGACAAGGCCGTCATGCTTTACCGGCAGCATCAGGATAATACGGTGGGGGCCCCTTCCTCGACGCTGGTACGGGCTATTGCAGCGTTGCGTCGTGGACCGCGGCGTTTCATGACCCTGTTCCGGCAGCATCTGGCCGTGCTGGCAGAGATGGAAACCTGCCTTACTCCTTCCGCCCGCAACGATCTGGCGCGGATGCGGCATGCCATGCTGGGCGGCCCGATCTCCCGGGTCCGCGGGTGGTTTATCCCCGGACTGCGTCGCCATGGCCTGGCCGAGACCTGGCTGTTCCGCTTGTGGTTTCTGCTCGGCTGACGGGGGTCGTGGCGCACTCTTGACGATGTCACGACGGGTCGCACCTAATCTCCGGGTGCTTGATGGAGCAGGAAAAGACGATGACAGGCCCGGCCCGTGTGCAGTCAGTCTCGTTCGGGCGGCGTGCCGTGCTGGGTGCGGGCGCCGGTCTGGGATTTTGTCTTTGTTGCCTGCGCCCGACCCGCGCCGCAGCGCCTGACTGGGTTTTTCAGGAGGCTGCGCCGGGCATTTTCGTCCGCCATGGCGTGGATGAGGACGCGACCGCCGAGAATCAGGATGCCATCGCCAATATCGGCTTCGTAATCGGCCAGCATTCGGTCGCGGTGATCGATCCGGGCGGCTGTCTTGAGGACGGGCGGCGTCTGCGGGCGGCCATTCGCTCGCGGACCAGCCTTCCGGTCAGCCATGTGATCATCACCCATGTCCATCCTGACCATGGCTTCGGGGCAGGGGCTTTTCTGGACGACCATCCGGTGATTGTCGGCCATGCCAGACTGGCGGCAGCCCTTGCGGCTCGGGGCACGTTCTATCGCGACAAGCTGGATGAGATTCTCGGCCAGGGTCGGGCAGGGCCGGTGGTGATGCCGACCATGCCGGTCCGGGACACAGCGGAGATTGATCTGGGCAATCGCGTGCTGGCGCTGACGGCGCATCCGAAGGCGCATACGGATGCCGATCTGTCGGTGCTGGACCGCTCTACCGGTACGTTGTTTACCGGAGACCTGCTGTTTGTCCGCCGTGTTCCGGCGCTGGATGGCAGTCTCAAGGGCTGGCTTGGCGTTTTGAAGACGTTACCGGCGATCCACCCGGCACGGATGGTGCCGGGTCATGGCCCGGTGGATGCGGCCTCCCTGACTGGATGGAGCGCCGGGGTGGAAGCCTTGCGGCTGTATCTGGACACGCTGCTGACGGAAACCCGCAAAGCTATTGCTGATAATGTCCCGATCGGTCAGGCCGCGCATCAGGTAGCGGTCGGGCAGAAGGACCGCTGGACGCTGTTTGCGGATTATAATGGCCGCAATGTCGAGGAGGCCTATCACGAACTTGAATGGGAATAAGGGCGCTGGCGCGTTTGGGCGCTTGACTTGCGCGGCAGTTACGCCGAGGGTCGCAAGCATCCGAGGGGGGCCCTGGCAGAGGGCTGAGATACCGTCAGGCCGCCATTATGGCAGGCGCATGGTGACCCTGACACCTGATCCGGTTAGCACCGGCGTAGGGACGGGATCGCGCCGAAAACGGGCATCGCCCGAACGGCACCCTTTCTCCGCGTTGGTTCTGTAGTCGGTTCGCGGAGCTTGAGGAAACGCGCATGACCGTTCAGACCAAACCCACCACTGTCACGCTTGGCCCGATTACGGGCTCCCGCAAGATTTACGTGCCTGTCGAGGGACGGGACGATATGGCGATCCCGTTCCGGGAAATAGCGCTCGATCCTTCCGCGGGGGAGGAGCCGGTGCGGGTCTACGACACATCCGGCCCGTATACCGATCCATCCTCGCATATCGATCTGGAGCAGGGTCTGCTGCCGCTGCGCGCACCGTGGCTGACCAGGCGTGGTTATGCCAGCGTCACCCCGCGCGAGGTGACGGCGGCCGATAACGGCTATGCCCCGGCGGATCGTCTGGTGATGCCCTGTCCCGCCCCGCATACCGTGTTCGAGGGCAAGCCGGCCCAGTTGGTCACCCAGCTTGAATTCGCCCGTGCCGGGATCATCACGGAAGAGATGATCTATGTCGCGCATCGCGAAAACATGGGCCGTGCCCGCATGCTGGAAGGGGCTGAGGCCCGCCGCGCCGATGGCGAGGATTTCGGTGCCAGCATCCCCGCCTTCATCACCCCCGAATTCGTGCGGGCCGAGGTAGCGGCAGGCCGGGCCATTATTCCGGCGAACATCAATCACCCGGAGATCGAGCCGATGGCGATCGGCCGGAATTTCCTGGTGAAGATCAACGCGAATATCGGCAACTCCGCCGTGACGTCCTCTGCCGCGGAAGAGGTGGAGAAAATGGTCTGGGCCACGCGCTGGGGCGCGGATACGGTGATGGATTTGTCCACCGGCCGTAACATTCACAATATCCGTGGCTGGATCATGCGGAACTCGCCGGTGCCGATCGGCACCGTGCCGATCTATCAGGCGCTGGAGAAAGTCGGCGGCGAGGCGGAAAAGCTGAGCTGGGAAGTGTTCCGCGACACGCTGATCGAGCAGGCGGAACAGGGCGTCGACTATTTCACCATCCATGCCGGTGTGCGGCTGGCTCATGTGCCGCTGACGGCATCCCGTGTGACGGGGATCGTCTCGCGCGGTGGCTCCATCATGGCGCGCTGGTGCCTGTCCCATCACCGTGAGAGCTTCCTGTATGAGCGCTTCGACGAAATTTGCGAGATCATGCGCAAATACGACGTGTCGTTCTCGCTTGGGGACGGGCTGCGTCCCGGCTCCATCGCCGATGCCAATGATGCCGCGCAGTTCGCCGAGCTGGAAACGCTGGGTGAGCTGACCAAAATCGCCTGGGATCACGGCTGTCAGGTGATGATCGAGGGGCCGGGCCATGTGCCGATGCATAAGATCAAGGCCAACATGGACAAGCAGCTGGCCGTCTGTGGTGAGGCGCCATTCTACACGCTTGGGCCGCTGACCACGGATATCGCGCCCGGCTACGACCATATCACCTCCGCGATTGGCGCGGCGATGATCGGCTGGTTCGGCACCGCCATGCTTTGCTACGTCACGCCCAAGGAGCATCTGGGGCTGCCGGATCGTAATGACGTCAAGACCGGTGTCATCACCTACCGCATTGCCGCCCATGCCGCTGATCTTGCCAAAGGCCATCCTTCGGCCCGGCTGAGGGATGATGCAGTCAGCCGTGCCCGCTTCTCCTTCCGGTGGCAGGATCAGTTCAACCTGTCGCTCGATCCGGATACGGCGCAGGCTTTCCATGATGAGACCATGCCGAAAGAGGCGCACAAAGTGGCTCATTTTTGCTCGATGTGCGGCCCGAAATTCTGTTCTATGAAGATCACGCAGGATTTGAGGGAAGAAGCCGCACGCATGGCGGGGATGGAGTCGAAAAGCGCCGAGTTCCGCGACATGGGTGCGACGCTGTATGTGCCGGAACACGCCCCGGCGAAGGAGGACCGCTGACCGACCGATCTGTTTCCCCGGATCTTGATCCCTCTGCCGTGATTCTGGAGGCGATTGGCCAGCTTCCGGATGATGAGATCGATCTGGCGGATGCCGCGTTGCAGCTTGCCCGCAGGGGCAGGCTGCTGGCAGGTGAGTCCTCCCGTGCGGTCGAGGAGCAGATTATGGCAGCGCGGGCGCATCTGACGGAGCTGGCGCAGGATGGCGCCATGTTGGCTGCGGGGATGGAGGAAACAGACCTTTCAGCGCGGGCGGGGATACTGGCCGGGTTGTTGCAGGGCAGCCACCGCTATACGGGGGATGATACCCGCTTTCCCGATTTCGCCGATCTTCTACGGGTGATCGAACGGCGGGCCGGGTTGCCGGTGGCGCTCGGAATCCTATGGATTCACACTGCACGGGCGGCGGGGTGGGAGGCGTATGGCCTGGATTTTCCCGGACGGTTTCTGGTTTGTCTTGAGGAAGAAGACGGGCAGGGGGCCAGTGCGGAGCGGCGCATTGTGCTGGATGTCTTTGAAGGCGGGGTACCGATGACTGTGCCGGCTCTTCGCGATCTGCTGAAAAAGGCTGAGGGCGCCTCTGCCGAGCTACGACCTGATCAATTTCGACCGATGAGCAATCGGGGGGTGTTGCTGCGCCTTCAGAACAATCTGCGGGCACGGTATCTTGAACTGGGCGCGATGGAGGATGCGCTGGCCTGTTCTGAATCGATGTTGATGATTGCACCTGATGAAGCCCCTTTATGGCGGGAAACCGCGCTGATGAATCAGCGGTTGGATCGCGTTTCCGCCGCGCTACGGTGTTTCGAGCGTTTTCTCATCCTTGATCCGGATAGCGAGAGCGCGCGCCGTGCGCGTGCGGTGATGCAGGATCTGCGTTCACGCCTGCACTGATTTCGCCAAAAAAGCCATCGCTGCAAGAGTCATCGAAAGATCGTGGCCTAATCACCGTATCCGGCTTTAGCCTGACAAAGGTTGCATGATGCAGCATGGAGGTCTGGCAATGACCAGAAGCGGATTGTTCACGGATCTGGCGCAGGATCTTGGTACGGTGACGAAAGCGCGGCATCGTCTGGATATGGCCTGCCGTCGTCCGGAGCAGGATTGTGTGGCGTCCCTGTTGCCGCTCGCTTCCCTGTCCGACCATGCGGCATCACAGGCCGATACGCTGGCCCGGTCTCTGGCAGAGAGGCTGCGTGAGCATGGGCCAGGCAATGGTCTGTCGGCGCTGATACATGAATACGATCTGTCCAGCCAGGAAGGCGTCGCCCTGATGTGTCTGGCAGAGGCGCTGCTGCGTATACCCGATGATGGAACGCGGGATGCGCTGATTCGTGATAAAATCGGTCATGGCGACTGGCATACGCATCTGGGTTGGACACGCCCTTTGTTTGTCAATGCGGCGACATGGAGCCTGGTGCTGACGGGGCGGCTGGTAGCCCCCTCCCCTGCCTCCAATCTTGGGGCGGTATTAACCAGACTGATCGGACGGGCGGGGGAGCCCGTGATCCGCCATGCGATGGATCGGGTTGTTCGTTTGCTGGGTACGCGCTTTGTCGCGGGCGAGACGATCGAAGCGGCGTTGGCTGTTACCAGCCTGCTCTGGACGCAGGGATTTCGTCATTCCTACGACATGCTGGGTGAAGCGGCGATGACCCGCGCCGATGCAGATCGATATTATCGTGCCTATGAACATGCGATTGACTGCATTGGTGCTACCTTGCGGGCGCGTGGATATGAGTCAGCGGAGGATATGACTGCCCTGCTTGAGGCGCCGAGTATTTCGATCAAGCTTTCAGCCCTGCATCCGCGCTATGAACATACGCAACATGCGCGGATTATGCAGGATCTGCCTCCGCTTTTGAGAAATCTGGCCGCGATGGCCCGGGCAAACGGGATCGCCCTGACTATCGATGCGGAGGAAGCGGATCGGCTGCCTCTCTCGCTGGATGTATTGGCGGCTTTATGTGCTGATCCTGTGGTGGCGGGGTGGAATGGCATCGGTTTGGCCGTGCAGGCTTATCAGCGCCGTGCGCCAGCGGTGATCGAAAATTTGATTGATCTTGCCCGCCATCATGGCAGGCGCCTGATGGTACGGCTGGTAAAAGGGGCCTATTGGGACAGCGAAATCAAACGTGCACAAATCGACGGACTGGAAAGTTTTCCGGTTTTCACACGAAAATCTTATACCGATCTTTCCTACGTTGCTTGTGCACGGATGTTGCTGGAAGCGCCTGATGCCGTGTTCCCGCAATTTGCCACGCATAATGCCCGCACAGTGGCTACGATTATCGCGATGGCAGAGGAGATAACCGGCGTATCATTCAATCCTGACCAATATGAATTTCAGTGTCTCCACGGCATGGGCGAGGCACTTTATACCGATGTGGTACGGCCTGATGGTCTGAACAGGCCGTGCAGGATCTACGCCCCCGTTGGTACCCATGAAACTTTACTGGCTTATCTTGTGCGTCGCCTGCTGGAGAATGGTGCGAATACGTCTTTCATCAATCGTGTTGCTGACACCGCGATTTCCCTCGACCAACTCATTGCTGATCCGGTGGAACAGATCCTCGCGATGCGGGCGGAGTGCGGTACACCTCATCCCAAAATACGGTCTCCACGAAGCCTGTACAGGCCGGAGCGGGACAATGCATGGGGGATTGATCTGACAGATGCCACGAGGATGGCACAGCTTGCCGAAGCATGCATCACGCTGTCCTCAAGACGGTGGATGGTTTCCGTAGAGGAATGTGCGCGCGGAGAACGCATTTCGATCCGTAATCCGTCTGCTCCATGGGATCATATCGGCGACGTCGTTTTCGCCACGGCGGAGGAGGTAGACCGTGCAATAGCGTGCGCCAGGCAAGCGGCTCCCTTATGGGCTGCGGAGCCTCTCTCCCGTCGCGCAGCCTGCCTGCGAGAGGCTGCAGATGCGATGGAACGCGATGTTGCCCTGTTCATCAGTCTGGCTGTGCGTGAAGCAGGCAAGACGATCCCGAATGCTATTGGAGAGGTGCGGGAGGCCGTTGATTTCCTGCGCTACTATGCGGCCGGTATCGAGAATGGATGGAATGCGCAGACGCATCCTCCGCTGGGTGTGGTGACATGTATCAGCCCGTGGAATTTCCCGCTGGCCATTTTCACAGGCCAGGTTGCGGCGGCTTTGGCAGCGGGAAATGCCGTGCTGGCAAAACCCGCTGAGCAAACACCGCTCATCGCGGCTGAGGCGGTTGCTGTCCTGCATCGTGCCGGTGTCCCCACGGCGGTGTTGCAGCTTGTTCCTGGCGATGGCGCAGTAGGGGCGATGCTGGTGGCCGATTCACGCGTTGATGGAGTCGTTTTTACCGGCTCTACCGAAGCAGCCCATTCCATTCAGCGTTCTTTGTCACATCGTTTGAATATGCATGGTGATCCGGTTCCGCTGATTGCCGAAACCGGTGGACAAAACGCCATGATTGTCGATAGCACCGCTTTGCCGGAGCAGGTGGTGTCTGATGTTCTGATGTCGGCTTTTGACAGTGCCGGTCAACGTTGTTCGGCCCTGCGTGTGCTGTGTCTTCAGGATGACATTGCTGATCTGGTCATCACCATGCTGCGTGGAGCCTTGCAGGAGCGTATGACGGCACGTCCCGACCGGCTTGACACTGATATAGGTCCTGTCATCAGCGCTGCTGCCAGAGACGCGATTGAGGACCATATTGCAGCGATGGCGCGGGCAGGCTGCATAGTGCATCGTGCGGCTTTGCGGCAGGAGACGGAGGATGGTTTCTTCGTTGCTCCGACCATCATAGAGCTTGGATCACATCCAATCCCCGACAAGGAAATTTTCGGGCCTGTTTTGCATGTGCTGAAATTTCACAGGGATGATCTGTCCGATGTGATCGCCAGGATCAACGCAACCGGATATGCGCTGACCTTTGGCATTCATAGCCGTATCCAGGAAACCGCCGATCATGCCTGCATGAAAATTACGGCCGGCAATATATATGTCAATCGCAGTATGATCGGCGCCGTTGTTGGTGTGCAGCCTTTCGGAGGGCACGGTCTGTCTGGTACCGGTCCGAAGGCGGGTGGTCCACTTTATCTTTCCCGTCTGGTGGCGCATGCGCCACCATCACCCGTGAAACAGTTTTTTATTGAGGAAGAAGAAAACGCTGTACCAGTCCCGATGAAAGTCTGGCAGGCATGGGTAAAGCAGAAGGGAATTGAACCTTTGTCTCTCCCAATCTTGCGGTATGATCGGGATATGGTGCTGCCTGGACCGGTGGGAGAGCAGAATATTTATCGCCTGTCACCCCGATCCACTCTGTTATGCATCGCTTCCGATCTGGAAGGACTATCGTATCTGGTACAATCGGCTCTGGCGGCGGGTATAAAGCATATTGTGGTCTCCATTCCCGCTGACATCACAGGTGTATTCAACACATTGCCGGATTCATTGCGTTCGACCGTGGTTTTGGCTGCATCGGATCAGGAGGGGAATCCGGATGCCGTGCTTTTTGAGGGGGATGATGCGGCCCTGATCGCATTGCAGAAACATCTTGCGCATCAATCCGGCAAAATCGTGCCAGTCTATCGTATCCGCAGGCAGGGCAGAGATATCCCGTTGCTGGCTTTGGTGACAGAATGCACGATCAGCATCAACACGGCTGCTGCCGGGGGGAATGCCGCCCTGATGGCAATGACATAGGCAGTGACGGCTTAAGCATCCATGGGCTGATACGAAAAAAGGGAGGACGCACCAGGCATCCTCCCTTCTTCGTATCCAAGCGGGATAATAAGCCGATCAGTGGTCGCCGTCCGGGGCGTCGCTGTTCAGCTGCACCCAGTTCTGCACGCCCATGCGATTGATCATGTCCTGCTGGGTTTCGATGAAGTCCACATGGTGTTCTTCGTCACGCAGGATGGAGGCCAGAAGATCGCGGGTCGGGAAATCGCGGATGCTTTCGGCATAGGCAATGAATTCACGCAGATCGGCGATGGCGGTGACTTCCAGTTCCAGATCGCGCTGCAGAACTTCTTCCGGCGTTTCGCCGATCAGAACATGGTTCAGACGCTGCACATTCGGCAGGCCTTCCAGAAACAGGATGCGCTTGATCAGCTCATCGGCATGCTTCATTTCTTCCACGGATTCCTTGAATTCGTGGCGGCCCATTTTCGTCATGCCCCAGTTTTCGAGCATGCGGGCATGCAGGAAATACTGGTTAATCGCGGTCAGCTCGTTGGTCAGAACCTTGTTAAGATTCTGGATCGTTGTGGCATCGGCCTTCATTGGTCTCATCTCCCGTTTTCAACTGCGGCGGACCCTATCCGAGGGGCCGGGGGCGGATAAAGCCTGATGATTGCAAGCAGATCGCAGCTAGGGCGGGGTGAAACTGTTTCGCATTACCGCTTGTGCGGGAGATGAGAGGAAGATGCATTTACAGGAAAGTATATTCCTATGATTTTTCAATGCATTGCTTCCACGAAACCGGCTCTGGCAAGCCCGTTCAGTCGCCCGCTTCGAGACTGAGAATGCTTTCGTCATTTGCAACACTGGGTATCATTTTAAGCATGGCCTGGGCGCATCTGCCGCATTGCGCAGTGCAGCCGCAGGCTCGGTACAGCTCTGCCAGACGGCAGGCGCCAGCCTGAGCGGCGGCGCAAACCTGTTTATCCGTCAGGCCGTTACAGATGCAGATATACATCGATGGGGCAAACCTGGATTCGAATAAGGCGGGTGTGAATGAGGCTGCTTAGCTTGGTTGGTATGAAAATGCAAATAGATTGCAATTGCAGATGACGGCATTGGGCGGCAGCGTGTTTTCACGGCATGATGAGGCCGGATAACAACCGGTATCCGACGATTCGTCATGGGACGGCAGGGGCCGGCAGGCAGGGAACAGGGCGATGGCAGGCGGCTTGCGGGTGGCGGTCCAGATGGACCCGATGGACAGCATCAACATTGCCGGCGACAGCAGTTTTGCGCTGATGCTGGAGGCACAGGCCCGTGGCCATGCGCTGTGGCACTACGAAGTCAGGCATATGGCCTTGCGGGAGGGGGGAGGGCAGCTGAATGGCGCGACAGGGGCACGGCTGCTGGCGCGGGCACATCCGGTTTCGGTACGGAGGATCGACGCGGCCTATTACACGTTTGGCCCGACGGAGATTCTCGATCTCGCGACCATGGATGTGGTGCTGATGCGGCAGGATCCGCCTTTCGACATGGCCTATATCACCGCGACCCACATGCTGGAGCATATCCACCCTCACACGCTGGTGGTGAATGATCCGGCAGGCGTGCGGAACGCGCCGGAGAAAATTCTGGTCACCCATTTTCCTGATTTGATGCCGCCGACACTGGTGACATGGGATGTGGAGGCGATCCGCGCTTTCCGTGCCGAGCATCGTGATATCGTGGTCAAACCGCTCTACGGCAATGGGGGGGCCGGGGTGTTCCGGGTCAAGGAAGATGATGAAAATCTAAGTTCTTTGCTGGAAATGTTTTTCTCCCGCTCGCGGGAGCCCCTGATGGTGCAACGCTATGAAGCGGCGGTGCGGCAGGGGGACAAGCGCATCATCCTGATCGATGGGGAGCCGGTGGGTGCGATCAACCGTGTGCCTGCGGCCGGAGAAAGCCGCAGTAACATGCATGTCGGTGGCCGTCCTGAAGCCGCGGGGCTGACGGCGCGGGATCGGGAGATCTGTGCCGCGATTGGTCCAGTGCTGAAGGAGCGCGGCCTGATTTTCGCGGGGATCGACGTGATCGGGAACTGGCTGACGGAGATTAACGTCACCTCGCCGACCGGGCTTCAGGAAATTGGCCGGTTCGATGGGGTCAATCTGGCCGCTCGCATCTGGGATGCCATCGAAAGCCGCAAGGCAGCATTGGCGGCCTGATACAGATCAGGCAGGGCAAGGCCATGATTGATCTGGTTCTGTTCGATATGGATGGGGTGCTGGCGGAGGTCGATAAATCGGCTCGTGCCGCATGGCTCGGGGCGCTGGCCGGATGCAGGGCGGAGGATGTTCAACAGGCCCTGTGGGACTCGGGCTTTGATGATCAGGGCGATGATGGCCGTCTGCGTGGGGAAGCCTATCTGACGGCATTCGGGCAGGTGCTGGGCTATCCGCTTTCTATGCAGGAATGGGCGGAAGCCCGTCGCATTGCCACCCGGCCAAAACCGGAGGTGCTGTCGCTGGTGGCGCGGCTCCATCCCCGGATTGGACGGGCCGTTCTGACCAACAATGCGGATATTCTGCCCGCCTGCATGGCGATGATCTGTTCGCCGGTTGTAACCCTGTTCGGCGGTCAGATTTATGCCAGCGGCGCGTTCGGCAGTGCCAAGCCAGATCCGGCAGTGTTCCTCGCCTGCCTGAAGGAGATAGGCGTCAGGCCGGAGCATACTCTGTTCATCGATGATCGTGCGATGCATGTGGAGGGTGCCCGTCAGGCTGCATGCCATGGGCTGCTGTTTACCTCGGCCGAGGCTCTGGAGGCGGAGTTGAACCGGTATGGTCTGCTCCGTCCGGTGGCTGAGATGTCAGCATAAATGGTGCATTGGCGGCGGTTTTTACGCGTCCCGATGCTGACGATCAGCGTAGGGGTATCTGGTTGCACACCAACCCCGACCCGGATGCCATGGCCGCTCATGATCGCGCATCGTGGTGGAACCGGGGATGCCCCTGAAAACACGATTGCGGCGATCCGGCAGGCAATGGCGCATCGGGTGGATGCCATATGGCTGACAGTGCAACTGAGCCGTGATGGGATTCCGGTTTTGTATCGCCCGGCTGATCTGTCTGCGTTGACGGATGGCGCTGGAAAAACAGCGGCTTTCACGGCTGCCGATCTGTCCCGGATCAATGCCGGTTGGCAGTTTCGCCGCGGAGATTCCTATCCCTGGCGCGATCATCCGGTTGGTATTCCGACATTGCGGGAGGCTTTGCGGGCCATTCCGTCCGATATGCCGATCATTCTCGATATGAAGGCTCTGCCTGCTGCGCCCCAGACCAGGGCGGTGGCGTGGGTTCTGGAGGAGGAGCAGGCATGGGGCCGGGTCACGATTTATGCGACTGATGCGGCCTATCAGCAGAGCTTCGCAGCCTATCCGCAAGCAAGGCTTTTCGAGTCACGCGATGCGACGCGGGCACGGTTGCTGGGTGTTCAGCTTGATCAGCGCTGCGATCATCCTCCGCCCGCGCATGCAAGGGTGGCGTTCGAATTGCACCGTTCCCTGATTGTGGTGGAGCATTTCACATTGGGAGAAGGCCGTTCCACGGTCCAGGCAACGATGTGGACGCCTGCCACCATTGCCTGTTTCCGCCGTCATCCGGATGTGAAGATCGTGGCGATTGCGGTGGACAATGCCGACGATGACAGGCTTGCCGCCTGTCTCGGGGTGGATGCCATCTTGACGGATTCACCGCAGCACATGGTGGCCTTGAGGCAGCAGGAACCGGCAGGGCCACGCTGTGACAGGATCAGCCACGAAAGATAAACCGGCCCGGCTTATTCCGCGGCCTCGGCCTGAGAAGTACGTGCTGGCGGACGCACGCGTAGACGGCGGATGCGGCGCGGATCGGCTTCCAGCACGCGGAATTCCATGCCGGAGGAATGACCGATCACCTCGCCACGGGCGGGCACGCGCCCAGCCAGCGTGAATACCAGCCCGCCGACCGTATCGATATCCGCTTCCCGTTCGTCCTCTGTCAGGACGGCACCGAGGCGTTTCTCGAAATCCTCGATCGGAATGCGGGCATCCAGATCGAGCGTACCGTCAGGCCGTTCCGTGATGGAGGGAGCGGCCTCGTCATGTTCGTCGCTGATGTCGCCGACGATGGTTTCGACCAGATCCTCGATCGTCACCAGCCCGTCGACACCGCCATATTCGTCGATCACCAGTGCCAGATGCATATGGTGCTGCCGCATCTGCAACAGCAGTTCCAGAACCGGCATATGGGGGCCGACCAGCAAAGGTTTGCGCAGAATATCCGTCAGCCGGAATTCCGCCGGATCACCGATATAACCGAACACGTCCTTGATATGGACCATGCCGATCGCGTCATCCAGCTCCTCATTATAAACCGGCAGCCGCGAATGGCCTTCCTGCCGGATCAGCGCCAGCACGTCCTCGAACGCGGTGTCGGCGCGGATGGCGACGATATCGGCGCGGGGGACCATGACATCATCCGCCGTGGTGCCGCGCAGGCGCAGCACATTGCCGATCAGGGCGCGTTCCTGCCGGTCCAGCTCCGGCAGTTCTCCCGGCAGCTGGGCGTGATTGGCGGCTTCCTGCACCAGTTCGGCGATGCTGTCGCGCACGCTGTGCTCGACGGCTTTGTGCAGCAGGCGTTGCCGCAGCCGGGCCATGACGCTACCGCGCGGGATCGGCAGGCGAATGGGGAAAGGTTCCTCGTCGTTCATGACCGTTTCCACGGATTGGGCATGCCCAGACTGCGCATGATGCGGGCTTCTTCCGCTTCCATGCGTCTGGCGTCTCCGGCGTGATGGTGATCGTGCCCGTGCAGATGCAACACGCCATGCACCAGCAGATGGGCCAGATGATGCGCCGGGCGTTTGCGGGCGGCCTTTGCTTCCCGCAGCACGACGCCGAGCGCGAGAACGATTTCGCCCCCTTCAGCACCGGGCATTCCGACCGGTTCGAAAGTCAGCACATTGGTTGGTTTGTCCTTGCCGCGATGCCGGGCATTCAGGCGGCGCACATCACGGTCACAACTCAGCACCACACAATCCGCCGTGCTGCCCGCTGCTCTGGCGACCCGGCGGATCAGCCTGTCGGCATGCGGGATATGCCGCCGCCAGGCCGGCTCCGTGACGATGATCTCGGGCACGATGTAACCGGGTGAGACCCCGTCCTCATCCGTATCCGAAAGGAACCCCGCGGGCGCAAAAGAGGCACTCGCGGGGTTGGGACTACTTGCCGGGTCCATTGATTTCTGACCGTGCTCCTGATCGTGTGCGCTGTTCCGTCTGGCCATGTGTGTCCGCATCACGGCTTCGGTCCTGCTGGGCGGCCGAGCGCTGGTCGTAAGCGTCTACAATGGCCGCGACCAGCGGATGGCGCACCACATCCCGCTTGTCGAAACGGCAGATGCCGAGGGCGGGAATGCCCTCCAGCGTGTCCAGAGCGTCCCGCAACCCGGAGCGCTGCCCGGCCGGAAGATCAATCTGGCTGAGATCACCGGTGATGACCATGCGTGTGCCCTCGCCCATGCGGGTCAGGAACATCTTCATCTGTACCGGGGTGGTGTTCTGGGCCTCGTCCAGAATGACGAAGGAATGGGCCAGGGTTCGGCCTCGCATGAAGGCCAGCGGTGCGACTTCGATTTCGCCGGTGGCCATGCGCCTTGCGGCCTGATCGCCCGGCATCATGTCGTGCAGAGCGTCATAAAGCGGGCGCAGATAGGGATCGACCTTCTCCTTCATGTCGCCGGGCAGGAAGCCGAGCCGTTCCCCGGCCTCGACCGCCGGGCGGGAGAGCACGATCCGGTCCACGCGCCCCGCCTGAAGCATGGCCACGGCCTGAGCCACAGCGAGATAGGTTTTGCCGGTTCCGGCAGGGCCGATGCCGAACACCATTTCCTTGGTGCTGAGCATTTCGATATAGGCAGCCTGCCCTGCGCTGCGCGGGCTGAGCGCACCGCGTCGTGTGCGGATGGAGGGCAGATCGGCCAGCGGCAGGCGCGGCGAGCGATCTCCTTCCTCGAAACGGCTTTTGGTCAGGCGCACTGCTGCATCTACGTCACCCATGGTCACGTCCTCACCCCGTTCGAGCTTCTGCCACAAGGCAGCAAGCGCCAGTTTCACCGCTTCGACCAGATCGGCTTCGCCCGCGATGGCAATTTTGTTGCCACGACAGGATATGCGCACCCCCAGCCCCTGTTCCAGCCGTACCAGATGACGGTCATGATCGCCCAGAAGCTGCGGCAGTAACAGATTGTTGGCGAACTGCACCGTCACGGTTCTGTGGTCCCGCTCTCGGTCACCGGGGCGATAAGGACTGGTCTTTCCCGGCGCAAGCGCCGCCTGTGGGGGGGCGGAGGAAGCCCCTGCTTTCGGCAGGGAGGAGGCGAGAGCCGGGGAAATTTGGGTCACGCGCAGGTGAGCTCCTTTGGATGGGGTGCGCAATCCGGAAGAGTGGCGGACAGGGAGTTGGTGTGCGCGGCAGTGATTGTCACCGGCACTTCCTGTCCGATCAGGGTTGCAGGGGCATCCAGATGCACTGCCTGCAACCAAGGGGATCGGCCGCCGATCTGCCCCGGATGCAGTCCGGGGGTGACCAGCAGCACATTGACGGTCTTGCCGATGCAGGCGGCATTGAATGCTTCCTGCTGGGTGCGGAGCAGGGCCTGCAACCGTTGCAGACGCTCATCCATCACAGGCTCCGGCACGTGGCTGTCACGCTCCGCCGCGGGGGTGCCGGGGCGGGGAGAATATTTGAAGCTGTAGGCCTGTGCGAAGCCGACGCGCTCGATCAGGCGCATCGTATCCTCGAAATCCTCATCGGTTTCGCCTGGATGGCCGACGATGAAGTCGGATGACAGGGCCAGATCGGGCCGTGCCTCCCGCAGACGGTCGACGACCCGGACATAATCCTCTGCCGTGTGGCGCCGGTTCATGGCGGCGAGGATACGGTCGGAGCCGGACTGAACCGGCAGATGCAGGAAGGGCATCAACTGCGGAATATCACGATGCGCGGCAATCAGATCATCGCTGACATCGCGGGGGTGGGAGGTCGTGTAGCGGATGCGCAGCAGATCCGGAATGTCCGCCAACGCCCGGATCAATCGGGCCAGTGTCCAGACCTCACCGTCCTCTCCCAGCCCGTGATAGGCATTGACGTTCTGGCCCAGCAAGGTGATCTCCCGCGCCCCGCCGCGCACCATGCGCCGCGCCTCCGCCAGCACGGAACTGGCCGGACGGCTCACCTCCGCACCGCGTGTATAGGGAACAACGCAGAAGGAGCAGAATTTGTCGCATCCTTCCTGAATGGTCAGAAAGGCCGCCCGTCCACCCGCCAGACCCGGCCCGTGCTGAGGGGCAGCGGCTTCGGGCAGGTAATCGAACTTGTCCTCTGGCGGGAAATCGGTCTCGATCACCCGCTCCCCGTTCATGGCCCGCCGCACCATGCCGCCAAGCCGGTGATAGGTCTGCGGCCCAAGGACGATATCGACATAGGGCGCGCGGGCGAGGATCTGTTCCCCCTCCGCCTGTGCCACGCATCCGGCTACGGCCAGCAGCATGGGCTGCCCTTCCCGTGCGCGGGCTTCTTTCAGCAGGCGTAGACGTCCCAGTTCGGAGAAAACCTTTTCCGTGGCCTTGTCACGGATATGACAGGTATTGAGCACGATCATATCCGCGCCTTCCGGCTCGGCATGCGCGGTATAGCCCAGCGGAGACAGCACATCCGTCATCCGGGCGCTGTCATACACATTCATCTGGCAACCCCAGGTGATGACGTGCAGACGCTTTGTATTGGCGCGTACGGGCGTATCTCCGGTGCCGGGCCGGTCCTGATCGGCGGTGGATAGGGTGGTCTGTGACAGGCCAGTCATGGGCAATTCTCCATCCTCCCTGTGCGGAAGGCTCCGGCACGAGAAAAAACAGCAATTGCCTCAGGGCGCGGTTGGGTCAAGCGCAATGGCCGAATAGGTCTCCCTGCAATAATCGTAGTGTCGGCTCGGGAGGGGGATTTCTGTCAAGCGCGATCTGATGGCAATCTCATTTTTTAGGGCGTGATGCGTTTTTCAGGTCCAGGTGGATCGGGCACACGCCCTTGTTTAAGCGCATCTGTTCCGGCGGTGACGGCGGCATAAACTGCATTGGTCAGGGCCTTGCGATCCGGAAAATCGGCGGGTTCCAGTGGCGGATGCAGCATGACGGAGGCACGTAGCCCTTTCCATTGTGCCAGCCGCCAGAAATGCGCCCCGATCGAGGTCGCACCGTAATAGGCGAAAATAGCCCGGGTGGAGCGTCCGGTCGGCATGGAAGCCAGCCGGTCGTAAACGATGGAGACAGGCTGCACCAGCGGCGGATTGGGTCCGACCGCCAGCGACAGGAAGGCAGACCGGAATGGCAACACGCGGGAGCCATCGGAGGTCGTACCTTCTGGAAACAGCACCAGATTATCGCCGTTTTCGAGGCGGGATGTCATGGCATCCCGCTCCTTCAGGGTAGAGCCGCGCTGGCGACTGACGAAAATGGTCCGTCCCAGTCGGGCCACGGTCTTGACCACCGGCCAGTCCGCAACATCGTCCTTGGAGACGAAACAGGCATGCAGTGTAGAGCCGAGGCAGACGATATCCAGCCATGAGGAATGGTTGGACACGAACAGAACGGGCCGTGCCCTGGTGCCGTCCTTCAATCGGCCGCGTTTGGCCTTCTGCCCGATACAGCGGACTTTCAGCCCCATCAGACGGCCGAACACCCACCAGAAAATCCGCGCGAAGCGCACTTTGGCCGGGCCGGGCACCACCACCAGCACGGACTGGATGGTGATGGCCGTCAGCGTCCACAGAAGCAGGAAAACGGTTCGGCGAATGGCACGAACCCGGCGAAGAATCCGGCCATGGGGACGGAAAACTCCTTGCCATTCATCCGGTTCGGATGCGGTCCGGCTATCGCCTGGAGGCTCAAACGGGATGAGCAGGGGACGTGTCGGGATCGTCTGGTCAGCTGTCATGAAGCACAATCATCACACGCGATTCATTACACAGCCAGACGTATATGCCCAGAGGCTCCACCGCAACGGCGTCACCCTGTTGCCATAAAACCGTCAAATCGGGTTTGTCATCGGAATACCGGCGTCATCGTGGTGCGTTGCATAAGCTTATGATTATTCATCCATTACGGTATCGGGTTGGTAACGATTGTTCACGAGCCTGTTATCATTTGGTTCCTGAAGATTTTTGGGGGTTTTCAAAGCCGGTCAGGCTGGTAGGGAGAAAGTATGACCAGACGCGCCCCCTCTGACGCGCCCGCCCTTCTGTGCCCGGCGATCCGCTGTGGTTCCGTTTCTCGCCCGCGAGCGGTTTTCCCTTTACTGATCCGGATCGTCATGGCCGGGGCCGGAATGCCGGCGCTTTTCATGCATGGAGAGGCTTTGAGGCTGGTTTCATCCGCATGGGCGGCCGACCCGCAACCCTATACGGTAGAGCTGGCCAAAACCGGCGATGCCGCCATTGATCAGGCCCTGACTGACAGCGCGACCCTGATCAGTCTGCGCACGTCCTCTCCGGTCGGTGGATTTGCACTGGTCGCGCGGGCGCAATCCGATCTGGATCGGTTGCAGACCGCCCTGAACAGTTTCGGTTATTACAAGGGCAAGGTGACGATCCGGATTGCCGGAAAGACCCTTGATGACCCCGATCTGCCGACCCTGATCGAACGGGCTCCGAAACAGCCGCCTTTGACGGTGACCATCGCTATTGAGAAAGGGCCTCTGTTCCACCTTCGGAATGTTCGCGTGGAAACACCACCGGGTACCACCCTGCCGGATATGGCCCGCAACGTGCTGCCGGTCAAAACCAGCGATCCCGCGATTGCGGCCAATGTACTGGCGGGGCAGTCGGCTTTGCTCAATGCCTTGCAGAATAATGGCTATGCTCTTGCGAAAGTGCAGGCGCCGGAGGCGTTCGAGCGTCCGGATCAGAATGTGCTTGATGTCGTCTACAAGGTGACGCCGGGGCCGCGGGTCGATCTGGGGCCGATTACGTTCTCGGGTCTGAAGCATACCAACGCGTCCTATGTGGAGCGGCGCTTGCTGCTGAAGTCCGGGCAGGAATATCAGGCCGATAAAATCGGCAGGGCGCGTCAGGATCTGTTGGCAGCCGGGATTTTCAGCTCTGTCCGTATGCGGGCGGCTGATCGCCTGAATACCGAGGGACGCCTGCCGCTGCGGATCGAGTTTACTGAAAGGCCGCGCCATGGCGTGTCTCTGGATGGGCTATACTCGACCGATCTTGGCGGCAGCCTGACCGGGACCTGGACCTATCGCAATATTTTCGGCAACGGTGAAACCCTTGCCCTGTCGGCGGCAGCCACCGAGGTTGCAGCGCAGGTGGCTTCCCAGCCCGGTTACAATATCGGAGCGGTCTATACGATTCCCGACTGGTTACGGCGCAATCAGTCGCTTCAATTCTATGCCACCGGCGTGCGGGAGTATTTTTATTCCTATGACCGCACTGCAATCATCGTCGGGGCGACATTGACACGGAAACTGAGCGATCACTGGAATGGCAGCATCGGCCTGACCGCCATTCAGGAAAGGGTCGGGCAGCAGGGCGTCAGGACCAATTACACGCTGGTGCAGGTGCCGGTGACGCTCAAATACGATGATACCGGCAGCCTTTTCGAGCCGACCCATGGCTATCGCGCCATTATCAGCGCCACACCGACGGAAAGTCTGCCTTCCGGCGGCAGTGGAGCCTCGAAGACCTTTGTTCTGATGAAGGCGCAGGGATCGACTTATATCAATCTGTCACGGCGGGAAGGGCGCAGTATTCTGGCGCTGCGTGCCCTGGTGGGGGCGGCGCCGGGCGTGTCGCTGATGGATCTGCCGCCTGATCAGCGTTTCTATGCTGGTGGCAGCGATACGATCCGCGGCTATAAATACCAGTTCGTCGGGCCGACTTTTCCTAACAATGATCCGACCGGCGGCACGGCCGTGGATGCGGCGACGGTGGAACTGAGGCAGCGTTTCGGCTCCAGCTATGGCGTGGCGCTGTTCGTCGATGCGGGTCAGGTCAGCCAGAATGGCGGCCCGTTTTCGGGTGATCTGCGGGTCGGTGCAGGTATCGGCGCACGTTATTATACTGCGATCGGACCAATTCGGGTGGATTTTGCCCTGCCGCTGATGAAACAGCGGGGCAACAGCAGCTTCCAGGCCTATATCGGCATCGGGGAGGCTTTCTGAGATGCGCCGTGTCCTCAAATGGCTTCTCGGGATCGTCCTGACGCTGCTGGCTCTGCCAGTGCTGGCTCTGGTGCTGTTGGTGATCGGGTTGAATACCGGGATCGGACAGAGACAGGTGGACCGGCTGGCAAACTCCATGACCGGCGGCATGGTCATGATGCAGGGGTTTGGCGGCAGTTTTCCGGATGGTCTGCGTATCGCCCGTCTGGAACTGCATGATGCGAAAGGAACCTGGCTGGAGATCGACCGGCTGGCGCTGGACTGGCGGATTTTGAGGTTGCTGGGGCGGGAGGTCTGGATTGACGCCCTGACTGCCGACCGCATCGCCATTCCCCGTCTGGCGCAGGCCGCACCGGGCGGGGAGGAGACGCCTGCCTCATCCGGGCAAGGTTTTTCGCTGCCGGTGCAGGTTGTGCTGAATCATCTGCGGATCGGCAGGCTGGAGGTTGGCAAACCGGTCGCGGGCACGGCTCTGGTGGCCATGCTGGAAGGGCGGGCCGCGATCCGCAAGCTTGATCTGGCCGCTCCAACCCCTGACCAAATCGCACAGGCGGATCTGGCGCTCGACGTCCATCGTCTGGATGGACCGGATCAGGGGGCCGACCATTATCATCTGGATGCGGCGGTGGATCAGACCCGTATCGCCGCCCATGTCACCACGCAGGAGGCAGTGCATGGCCTCATCGCCACCATGGCGGCCCTGCCGGGTGTTCAGGGGATCAATGCCGATATCAAACTCGATGGTCCGTGGCAGGCGGCCCATGTTGCCGCCACTGTCTCGGCCCTGCCATTACAGGCGGAGATCAAGGGGACGGTCGATACGCTCGGTCGTTCCGCCCTGCTGGATGTAGAGGCTCATGCGGGGGCCATGGAGCCTCGCCCGGATGTGCAATGGCGCTCTGTGACGCTGACGGCGCATGTGGCCGGTCCGTTTCTCAAGCCAGATGCGAAAGCGCATATCGTTCTGAAGGGTCTGAGTGCAGCCGGAGCTTCGTTGTCCGCGCTGACGGCGGATGTCGATGGCAATGCCGGATATGTCACCTTGCGCAGCCGGGTGGAGGATTTGCGGATTCCCGGCCCGAAACCGGATCTTCTGATGGCTGACCCCCTGTTGCTGGATGCGTCGGTGCGTCTGGATGATTCATCCCGTCCCGTGACGTTCACGCTGTCGCACACGCTGCTCGCGTTGAAAGGCGATGCACGGACCGCGGGAAAGATGACCGTTCATGCTGCCTTGTCCCTGCCCGATCTGACACCGCTGGCGGCGATTGGCGGGGTTGATCTGAAGGGCGATGCCGCGCTGCAACTTCAGGCGGCGATGGAGGGGGACAAGGCTCAGGCCGATCTGAATGGTACCATATCGGTCACGGGTGGCATGGCCCCCATTCCCGCGTTACTGGGCGAAAAAGCGCGCGTGGCCCTGTCTGCCCATATGGATGGCCAAGGGGATAGGCAGGGGGAGGGGCGACGTATCACCCTCTCCAACCTTGCTCTTCATGGCAGGACCTTGTCTGTCGGGGCGAAAGGCGGCCTGAACGGTCAGACTGTGGCACTCGACTGGACCATCGGGCTGAGCGATCTGCATGCACTGGCGGCGACGCTCAAGGGGAATATACAGGCGGCTGGCAGCGTGACCGGTCCGACCGGCGATCTGACCGCCCATGCCGCCATTGATGGAATCGTGGAGGCGCATCAATCCGGGCAGGAGGTTAAGTCCGGTCCATTGCATCTCGCTCTGGACGCGGTGCATCTGCCTTCGGCACCGGAGGCACATCTGATCGCCACCGGTACGCTGGACAGGGGACCGGTGGCGCTGGATATCAAAGCCAGCCGTCGACCCGATGGAGCGATGCAGGCTTCTATCGGCAAGGTTGACTGGAAATCTCTCCATCTGGATGGGGCTATGGCGCTGGCGGCGGGGGCGAAAATTCCCCATGGTGCGCTGGTGTTGAATTTTACCAGGCTGGATGACCTCCGACCTTTGCTCGGCCAGCCGATCAGTGGCTCTGTCGCGGCGAAGGCGGATTTTTCTGATGCGCTGGCAACCCTTCATCTCACTGCCACGCGTGCGGGCTTACCCGGAAAGGCCGCTGTCGCAAAGGCTGATCTGGATGCGACCGTCAAATCGCCTGTCGCTGATCCCGATGTGAATGCCAGGCTCGAGGTCAGAGGTATCGCTGCCAGCGGCACAACCGGCAATGCTACTCTTTTCGCCCAGGGGCGGCAGAGTGCACTGGCTGTAAGATTGAACACGGCGCTTAACGGCGTGGCGGGGGCACCGCTTCAGGCCAGTCTGGCGGCACTGCTGGATGTGCCGGCCGGACAGGTGGCCCTCTCGGCATTGCAGGCTGGCTGGAAAGGTCAGACGGCGCGGCTGCTTGCGCCGGTTCGCATCGGCTACAAGGATGGCGTGACGGTGGACCGGCTGCGGATGGGCGTGGCGCAGGCCGTACTGGATGTATCGGGCCGGGCTACACCGAAGCTCGATCTGCGGGTGGCCCTGACCAATCTGACTGCCGATCTGGCCCGGGTCGTGGCACCGGATGTGAAGGCTGCCGGGCGGCTGGATATGCAGGCCATTTTGAAGGGGGAACCTGCGCATCCGGCCGGCTCCGCTTCCATCACCGCACGCGGTCTGCGCATGTTGACCGGGGATGCCCGTGCTCTGCCGCCGGCTGATATCGTGGTGAAAGCCGATATGGATGGCCGCATGGCCCGGATCGATACACGTCTGAATGCTGGTTCCACGACCATGACGATTGCGGGCACGGTGCCGGAAGCGGTCTCCGGTCCGTTGAATATCGCAGCGCGGGGGAAGGCAGATCTGCGGATTCTCGATCCGATCCTGTCGGCGCAGGGGCGGCGTGTGCAGGGCATGATGATCGTCGATGCAAGGGTCGGTGGCACTATCGCAGCCCCGAATGCGTCCGGTACGGTACGGCTGACGGGTGGCGATGTGCAGGATGTCACACTGGGTCTGCACCTCGCCCGGATCGAAGCCCTCATCAGCGCAGCAGGGGATACGCTACGCATTGATCAGTTCAACGCAGGGGCCGGACAAGGCACGCTCAGCCTTGGCGGCTCGGTCGGGATCAAGCCGCCGATGCCGGTCGATCTCGCGGTGAAGGCCAGCAACGCCACGCTGATCGCCAGCGATCTGATGACGGAGCGGCTGAATGCCGATCTCACCCTGCGCGGCCAGATTACAAAGGAACTGACCGCCAGTGGTCATATCAAAATCCTGCGCGCCGATATCAGGGTGCCGGAGCATATGCCCTCCAGCGTTGCCGTGCTGGATGTGATCAAACCCGGCCAGAAACCGCCACCACCATCCACCTCATCCGGTCCCGTGATTCGTCTGGATGTGACGCTCGATGCGCCGGAGCAGATCTTCGTGCGTGGCCGTGGTCTGGATGCGGAGCTGGCCGGGCGGTTGCATCTGCATGGTACGGCGAGCAATCCGCAGACCGATGGCGGTTTTGAATTGCGGCGCGGCCAGTTCAGCGTGGCTGGTACGACGCTGAATTTCACCGAGGGCCGCGTGACCTTCGATGGCAGCACGACCGATCCGGCGCTGGATTTCACGGCCAGCTCCACCTCCGGCAGCGTGACGGCCAGCCTGCATGTGGGCGGTCATGCCAGCGATCCGAAAATCACACTCTCCAGCCAGCCCGAACTGCCGCAGGATGAAGTCCTGGCCCGGCTGTTGTTCCAATCCAGCATGGCCAGCCTGTCCCCGTTCCAGCTGGCGGAAATCGCGGCGGCGCTGGCACAGTTGAGCGGTGCGACGGGGGGTGGTGATCCCCTGAACTCGGTGCGCAGTGCGCTGGGGCTGGACCGGCTGTCGGTCGGCGGAGGTTCTCAGAATGGGGCTACCATGCCCAATAGCCGCACCAATCAGGGGCCGTCGGTCGAGGCGGGTAAATACATCGCACGCGGCATTTATGTCGGTGCCAAGCAGAGTGTGGGTGGAGCAAACAGTGTCAGCGCGGCGGAGGTGCAGATCGACCTGACCCGCGGGCTGAAGCTGAAGGCCGATGCCGGTTCCGGGCCGGGAGCCAATGCGGTCGGTCTGTCCTACGGGTTCGATTACTGACCTTGGCGCACCCGCAGCCTGCTCTGATCGGAAGTGGTCTGGGTGATATAACGAGCCGCCTGATTCCGCCTGTCGCCAAACCGGCCTAGACTGCTCCGATGCAGGAAACAGGACCGGATCGACGGTGGTGACAATCTTGAGGCGGATGGGTTTGTGGCTGACCGGCATTGCCTTTCTGCTGGGGGCGGCCATACCGGTGCAGGCGGCGGAGGCGGGCGGCAAGGATGCAGACTGGCCGCATCCTCTGGGTGGCGATCATGCGCAGCGATACAGCGCACTGACACAGATCAACCGGCAGACCGTGAAGCATCTGCGTCCGGTCTGGAGCTTCTCGACCGGTGTGCTGCGGGGTCATGAGGGCGGCCCGCTGGTGGTGGGGGATACGATGTATGTCCACACCCCCTTTCCGAACCGGCTGTTCGCGCTGGATCTGAACAATGACGGGCGCATCCGCTGGAGCTACACGCCGGTGCAGGATCCGGCCGTGATCGGGATCATGTGCTGCGACACGGTCAATCGCGGCCCTGCTTATGCGGATGGCCGCCTGTTCCTGCATCTGGCGGATACGAGTCTGGTGGCGCTGGATGCCCAAACCGGCCAGGAGTTGTGGAAGATCAGAGACGGTGATCCGGCCAAAGGGGAAACTGGCACGTCCGCTCCCCTCGTAGCCGGTGATCTGGTGCTGGTCGGCAATAGCGGGGGCGAATTCGGCGTGCGTGGCCATATGACGGCCTATGCGGTCAAGGACGGCCACCGCGTCTGGCGTGCCTACGCGGTGGGGCCGGATAGCGACACGCTGATGGATCCTCTGCACACCACGCAGATGGGCCAGCCGGTCGGTGCAAATTCTTCGCTGTCGTCATGGAGCGGGGATGCATGGAAACTGGGGGGCGGGCCGTCCTGGGGCTGGATTTCCTACGATCCGGCGCTGGACCTGATCTATTACGGCACCGGCAATCCGGGGGTATGGAATCCGCTGCAACGGCCGGGCGACAATCGCTGGGCCATGAGTGTCTTTGCGCGGGATCGCAAAACCGGGATCGCGAAATGGGTCTATCAGTTCACCCCGCACGATGCCTGGGATTATGACGGGATCAACGAGATGATCCTCGCCGATATTCCGGTGAACGGGCGGCAGACAAAGGCGCTGGTGCATTTCGATCGTAACGGCTTTGCCTATGTGCTGGATCGGGTCCGCGGCATGCTGCTTCAGGCAAAGCCGTTCGATCCATCGCTGAACTGGGCGAAAGAAATCGACCTCTCGACCGGAAAGCCGGTGCGTAACACCCGCTATGAACCGAAGCAGGAAGATAAAGCGACCAAAGACATCTGTCCCAGCTCTCTGGGCGCGAAAAACGAACAACCGGCTGCTTTCTCACCGCAGGCAGGGTTGTTTCTGGTACCGGTCAACCGCATCTGTATGGATGAGGAACCGTTTCGCGTCTCCTATCAGGCGGGGCAGCCTTATGTGGGGGCAAACCTGACCCTGTATCCCCCACCCTCTCCCCCGCTGGGGACGAAAGATCTCGGCGCGTTCATCGGCTATGATGCCGGTCAGGGCCGGATTGTCTGGACGGATACGGAGCCTTTTTCCGTCTGGTCCGGAGCGCTGGCGACGGCGGGAGGCGTGGCGTTTTACGGAACGCTTGAAGGCTGGCTCAAGGCGGTGGATGCGAAGGATGGTTCCTTGCTCTGGCAATACAAAACCCCGTCCGGGATTATCGGCAACGTCATGACTTATCGCCATCATGGTCGTCAGTATGTCGCGGTGCTGTCCGGTGTCGGCGGATGGGCCGGCATCGGTCTGGCTGAGGGGCTGGGGGCGGAGGATAGCGAAGGCACCGGGGCTGCGGTGCTGAACCGTGCCCTGAACAATTATACACGGCTTGGCGGTGTTCTGACGGTTTTCGGCCTGCCGTGACGGGTATGTCCCCCCGACGTCCGGGTCGTCTGGATAAAACGGGCTGGATCGGGTTGATCCTGCTGGGGGCGATCGTGCTGTCGGCTGTTTTCGCACCCTGTCTATCCCCTTATCCGCCCGGATTGCAGCTTTCCGACGGGCTGGATGCTGATGGAGCGCCGCTACCGCCCTGCTGGCGCTTTCCGCTGGGGACTGATCTGCTGGGGCGGGATGTGCTGTCCCGGTTGTTATGGGGCGGACGGGATGCGCTGCTGATCGGTGGGGTGGCCAATACCGTTGCCGTGATGACCGGAACCCTCATCGGGATGTGCGCCGCCATGGCGACAGGACGGGTGGGGGGCTGGATCGGGGCCGGGCTGATGCGGCTGACTGATCTGGTGGCCTCGATCCCCGTGCTGCTGCTGGCGGTGACGGTTTCGGCGGTGTTACGCCCCTCCATCTGGGTGGTGATGCTGGTGGTGGCGCTGGCAGGATGGGCGCCGGTCGCAAGGGTGATTTATGTTGAAACCTCCGGCCTGTCCGCGCGCCTGCATGTGCGGGCGGCCCGTGCTTTGGGGGTGGGCTGGGGAAGGATCGTGCTGCGGCATATCCTGCCGCTGCTCGGGCCGGTGATTGTGGTCTGGGGTACGCTCGGGATTGCAGGCTCGGTATTGCTGGAAGCGACATTGTCGTATCTCGGGGCCGGCGTGCAGCCGCCGGAAGCATCCTGGGGCAGCATCATCAATGAAAATCAGGCTTATTTGCTGATTGCGCCGTGGCTGGTCTTTGCGCCGGGCGGAGCGATCCTGCTGCTGGCGGCAGGGGCGAATTTGACCGGTTCTGCGTTGAAGCGCCGCTGGATGCCGGGCGCTACGGAGCTGGATTCCTTGTGAGCCTGTTCATCCTCCGGCGGTTGGTACAGGCCGCGTTGACCTTGCTAGGGGTGGCGGCGCTGGCCTTCCTGCTGATCCATCTGATGCCGGCGGATCAGGCACGCAGTGTTGCTGGGCGCTCGGCAACGCTGGAGCAGGTGGCGCGGATCCGTCATGCCATGGGGCTGGACCGGTCCCTGATGGCGCAATTCTCCGGCTGGATCGGCGGGTTGGTAAAGGGTGATCTGGGGCAGTCGCTGGTGCAGCGTGTACCGGTGGCGCTCCTGATCGGGGAGCGTCTGCCTGCCACTCTTTTCCTGTTGGTGGGGGCTGTGCTGGCGGAGATTGCGATCGGCCTTCCTGCCGGTCTGCTGGCGGCTCGCGCTCCGGGCGGGTGGCTGGACCGGATAGTGATGGGTGGATCGGTGATCGGCGTTTCTCTGCCGCCTTTCGTGGTGGCGCTGGGTATGCTGATGCTGTTCTCGGTCTGGCTGGGCTGGTTTCCGATCGGAGGGTATGGGGGTGTGCGGCACTGGGTACTGCCCTCTGTCACGCTCGGCCTGCTGGGGGCCGGCTGGTATGCACGGATGGTCCGGGCTGCCGCGCTGAATGTGGTTGCCGCTGATTACATCCGCACGGCCCGTGCCAAAGGGGCGGGAGAAACCCGGATCATGATCCATCATGTGCTGCGGAATGCCGCTTTGCCGGTATTGGCGCTGGCGGGAACTGATATTGCAGGGTTCCTGTCCGGGGCAGTGGTGGTGGAAAGCGTGTTTGGCTGGCCCGGCATGGGGCAACTGGTGTGGCAGGCGATCCCGTTGCTGGATGTTCCGGTCATTCTGGGGGTGACGATGGTGGCGGCGGCCGGAGTGGTGCTGACCAGCCTGCTGGTCGATCTGCTGGCCCCGCTGATCGATCCGCGCATAGGGCTGCCGCGATGATGCTGACCCGCCGCGCCTGTCTGTCTGTTACCGGTCTGGCCGGTGCTGCCGCTCTGGTCTGGCCGGACCGGTCATATGCGGCCTCTTCTCTCCGTCGTGGGGGGACGCTCACCATCGCATTTCGTGATGATATTGCCACGCTGGATCCGGCCATCGGCTATGATTTCCAGAACTGGGCCCTGATTCGTGCCTTGTTCTGCGGCCTGATGGATTACGAGCCGGGCACCACGACCCTGCGTCCTGGTCTGGCCGAGACTGTTTCCCTATCGCCGGATGCGCTGGTCTATCGTTTTACCCTGCGGCGGGGGGTGCGGTTTCACCATGGCCGGGAGGTTACAGCAGCGGATGTCGTCTACTCGCTTCGCCGCACCATCCATCCGGCGACGCAAAGCCCGGGTCAGAGTTTCTACGCCGCCATCGAAGGTTTCGGCTCCTTCATTGCCGGAGAAACGCAGGCATTCCCTGGTCTCTCCGCACCCGATCCGCACACGGTGGTGATCCGGCTCTCCAGACCCTATGCGCCGTTCCTGCATGCGTTGGCGCTGAATTTTGCTTCGGTGGTGCCACGGGACATGGTGGAGCGGTACGGTGCGGATTTCGGCCGTCATCCTGTGGGCTGCGGCGCTTTTCGTTTCGATACATGGCGAATCGGGCATAGCGTTGTGCTGCACCGTTACGAGGGGTATTACGACGCTGGTCTGCCCTATCTCGACCGGATCATCGCCGAAATAGGGCAGGAGCCGCTGACCGCCATGCTGCGGCTGGAACGTGGCGAGATCGACGTGGTGGGCGACGGTATTCCCCCGGCCAGGCTGAATGCGATCCGGCGTGATCCGCGTTTTCAGGGGCTGATCGGCATCAGGCCGAGATTGGCGACGACCTATCTGGCGATGAATGTGACAAAGCCGCCTTTCGATACGCTGCTGGTCCGGCAGGCGGTGGCCCATGCGATCGACAAGACCCGCATCGTGCGGCTGATCAATGGCCGGGGCGAGCCGACCGACCAGATTTTTCCACGCGGCCTGCCCGGATATGATCCCTCATTCTCCGGGCCTGCTTACGATCCGGCACGGGCGCGGAGCCTGTTGCGGGAAGCGGGCTGGAAGGACGGATTTCAGACGGACCTCATGACCGCTGCCACCGATCCCAACCCGCGTATCGCACAGGCTCTGCAGCAGGATCTGGCAGCGATCGGTATCCGGGCTTCCCTGCGTGTGCTGGCTCGTCCCGCGATGATCGAGGCCGCCTGTTCCGGCACCGGTGCGCCGCTGATCTGGTCGGGTGATACCGGATGGAGTGCCGATTTTCCTGATCCATCGGATTTTTATGGGCCAATCCTGTCGGTGGCGGCCTCTGCGCCGGGCGGATGGAACTGGGCCAGATATCGCAATGCCGGCATCGACGCTCTCGCGGCGGAGGCGGATGCCATGGCGGACCCATCACAAGCTCAGGAAAGGCTGAAAAGGTGGCAGGCGATTCAGGCGGCCATTTTGGCCGATCAGCCCTGGGTGCCGCTTTATAATCCACTGTTTTTTGTGCCGCATACGGCCCGTATTCAGGGGGCAGAGGCCCTGTTCACCGATCCGGTGGTAACGCCGGTGAACTTCATGCATGTCTATGCGGTTGAGGGCTGACAGGATGCCTGAACGGAGAAACCGGATGACACGGGGTGCCTATGTTTTCAGCGGATTGGTCGTGGCGGCTGCCACTCTTGTGGCAAGCATCGTTTCGGCCCAGACGCGGATCGGGTCGATCAATACCAGCTTCCGCTGGCTGGGGCCGGATGACAGGATCATTGTCGAGCGTTTCGATGATCCGAAAGTGCAAGGCGTTTCCTGCTACCTGTCACGTGCTGCGACTGGCGGGATGAAAGGCTGGGTCGGGCTGGCCGAGGATCCCAGCCGTTTTTCGGTCGCCTGCCAGCGCACCGGCCATGTCACGCTGCCACAGGATCTTCCGAAACAGGAGACGGTGGCGTTCGTCTCCTCCTCCCTGTTTTTCAAATCGTTCCAGATCATCCGGATGGTCGATCCTGACCGACCAGTGCTGGTTTATACCGTGGTCAGCACGAAACTGGTGAAGGGATCGCCCTTCAACGCGATTTCCGTGGTCGGGCTGGACGGGCCTTAACGCCCTCCCTCAGCCGACCAGCGCCCGGATGGCATCGTGATAGGCGGGGGCCGCCCAGTTCGTTCCCCCCTCCAGCCGGGCGCGCTCCCGGCCCTGCCGGTCGATGATCAGTGTGGTGGGGATTCCGCGCAGTTTCAGAGCGGTCTGGGCTTCCCCGTCATGATCCAGCCATGTGCCGAGATGGACGATGCCGTGCTTGCGGTAGAAATTATCCACCGCCTGCACGCCGCCCTGATCGGCGGAGAGCGGCAGCACGACGATTCCCTCATCTTTCACTGCGGCGGCGAGCTGATCCAGCGAGGGCATTTCCGCAACGCAGGGCGCACACCATGTGGCCCACAGATTCAGCACCACACCCTTGCCGTTGAAATAGGCCATGCTGCGTGTATCCCCCATGGCGTCGGTAAAGCGGAAGGCGGGCAGCCTGGCGGGCGGGTCGACCGGTTTCAGCCCGTGTGGCAGTTCCCCCATTGTTGCGCCGCTGGCTTGTGACAGGGCCAGTTTGCGCCCCATGACGCCGCCCGCTAGGGTGCCGCCAATGGCCGCCAGCATCGTGCGGCGGGTTTTTAAATGCTTGCTGACAGGCATGACGACAGGCCTTCCTTCATGACGAATGATCAGACGACCACCACCGGCGATTCAGGGCAGAGATCGGCCAATATGCAATGGGGCGGACGCTTTGCTGCCGGTCCTGCCGCGATCATGCAAGAGATCAATGCGTCGATCGGTTTCGATCAGAAATTGTGGCGGCAGGATATTCGCGGCTCCATGGCGCATGCGGCGATGCTTGCCCATGTGGGTATCATATCCGGGGAAGACGCGCAGGTCATCCGCTCAGGTCTTGAGCGAATCGCTGCCGAGATCGAGGAAGGACAATTCACTTTTTCCGTCGCGCTGGAAGATATTCACATGAATATCGAAGCCCGGCTGACCGAGCGGATCGGTGAGGCCGGGAAGCGTCTGCACACTGCACGCAGCCGTAATGATCAGGTTGCGACCGATTTTCGTCTGTGGATCAGGGATGCGATTGACGGGCTGGATTCGCAGCTGGCCGACCTGATGCGGGCGCTGACGGATCGCGCCGCCGGCCATGCGGCGGACCCGATGCCGGGCTTCACCCATCTTCAGACCGCACAGCCGGTGACGTTCGGCCATCACCTGCTGGCCTATGTCGAAATGCTGGCACGGGATCGTGGCCGTCTGGCCGATGCACGCAAACGCCTGAATGAATGCCCGCTCGGCTCGGCGGCGCTGGCGGGAACATCCTTCCCGATCGACCGCCGTATGACTGCTGCGGCGCTGGGCTTTGATCGACCGACGCGCAATTCGCTGGATGCGGTGTCGGATCGTGATTTTGCGCTGGAGTTTTTATCGGCGGCCTCCATTTCCTCGATGCATCTGTCGCGTCTGGCCGAGGAAATCGTCATCTGGTGCAGTGCGCCCTGGCGGTTCATCTCCCTGTCCGATGCCTACACCACGGGCAGTTCCATCATGCCGCAGAAGCGCAATCCGGATGCGGCAGAGCTGGTCCGCGCCAAGGTCGGCCGTGTGATGGGTGATCTGATCGGCCTGATGACGGTGATGAAAGGTCTGCCGCTGGCCTATGCCAAGGACACGCAGGAGGATAAGGAACCGGTCTTCGACGCGGCGGAAGCCTGGACATTGTCCCTGGCCGCCATGGCCGGGATGGTGCGGGACATGACCCCGAATACCGAGCGCATGCGTTTCTTCGCCGGTAGCGGCTTTGCCACCGCGACCGATCTGGCCGATTACCTGGTGCGGGCGCTGCATCTGCCGTTTCGCACCGCGCATCATGTCACCGGGCGTCTGGTGGCGAAGGCGGAGGCAAAGGGAATCGACCTTGCCGAGCTGTCACTGGAAGAGATGCGGGAAGAAGAACCGGCCATCGGCGAGGATGTGTTTTCCGTGCTGACGGTCGATGCCTCCATTGCCTCGCGTCGGAGCGAAGGCGGCACCGCACCGGAAAACGTCGCGCAGCAGGCCGCATGGTGGCGGGATCAGTTGAAGGAGACGGTTTGATGACCTGTTTGCGGGCATTTTCCCTGATGGTACTGCTGCTAGGGCTGGGGTTCGGCCTGACGGCCTGCGGCAAGCGTGGTGCTCCGTCCCCCCCTGGGCCACCGGACCAGATTACATATCCCCATACCTACCCGAGCCGCTGACCAAGGAATTGCTGTCATGGACATGCATGTGACGGATACGGACCGACCGGATCCCTCGGTGATGGAACTGATTGCCGCGCGCCCGAGCCTTTCCATGCATGCGATGGATGGATTGCTGCTGGATGATGTGCCGCTGAATGCCATTGCCGATGCTCAGGGCACGCCGTGCTGGGTCTATTCGGCGGGGACGTTCCGGCGGCGTTACCGGCTGTTACGTGATGCGCTGGCGGAGGCCGGAATCGCGCCGCATATCCATTTCGCCGTGAAGGCCAATGACCACCTTGCCGTGCTGCGTCTGCTCGGCAATGAGGGGGCGGGCGCGGATGTGGTCAGCGGCGGTGAACTCAGCCGTGCGCGGGCGGCTGGTATTCCGGGGGAGCGGATCGTGTTCTCCGGTGTTGGCAAGACCGCGGCAGAGCTGACACTGGCTCTGTCCGAAGGGATCGCCCAGATCAATGTGGAGAGCGCGGAGGAGCTGGAGATGCTCTCCGCCATTGCCTGCGGTATGGGCCGCACGGCGCGGATCGCGCTGCGGGTCAATCCGGATGTGGATGCCGGTACGCACCCCAAGATCACGACCGGTCTGGCCGATAACAAATTCGGTATTCAGGCCGGGGAAGTGCCTGCCCTGTATGCGCGGGCTGCGTCCCTGCCGGGGATCGAGCCGGTCGGCCTCGCCATGCATATCGGCAGCCAGATCAATGTCATGACCCCCTTCCTGGCCGCGTTCCGCCGTATGGCGATTCTGGTAAAGGCGCTGCGGGATCAGGGGCAGACAGTCAGGCTGGTGGATTGCGGGGGTGGTCTGGGGATCGATTATCGCGGCGATGTCACCTCCACCCCGGCGGCGCTGGCGGGAGCGATGAAGGCGGAGCTGGGCGGTCTGGACGTGCAGCTTGTGCTGGAGCCGGGACGCTGGCTGGCCGGCCCTGCCGGTGTGCTGCTGTCCAGCGTCGTGCTGGTGAAGCAGTCTCGCCCGCGTCCCTTCGTGGTGCTGGATGCGGCGATGAACGATCTGTTGCGGCCCTCCCTGTATGAGGCATGGCACGGAATTGTGCCTCTATCCGCTGTCGAGGCCGCGCATGTGCCGATTGACTGCGATGTGGTGGGTCCGGTCTGTGAAACCGGTGATACCTTTGCGCGGGCCCGGTCGCTGCCGCCGCTGCAGGCCGGCAGCCGGGTCGCAATTCTGGAGGCGGGGGCTTACGGTGCGGTGATGAGCTCCACATATAATGCCAGACCACTGGCGGCTCAGGTACTGGTTGATGATGGACACTGGACGGTGATCCGCCCGCGTCAGACGGTCGATGCGTTATGGCGTGATGAGGTGATTCCGCCGCATCTCACCCGACAGGGCTGACAGCAGCCCGCAACAGGCAACGGAGAGGCAGCCGTATGGAGTATCGGGCCGGATGACGGCGGAGAATCCTTCCACGCTTCCCCCAATACTCGCGCAGCGGCGGCGTCAGGCATTGCGCGTGCTGCGGCTGGAGCGGCTCTGTCGTGCCGCCTGGCCGCTTCTGCCTGCCACCGGGTTTTTTATCTGCCTTGTTTTGCTGGATGTCTGGACGTGGCTGCCGCCATGGCCGCATCTGATTCTGCTGATCGTATTCTGGGTCGGGCTTGGCAGTTGGGTGGTATGGCGGTGGCATGTTCTGCCGAAACCGCTCCGGACCGATGCCGACCGGCGGCTGGAGCAGGATGCCGGACTGGCCCATCGCCCTTTAGCCACGCTGGATGACCGGCCTGCTCGGGGCAGTCCCCCCATGGCGCAGGCTTTGTGGCAGGCCCATACACACTTTGTGCTGGATCAGGTGCGGACCCTCCGTCGGGCGGTGCTACGTCCCGGCATTGCTGTCAGGGATCGTTTCTCCCTGCGGGCCTTGTCCCTGGTTGTATTAGCGGCACTGGGGGTCAGTGCCGGGGGAGATTTTTCCACTCGGCTGGCGCACGCACTCTGGCCCGTTTTGCCCCCTGCGCCATCCGTTCCGGGGCCGCAGGTGCAGGCATGGATTACGCCGCCCGCCTATACCGGGCTGCCCCCGATTTTCCTGCATGGCGAAACCGATGCGTCGCATCACCCTTACGCGGTTCCGGTCGGTTCAGTGCTGTCTCTGACCGTCTCCGGTCTCGATACGCCGCCGGGGCTGGAACTGGATGGTCACAGAACCCTTTTGCCCCGTCTGGCCGAGGGCAGTTTTCAGGCCGCCATTCCATTGGGGCAGCAGGCTGTCATCCCGGATGCATCTCTCACATTGCGAGCGGCCAGCGGGGCTGTTCTTGCTACATGGCGCATCAGGAGGGTGGCCGATGCACCCCCGCAGGTTACTTTTACCGCACCGCCGGAAAAGGCGGTGCATAGCTATGCGGTGCGTATTCCGTGGCAGGCACGGGACAATTACGGTATCGCCGGGGTGAGCGCGGTTGTGCATCTGACTGAACGGCCCGATCTGCCTCCGGTGACTGTGCCGTTACCGGTTCCAGCCGGACATCCGCGTGTCGTGGGAGGCGCGACGGAGAGCGATCTGACTGCCAATCCATGGGCCGGGCTGCCGGTGACCCTGACTTTGACGGCAAATGATACGGCGGGACAGACCGGTCAGTCGGAGCCTGTGTCATTGATTTTGCCGCAGAAGCCGTTCCGTAATCCGGTGGCAAGAGCATTGCTGTCGATCCGCCAGTCTCTGGCGCGTCGGCCGGAAGATAGGCGCAATGCGGTTGGTTCGCTGGCGGAGCTGGGGGCTCAGCCCGATATTCTGGCCGATGATCCAGGAGGATACCTCAATCTGCGCGCCATTACGTCGGAGCTGGCACGCAACATTTCTGCTTCTGCGATCAACGATGCGCTCAACCGGTTGTGGCTGCTGGCCCTGCATATCGAGGAAGGCGGCGCCGAGCGTACGGCCCGCGCTCTGTCCGCGGCCCGTCAGGAACTGAGGGAGGCGCTGAACCGGCAAAAAAACGGCGCGCCCCCGGATCAGCGTGAAATGCAGCGGCTGATGAGCCAGCTTGAACGCGCCCTGTCCGATCATTTGCAGCAGATGGCGGAGCAGGCGAGGCGGGAGGCAGCGATACCCGCCCCGGAGGACCGTCATGCCCCCCTGATGGACCGTTTGCGCAAACTGGACGAGCAGATGCGGCAGGCTTTGAAAGAGGGCCGGATGGAAGATGCCCGCCGCGCCATGGCGTCGCTGGATCGCGCTCTGGACCGGTTGCAGCATGCAAAGCCGATGACGGCGGAACAGAAGGCCCGCCGTGCGAAGCAGCAGCAGGCCAGACGGCAGGCGCAGGAACAGATGAAGGCGTTGCAGGATCTGACCCGCCGGCAGGCCGGATTGCTGGATAATGCGCAGAAGCGTGCCGAGGCGGCTCAGCAGGATGCCCCCCGCTTTCCGGATTTCGGCCCGGAGAATGATCCGGATGACGGACCGCCCGATCAGCAGGGTCAGGGAGGCAGCCAATCTCAGTCGGGACAACCCCCCTCAGGACAGCCGGGCCAGCAGGGCAGACGGGCTGATCCGGCCGAGGCCCTGCGAAAAGCGGATGAGACCACCCAGCAGGATGTGCGTCACAAACTGGCCGACCTGATGCAGCAGCTTAGCGAAAAAGGTGGGCAGATTCCACGCGGGATGGCGCAGGCTGATGCCGCGATGCGTGAGGCGATCGATGCGATGCGCCGTGGCCGTGACGATCAGACAGTCGATGCGGAACGACGGGCGCTCCAGAAACTGGCGGAGGGCCAGCAGGATATCAATCGCCAGCAGCAGGCCAATAAAGGGGGCCGGCCCGGTCAGGATCAGGGCGGAGAGGAACAGGAGGATGGCGATGAGGATGCGGTGACGCTCGGTGCCCCCTCTCAAGGCCAGCGCCGGGAGTCGGGTGACGGGCAAACGCCCGGCGAACAGGCTGGTGACAATGACAGTGATGGGGCAGGTGATCAGCATGACCGGCGTGATCCATTCGGACGCAGCCGCTCCGTGGGATCGGCTGCGGGTGATGAGAATGGCGATGACGTCCGTCTGCCTGGGCAGATGGAGCCGATGCGCAGCCGGGATGTGCAACAGGAATTGCGCCGCCGTGGTGCCGAGCGTAACCGCCCGCAGGAGGAACTGGATTATATTGACCGGCTGTTGCAGCAGTTTTGATCCACACCTATCGATGCATTTCAGACTTTTCCCGATCATGCCAAAATCGTTTTTCAGTCGGCAGGGTGCGGTGAAGGCGAGGGTGCTGACATGATCCGGTTTGAGCAGGTCGGGTTGCGCTATGGACCATTGCGTCGGGCAACGGGCAGCACGACTCTGCGTGATGCGGATCAGCCCGGTTTTGTTGAGCCGGGGGAAGTGCTCCGGGATGTTTCCCTGACAGTGCCGGATGGTGGTTTCCGCTGGCTGCTCGGTCCTTCCGGTGCGGGGAAAAGCAGTCTGCTGCGGTTGATGTACGCGGCGATCCGTCCCACCCGTGGCCGCATCATGTTGCTGGGGGCTGACCTGGCTGTGACACCGCGGGCGGCATTGCCTGTCCTACGTCGGCGGATCGGAGTGGTATTTCAGGATTTTCGCCTGTTGCCGCATCTGAACGCGTTCGACAACGTCGCCTTGCCTCTGCGGATTGCGGGCCGCCCGGAGGGCCAGATCAGGGCCGATGTGGCGGAGTTGCTGCGCTGGGTCGGTCTGGCCCGCAAGATGAATGCTCGCCCTGCTGAATTATCTGGTGGCGAGCAGCAGCGTGTAGCGATTGCGCGCGCGGTGATCGGACGCCCCTCCTTGATTCTGGCGGATGAGCCGACCGGCAATCTGGATGAAGCTCAGGCGGAACGGCTGATGCAGCTTCTGAAGGAGTTGAACCGGTTGGGAACGACGATCGTGGTGGCGACGCATAATGACGGGCTGGTGGCCCGTCATCCCGCACCCGCCTTGCGTCTGGCCCACGGCCATGTGCTGGCTGACGATACCGGATGGACTCACGGTATGATGGGTCGGGAATCCGGGTTTTCCTACGGTCTTGCAGCGCCGGAGGAAGCAAGATCGCCAACATATCCTCATGATGCTTCGGCTGGGCAGCCCGGGCTGCATGGGGCTGCGCCGCTGCAACCGGTAAGAAACGGCGCGGCTGTCGAGCGATCCTTCAGAAACAGACCGGCCGGGAGCCGTTTCCTCTGATGCGCTGTGATGCCCGCCGCTCATGAGCACCCGTCAGGAAAGACAACGTCGCCGGGCCGAGGAACGCCGCACCCGCCGGCTGCGTCCGATGCGCTTCGACGATCTGGGGCTGCGTCGTGCCCTGTCGGACCGGCTGCTGCCTTTGCTGGTGGCAGCAATGGCGTTTCTGGCGGCTTTGGCATTCGCAGGTTATGTCGCAGCTGATGCTTTGGGTCGCCATTGGCAGGAAGGCGCTGCGGCCTCCATGACTGTGCAGGTGCCACGGCCGACAGCGAGTGCCGATGATAAAGCTACGCCGGAGGCTGGCGGGAATAATCAGGCGGATACGCGGCGTGATGCCGTGCTGGCCGTGCTGCGCGCCACGCGGGGTATCGCCTCGGCCGAGCCGATGTCGGATCAGGAACTGACCGCGCTGCTGCGTCCCTGGCTCGGCTCGGACGCCGAAACATTATCCCTGCCGCTCCCGGCTGTGATCCGTGTGCGCCAGAATGCGGCCGGAAGTCCGGGGGGTGGCCAGGGGGATGGTGCGACGCTGGATATGACTGCGCTGGCGGCGGCGCTGGAGCGGGTTGCCCCTGGTACCGTTGTGGAAAGCCACGGTGTCTGGCTGGGCCGCCTGACCGCGCTGGCACACAGCCTTCAGCTCTGCGCCGGACTGGTATTGATCGTCGTGACACTTGTTGCGGTCTGTGTCATTGCGGTGGCGACACGGGCGGGGCTGATGGCCCGACGGGAGGCAATTGAAATCGTGCATGGGCTGGGTGCTACGGATGGTTATATCGCTCGGCGCTTCGCGGGGCGTACCACAGCCTTGGCCGCTGCCGGGGGCTTGGCAGGAGGGGTGCTGGCTCTGCCGGTGTTGATCTTCATGGGGCGGCTGACAGCGCCATTTGGCGGACTGAATGAGGCGGAGTCTGTGCAGGGTGGTGTGGCCGGGATCGTCTCTTGGTTGCCTCTGGCGCTTTGGATGACGATTCCCTGCATGCCGATGGGGGCTGCCTGTATCGGTTGGCTGACTACCCAGATGACTGTTCGCCGTTGGTTGAGGCGCCTGCCGTAGCGATGGGATATGCTGCTTCCTCCCTGTCGAGAAGGATGGGCCGGGCCGTGGTGAGCGTGCTGAACGGGTTCGGCCTGCTCGGTGGTTTTGCTCTGCTGGTCCTGTCCGGCGGATTTTTATGGTTTGCATGGCAAAGCCAGCATGTTCTCCGGGCGCCGTCCCATGCGGATGGCATCGTGGTTCTGACCGGCGGGGCGGAGCGTGTCGCAACCGGATTGAGGCTGCTGGCGGCTGGGCGAGGCAGCGTATTGTTGATTTCAGGCGTGGCGAAGGGGGCGTCGCTGGCCACGCTCGCCCGTGTTGCCGGCATTGATCCGACCCCTTTGGAGGGGCGGGTCACGCTGGGATATGAGGCCGCCACCACGCGCGGTAATGCTCTGGAAACAGCCGACTGGGCGCATGAGCGACAATTGAGAAGCGTCATCGTCGTCACGGCGGGGTATCATATGCCCCGCGCATTGGCCGAGCTGCGGCGTGCCATGCCCGATGTGATACTGTATCCAGAGACAGTGCACCCGGATCAGGGGGGCAGTCTGCTCAATGTTTTGAAACTGCTGTCCTCTGAATATGTGAAATGGTTGGGGGCGGAGCTGCATCTGTCCAGCCTGACGCCGGTCCGTGAAACGTGATGAGCTGACAGGATCTGCCAGGAAATGATTTTTCTTCGCTCACTGCTGTTTAACGCAGTGTTTTTTGCCGTCACGCTGGTGCTGAGTCTGTATGGATTTGTGCTGCGCTTTGTCGCCCCGCATCGTTTGATCGACGATGCCCGTCTATGGTCGCGTATCATGATCGCGGCGGCCCGGCTGATCTGCGGTATTCATGTCCGTGTGCGTGGGCTGGAGAACCTGCCGCCCGGACAGCCGGTGCTGATCGCTTCCCAGCATCAATCCGCGTTCGATACCATGGTATGGTTCGGGCTGGCCTCCTACCCGGTCTATGTTCTGAAAAAGCAACTGCTGAAAATCCCTGTTTTCGGGCCGTTGCTGCCACTGACGGGGATGATTCCGGTGGATCGGGATGGTGGCATGGCTTCGCTGCGTAATCTGGTCAGTGCATCGCTGGAGGCAGCCTCCTTGAACCGGCAGATCGTGATTTTCCCGGAAGGCACCCGCACGGATCCGGGCGTGGAGGTGCCGCTGCATCCCGGTATTTATGCGGTGGCCTCGAAAACGGGGCTGCCGATCGTGCCGGTCACGACCAATTCCGGTCTTTTCTGGGGACGCCGTGCATTCCGTAAATATCCGGGCACGATCAATGTTGATATTCATCCGCCCCTTTCACCTGGCAGCCGGGCCGTAACCATGGAGGCTCTCCGCAGCCTGTATCATCGTGCTGGCAATGACATAGCAACATTTGTCCACACCTCGGAAAGGGCTGTGGATAAGTCTGTGGTTTAGTCTGAAGGAATCGTCAGGAAAAAATCGAACTGAATTATATAACTTATTGATTTAAAATAAAAAATCATGGTGATGGACAAGGTATGAAGGATTCCGGGCACGATGGGGATGAATGGCCGCGCGACGGCGGCCCTGAATGCCCTTAAACTGCTCTGGATGAACGATTTGCTCGCACATCCAGCACAGCGGAGCCTCCCATGAGACGTCTCTGGTTCCGTCTTGTCCTTCTTGCCGTCGTTCTGGCAGGGGCTGATTATGGACTCTGGCAGTGGACTGTGAACCGTCTGGTGGAGCAATCGCTGCTCTGGACACAGCAGCGACCGGATGGGCTGATGCTCAAGGTCCGTGCGGCTGCGTTATCCGGTGGCTGGCCGCTGCGGGCGCGGATCACCCTGCCGGAGCCGGAACTGTTTGTCGGCGGATATCCTGTCTGGCAGGGACAGGCGCTTGAGGTCGAGGTATCGCCGTGGCACCCCCTGCAACTGCTTATGAGGCCACAGGGACCGCAGGCTGCTTTTCCTGAATCACCCTGGAAGATCATGATGCAACCCGCCAGTGCCAGTGTCACCTTGCCGGTCAGGCTTGCCTGGGATGGGTGGTGGCCGGTTGCACTGGTGCCGGATATGGACCCGTCCATACATACCCTCGATCTTCATATGACCGCTCAGGATGTGCGTCTGCGGCCCAATGGTTCCGGCTGGACAAGCGCTGATCCCGCCCCGCACCCTGATACGGGACTGCCTGCAGGATACGATATCATCACCATCAGCAGGGTGGGGATGCATCTGCGATTGGATCAGGCTTTGGCCGTGCAGTGCAGTCTTGATGATGTCGTGTTGCCATCTGTCCGCCAGTGGCCGTTCGGAAAAACGGTACAGCATGTAAATGTGGCTGCCAGAATTGATCCATTTCCTTTTTCGAACGTTCAGCCCCAGGAGAAAATCAGCGCGTGGCGAGCCGAGTCGGATGTGTTCAGAATATTGGATGCCACTCTGACATGGGGTAGCCTGCGTGCGAGTATGGCGGGACAGGGAGGGCTGGATGACTTTCTGCAGCCGGTCATGCAGGGCGTGGTGACGATAGCATCACCCGAGGAGACGATCACATCATTGCGTGATCAGGGCTGGATGGCGCCCGGATTATATATGGCTGCCAAAACCATGCTTGGCCTGTTTGTCCAAGCGACAGACGCTCCGGGGCGTGCGACACAGAAGGATAGTGTTGATCACGCCGATACGGCCCGGAGCCGTCCTGCGTATGTTTCCGTGCCTTTCCGGCTGGCCGACACTGTCTTGATGATCGGACAGGTTCCGGTTCTTAAAATACCACCTCCCCCTTGGGCGCATAGCCTACGGTAGCGGCTGTCGCCCAGCGTTGAAGGAAAAACATGATGCCCGGTATGGATGCTATTTTCCTGGCGCGGCTCCAGTTCGCTTTTACCGTCGGCTTCCATATTGTTTTCCCAGCTTTCTCCATCGGGTTGGCCAGTTATCTGGCGGTGCTGGAAGGGCTTTGGCTGAAAACAGGGCGGCCTGTTTATCTGGATCTGTTCCGCTACTGGTCAAAAATCTTTGCCGTCGGTTTCGGCATGGGTGTCGTCTCTGGTCTGGTGATGTCCTATGAATTCGGGACGAACTGGGGTGCTTTCGCGGCCAAGGCCGGTCCCGTCATCGGTCCCCTGATGGGATACGAAGTGCTCACTGCTTTCTTTCTGGAAGCCGGTTTCCTGGGCATCATGCTGTTCGGCATGGAGAAAGTGGGGCGGAAACTGCATTTCCTCGCCACCTGTCTGGTCGCTCTTGGCACGCTGATCAGCGCCACCTGGATTCTGGCGGTGAATTCGTGGATGCAGACCCCTGCCGGTTATACAATCGATGCGGCAACGGGACGTTTTCTGCCTGCGGACTGGATGGCGGTCATTTTCAACCCCTCCTTTCCTTTCCGTTTTGCCCATATGGTGCTGGCGGCCTTTCTCAGCGTGGCTTTTGTGGTGGGTGGTACCGGGGCCTGGCATCTGCTGCGCGGGCGTCGCAATGACGCCGTGCGGACGATGTTTTCCATGGCGATGTGGATGGCCGCACTGGTCACGCCACTTCAGGTGCTGGTCGGTGATGCGCAGGGTGGGAATACGTTAAAGCACCAGCCAACAAAAATCGCGGCGATGGAAGGATATTGGCGCAATGGTGCTCCGGGGGCCGGTGTGCCGATGGTCCTGTTCGCCCTGCCGGATCAGAAGGCGCAGGAGAACCGGTTCGAGATTGCCATTCCGCATGTCGCCTCTCTGTATCTGAAGCATGACTGGACGGGTACCATTCCGGCCTTGACGGATGTGCCGCCTGAAAACCAGCCCCCGGTGATCGTGGTGTTCTTTGCGTTCCGCATTATGGTCGCGCTGGGTATGCTGATGCTCGCCGTAGGATTGTGGAGCCTGTATGAGCGCTGGCGCGGGCGGCTGTTCGATACAGTCTGGTTGCATCGTGCGGTGCTGACGCTGGGGCCTGCCGGGTTTGTGGCGCTTCTTGCAGGCTGGGTAGTCACGGAAGTCGGGCGGCAGCCTTACACCGTATACGGGCTGTTGCGCACGGCGGAGAGTTCCTCCCCTATCGGCCTGCCCGGTATGGCGATTTCACTGAGTGCATTCGTGATCGTCTATCTGATCGTCTATGCTGCCGGAATCAGCATTCTGCTGCGTATGATGGGCAGGCCGCCTGAACACGGGGAAACCCCGCCTGCGCCCGAGCCGAGCCGTGCGGCCGGTATCGTGCCGGGGCCTGCCGGTGCCGTTGATGATCTGCATCGTGATAATCACACCATCCGCCCGGGGAGTGTCGTATGATCACCGAAAACCTTCCCTATATCTGGGGCATGATCATAGCCGTAGCGGTGCTGGCCTATGTCCTGCTGGACGGGTTCGATCTGGGATGCGGCATCCTGTTTCTGGCGGAGCGCGAGGAGGAGGACCGGGATGTGATGGTGAATTCCATTGCGCCGGTCTGGGATGGCAACGAAACCTGGCTGGTCATGGGGGGTGGGGGATTGCTGGCTGTGTTCCCCGTTGCCTATGCAATTCTGTTTTCCGCTTTCTATCCTACCATTATCGCCATGTTGCTGGCTTTGGTGTTTCGCGGCGTCGCGTTCGAGTTCCGTTTCAAGGCCCATACTCTGCGCGGGCGCAGGTGGTGGGACCGGGCTTTCTGCCTCGGCTCACTGGTCGCGGCGCTGTGTCAGGGCATGACGCTGGGTGGCATCCTTCAGGGTGTGCACCATAATGGTTTTGCCTATACGGGAGGCTGGTTCGACTGGCTGACCCCTTTCACCGTGTTGTGTGGGGTAGCGGTCGTTGTGGGATACACGCTGCTGGGAGCCTGCTGGCTGATCCTGAAAACCGAGAACGGGCTGCATGTGCGTGCCCGCCATTATGCGAAACCGCTTTTCATTCTTCTTTTGTTGCTGATTGCCGCTGTGAGCCTTTGGACTCCGTTGTTGAACGAAACCTATCGGCTGCGCTGGTTCTCCTGGCCCGGCATTGTTCTGACGGCCCCTGTTCCATTGCTGGTGGCGGCGATGGCACTGGGATTCTGGCGGTCCTTGCAACAGAAACGGCATGCTGCCCCGTTGCTCTATGCGATGGGGATGTTTTTGCTGTGCTATGTCGGGCTGGGGATCAGCCTGTTTCCCAATATCGTTCCACCAGCCCATGGTACGACACCGCTTTCGCTGGTTGATGCTGCGGCGCCTGCGGCCAGCCAGATGTTTCTGCTGGTCGGGGCGGTTGTGCTGATTCCGATGGTGCTGGGCTATAACGCCTATTCCTACTGGATTTTCCGAGGGAAAGTCCGGCACGGTGAGGGCTACCACTGATGCGGAGCAGCCTGCGCCGACTGGCCTGGTTCGCCGGCTTGTGGGTGGCTGGCGTAGTGGCCGTGGGAGGGGTGGCGGAGCTTCTGCACTGGGTGATCCGCCACACCATGACGGGCTAGAATGGCAAAAGGGGCGCTGCCATGGTGCCCCTTTCTGCTGTCGTCAGGCCTGATTGATTTCGATCAGATTGCGCCGGATACGGCGGCCACGTTCGATTTTATCGACGATGTAATCCTCATCGCCCCAGCGCACAGCACGCGCCATGGCCTGAGCATCCTCCGTAAAGCGGGCCAGCATCTCCAGCAGGGCGTCCCGGTTATTGAGGAAAATATCCCGCCACATGGTTGGGTCCGAAGCCGCGATCCGGGTGAAATCCCGGAACCCGGAAGCCGCGAATTTCAAAACCTGCTGGCGGCTTTCATCAGCCAGATCGTCGGCGGTGCCGCAGATAGTGAAGGCGATCAGATGCGGCAGATGGCTGACGATGGCCAGCACGCGGTCATGATGGGCTGGTTCCATGATCTCGACTTGAGCCCCACAGCCACGCCAGAGGGCAGAGACTGCTTCGATGGCTTCTTCAGCGGTATCGGGGGGAGGGGTCAGCAAGGTCCAGCGATCCCGAAACAGGGTGGAAAAACCTGATTCCGGGCCTGAATATTCGGTGCCCGCCAGCGGATGGCCGGGCACGAAATGCACATGCGGGGGCAGCAGGGGGCCGACATCCCGGATCACGGATTGTTTGGTGGAGCCGACATCCGTCAGGATGCAACCCGGTGCCAGATGAGGGGCGATCTTTTCAGCCACCTCGGCAAAGGCGCCGACCGGGACACAGAGAATCACGGCATCCGCATCCTGCGCCGCCTGTGCCGGATCGGCCTCGCAACGATCGGCAATTCCCAGTCGGGCAACACGCTCCAGAATATCGGCTCGGTCACAGGCAATGATTTCATCGGCCAGCCGGTTTTCCCGCACCGCCCGGGCCAGAGAACTGCCAATGAGACCCAGACCGATCAGGGTGAGACGGCGAAAGACCGGAGAAGCTTCTGTCATGATGCGGCATCGCTGTCGGCTTGTGCCTGCACCATGAAAGCGCGCAGGGCTTGGGCTACCAGATCACATTCCTCGTTTGTGCCGATGGTAATGCGCAGATAGGCGGGCAAGCCGTAACTGGCAACGCGGCGCACGATCAGCCCCCGTGTGCGCAGCCAGCGATCGGCGGCGATCGCGCGTGCTTCGCTGCCGAAATCTGCCAACAGGAAATTGGTGACGCTCGGCAGAGTGGGAATGCCGATATCGAACAGTGCTTTAGCCAGTTTTGCACGGGCGGCGCTGTTATGGGAGCGGCTGCGTTCGACCCAGCCCGGTTCCTCCAGCGCACCGATCGCAGCTTCCTGCACGGCGGCATTGACGGTGAAAGGCCCGCGCACCCTATTCAACACATCCACGATGGCAGGCGGTGCATAGGCCCAGCCGAGCCGCAGCCCACCCAGCCCGAAAATCTTGCTGAAAGTGCGGGTCATGACTGTATTGTCGCCAGCATCGACCAGTGCCACGCCGGGATCGTAATCGGGGGCATCGACATATTCGGCATAGGCCGCATCCAGCACCAGCAGCACATCAGGCGGCAGGCTCGCCCGCAGACGTGTAATTTCGCTGGTGGGGAGCATGGTGCCGGTGGGGTTGTTCGGATTGGCGATGCAGATCACCCTTGTGCGCGGGGTCACGGCGTTCAGCAGTGCATCGACATCGGTGGTCAGAGCCTGTTCCGGCACCTTCACCACTTTGGCCCCGGCATAATGGCCATACATCTCGTACACACTGAATCCGTGCACGCTCATGATCAGTTCCGAATCCGGATTGCTGTAGGCCATGCAGAGATGCGCGATCATTTCATCCGATCCGACACCGCAGACGATGCGGGCCGGATCGATACCGAAATAACGCCCGATGGCCTCTCGCAACGCGTGGGAGCCGCCATCAGGATAACGGTGCAGGCTGGACACGGCCTTCAGATAGGCCTGCTGCGCAGCAGGAGGCGGCCCGAATGCGCCTTCATTCGAGGAGAGTTTGATCACCTGTTCGACGCCGGGCAGCTTTGATTCTCCGCCGATATAGGGGTGAATGGCCTCGATACCGGGATTGGGACGGGGATTGCTCATGCTGTGCTTCCTGCCTGTGAGGCAGGGACAGGAACTGCATAGCATCCCAGTACGACAGGTGGACGCAGCAGAGGGGTCAGGGCTGCCAGCCGGGGATCGGAATCCTCAACAAATCCAGCGACATCCGCCAACACATGGGCGTCATCCGCCCCCGGTATACGACGCAGGATCGTATTGCCGACTGAAAAACCGGCATTGATCAGCATTTGTGTCAGCCTTGCCCGGCTGATGTCGGAAGCGATTTCCAGCCCCAGTAAAGCGCGGTCATTGCCGGACGGATCGGGTGCGATGGCTGCCACCGCCATGGCATCGGCACGGGGGGCGCCTTCAGGCCGGGGGTTCCAGACTGGCAGGCGGGCGACAATATGGATGCGGGGGGCATCATGGTGCAACAGGGCGGTCCACCATGCGGCGCGGGGCGATTCGTCATCAACCGGGGCCGGGACCACCGCCACCATGGTTTGTCCGCTGCTGACATCGGCAATGGCCTGGGCCGGGCTGCCATAGATGCGCAATGGCGTCAGGGCCCCGAAATGCTCCCGCGCGATCTGGGTCATGGCGGCGGAACCGTCATCGCTGTCGCAGACCGAGACGGTAAAATTGCGCTGCATACTGTTCGATCCGGCGAATAGCTCCCGCCAGATACGTATGATGGTCTGTTCCGGGAACTGTCCCTGATGGCGTCCGAGCAGGCGGCGAATAATTGCCGCTTCCCGTCCTGGTCGGATCGAGACACCGCTCTTTGTTGTGGCAATGGAACGGACTGTTTCTGCTCGCTGGATCAGGAGATCATGCAGTGCATCATCGATGGTATCCAGTTTTGCGCGCAGCATGCCCAGCGCTGCTTCGGCCTCGCCCGTGGAAGCGGGAGACGATGCATCCGGTGGAGACAGAACACGTGAGGCAAGACCAGACAGAATGGGGCGCATGACGATATCGGGCCAATATTCGGGCGCCTGCTGTGCAGGGGCCAAATCCTTATGAAGATCGACCTGATAGCCGAAGCATGCCTCGCTGCAAAGCATTGCAGTATCAGCCATGGTGGTTGAGCATGGGCGGGGTGGTTGCATGACGGGCATCAGAGGGCATAGTCACCCTTTGCCGGGAGCTGCCCCCCGGAGTCATGACCGGTGAAGCGATCTGTGAATACAGCGCCACAAAATGATGTTTTCGTGTTTCGGGATGGCCTGCCGCTGGATAATGGCGGCAGCCTGGACGGGATTCGCATTGCCTATCGTACCTATGGCGCGCTGAATGCAGAGGCCAGCAACGCGATTCTGGTGTGCCATGCGTTGACGGGGGATCAATATGTGGCTGATCCCAATCCCGTCACTGGCAAGCCTGGATGGTGGTACGGTGTAGTAGGACCGGGCTGCCCGATTGATACCAACCGTTATTTCGTCATCTGCTCCAACGTGATTGGCGGTTGTATGGGCAGCACCGGGCCGCGTAGCCCCCATGATCCGGCCTTGCCGGATGATGCGCCCGGTGTGGAGTTGTGGGGAACCGATTTCCCCAGCCTGACCATCCGGGACATGGTGCGCGCCCAGAAAAAACTGATCGAGCATCTCGGCATTGCACGCCTGTTTGCGGTGATTGGTGGTTCTTTCGGTGGGATGCAGGCGCTGCAATGGGCGGCGAGCTATCCGGATGCTGTGTTCGCGGCGATCCCGATTGCCACGGCGTCTTTCCATTCGGCGCAGAACATTGCCTTCAACGAGGTCGGGCGGCAGGCGATTTTCGGTGATCCGAACTGGAACGGGGGGGCCTACTGGCGCACCGGTCACATGCCGGAGCGCGGTCTGGCGGTCGCCCGGATGGTGGCCCATATCACCTATCTCAGTGAGCAGGCTCTGGCGCGGAAATTCGGACGCCGGGTACGTCGTGACGGGATGGGGGGGGAGACCGCCGCCAATCTGTTCGGAGAGATGTTCGAGGTCGAAAGCTATCTGCGCTATCAGGGTGGCGCGTTCGTGAAGCGGTTCGATGCCAACGCCTATCTGACCATCACCCGGGCTGCGGATCATTTCGATCTGGCGGAAGAATATGGTGGGGATCTTGCGGCGGCGTTTGCTGGCACGAAAACACGGTTCTGCGTGATCTCCTTCAGTTCCGACTGGCTTTACCCCACGGCCGAGAGCCGCCATATCGCCCGCGCCCTGAACCGGGTGGCGGCGAATGTGAGCTTCGTAGAAGTGACCTCCGACAAGGGACATGACGCGTTTCTGCTGGATGAACCGGATTTCCATCGGGTGCTGAATGGTTTTCTTGAGGGATGTGCCGATCATGCCGGGCTGGCGTTCAATGGTTTTGGCGATGGCTCCGCCTTGCTGCGGGTGGAGGTATCATGAACAACCTGTCCTCTCCGCCCGAGCCTTCGCACGCCATGCGGCATAGTGGGCGGAACATGCGGCTTGATCTGCGTCTGATCGCGGAGATGATCGAGCCGCGTAGTCGTGTGCTGGATATTGGCTGTGGTGACGGTGCCTTGATCGAGCATCTGATGCGCACCCGTGGCTGTGATGCACGCGGGATCGAGATCGACATGGCGGAGGCAACGCGGGCGGTCGCACATGGCCTGTCGGTGATGCATGGTGATGCTGATGAGGATCTGGCGCATTACCCGGATGATGCGTTTGATTATGTCGTGTTGTCCCGCACACTTCAGGCAGTCGAACGCCCCCGGGAAGTGTTGCGTCAAATGTTGCGCATCGGCAGTCGGGCGCTGGTGAGCTTCCCCAATTTCGGGCACTGGCAGGTGCGGCTTCAGCTGCTGATGCGGGGGAGAATGCCCATGACCGGAGTCTGGAACCGTGCATGGCACGAGACCCCGAATATCCATCCCTGCACCATCCGCGATTTCTTCGAGTTGTGCGGGCAGGAAGGCTATCAGGTCGAACAATGGCTGGCAGCGGGGGAGGCCGGTCAGCGTTCTCCGTGGCGGCGCTCAGCTAGGCTTGCCAATCTGTTCGGGGAACAGGGCCTGTTCATGCTGCGCAAGGCATGAAAAAGCCCCGGCCTGACAGACCGGGGCTTGAAATCCAGGCGTGGTCAGTAGCGGTCACACCGTATTTGATGAACGACCGACGATGAAGCGGTAGATTGCCAGAATGATGATGGCGCCTACGACTGAGCCGATAAAGCGGGCGCCATCCTCGGGACCATACCAATGCAGAACGCGGCCAAGCCAGGTGGCAACCAGAGAGCCGCCAATGCCCAGCAGAATGGTGACGATGATACCACCCGGATCACGTCCCGGCATGATCAGCTTGGCCACTGCCCCAACGATCAGACCGATGAGAATAGTCCACAGAAGCGAAAACATTGCGGTGCGCCTTTGATGCAGGTCTCCAGACTGATCATGACGCATGAACACTGAAAAGGTTCTGTCACGACTCAGTTTAGGTGATGCTGATCAATGAAAGACACTCAAAGACACAGTTTTGTTGACAGATACAGATAGAAGGCCTGTTCGCTGAAAGAAATCGGATGTTTGCCTGTGCTTCATGGAATGGGGTTCCAGCGTGTTAAAGGCCAGTATGATTGGATACTTTACCAGAAATGCCATCACCATCGCTTTGGATTGATCAGCATGGTTGATATCGCTGTCTTCCGACATTGGCTCATATTTATCCATGTCATATAGGGTTATTTTCATACATCATAACAGCCTCTTGAGCAGTCTTGACCTTGTAATGTTGAAATGGCGTGAAAATCGAATGCAGCACAGGTTTTTATCGAGCTAGATAGCATCAATATAGAATTCATGATAAACGGTGATATGTTTTTAGAATCAAATATTGATATCAGGAATTTCCGTATCGTCTTCAAAAAAATCAAGCATACAAACTTTAATACCCCAAATTGTACGAAGTTTTACCCCTGAATATAAAGTTGAAAAAGTGGAACCGCCTCTGCTATTCTGAACAACCATGGATTGTCCGTTGAAAATAATCTGTCTATATCCACGAATCATGAAATTCATTTCACAGATGCCGCCAGCTGTCATGAATTTCAATCGGCTGATATACTTCAAAGTATCAACAACAAGCGGATTTTCGGGAAGAGATAAAGCGATCTGGGAAAAATGTATGATTGTAGTAGTTGTTGTGTTTGGATTGATAACAGGCTGCGGTGTCTTCAATACCTTTCCTTGTATATTTCTATTAGAATAAAACCATGCCCAGTTATTTTTGTAATTATTGTTATCGTAGAAATAAATATTATTTTTTGTCAAATTTCTAATATAGAAAACTTTTGTTTCTTCTAAAGAAGCGGTGTAAGTGCCTATTTCTTCTAAAAGGCCGATCATTGCTCCGCTGTTCAAATTGGTAGTCATATTGTGTTTCTCCTTTTATGGATCTTCTAAAGATATTTTGATCCGTCAATAACAAAATAAAGAAAGGATGATGTTAAATTCTAATCAGAACTATATGATCATGTCCGGAACGGTTTGATCATTTGTGAATACATCTATGATACATAAATCATAACCCCATATTGTTCTTAGATTTATATTTGAGAACAGATTGCAAACAGAAACTTCATTGCCATCCGTGCTTCGGCCTTTTTCAACATCTTTACCATTTTCTGTAATGGTGATGCGCCTGAATCCTCCAAATGTAAAATCAATAAAACAGTCGATGCTATTTATTGTAAAATGAAACTGCATATATTTATTATTTATTCCTTGAGTGCTACCTTGAGATATATATATTATAGCATTTGTTGTTGAGTAATTATATATAATGGGCTGTGGAGGTTTTATTACAAGCGCATTGATTGATTGATCTGCAGAAAACCAAGTGAATTTAGGTTTATCATCGTAAAAGTATATTTTGTTGTCTGTAAGATTCCGTATATAAAATACAGTTGTCCCTACCAGTGAAGGCGTATGTGCAGGAATACCTTTCAAAAAACTGTTGAAGGCCCCGGTATTTAGATTTTCTGTCATGGTTTTATCTTTCTAAACGGTGACGATAAAAAATTAATGAATTTTACACAGTATTATGTTTCAAACGAAGTAACTTTGAATTTACTATTTTCGTCGATTGTGTTACTTCTTGTTTCTATATTATTATTTCCATCCCTTGAAACTAGACCTATATACATTCCTGTATCGGCACGAAGAGCAATAGTGTCTTTATCAAAAACTTCCAATTTAAATACGCAGAAGGGATCCATCTGGCTTTTTGCAGCCTCGATTGTTTGTGCATATCCCCGATATATTCTACTCAAATATGCATTATTGACCGCATAAAGGGCGACGTTTTCCTCGCCAAGAAATATAAGAGAAAGATTGCACCAACTATCAATGGAGGACTTCGCCGCTTCAATTGTCTGCTTACCATCTCTGGCAATAACGGAAAGGAATAAATTATTGGAGGCTTTAAGAGCAATCTTTGCTGTCACATAATTGACCATCATTTTATCCTTATGTTGATAAAGTGGTTATTTTGCCAAGCAGAAAAATTTGATTCACTTGCAGGGTGGGTTGTTTACTTTTAGTAAATTTTTGATGAACTCTTATAGTAAGACAATCAACAAATTTTTTCTTGCGTAAAGAAAAATAACCCTGTTCTAAATAAAAAACAAGTTAATATTTTTTGTGTTATAAAATTTTAACTTAATAAATACTTTTTGCTATATTTTTTTATATTATATTCTACTTTTGGTAGGAATTAATGTCCTAATAATTGATAGACAAGTTTCCAAATAAAATTTTCTGTGTGCTTTTGATAAAGTCGCTCGCAATCTGGTCTGTTTAAAACGAACGAGGATCAGCACCTAATATTAAGAGAGGCAAGCCTTCAACATACAGGAAAAACGGCGATATCAGAGAGCTACTGAATGAAATTGTGTATGTGCTACATTGTTGTACACTGACCTCTGCATAGTATAGAGATCATTATTTTGCGCCATAAGAACCCTGTCCATCAATCAGAGCAAAGTAATGGTATTGCCTGTCGGGCATTCGTGCACTGGGGATTTCCACATGGCGGCTGCGAAAGACGCCACTGCATCAGTTATATCTTTCCGAGCTGCAGGTGAATTGTGGATTTGTCTGCCTCCTCTCCGTCAGATAAAGTCTTTGGCGCGGCCGCATGCAGGATGAGCACGGCACGCAGGCCGGGGTTGTTATCTTCAAGTCGCAGGACACCACCATGTAGTTGAGCCACTGCTTGCACCAGAGCGAGACCAAGACCTGATCCGGGCGTGCTGCGCGCTGTTTCACCGCGGAAAAAACGCTCTGTCGCCCGGTTGCGGTCGGCTTCCGGAATACCGGGGCCGTTATCTGCAACCAGTGCAAAAATATCTGCTCCATTACGCCAGCCGCTCAAATGCAGCGTGCCGCCGGTGGGAAGGAATTTGATGGCATTGTCGAGCATATTTGCCAAAGCCTGTTGCAGCAGGCTGCGATCACCGAAAATCGGCAGCGGATTGGGGCAGTCGAACACGAACAGAAGGTTTTTCTCTTCGGCCAGCGGTTCGTACAGCTCACAGAGATCAGCCAGAATGGGTTGAAGGTCCGTGGTGGCAAAAGCTGATCGTCTCGCGCCGCTTTCAATTTCCGCGATCCGCAACAGGCCCTGAAAAATTGCGGTGACACCATCCAGATCGGCAATGGCGCGCTCGACCGCGGCAGCCAGTTTGGTGTCTTCCTCGCTATAGGTCAGCGCATCTTCCAGACGGGCGCGGACCCGGGCAATGGGGGTGCGCAGATCGTGGGCGATGGCGTTGGAGACCTGCTTCACGCCCTCCATCAGACGACCGATCCGGTCCAGCATGTCATTGACGGTTTCGGCCAGACGATCAAACTCGTCTCCCCGCCCGGAGAGTTTGACACGGCGGGTTAAGTTCCCGGCCCCGATGGCGGCGGCAACAGAGGAGATATCGGCCAGTGACCGCCGGAACAGCCCCCTGACCACCAAAGCCCCCGCAATGCTCAGGGCGACAACGACCACCATGGCCCAGACCAGCGATCCGGTCAGCAGATCCCGCAGCCGTGCCCGCGCCTGTACATCGCGCCCGATCAGAAGATGAAAGCCGCTGGGCAGGTCGAAGCGGCGGATACGCGCCAGAGACTTGGTTCCGGCCCGTTGGATCGACAATTCGAACCAGGTATTGGTCGTGTTCATCTGGCTTGGCCAATGCGCCAGATTACCGGCGATTCGCCTCTGCTCGGGATCAGTCAGTAGATAGATCGCATCATCATCCAGATTTTCACTGAGACGTTCCTGAATCCCCTGCACAAGGGCAGGCAGTCCACCATCGTTCCAGCGCTCCGCCAGCCCCTGTGCATCGGTGAGAATGGCTGTCTCGGTCTGGCGGTTCAGCAGACCGGCCGTGGTCCACCACAGAAAAACCGCCAGAGCCAGGGCGCTGATGGCGAACAGCCCCGCATAGAGCATGGCGAAGCGCACGCTGGCGGAGGGCACCAGCGAGAGATTGCGCCGGAAGGCCCGCAGCCACAGACTCCAGCGGCGCAGCAGGGACCGCCGGGGAAGGGAGGGCAAGTGCCCCCCTTCAGCCATCCGCCCGGAGCATATAGCCGGCGTTTCGCACGGTATGGATCAGGCTGACGGTAAAGGGTTTGTCCACTTTCTGTCGCAGGCGGGAGACATGGACGTCGATCACGTTGGTCTGCGGGTCGAAATGATAATCCCATACGCCTTCCAGCAGCATGGTGCGGGTCACGACCTGATCGGCATGGCGCATCAGGAATTCCAGCAGACGAAACTCCCGTGGCTGAAGGTCTATTTTCTGGCCGCCGCGCTTTACGCCGCGGGACAGCAGATCCATTTCCAGATCTGCAACCACCAGCTTGGTGGTCGGGGCATCGGTCTTGCCGCGTCGGGTCAGTGCTTCCACACGGGCCAGCAGCTCGGAAAAGGCGAAGGGTTTGGAGAGGTAGTCATCGCCGCCCGCTTTCAACCCTTTCACTCTCTCATCCACACCACTGAGCGCGGAGAGAAACAGAACCGGTGTATTGACATCCTGGCTGCGCAGGGTTTCCAGCAGGCGCAGACCATCGATGCCGCCCGGCAGCATACGATCGAGCACGATGGCATCGAAATTTTCGCTGGCGGCCATGAACAGCCCGTCCCGTCCGTTATCCCGGTGCTCTACCGTATGGCCTGCCTCGCGCAGTCCTTTCACGATGAAGCCGGCTACGTCCTTATCGTCTTCAACAAGTAAAATGCGCATTCTTCAGCCTGCGTGTTCTGCCGGTCGGCGACCGACGGTGATCTCTATATCGACGTCACGTCCCTGACGCTGTACTGTTAGGCGGGCAGTGCTGCCGGGGGGTATGGCGGCAATGGCGCGGATCAGACTGCGGGCGCTCTGCACGGCAGCGCCGTTGACGGCCTCCACCAGATCGCCAGCACGAAGCCCGCTCCGCGCTGCTGGTCCATTTCTGTCGACACTGGCGATCAGCACGCCTGCCATATCGGTCTGGCTGGAATCCTCAACGGCGACCCCCAGCCAGCCGCGGTCGATATGGCCTTTGCTGCGCAGGATTTCCACCACATGGGCGGCCAGTTCGGCAGGGATGGCGAAGCCGATTCCGACGGAGCCGCCAGTGGGGGAGACGATGGCGGTGTTCAGCCCGACTACCTGCCCGGCCATATTAAAGGTTGGGCCGCCGGAATTGCCGGGATTGATGGGTGCATCAAGCTGCAGAAAATCGTCGAACGGGCCTGCCCCGATGTCGCGCCCGCGAGCGGATACGATCCCCGCAGTGACGGACCCGCCCAGCCCGAAAGGATTCCCGGCGGCAAGAATCCAGTCCCCGACCTCCACCACATGGCTGTCGCCCCATGTGACATAGGGCAGCGGGCGGCTGGTATTCACCTTGATGACGGCAATATCGGTCAGATCGTCAATCCCCAGCACACGGGCCGGAAGTTCCGAACCATCGGAGAGGGAGACGATGATACGGTCGGCATGGCCGACCACATGGTTATTGGTGATGATGATGCCCGATGGATCGAGGATGAAGCCCGATCCTGCCCCCATGACCTGTTCCCTCCGTCCACGCAGTTTGTCGCGAAACTGCTTTTCGAACGGCGTGCCTTTCAGCTCTGGCGGCATCTGCGCCAGTGCTTCCTGTGGTGAGAGCGATTCGGTAACGGCGATATTCACCACGGCCGGCATGATTTTCTTGACCAGCGGGGCAAAGCTGTCCGGTGCCGTGCGAGCCTGACAGGCGCTGGTGGACAGCAGTATTGCCGCCAGCATGACGGTGCAGAAAGCACGGCGGCGATTTGGGCGGCCATTTGGCATGCAATCAGAAACCTTAAGAATCTGTCATTCTAAGCGTAACCCACATTCGATCCCATGGCGTCAAGCCTTCAGCGCCAGGACAAAATTTTTCTTGAAATTTTTTATGATCGGTTTTGCCGTCCCATCTTCAGCGGAGGGGGAGAAATTCATCCTTCTGCCGGATTTTCCGGCCAGCGATGCCGGGGATAGCGCCCGCGCATGTCGCGGCGGACATCGGCCCAGCCTCCCTGCCAGAAACCGGCCAGATCGGCGGTAATGGCCACTGGCCTTCCGGCGGGTGAGAGCAATGCCAGTCGCAGCGGAATACGTCCACCGGCCAGTTGCGGCGTGTGCTGCAACCCGTAGAAAGCCTGCGCCCGGGCGGAGGCGACCGGTACAGGCTGCAGATAATCCACGCCTGCGCGTGTATTCCCGGCCAGCGACAGATGGGTGGGCATCTCCTTGTCCAGACGCTGCGCCAGTTGCCATGGCAGGGCGGCCCGCAGCATGGCGGCTACATCGAGGGAGGCTGGTTTAACGCCTTGTCCCAGCCATCCGCCGAGCCAGTCCGGAGCGGTGGCGGCCAGAGCATCATCGGACCAGTCCGGCCAATTTTGCTCCGACTCCAACTCCCGCATCCGCTCCACCCGGGCGCGTAGCTGCCGGGCGGTATCGCTCCAGACCAGAGCGGCGAAGGCGGCCTGTGCCATAGCGTCGGAGGCACCGGGATGGGCGGCAGGATCGGCTTTCTCCAGACGATCTTCCAGCACTAGTGCGCCCAGACGCAGCTTGCGGCGGATATAGACCGCGCCGCTGGTGGAATCATAAGCCGTCTCGGTCGTTTCATGTGCAAGGTCGCGCAGGGTATCGACCTCGATTGGCACGGCCAGCCGGATACGCGGTGCGGTCTTCACTTCCAGCGAGGCGACAGCAAGCAATCGGGATCGGGCAAGGGGGTCATTCACGGCCAATTTTGCTCCGCCTCCGCCGGAGAAACGGAAGCTGCCTGCCTCTCCCCGTGCCTGTGCGACCCGGTCCGGAAAAGCGGCCACAATCAGCCTGGCCACTGCATCCGGCCCTGCCTCGCTGGCTTCCGCCGGAGCGGTGCTGGCGGTTTTCAGACGGCGGCGATACTGGGCTGCCGTCTGGCGGATACGGGCCAGCGCCCCGCGATCGGCCGCGGGATCGTCATGGCGCAGGGCCTCCAGCCGCAGCATGAGGTCGGCAGGGGCATCCGGGTTGCGGAACGGGTCCCGTTCCTCCAGCAGAGCGGCAATATCGGCGGCCAGCAGGCGCTCTGGAGAGGTGCGGGCAGCCAGCATCATGGCAGCCAGTCTGGGATGGGCGCCGATCCGCGCCATCCGCCGACCCGCTTCCGTGATGCGGCCTTCAGGATCGAGGGCGCCCAGATCGCCCAACAGTGACCGCGCCACCGCCACCGCGCCATCAGGCGGAGCATCCGGAAACGGCAGGTCGGAGGGTGATGCGCCCCAGCCCGCGCAATCCAGCACCAGCCCGGACAGTTCGGCCTCCAGAATTTCAGGCCGGTCGAAGGGGGGCATGCCTCGCTCCATTGCCTGACTCCATAGCCGGATCGCGATACCCGGCGCTTCACGACCGGCGCGTCCGGCTCGCTGGGCGGCGGCTGCACGGCTGATGCGCAGGGTTGCCAGCCGGGTCAGACCGGTCGAAGTGTCGAGACGTGGCGCACGACGCCAGCCGCTATCCACCACGATCCGTACACCCGGAACAGTGAGGGAAGTTTCGGCAATGGAGGTTGCCAGCACAACGCGCCGTCCCCCATTTTCCAGTGGACGAAGGGCGCGATCCTGCTCGGCGGGTGGCAGATCGCCATGCAGCGGCAGCACGGTGGCGCCGCACCCATCCAACATGGATTGCACGCGGCGGATTTCTCCCATCCCGGGCAGGAAGGCCAACAGGTCACCTTGATGATCGGACAGGGCCGTCCTGACCGCGCGAGCCGTGGCCTCGGGGATGTCGTGCAAATGGCTCAGGTCGCGCGCGCTATGGGTGATGCCGACCGGATGGGCCTGTCCGGCGCTTTCGACGATGTCGGCCTGCATCAGGGTGGAGAGGCGTGCACCATCCGCGGTGGCCGACATGGCCAGCAGCCGCAATTCGGGCCGCAAGGCGCGTTGCAGGTCCAGACAGAAGGCAAGGGCGATATCCGCATCCAGACTGCGTTCGTGGATTTCATCGAGAATGACCAGATCCACTCCCTCCAGCCCCGGATCGGATTGCAGACGGCGCACCAGCAAACCTTCCGTTAACACCTCGATCCGGGTGGCATCGGAGACGGCGCTGTCGGTCCGTGTGCGGTAGCCGACCAGGTCTCCCGGTTTCTGCCCGATCAATGACGCCATGCGGGAAGCAGCGGCACGGGCGGCCAGACGACGTGGCTCCAGCATCACCATGCGCCGGAAAGGGGTGTCCTCGCCGAGCAGAAACAGCGGAACAGTCGTGGTCTTGCCTGCACCCGGTGGTGCGACCAGAACAGCGTTGCCCCGGATCAGGGTTTCGCGCAACGCGGGCAGGACATGTTTGACCGGAAGATCGGAGACGCTCATGGTCCGCCCCATATCACGGCGTGCCGGGAAACAAAGCCCCGGTCGCATCATGGAAACATGTTATCCGGGCCTGATCATGCGCTTTCTTCTGTCTGTGCTGGGTGTCTGTCTGTCGCTGCTCTATGGGAGTTCTCCGGCTGATGCGCTGGAAAGCGTGCCGGTCAGCAGTCCTCATGTGACTGTGACGCTGCTGAGCGAGGCGGAAAGCTACACGTCCGGTCATCCATTTCGGCTCGGGCTGCAATTCAGGATGGCTCCGGGCTGGCATATTTATGGCAAGGATCCCGGCGATTCGGGACTGCCGCCGGAACTGACCTTTACCCTGCCATCCGGCGTCACGGCCGGCCCTGTCGACTGGCCGCCGACCATGCAGTTGAAAGAAGGGCCGCTGACGGTCAATGCCTATCAGGGAACGGTCGTACTGCCGGTCACGATTGATCCGCACGGAGCGCGTGGCCCGATCGAGATTGATCTTCAGGCCAACTGGCTGATCTGTCAGACCATCTGTGTGCCGGAAGAGGGCCATTTTCACCTGACTTTACTGGAAGGCCAGGGAGGGGAAGGTTCTTCTGCCAGTCCCCTTTCCGGACAGGTATCTCAGCCGCAGCCCAGTGATACATCTTCCCTGCCGATGGTGCTGTTGTTTGCGGTACTGGGCGGGCTGATCCTCAATCTGATGCCCTGTGTCTTTCCGGTGCTGGCCATGAAGGCGCTGGCTCTGGCCCGCCTTGGCAGCGGTGAGAGAGCCGCCGTACGCAGCCATGCTGTGGCTTATACGGCGGGTGTTCTGCTGGCTTTTCTGGCGCTGGGGATGGTGGCGATCGGGCTGCGCCATGCCGGGGCGGCGGTGGGATGGGGGTTCCAGTTCGCCTCACCGGTTTTCGTGACAGGGATGGCGTGGTTGCTGATGGCGGTGGGGCTGAATCTGTCCGGGGTTTATCAGATTGGCGCACGGATGGTCGGCACAGGTCATACACTGAGCAGCCGGGATGGCCTGTCCGGGAGCTTCTTTACGGGCCTGTTGGCGGTTGTGGTGGCCACACCCTGCACGGCTCCGTTCATGGGGTTGGCTCTGGCCGTGGCATTGAACGCGCCGGCTGTGACCATGCTGGCGATCCTGCTGGCCATGGGGCTGGGGCTGGCCCTGCCTTACATGCTGGTGGCGGTTTTTCCGCAGTTGGTTGCGGCCATGCCGAAGCCTGGTCGCTGGATGGAGGTTTTGAAGCAGGCGCTGGCTTTCCCGGTTTATGCCTCGGTCTGCTGGCTGGTCTGGGTGATCGCGCAGGAAGCCGGGTCCAACGGGGTGCTGATTGTGGGGGAAGGGCTGACCGCCATTGCTTTTGCCGCCTGGGTCTGGGGGATCGCACAATTCGGGAGTGGCGTGCGCAGCCTGATCGGACGTGGGCTGGCGGTGTTGGCGATTGGAATCAGCTTGCTTCTGTTACAACGCCTGCATCAAGCGTCCGGATTGAATGTGGCCGATGTGGCCGGCAGCACGATGGCCGAGCGGCAGGGGGCCGAGCCTTTTTCAAGGGCTCGGCTGGATGCATTACGGGCGGAAGGGAAGCCGGTTTTCGTCAACCTGACCGCTGCATGGTGTGTGACTTGCCTGGTGAATGAGCAGGTTGCTCTCAGTCATCATACGGTCAAGGAGGCGTTCCAGAATGGCGGCGTCGCCTATCTGCTGGGTGACTGGACCCGTCAGGACCGTCAATTGACAGCATTTCTGCGCGACCATGGGCGGGATGGTGTGCCGCTTTATCTGTTCTATCCGGCGGGTGGCGGTGATCCCGTAACCCTTCCGCAGCTTCTGACGCCGGAAATCGTCATCAACGCTATCAGGGCGCGGTAACGTTTTCCGGCGCTGAGCCGAAGATCAGGCTTCCACCTGCTCCACGGCCAGAACTTCCGGCACGTAATGCCGCAGCATATTCTCGATCCCGTGCTTGAGTGTCGCGCGGGAGGAGGGGCAGCCGCTGCATGCACCCTGCATATGCAGCAGCACAACGCCGTCGCGATAGCCGCGGAATACAATGTCCCCACCATCTCCGGCGACGGCCGGGCGGACGCGGGTATCCAGCAATTCCTTGATCTGATCGACGATTTCGCGATCTTCCGGGCGGATATCCTCCTCCAGCACGTCGGAGGGGGTATCGTCCATGACCGGACGGCCTGTGACGAAATGATCCATCAGTGCGGCCAGTATCTGCGGCTTCAGCTCCGGCCATTCGACATCGGAGGATTTGGTCACGGTGACAAAATCCGTGCCGAGAAAAACGCGTGCAACGCCCGGCAGTTCGAACAACGCCAGCGCGAGCGGACTACGCTGTGCCGTGGTGGGAGAGGCAAAATCCGCCGTTCCCCCCGGCATGACATCCCGACCAGGCAGGAATTTCAGGGTGGCGGGATTGGGCGTGCCCTCGGTTTCGATGAACATGCGGATCTCCGGACGTCAGGAATATGGACTTTTTCAGTCCTGTTACCGGAGTAGATCGTCTGTTTGCCGTCTGAACGCAAGGGCCGTACTGGCCCCTGCGCATCAGGCCCGCGCAACGGGAATGTGTGAACGGGTCTGTTCCTGCTCAGACGGAGAAATATTTCGCATGGGGGTTGAGCACGACCAGCGCGGAGGTGCTCTGTTCGGGATGCAGCTGATATTCATCCGACAGATCGACACCGATCCGTTCGGCCTGAAGCAGTTTCAGGATCGGCTCCTGATCCTCCAGCTTCGGACAGGCCGGATAACCGAAGGAATAGCGGCTGCCGCGATAGCCCTGCGCCAGCATCTTTTCCATGTCCCGCTCATCTTCCGCCGCGAAACCGCATTCGGCGCGGATGCGCTTGTGCACGTATTCCGCCATGGCTTCCGCCATCTCCACCGACAGGCCGTGGAGATAGAGGTAGTCCTGATACCGGTCTTCCTCGAACCAGACCCGCGCCATGTCGGAGGCTTTCTGCCCGACCGTCACCACCTGCAACCCGACGACGTCGCGTTCCGCATCGTCCACATCGCGGAAGAAATCGGCGATGCATTCCCCATCTTCCTTCGGCTGACGGGGCAGGGAGAAGCGGCACAGTTCCGTGCTGCCATCCTGTTCGAACAGGATCAGATCATTGCCCTGCCCGGCAGCTTTCCAGTAGCCGTAGGCAGCCTGCGGTTTCAGGATGTCCTGCTCCTCGCACAGGGCAAGCATCCGCTTCATCACCGGGCGCAGTTCCTGCTTGGCCCAGCCCAGAAAATCGTCCAGCGAACGGCCCTGTTTCCGGAAGCCCCACTGAAACTGATACAGGCTGCGTTCATTGAGGAAGGGGATGATCGCTTTCGGTGTGGCTTCCACCACGCGCGCGCCCCAGAAAGGCGGTTCGATGGCCGGAACGTTGTTCGTCAGACGATGACGCCGCGCCCGCGTGGCATTGATATCCACCGGCTGGAAAGCGCGTGCATCGGCCTTGCCCAGCGTTCGGCTCTGGTTGCGTGACTTGCCTTTGCGTTTCTGTTGAATGGCGGACAGGTAATCGTCGAAGGCGTTGCCGGTCACCTTGTCCATCAGATGCAGCCCGTCGAACGCATCACGCGCATAGGCGACGCGGCCGGAGGCGTAGGCCGCCACGCAATCATCCTCGACGTAATTCCGTGTCAGGGCCGCACCGCCCAGCAGGACCGGCACATCGACGCCCTGGCGGGACATTTCTTCCAGATTTTCGCGCATGATGACGGTGGATTTCACCAGCAGGCCGGACATGCCGATGGCATGGGCGCGATGTTCCTTTACCGCTGCCACCATATCCGCCAGCGGCACCTTGATGCCGAGATTGACGACGCGATAGCCATTATTGGTCAGGATGATGTCGACGAGGTTCTTGCCGATGTCATGCACGTCGCCCTTGACGGTTGCCAGGACAATGGTGCCCTTCTGCTGCCCTTCCACGCGCTCCATCATCGGTTCCAGATAGGCGACGGCGGCTTTCATGGTTTCCGCCGACTGGAGTACGAAGGGAAGCTGCATCTTGCCGGCGCCGAACAGCTCTCCCACCACCTTCATGCCGTCCAGCAGGATGGTGTTGATGATGTCCAGCGGCGCATGGGTTTTCAGCGCCTCGTCCAGTTCGTCGGTCAGGCCCTTGCGGTCGCCATCGACGATGCGATCTTTCAGACGGCCTTCTACTGTGGCGGCACGGGTTTTCTTGACGGCATCGGCGGCTTTACGATCCGCGAACATTTCCAACAGACGTTGCAGGGGATCGTAATCCTCCGTACGACGGTCGAAGATCAGGTCTTCCATGACCTTCGCTTCCTCTGCCGGAATCTGGTGCAGTGGACGGATCTTGCTGACATGCACGATCGCGCCGGTCATGCCTGCCCGGACCGCATGATCGAGAAATACCGAGTTCAGCACTGCACGGGCCGCTGGATTGAGGCCGAAGCTGATATTGGACAGGCCGAGAATAATCTGGATATCCGGGAATTTCTCCCGGATCATGCGGATGCCTTCCAGGGTCCATTCGCCCAGCTTCCGATCATCTTCATTGCCGGTGGCGATGGTGAAGGTCAGCGGGTCGATCAGCAGATCGGATTGCGGCAAGCCGTGTTTTTCACAGGCGAACTGAACCAGACGCTCGGCGATAGCGAGCTTGCGTTCCGGCGTCTTGGCCATGCCTTCTTCATCGATGGTCAGGGCGATGACGGCGGCACCGAACTTGCGTGCCAGAATCATGCGTTCTTCGGCAGCATGTTCCCCGTCCTCGAAATTGATCGAGTTGATGATCGGCTTGCCACCATGCAGTTTCAGGGCGGCCTCGATCACCGGTGTTTCGGTGCTGTCGATCACCAGAGGCGCATTCACGCTGCTTGTGAAGCGACGGATCACCTCATCCATTTCCAGCCCTTCGTTGCGGCCGACGAAGGCGGTGCAGATATCCAGCGCGTTGGAGCCTTCGCCGACCTGTTCCCGTCCCATGGAGATGCAGGTGTCCCAGTCATGCTGTTCCTGCGCCTCGCGCCATTTCTTCGATCCGTTAGCGTTGCAGCGCTCACCAATGGAGAAATAGGAATTTTCCTGCCGTAGTGAGGTCTGACCGTACAGGCTGGCGACGGATGGAACCCAGATTGAGTTTCGTTTGATCGGCTCGGGCCGCAGACGCGCACCGGCCCGGCGGCGCAGCATGGCATCCAGCGCGCGGATATGCGGAACGTTGGTGCCGCAGCACCCGCCGATGAGATTGACGCCATCCTCGCTGATATAGCGTTCGACCCAGCTCGCCATTTCCTCGGGCGAGAGCGGGTAGTGGGTCTGGCCATCCACCAGTTCCGGCAGGCCCGCATTGGGCTGCATGGAGATCAGGCCGGTCCAGTTCGAGGCCAGCCATTTCACGTGCTCGGCCATTTCCTGCGGGCCGGTGGCGCAGTTCAGCCCGATCAGCGGCACGTCCATCGCATGGATCACGGTTGCGGCGGCGGCAATATCGGGGCCGACCAGCAATGTGCCGGTGGTTTCCACCGTGACCTGCACGAAGATCGGCGTATCAACGCCACGCTCGGCCCGCGCCTTTTTGGCCCCGTTGACGGCAGCCTTGATCTGGAGCGTGTCCTGACAGGTCTCGATCAGAAACGCATCGACACCGCCATCGATCAAGCCCCGGCACTGTTCCGCCAGCCCGGCTTCCAGCGGATCATAGTCGATATTGCCGAGAGAGGGCAGCTTGGTACCCGGCCCGATGCTGCCCACCACATAGCGGTGTCGGCCATCGCTGAAGCTGTCGGCAGCTTCGCGGGCCAGTTCGGCGGCGATCCGGTTGATCTCCCGCGCGCGATCGGCCAGTTCGAACTCGCCAAGGGTGACCGGGGAGCCGCCGAAGCTGTTCGTCTCCACCATATCCGCCCCGGCCTCATAGTAGCCGCGATGGATTTCGCGGACCAGATCGGGGCGGGACAGGTTCAGGATCTCGGTGCAGTTCTCCTTGCCGAGATAGTCTCGCTCGACATCAAGATCCAGCGCCTGCACGCGGCTGCCCATGCCACCGTCGCACAGCAGAACCTGGTCGCGCAGGGCATCGAGCAGATGGGGGCGGCTCATGAGAGTCTCCAGCTTTGGAATCGTGAGGGAAGCAGACCGGGCAGCGACTCAGTCATGGACGGAAGCCGCCTCCAGGGTGAATGCGGCTGGTCTGGTACCGGCAGGGCGGATGGCACGCCAGATAGCAATGTCGATCGGTCCGGATATCATGGCGGCAGGCATTGCCTGCAATCCGGCAGAGGTCAGGGCACGGCGCATTTCGGCATCGGAAAAGCCGGGCCAGCGGTGATGCAGGACACGTGTCAGATCCTGCCGCTCATGCGCGGTCAGATCGACGATCAGCAACGTGCCACCCGGTTTCAGCATACGGGCGGCTTCGGCGATCACCGCGCAGGGTGTCTCGCTGTGATGCAGCACCATATGCAGGATCGTCAGGTCGAAACTGGCATCGGGCAGCGGCAGGCGCATCATGTCCGCCTGGCGGACGCTGCAATGACGCAGCCGGGCACGGGACAGGCGGGACCGCGCCAGCGCCAGCATGGTGCGGCTGGCATCGATACCAAGCCCGGAGCCGATAAAGGGGGCAAGCAGTTCCAGAATCCGGCCGGTGCCTGTTCCGATATCCAGCAGGGTGGCGCCATCAGGCAAGCCAAGCGTTTCCACATCCGCCAGCAGCGCGGCTTCGACAGTTTCCGCGGGCAGGCTAAGCGCGCGCATTTCATCCCATTCCGCACCGTCGCGACGGAATCGCTCCGTTGCTGCGCGGGCACGTTCCGCCAGCACACGTTCAGCCTGTCGGCGGTCGGCTTGCAGAGTTGCGTCGATGGCGGGCAGCTTGGCGGCCAGATCGCGGCCCAGCCCGGTCTGGGCCAGGCTGAACCACGCATTGGAGCCTTCCCGCGTACGCTCCAGCAATCCGGCCTCCACCAGCAGGCGCAGATGACGCGACAGGCGTGGCTGGGACTGACCGAGAATGTCGGTCAGCTCCACCACGCAGAAATCACCGAGCGCCATCAGCGCCAGAAGGCGCAGGCGGGTCGGTTCGGCGCAGGCGCGCAACTGGGTGAGCATCAACTCCATACTGGACAAATGACATAAAGATATCTTTATGTCCACTATGGCCTGGTTTCTGGATGCCCGTATTCCCGTCGATATTCGTACCGCTGTCATGCAGGCACCGGTCGCGGACGGCATAGCCGTGCTGATGGAAGCAGGGATCGCGGCAGACCATCGTTCCGCTGACACCCGGATCTTTCAACCGGCAGCGCCGCGGGACAGGCGACATGGCACTGATTGCGCCTGCTGCACGCTGCGCTCACCGCTGGCAGAGGCGTTATCCGTTCTGTTTCTCGATCGTGTGCGTGGTCAGGCGGCTTTTAACAGCGTCGTCGTGATCGTGAGTAGTGCGGAAGCGGCAGAACAGGCGATAGAGACACTCAGGAACGATCCGTTATTGGCTGCCCGGTTTCGCCCTGCGCCTCCGGAGGAGAAGCAGGACGGGATCGAGGCCTAGACTGTTTCCGGCTCGTTTTCCTCGATGATGAGGCTGAACTGGTCTTCCTCCTCGTCATATTCGAACAGCTCTGCGTAACGGCCCCATGCAATCGCGGTGCGAAGGGTGGAACGGGCGTAATCTTCGCTCATATGGTCTTCCAGCTCATCGCGGAAGCGCACGGCGGCGGCGCGATGGTTGGGGCGGCTGGCCAGAACCTGACAGATCGTCGCCACCAGCGGCACATGGGAGCGTAGAGCGTTCGCGAAAATTTCTTTTCTGGTGTCGGTTTCGGCTTCGACATAGGCCCGCCCGGCATCCAGCAGCCGGATATCGCCTTCTTCCAGCTCGGCCAGACGCAGCATTTGCAGGGTTTCGCCCAGCGGTAACAATTCGTCCACGTCCAGTTGCAGCGCGGCGGCGAGCGGCGGAAGATCGGCGCGACCGTTATAAGGCTGTGCCTCCAGCGTTTCCAGCAGACCGGCCATGAGGTTGGTGGAAACGGGATGCAGGGCCTGACCAATGCCCTGGGGTGTGACTGCGGCATGCTTGGTCGGCAAAGGGCGGCGGGTCATGATCGCATAGATATCGTCCACCATCTGGCGGAAAGCGATATCGTGCCGATCACGCGGATGAGGGAACGGCACGCGCAGTTCCTGCGCCACCCGGCCGGGATTGGAGGAAAAGACGAGGATACGGTCGCACATCAGCACCGCTTCCTCGATATTGTGCGTGACCATCAGCACCGATTTCAGCGGCAGCTTGCCATCGCTCCACAGATCGATCAGATCGGTGCGCAGGGTTTCGGCGGTCAACACGTCCAGCGCACTGAACGGCTCGTCCATCAGCAGCAGATCAGGATGGACCACCAGCGCGCGGGCCAACCCTACACGCTGCCGCATGCCGCCGGACAGTTCCTTGGGATAGGCGCTTTCATAGCCGCCGAGACCGATCAGATCGATGGCGATTTCAGCGCGGCGTTCCCGCTCGGCCCGGTTGACGCCTTGTGCTTCCAGACCGAGTTCTACATTTTCCTGCACGGTCAGCCAGGGAAACAGTGCGAAGCTCTGGAACACCATGGCGACCCCGCGGGCGGGGCCGTTGAGCGGGCGTCCTTTCCATGTCACCTGACCGGATGTGGGGGGCAGCAGGCCGGAGACGATCCGCAGCAGCGTCGATTTGCCGGAGCCGGAGCGGCCCAGCAATCCGACGATCTCGCCTTCCCGCAGGGTCAGGTCGACATCGTCCAACACTACGAAATCGGCGTTGCTGTCCTTGTGATAGGCCTGCCGGACGTTCTTGACTTCCAGAAGGGCTGGGGCGGCGAGGGCTGTGTCCATGGCCATGAGATCCGTTCCTTCGATCAGTAGGTCAGGCGACGTGTGGCGAAGTTGAAAAGCGGCTTCCACAGGGCACGGTTGAAGCCGACCACGAAGGCCGACATTACGGCCACGCCCAGTATGGTGCGCGGCCAGTTTCCGTCGGCCGAGGCATCGGCGATGAAGCGGCCCAGCCCGTGAGCTTGCAGCGTATTCGGTCCCCAGGTTACGACTTCAGAGACGATGGCCGCGTTCCACGCACCGCCGGAGGCGGTGATCGCACCGGTGACGTAATAGGGGAAAATGCCGGGCAGGATCACCCGCCGCCACCACAGAAAGCCACGGATATGAAATCCGCGCGCGGCTTCCTGCATGTCGCCGGGGAAAGCAGCGGCCCCCGCGATCACGTTGAACATGATGTACCATTGTGCACCGAGAATCATCAGCGGCGTCAGCCAGATATCCGGGTTCAACGAGAAACGGGCGATCACCAGCACGAAAAGCGGAAAGAACAGATTGGCCGGGAAGGCTGCCAGAAACTGCACAAGCGGCTGTACGAAACGCGCCACGTGGGGGCGCAGGCCGATGGCCACCCCGATGGGTACCCAGATCAACGTGGCAACGATCATCAGCACGATGACGCGCAGCATGGTGATGCACCCCATCAGCACGGCTTGCAGCACATCCGAAGGCGCGATGCGTCCCGACAGGAAAGTGTAGATATGCCAGGCGCACCAGACCAGCATGGCGAAGACGATCAGACCCCACAGCATATCGACAATACGGGAAGGCTGGTTTGAGGCCCGGATCAGGCGCGGCAGACGGAAGCCGATTCGCAGATTTGTGAAAGCGTTGAAACCGCTCGCGAGCATCTCGCTTCCGGCACGCAGCCAGGCGGTGCGGCGCAGCAGCCGCAGCAGCCAAGGTTCCTCCGAGGTTGAGCCCTGCGTTGTTTCGAAGCGGAATTTTTCCGACCACGCCACCAGCGGACGGAACAGAAGCTGATCGTACAGCAGGATCACCACTGCCATGGCGAGAATAGCATAGCCGATCGCGGCCATATCCTGCTGACGAAGGGCCAATGCGACGTAGGAGCCGATTCCCGGCAGCATCCAGGTATTGTCGCCGACCGAAACGGCTTCCGACGCCACCACGAAGAACCAGCCGCCGGACATGGACATCATGGCGTTCCAGACCAGCCCTGGCATGGCGAATGGCACTTCCAGCTTCCAGAAACGCTGCCATGGAGACAGGCGGAACGCCCGAGTCGCTTCCACCAGATCACCCGGCAGGGTGGTCAGGGACTGATAGAAGCTGAACGCCATATTCCAGGCCTGGCTGGTGAAGATCGCGAAGATGGAGGCAAGCTCCGCCCCCAGCACCTGTCCCGGAAACAGGTTCATGAAGAACACGACGGTAAAGGTCAGAAACCCCAGAATTGGCACCGATTGCAGGATGTCGAGCATCGGGATCAGCAGCATGGCCGCCCGGCGGCTTTTTGCGGCCCAGGTCGCGTAGGTGAAAGTGAAAAACAACGCGGCAGCAAGGGCCAGCAGCATGCGCAAGGTGGTTCGGAACGCATAGGCGGGCAGGTTCCACGGATCGAGCGAAACTGCATGCGCATAGCGATCATCCAACGGCACCAACGTGCCACGCGTCACATGGACCACGGCCACCAGGACGGCAAACACCACCGCAATCGAAACCAGATCGAACAGGTTCGGAAGACGGCGTCGCGATGCCAGGGCGGGAAAAACAGTTTCGGACATCGTATCGTCCTCGCGCGAAAGCGGCCTGAAAGCGGCAGGATGCAGAGGGATATCCTGCTTCCTGCCTCCTAGAGCATGATGTCGGAGCCGTCACCCCGCTGTTTGGTTGCGTTTTAGTGACGGCAGAGAAACAAACGGACCGGAATCAGCCGGTGCTGCCGAAGCCACCCGTGCCGCGTTCCGTGTCATCCAGTGAATCAACTGTCTGAAATGTGCCGCGGATAACGGGGGCCAGCACCCCTTGGGCGATTCGCATACCGCGTTCGACGATAAACGGTTCCTTACCCGTGTTGAGCACGATGATGCCTACTTCGCCGCGATAATCCTCGTCGATCGTGCCGGGGGTATTGGGCAGTGTGATCCCATGTTTCAGGGCCAGACCGGACCGGGGGCGGATTTGTAATTCATGTCCCGGCGGCAGCGCCATCCGCAGTCCGGTCGGGATCAGCGCCCGACCACCGGGCGGGAGGGTGACCGGTTCCATGACGGCGGCCAGTAAATCCATCCCGGCCGCACCGGGAGTGGCATAGGCGGGAAGGGACAGCCCTTCCGCATGCGGAAGGACCTGAATCAGGATATTCATGACGGTCTCGATCCTCAGGATGCGTTCATTAAGGCTGCGATGCGGGCGGCAAGATGGTCTGCGACCTCCATTTTGGAGGTGCGGGGCCAATCCTCTTCCCCATCGGCGGTGATCAGGCGGATGGCGTTATCGTCTCCGCCCATGATGCCGGTGTCCGGGGAGACATCATTGGCCAGCAGCCAGTCGCACCCTTTGCGCAAGCGCTTGTCGCGGGCGTGCTGATGCACTGCTTCCGTTTCAGCGGCAAAGCCGATCACCAGAGCAGGGCGTCTTGGGCCGGGCGCGGACAGCGTCGCCAGAATATCGGGGTTCGGCAGCAGCGTGAGGTGAGGTGTGCCGCCGGTTTTCTTGAGTTTCTGCTCGGCGGCTTCGACATGCCAGTCGGCGACGGCGGCGACGCAGACTGCGATGTCGGCTGGCAGGGCAGATTCGCAGGCGGCCATCATCTGCCGTCCGGTTTCCACATGGATCGTGGTAACGCCTTGTGGATCGGGAATGGAGACCGGCCCGCTGACCAGCGTGACCCGTGCGCCCCGGCGTGCCAGAGCCGCCGCGATCGCATGACCCTGCCGCCCGGAACTGCGATTGGCCAGATAGCGCACCGGGTCCAGCGGCTCATGCGTTGGGCCGGACGTCACCAGCGCGTGATGCCCGCGCAGATCCTGCGGTATGATGTCGGCAGAGGAGGGGACAGAGGAGGGGACCAGAAGGGAGAGGATCGCATCATGGATCGCCTCCGGCTCCGCCATGCGACCGGGCCCGTATTCGTGGCAGGCCATCGGCCCTTCTTCCGGCCCGACCAGCGTGAGGCCGCGGGCCGTCAATGTGTCAATATTGGCCTGTGTCGCCTGATGTTGCCACATGCGGACATTCATTGCAGGTGCGGCCAGCACGGGTTTGTCGGTGGCCAACAAGACCGTGGCGGCCAGATCATCAGCCATCCCTGCGGTCATGCGCGCCAGCAGATCGGCGGTGGCAGGTGCGATGACCAGCAGATCGGCGGCACGGGAGAGCTGGATATGGCCCATCATGCTTTCCTCGGTCAGGGAAAGCAGGTCCATGTGTACGGGCTGCTCGGTCAGTGCCTGAAGGGAGAGCGGTGTGACGAAAGCGCTGCCCGCTTTGGTCAGAATGGTGGAGACGCTGCATCCTTCGGCGCGCAGCAGGCGGATCAGGGGCAGGGTTTTATAGGCGGCAATGCCACCGCCCACGATCAGCAGGACGGTTTTTCCGGCCAGACGCTGAGGCAACGCGGCGTCCGTCACAGCCGCCAGCCGCTGTGAATGGCGGCGATTCCGCCAGACAGGTTGCGCACGGACACACGGGAGAATCCGGCCTCCCGCATCATATCGGCCAGGGTTTCCTGATCGGGGAACATGCGGATGCTCTCGGCCAGATACTGATAGCTGTCCCGATCCCCGGCAATGGCTTGACCCAGGCGGGGCAGCACCTGAAAGGACCATGCATCATAGACAGGTTCCAGCGCGGCGACGGTTACATGGCTGAATTCCAGACAATGGAACCGACCGCCGGTTTTCAGCACACGGCGGGCTTCTTTCAGTACGGCCAGCTTGTCCGTACAGTTGCGCAGGCCGAACGCCATGGAGACCCGGTCCACGCTGCGGTCCGGCAGCGGCAGTGTTTCGGCATCGGCCACCAGAAAACGCAGGTTCCCCAGCAATCCGCGGCTGGCGGCGCGGTCTCGCCCTACCCCCAGCATGGCCGGGTTGATGTCCGACAGAATCGCATCGCCACCACCGGAACGCAGCCAGTTGAAGCTGATATCCCCGGTGCCCCCCGCCAGATCCAGCAATGTCTGGCCGGGGCGCGGATCCAGCACGGTGTTGAACACGTGCTTCCACAGGCGATGGATGCCGAGGGACATCACATCATTCATCAGATCGTATTTGGGGGCGACGCTGGCGAAGACCTCGCGCACCAGCGTTTTTTTCTGACCACGCGGGACGGCGCGAAAGCCGAAATCGGTTTCGCCAGGTGCCTGATCATTCCCAGCTGCCTGATTATTCATCGGGGGGACGGTGCCGTGTGACTCTGTCATGCAGGCTGTATAGGAGGTCACGCGGCGAAGTAAAACGATTGCGTGACGCTTGAAACAAGGAATGCGCTTCATGCCGGAACTGCCGGAAGTTGAAACGGTGATGCGTGGCCTGCGTGCGCGTCTGGAGGGGCGTCGTATCGTGCGGGCGGAGGTCAGGCGGCCTGATTTGCGCTTTCCTCTGCCGCCCGGTCTGGCGGCCCGGTTGACGGGCGCGTATGTGCGGGATTTCCGTCGGCGTGGAAAATACATCCTGATGCGTCTGGAGGGCGGTGACAGCCTGTTGATTCACCTGGGCATGTCCGGTCGTTTCGTGCTGCGTGCACCCGCCGACACGACCTTGCCGGAGGGGTATAAACCGGAGCGGCATGAACACGTCTCCATGATGGCTGAGGGTGGCTGGATCGCCGCGCTGGTCGACCCGAGGCGGTTCGGCATGATGGATCTGGTGCCGACTGAGGCGGAGGATGCGCATCGCCTGCTTTCCCCCATGGGGCCGGAGCCGCTGGAAAGTGCGTTTTCTCTCTCCAGTCTGGAAAAGGCATTTGCCGGTCGTCGTACAGCGGTGAAGCTGGCTCTGCTGGATCAACGGATCGTGGCCGGGCTGGGCAATATCTATGTTTCGGAGGCTTTGTTCCGGGCCGGGATCAATCCGCTGCGGGCCGCGGGAGAGCTCTCCCGGGCTGAACTCCGGCGGTTGATTCCCGCGATTCGCGAGACGTTGACGGAAGCGATTGCCGCAGGTGGCTCCTCCCTGCGTGACTATGTGCAGCCGGATGGTGAACTGGGCTATTTCCAGCACGCATGGAAAGTCTATGGCCGTGCGGGCCAGCCTTGCGAACATTGTCCCGGCCTGTCCGCCGGCTGCCACGGGATCGTTCAGATCGTGCAGGGCGGTCGAAGCACGTATTTCTGTCCCTGTACCCAGCCACAGGTGGGGAAACAGGCGGGATGAAGGGGGCAGGGTTGCCGGCGCCGAATGGCGGGGTGTGCAAGTTTCCTTGACTCTCTGCGGGCTGCTGCGTAGATATCCGCCCCTCACAGGCGGGCCACTCCGCCGGACCCGTCCTTAGCATTACCGAATGGTTTGAAGATCGATGGCTAATACCGCTTCAGCGCGCAAGCGCATCCGGCAGATCAAGGTTCGCACGGAGCGTAACGCTGCGCGCAAGTCCCGCATGCGTACCTTCGTCAAGAAGGTTGAAACCGCGATCGCGTCCGGCAATCACACTGCCGCAAACGAAGCCCTGCGTGAGGCTCAGCCGGAAATGCAGCGCGCCGCCGGCAAGGGCGTGATCCATCGCAACACGGTGGCCCGTCGTTTGTCCCGCCTGACGGCACGGATCAAGGCTCTGGCCACCGCCTGAGCCTGACCGGATTACAGAGCCGATATTTTTAATATCGGTCCCGTAATTTTGTTATCAGACATCTGACTTTAGTCAGTGTCTTGATTTTCGGCACTATCAATCTGCACGAATACTGCTGTCCATTCGACGGGTAGCAGTATTTTTGTTGTCTAGGGCTACTGTCCTTTCTCCAGGACTTTGGTTCTCAGTGCCGTGATCGTTCAAATCTTTCTGACTATAGGGTATGACTTTTGGATTGCTTCCGGATCATCTCCGATGCAACCTAAGATATCGACTTCCTGCCTATGGTGAGGAAGGTCTGACAGGACGTGCATGGTTCCTGTTCAGGCAGACGAAGCAACATGTCGTTTGAATATCGGTCCTCTCTTCAGGGCCGTTTGATCCGGGTAGGTGCGGGCAGTGTCAGAACACGGCAGCAGCGCGGAACAGGATATCTCCGTTCACGCTGCAAAAAAACGCGATGACTTTGCCGATGTTACGCCAGCAACCGAGCGTCCGGTTTCGGCTGGCTTGCTGGCCGAGCAATGGAATCGCGTACGTCAGAGGCTGCGGGCTGAGGTCGGGGAAGTTGAATACCGGACCTGGCTGCGACAAATGACGCTGGCCGGGTTGGAGGCAGACGAGGTTGCCATTCACCTGCCGACCCGTTTTCTGCGTGACTGGGTGCGTTCTCATTACTCCGATCGCCTGAATATGCTGTGGCAGGCGGAAAATCCTGCGGTCAGGCGGGTGGATATCCGCCTCGGCTCCGTGACGGAGAGTGGCCACGGTCTGACCGAAAGCCTGTATGAAAGCGGTATCGTCCAGAAAGCATCTGCTCCGGCAGAGCGTGTATCGCCGGTCGCGGATCAGGTGGGTCTTCCGGAAGCAGACACTCTGGCCCCTTCTTCTCTGGCTGGCCCTGCGTTGGATGAGGCCGGACGCGCCGGCGATATGCATGCGCTGGATCGGCGCTTCAGCTTCGAGACCTTCGTGGTTGGTAAACCCAATGAATTCGCCTATGCCTGCGCGCGCCGCGTGGCGGAAAGCCCCGCCAGCCCGGGTTTCAATCCGCTCTTCCTGTATGGCGGTGTTGGTCTCGGCAAGACGCATCTGATGCATGCCATCGCGTGGGAGCTGAACCGTCCGGGACGTGCGCCAGTCTCTGTCGCCTATATGTCGGCCGAGAAGTTCATGTATCGCTTTATTGCCGCCATTCGCAGCCAATCCACCATGGAGTTCAAGGAAGAGCTGCGCAGTGTCGATGTGCTGATGGTGGATGACCTTCAGTTCCTGATCGGCAAGGACAATACGCAGGAAGAATTCTTCCATACCTTCAATGCGCTGGTGGATGCGGGCAAGCAGATTGTTGTTTCGGCTGACAAATCACCTTCTGATCTGTCAGGGCTGGAAGATCGTCTGCGGACCCGTCTCGGCTGCGGCATGGTGGCCGATCTGCATGCCACCACCTTTGAGCTGCGTATTTCGATTCTCGAAGCCAAGGTGCAGAAGGCCGGCGTCGAGGTCTCTCCCAAGGTGCTGGAATTCCTTGCGCACAAGATCACCTCGAACGTGCGGGAGCTGGAAGGCGCGTTGAACCGGCTGATCGCCCATGCCAATCTGTTTGGCCGGGCGCTGACGCTGGAAACCGCACAGGAAGTGCTGCACGATATTCTGAAGGCGCATGACCGTCGCATCACCATCGAGGAAATCCAGCGCCGCGTCGCGGAGCACTGGAATATCCGCCTCACGGACATGTCCTCTGCCCGCCGGGCGCGGGCGGTGGCGCGGCCGCGTCAGGTGGCGATGTTCCTCGCCAAGCAGTTGACCAGCCGCTCCCTGCCGGAAATTGGCCGCAAATTCGGCAATCGCGACCATACCACCGTGATGCACGCCATCAGCCGTGTCACCGAGCTGATGGAACGCGATGCGGCTTTTGCTGAAGATGTCGAGCTGTTGCGCCGGATGTTGGAATCCTGATTTCGCCTATCGCCAGGACGTTCCATGTTTCCTGGCCGCCAGCACGACGCAGCCGAGCCAGAGCAGTTGAGGCACCAGCAGTAGCGCCGGGATCACCAGTTTTCCGCTCGGCCCTGCTTGCATGAACAGCAGGCAGGCACAGCCTCCCAGTACTACGAAACCCCAATGGATCAGGGTGACGGCTTCCCGGCTGAAGCCGCTGCGGGAGGCGATCTGATACAAGTGTCCACGATGGGCGGCGGTGACGTTTTCGCCATTGAGGCCACGCCGGATCAAGGTAAAAGCGACATCGAACAGTACGCCGAATAACAGCATCGGTACCAGCAGGAACGACATGTCCACATTGTCGAATCGGCTGGCGGCAATGCCGAGCATGGCGAGCACGAAACCGCAGAACTGGCTGCCGACATCACCCATGAAAATCCGGGCTTTGGGGAAGTTGAAAGGCAGAAAACCCGCAATTCCCGAGGCCAGCAGCAGGGCGGCAAAATAAATGAAATATCCGCCCTGTTCCTGCGCGATCCAGGCCAGAAACAGGCAGGCGATCAGGGAGACGCCGGAGGCCAGCCCGTTCAGCCCGTCGATGAAATTCATCGCATTGGTGGCGAAGATCAGCCACATCATGCTGGCAATTGGTGCAATCCATCCCAGGGAAACCGGCCCGATGAACGGAAGGTTCGGGTCGCGCAGACTCAGCCCGCTGGCGATGACGGTCAGGGCGGCAAGGATCTGGGTGCCGAGCTTGACGGTAAAGGAACGGCTGCGAATATCGTCGATCATCGAGACGGCCGCGATGGCGACGGAGGCGATAATGACCCCCCGGAAATAAGGATCCGCAATCCGGGAAAAATCCGCCCAGATATACAGGGCCAGCAATCCGGCCAGAAAAGCGACGACGATTCCCACCCCACCCCCTTTCGGGGTGGCGATGCTGTGGGCCTTGCGCAAATCGGGCTGGTCCATGACCCGCACGGTGATCATGATCCGCACGATCATGGCTGAAAGCCCTGCCAGCGCGGCACAGAACAGCAGATGGTGAAGAAAGGCCGTGAACGTCATGCAAGGCTCCCGCAACGGGCCGGAAAAGGCGGCGGACCATGGCCGATGCCGCGTGGAACCGCAACACCAGCCTGTATCAAGCGTGCGGGGCACACGGTAATTCACCGGTCTCCCCCCTCGGCAAGAGGGCTGGAGCTGTTTATAGGTCGCTCATGGCGTCCGGACGCGTTTATTCCCGTATCGTGCTGAACATCCTGCTGGATGGTTCTCTGGCGGCTCTGGCCGTTCCGGTGGCGCACTGGCTTGCCCGGCCGGGGACTGATCCGGTTCCGGCCTCATGGTGGCTATTACTCAGTGCGTTGAGCGTGGTGCTGGGGGGCATTCCGTTCCGCCTGCCTACCCAATACTGGCGCTTTGCAGGAATCGGCGATCTGGTCGGTGTCGCTGCATGCAGTATCAGCGGTGCCGTGCTGTTCACGCTTGCTCTGGTCATGGCGCACACGCCGCTGCCCAGTAAAAGTTTTCCGGTCATTTTCGCCATGACCTTGTTGCTGGTGCTGGGGACGCCACGGGTGGCCTACCGCTTGACGCAAGGCAATGTCCGTTTCGGGGCGCGCGCGGATGCGTCGGAAGCAGCCCCGCCGATGCAGACCGTGCTTCTGGTCGGTGCGGGCGAGGGCGCTGATCTGTTTCTCCGTGCGACGGCCAAGGATCGCCGTGCCTCGTTGCGTGTGGTCGGATTGCTGGCGCTGTCCTCCCGCCAGACAGGCCGGCGTATTCACGGGCAGCCGATTCTCGGCACGGTCGATCAGGCCGATGAAGTGCTGGAGCTTCTGCGGACAGAAGGACAGTTGCCGGGGCAGATCGTTATCACCGCGCCGGAACTGGGCGGGGAGCGGATGCGTATGCTGATGGATGTGGCGGAAAAGCAGGGCGTGCAGCTCCGCCGTGCCGCCGATCCTACATTGCTGACCAATGCCGCGGCCGATGCGGATTCCGCGCGAGCCACCCTGAAGCCGGTGGCCATTGAGGATCTGCTCAACCGCCCGCAGGCGAGACTGGATCGGGAAGGCATGGCCCGGCTGATTCAGGGCCGGCGTGTTCTGGTGACCGGTGCAGGGGGTACGATCGGCAGCGAGCTCAGTCGTCAGGTGGCGGCATTCGGGCCCTCACGCCTGCTGCTGCTGGATAACGGTGAGTACGCGCTGTGGCAGATTGATCTGGAGCTGGGAGAATCTTTCCCCGCTGTTCCGCGTCAGCCGATTGTGGCCGATATTCGGGATGCTGGCCGACTGCATGCGATCATGCAGGTGGAGAAACCGGAGCTGGTGTTTCATGCCGCCGCATTGAAACATGTCCCCATGGTAGAGGCCAATCCGCTGGAAGGCCTGCTGACCAATGCAGTCGGTACACGGATCGTGGCGGATGCGGCGGCGGCGGCCGGAGCGTTGGGCATGGTGCTGATTTCCACTGACAAGGCGGTTAATCCGACCAGTGTCATGGGCGCCTCCAAGCGTTTGGCCGAGATGTACTGTCAGGCGCTGGATCGTCTTGCCCAGCGTCATGGAAACGGAATGCGCTGTGTCACGGTGCGGTTCGGCAATGTGCTGGGCAGCACCGGATCGGTGGTACCTTTGTTTCAGAGACAGTTGGAGCGTGGCGGTCCTCTGACTGTGACCCATCCGGATATGCGCCGCTATTTCATGACGGTACGGGAAGCGGTGGGACTGGTCTTACAGGCCACGGTTGTTGGGGTCAGTGCCGGGGCGGCCTCCTCTGCTGTGCCCGAAGGCGGTATTTTCGTGCTGGATATGGGGGAGCCGGTGAAGATCGTCGATCTGGCCCGCCAACTGATCCGTCTGGCCGGTCTGAGGCCGGATGAGGATGTTGCCATCCGGTTCACTGGACTGCGCCCCGGCGAAAAATTGTATGAAGAACTGTTCCACGGCAAGGAACCGCCGGAGGCTACCATCTATCCCGGCCTTCTGATGGCCCGCCCGCGTGTGGTGGAGGCGGAGATGGCGGCTGATGCGATCGACATCCTGGCGGCTGCCTGTCGACGTGCCGACCATGCGGCGGCGCTGGTGGTGCTGGCACAGATGGTGCCGGAATTTGTGCATCAGCCCAATCATGACAGGACGGCTTTGCTACAAACGGCTTCCAGCTGAGTGAGACCCATGACAGAGACAGCAGCCCCGATCGCTTTCCTTGACCTGAAAGCGCAGCAGCGCCGCATTGCGGAGGATCTGCGCCCCCGTGTCGAAGCGGTGTTCGCGCATTGCCAGTTCGTCCTGGGGCCTGAGGTGCAGGCGCTGGAGAAAGAGCTGGCCGCGTTTTGCGGGGCCACCCATTGCGTCTCAGTCAGTTCCGGCACGGATGCGTTGCAGATTGCACTGATGGCGGAGGGAATCGGTCAGGGGGATGCCGTGTTCCTCCCTGCCTTCACCTATACGGCGACGGCGGAAGTGCCTCTGGTGCTGGGCGCGGTGCCGGTTTTCGTGGATATTGATCCGGCGACGTTCCAGATTGATCCGGTGGCGCTGGAACGCCGGATTGAGGACGTGAGACGTGCAGGCGTATTGCGTCCGCGTGCGGTGATCGGCGTGGATCTGTTCGGCCAGCCCGCGCCATGGGCCGCGCTCCGCGCTATCGCGGAGCGCCACGGCCTGTTCACGCTGGATGATTGTGCCCAGAGTTTCGGTGCGAGCCTGGGTGAGCGCAGACTTGGGCAGGAAGCAGTTGCCACGGCCACCAGCTTTTTCCCTTCCAAGCCGTTAGGAGCATATGGCGATGGGGGCGCTCTGTTCACCGAGGATGCGGAGCGTGCCGCGCTGTATCGCAGCCTGCGCACCCATGGCGAGGGCACGACACGATACGAGGTTCTGCGCACCGGTATGAATGGCCGACTCGATACGCTTCAGGCAGCGGTGCTGCTCAGTAAGCTGACGGTGTTCGGGCAGGAGCTGGAAGCGCGGGAAGCAATTGCGTCGCTGTACGATGCAAGGCTGGCGGGGGAAGCTGGTCTGACCACTCCTGCCCGTGTGCCGGATAGTCGCTCCGCTTGGGCGATCTATGCCATCTTGCTCAAGGATGCGGACCGGCGTGACGGCTTGCAGGCCAGTCTGAAAGATCAGGGCGTGCCGACAGCCATCTATTACCCGCGACCGCTGCATATGCAGCCTGCCTACGCTCCTTCTCACGATGGTGCGTCGCTGCCTGTTTCCGAGGATCTTGCCACGCGTATTCTGGCATTGCCGATCCACCCGGATCTCAGTGAGGCGCAAGCCCATCGCGTCTGTGACGCGATTCTGGCTTCATTGGCTTGACCTCACCGATCTGATCCGGATGCTGATCAGCGGCAGTTATCAGGATTGAAGGTTGGCTCCCAGCTGCACAAAACGTTATGTGCGGCGACGCTCTTGTTGAAGTCGTAACTCTCCGTGGCGATTTTGCCGCTGCCCAGCCAGGCCGTCTGATCCTGATTGTTCATCAGCCTGGCATGGGTTGTGCCGGTTTCCGGGGTCGGGCCGGCACAGGCTGCCATCAGCAGCGGCAGGCCCAGCGCCAGAATAACCGGGATTGCGCGCCCGGATATTCGCTGCCGACGTGTTCCGTGTGTATTTTGCATGATATGCGCTTTCCTCAATAGCTACCGGATCTGGTTTTGTTTTGGTCCGGTTCGCGACCATGAGGATGGGAATGATTGGGGTGGAGAACAACGTCAAACACGGCATGAGAGCAATGCTCCCCCTGTAATAAAACCGTTTTGTTTCAGTGTGTGAAAGAGGTGCTCTGTCCGACTGCGCCGGCTGCTGCCACACCAAGCCAGCCCAGCATCAGGGTTACACCGCCAATAGGTGCCAGCGGGCTGAGGCTGATCCCCTGCAGGGCCAGAACATACAGATCGCCGCAGAACAGAACTGTGCCCACAAAAAAAGCGCCTCCGGCGGCCAGAGCGATTTTCCGGGCGACACCCTTATTCACATGCGTGGCAAGCAGTGCCGAGATGATCATCATGATGGCGTGCCAGCCCTGCATCTGTACCGCCGTCTGCACCAGGCGGATTGTATCGGGGTCGGGTAAGGCATGGGCAGCGATGGCGGCCATGGCAACTGCCATGCAGCCGGATAATCCGCCAAAAATGAGCAGAACGCGGGCCATCTATGCGATCCTCCTGAAAGCAGCCCTATTTCATGCGCGGGCTTACATCTGTAAAATACCCTTATGCCCCGTGGCGATCTCTTTCCGGATATAGGTCCGAACGAAACCGGCTACCTGCCGTTGTCAGGTGGCCATGTCATGTATTGGGAGCAGGTGGGAAATCCTCACGGCGTCCCGGTGCTGTTCCTGCATGGTGGTCCGGGGGCGGGGGCGGGCACGGTCCATCGCCGTTTTTTTGACCCCGTTTACTGGCGGGCTGTGATTTTTGATCAGCGCGGAGCGGGGCGGTCCCGTCCGCTGGGCAGTCTGGCGCGCAATACCACGCAGGATCTGATAGAAGACATAGAACTGCTGCGCGTTCATCTCGGCGTCGAACGCTGGTTGCTGTTCGGCGGTTCCTGGGGATCGACCCTGGCGCTGGCCTATGCTCAGGCACATCCGGACAGGGTGCTGGGCTGTGTGCTGCGCGGCATTTTTCTGGGCCGTAAGCAGGAGGTCGAATGGTTTCTCTATGGTCTTCGCCAGGTATTTCCAGAGGCATATGCCGCTTTCGCCAATTTCCTGCCTCCTAAAGAGAGGCACGATCTGCTGGCCGGTTATATCCGCCGGTTGAACGATGCTGATCCTGCGGTGCATATGCCCGCGGCGCAGGCATGGTCTTTGTATGAAGGCTCGTGCAGCACATTGCTGCCGAATCCGGATACGGTTGGCTTGTTTGCGCGGGATCGTGGCGCGTTAGGGCTGGCGCGGATCGAGGCGCATTATTTTGCCAATCGGCTGTTTCTGCCGCCGGAGGGTTTGCTGGGTCATATGGACCGTATCGCCACCCTCCCCGCCGAGATCGTGCAGGGCCGCTACGACATGATCTGCCCGGCCTATTCCGCCTTTGACCTTGCCGCGTGCTGGCCGGCCGCGAAACTGACTGTGATTCCCGATGCCGGACATTCCGCGCTGGAACCCGGGATCAGGCGTGCACTGGTAGCAGCGGTGGAGCGTTTCCGCCGTCAGATCGGCTGAGCATGCCTGATCGTTTCAGGCCCGTTGGCTTCAATGGCTTTTTTTAAAGTTTTTAGGAATTGCAGAGCATGACCGCTCTTTCTGCTTCCACGCGCGCCCGTTTGTTGCTTGGCACCCGCCGCTATTCCTCCTGGTCGTTGAGGGGCTGGCTGGCGGTGAAGCTGGCAGGGATCGAGGCGGAGGAGGTGGTCTATAAACTGGCTGGGGGGCATACGCCGGAGGTGAAGCAGGCTTCTCCCAGTGGTTGTGTGCCGGTGCTGGAAGTGAAGGGGCAGCCGATTTGGGACAGTCTGGCGATCTGCGAATATTGCGCCGAGATCCAGCCTGCGTTGTGGCCGTCCGACTCCATGATCCGTGCCCAGGCGCGCAGCCTGGCGGCTGAAATGCATTCCGGTTTCCGGGAATTGCGCATCGCCATGCCGATGAATGTCTGCCGCCGTTTTCCGGGGCTGATGTTCAATGAGGCGGTGTTGGCCGATCTTGCGCGCATCGATCAGGTCTGGAGCGAAACACGGGCGCGGTTCGGGGCAGATGGCCCCTATCTTTATGGTGCGGCATTGACGGTTGCCGACATCATGTATGCGCCGGTGGTGGCACGCTTTCTGACGTATGATGTGCCGCTTTCTGAAGCGGCTGCGTCTTACCGGGATGCGGTGCGGATGCATCCGCTGATGCAGCAATGGTATGCGGCGGCAGAGGCCGAACCTGAATCCTGGCATCTGCCGAAATATGAGCAGATCGTCTGATCCCCGTGAACACTGTTTCCCGTGCGGCGGTCAGCGCCGGCATTGAACGTGTCTCGGTGGTGGCGTTACTGCTGCTGCCGATTTTTCTGACGCATGGGCGCGGGATTGCGGAATGTCTGATGTCAGGCATTGCGGCCCTGTTCCTGATCCGCTCGGCGCTGGCCCATGAATGGGGATGGTTCCGTACTGGCTGGCTGAAGATTGGTCTGTTGTGGTGGGGATGGCTGGTGCTGTGTTCCCTGCCGATCGGCAGTCTGGGGCAGGGGGGACTTTCTTCCCTGTTGCAGGCGGTGCTGACAGTCAGAGTCCTGATTTTTGTGGCGGCGCTGGAGCATCTGCTGCTGCGTGGGGAGCAGGTGAGGCTGTGGCTGCGGCGGCTGTTGGAAATCACGTTTTTCTATATGGCTGCCCAGACGGCTTTTCAGTTCGTAACCGGCCATAATATGTTCGGCTGGCCGCGTGGTCCCGATGGGGAGTTGACTGGTCCTTATCAGCATCCCCGTGCGGCCCCTCCTTACTCCCGTCTGCTGTTTCCTGTGCTGTTGCCTATGCTGATGCAGGCGTTGCGCGCACCATGGCAGCCGGCTGGTGTCTTGCGCATTGTGCTGGCTGCCGGCTCGGTCGGTTTGCTTGTGTTGATGGGGGAGCGGATGCCGCTGCTGCTGGTTCTGGGGCCGGGGCTGGGTGTGGCATTCATCTATCTGCGGCGTTTGCGTCTTCCGCTGGCGGCGCTGGCGGTGCTGGCCGGATGTCTGGTGGCGGCTTCTCCGGTGATTTCACCTCAGGTGCACCATCGGCTGGTGGAAAAGTTCAGTCAGCAGATGGGCGCCTTCGGAGGCAGCCATTACGGGCAGATTCTCAGCCGCTCTCTGGTGATGGCGGCGGATAATCCGCTGACGGGAAGGGGCTTTGACGGATTCCGCACTGGCTGTGACGATCCGCATTATTTCGGCGTGCGTTCTGTTGGGCGGGCACTGGGAGATTGCTCAACCGATGGGGGAGGCGCCGCGATCTGCGTGCAGCATCCGCACAATCATTATCTGCAGGCGCTGACAGATGCCGGTTATCCGGGGCTGCTGCTGTTTTCAGCACTGGTGATCGCATGGGTGGTGGCACTGGCGCGAGGGCTTTATCGCCATCCCACGCCGCTGCGGGTTGGTTTGCTGGCAGCCGTGCTGATCCAGGAATGGCCGCTCGCCTCCGCCAGCAGTGTGACATCCATGCCTCTTTCCGGCTGGTTCTTCCTGCTGCTTGGCTTCGGTCTGGCGGAGGCAAGGCTGGCTCTTGGATCAGACAAGGAACGCGTTATCTCTGCTTCGTAGAAAACGGCGTCGGTGCAAGCCGCATGACAGGAAAGACAATGACCATGACAGACACAGCTGCTTCCGCTCCGCCACACATTCCCGTCACTGTGCTGACCGGCTTTCTGGGTGCCGGTAAAACGACATTGCTCAACCGCATCCTCACGGAGCCACATGGCAAGAAATTTGCCGTGGTGATCAATGAATTCGGTGAGCTGGGCGTGGATAACGACCTCGTCGTCGATGCGGATGAGGAAGTGTTCGAAATGAACAATGGCTGTGTCTGCTGCACAGTGCGTGGTGATCTGATCCGCATCATCTCCGGGCTGATGAAGCGGCGTGGGCGTTTCGATGGTATTATCGTCGAGACCACCGGTCTCGCTAATCCCGCCCCGGTCGCACAGACTTTCTTCATGGATGAGGATGTGCGGCGTAATGCCCGGCTGGATGCGATCGTGACGGTGGTGGATTCCCGACATTTGCCGCGTCAGCTGGAAGAAAGCACGGAGGCGGTGACCCAGATCGCGTTCGCGGATGTCATCATCCTCAACAAGACCGATCTTGCCACGCCGGAAGAACTGGATGCGCTGGAGGCAAGAATAAAGGCCATCAACCCGCATACCGTGATCCGTCGCGCCCACCGCGCCGATGTGCCGGTCACTGAACTGCTTGGACTGGACGCATTCAGTCTGGATCGCATTCTGGCAAACGACCCTGATTTCCTCGATCATGACTCGCATGATCATTCGGAGGGGGTGACAAGCATCAGCCTGGAAGTGAATGGGCCCCTCGATCCGCAGAAATTCAATGCGTGGATTGCCGAGCTGCTTCAGACCAAAGGGCAGGATCTGCTGCGCACCAAGGGAATTTTACACTATGCTGGTGAAGATAAACGCTTTGCGTTTCAAGCCGTGCATATGCTGGCGGATGGCGATTACATCGGCCCGGCGGAGCCGGGGCAGCGCAGCCGGATCGTGTTTATCGGCCGCGATCTGAACCGCCCGCAATTGCGGCGCGGTTTTGAGGCATGCCGTGCGGCGGTATCATGAGCGGGGAGATGGATGAGGACTTCCTGCTGACGTCCCGCGGGCAGCAGGTACAGCTTGGAGCCTATGCAATCGGTGTGGCATTCAGCCAGTCGCATGTGGCCTTTGCGGCGGCGGATGGCTGTGTCCACGTGCTGTCTTTGTCCGATCCGACTGAAAAAATTCAGATCAGGACGCATGAGGACGGACTACTTTCTTTCTGTGCTTCTCCCGCGGGGGATGGCTTTCTGTCTGGCGGCGATGACGGCCAGTTACGTCTGATCCGGTCTGACTGGACGGTGGAGACATTGGCCGGTTTCAAGGGCAAATGGATAGAGACCATCGCCGTGCATCCGGATCGTAAACTCGGAGTGATTGCCTGTACGGCAGGCCGGGCGGTGCATGTTTTCAATGCACAGGGAAAGCTGCTGAAAACGCTTGAGCATGCGTCCACGGTCACCGGGCTGACTTTTGATGCGAAGGGCAAGCGTTTGTTTGCCTCCCACTATAATGGCGTCAGCATCTGGTATGTGGCGTCCAAAACCGACAACCCTCGTGTTCTCGCGTGGAAAGGGAGCCATACCGGTGTGGCCGTGCATCCGGCAGCGGAAGCGGTGGTGACATCCATGCAGGAAAACTCTCTGCATGGCTGGCGGCTGAGTGACGGGCATCACATGCGTATGAGCGGCTATCCCGCCAAAACACGGTCGCTGTCTTTTTCCAGAAGCGGTCGATGGCTGGCGAGTTCCGGGGCCGAAGCCATTGTGCTGTGGCCGTTTTTCGGTGGTGGTCCGATGGGCAAACAGCCCATGGAACTGGCACCAATTCCGGATGGTTTGTGCACGGCGGTAGCCTGCCACCCGCGTCATGAGGCGGTGGCGGCAGGATACTCCGACGGGCTGGCTGTCATGGCCGATATTGAATCTGGTCGTATTCTGCCGATCTGTGCACCTGGTCGTGGAGAGATCACTGTGCTGCGATGGAGCCCGGATGGGCGTCATCTTGCATTCGGCACTGAAACTGGCTTTGCCGCCTGGATCGATTTCTCACGGCAGGACTAGGCGCTTTTTATTTTTTGAATGTCAGCGCACAAAAAACAGCCCCCGATCATAGACCGGGAGCTGTTTTTATAGAAGGGGCTGTTGATTACCAGCGGTATCCGAGAGAGGCAAACACGGCCCGGCCCTGACCATACCCGCAGGCATTGATGCTGCTGCATGCGGCGACAAATGTTTTATCGGTCAAATTGGTGGCATTTACCTGCAGGCGCCACTGCTTGTAATCCGCGTGTGCTACCAGATCGAACAGCAGGAAACTCGGTACCGTGAAGGTGTTGGGTACGGCACCGGCTGTTTCACCAGTATAGCGGGTACCGGCCCCAAGCCCTACGCTGAGATCTTCGCTGATCGGATAAGTATAATCCAGAAACACGGATGCCATGTGGCTCGCCTGTGCGACGGGTCGTGATCCGGTTGCACCGGCCACATTGCTCTTTGTAATCAGCGGCTCCTGATAGGTGAAGGCACTGATCAGGGAAAGGTTCCGGGTGATTTTGCCGGTTGCTTCCAGTTCGATGCCGCGGCTGCGGATCTCGCCCGTCTGCACGCTGAATGTGGGTGCAATCGGGTTCGGAGTCAGCACGTTCTGTTGGTGCAGATCATAGGCCGCCGCCGTGAACAGAATGTTGGTCGAGGGAGGCTGATACTTGATGCCGACTTCGACCTGATCACCGGTCAGAGGCTGGAAGCCATTGCCCTGCATATCTGTGCCAGCCTGCGGCAGGAACGATGTGGAATAGGCTGCGTAGGGTGAGACACCGCTCGGGAATGCATAAAGCAGGGCGGCACGACCGGTGAAAGCCTGATTATCCTGGGAAGCAGTGGATTTTTTCAGATTGTTCACCGTGGAGGTGGAGGCAAAATCCTGCCGTCCGGTCAGCGTCAGGTGCCAGTTCTGGTAGGAGAGCTGATCCTGCAGATAGACACCGGTCTGTGTCTGTGTCTGGTTGGTGCTGGTGAGTGTGACACCGCGCGGGCCTGCGAAAGTCGGCCATGTGAAGCTGCGATAGACAGGTGCAAAAACATCCAGCGTAGGACCGTTGAGGCTCGCGTTACGTTGCTGGTTGGCATTGCTACGGAAATCGACACCCAACAGAATGTCATGGCCGATCGGGCCTGTAGCGATCTTGTATTCCGTATTTGTATCCAGCGTCACCGTGTTCATGATAGGTTGTTGCCACATCGCGACGCGGTTCAGTGTACGCAGACTCTGGCCAGCATATCCATTTCCGTAGATGGAGCGATAATTCAGGTCGATATGGGCAAAGCGCATATTCTGGCGTACCACCCAGTTCGACAGGATATGATGTTCTGCTGCATATCCGACAGCGATCTGGCGCTTGGAATAAACGTCGAACTGTTCATCGCCATTCAGGAAGTCACGCGGAATCCGACCATTGGGATTGGGCAGGACTGTGCCTTTGGCGGGAAGGAACTGGGCGGATGATCCTGCATCATCCTGCATGTAGCTGGCCAGCAGGATCACACTGGTATCGGCATCCGGTTTCCACGCAATGGATGGGGCAACATAAATGCGATTGTTTTTGATATTTTTGTAACCGGTGCCTGAATCGCGCAACAAGGCATTGAAACGCCACAGCAGTGTTCCGCTCTTGTTGAGTTTCCCCCCCACATCCACCGCACCCTGAATACGACCGAAGGAGCCACCCTGAATCTGCATCTGGTTCTGTTGGTTCAGCCTGGGTGTTTTGCTGACGGCATTGATCAGACCGCCGAGATTACCTGAACCATACAGTGGAGAGACCGCTCCACGCAGTACCTCAATGCGTTCCATACCCCATGGCTCGATCTGGAATGCCTGAGAGGTGGTGGTAATGGGTGTGCGCGTACCGTCCAGATAGACATCCGGGGTAAAGGCACGAATGGAGCCATAGAAGCCCCGCACGTCAGCGCCATATGAATCCGCATTGACGCCTGCCGTATAGCGAAGCGCTTCAGTGATACTGCGCGTATTGAGTACCTGCATGCGGTCCTGGGTAATAACCGTCACGGCTTGCGGTGTTTCCAGAATAGGCGTGTCGGTTTTCGTGGCGCTGGTATCGCGCGTTGCCAGAAATCCCTGCACCGGGGTGCTGGCGGTCGTTTTCTGCCCCTGTACGGACAGGGTGGGTAAGGCCGATGTCTCGGCCTGCGCAGTTTTCTGTGCCGCGCTGTCGGCCTGTGCCTGATGCATGACAGCCAGCATTCCGGCTGTCATGGCGGCATTGGCGAGAAGAAGGGCTTTGAGTTTCATCTGAAATTCTCCGGCTCACGTGGCAACGGCGCTTACCGGAAACGCTTCCCCTTTTGGAAGAGGTAATGATTATAATAATCGTTCTCATTTAAAGTTGATTGTAAAGCGTTGCTAAATGGCAACGCTTTAAGGAGATTGTGGTGATTGCCGATTGTTCATCTGTGGTTAACCGGCCTGCCACTCGCGGGCGGCTTCGGTGATCATGGCGATGGCGTAGTCCGCATAGCTGCGGGGAATGGCAAGATGGAAACCGTTTTCCTGATCGGAATGCCATATCTGCACGGTGACGTGGGCCATGGTGGTGATGGCTGTATCCTCCGGGCCGAAACTGCGTGGATGCAGATCGATCGGGACCAGTTTCGCCAGCACATCCCTGACGGCAGTGCCGGAGAGATGGAGAATCACCCGTCCATCCCCCTGTTCCGTGACCGAGGCATTGCTACCGGCGGCAGCCTGTATGTTCGATGCAAGGCCAGGATCATGACCGATGACCAGATACTGTCTGCTGCTGTTCCACAGCATCTCCATACCGGGTACGGCGCTGCGCTTTCCGGTCTCGGGCAGGGGGATGCCGTACCCGATGAGGAAGGCATCCCGCAGGGCGGAATGGCCATTCCGTCTGGTGCTGACCAGCGCGATGGCCCGGTTCTGTTCCGTCATCACAAAAGGTGTTTCAGACATTGGAGCGGTCTCCGGCAGGATCGACGAAGGCGGAGGAAACGATTTCGGCCAGATAATCTTCTCCGCGCACGGGATCGTAGACGCGGATGATTTCCCCCGCCCTTTCAGGCCCGTTACGCAGGAGTGCCAGCGCAATCCAATGGCCAAGAGTGGGAGAATAGACGGCAGAGGTGATGGATCCCTGATCATGGGCGGCACTGGCTTCAGCGCCGCGGGGCAGCAGATGGGCCCCGGCCCTCATTCTGATGCCGGGGTCGATCTGGAAGCCGGCATCGACCGGGCGCAGGCCGATCAGGCGCGGACGGCCGGGATCCGTCAGGGCCGGGCGCAATGCCATGGCACGACCGAGGCATTCCTTGTCGGCCATCAATCCTCCGGCGTTCAGATCATGCAGCGTGACCTGTCCGTTTAACTCGCTGCCCGCCGGATAGGCTTTTTCCACCCGCATGATCCCCATGGCTTCGGTGCCGTAGGGGGTGATGTCGAACTCGGCCCCGGCCTCCATCAGCCGGTCTGCAATCCCGGCTGCATGACGGGCGGGGACGGCCAGTTCATAAGCCAGCTCACCGGAGAAGGAGAGGCCGAACAACCGTACAGGCGTTCCATCCGTAAGCATGGTTTCGGCCACGCTCATGCGCGGGAATGCCTCGCGGGACAGATCGAACGCAGGGTCGATCAGACGACGCAGAACATCGCGTGACCGTGGACCTGCAATAGCGATCTGCGCCCATTGCTCGGTGACGGAGGCAATCTGCACGTCCAGCTCTGGCCACAGACATTGATGGCAGTAGAGGAGGTGCTGGAACACCTGCCCGGCATGGGCGGTGGAAGCGCTCAGCAGATAATGATCTTCTCCGAGCCGTGCGGCGGTGCCGTCATCCAGCACGAAGCCGTCCTCGCGCAGCATCACCAGATATCCGGCGCGACCGCTGCGAATGCGTGAGAGGCGATTGACGCAGACCCGGTCGAGAAATTCGGCTGCATCTGCGCCCTGTATATCAATCTTGCCGAGCGTGGAGACATCGCAGAACCCGACCCCGTTCCGCACGGCATTGACCTCACGGGTGGCGGTGGCCAGCCAGTCGGATTCTCCCGGACGCGGGAAATATTGGGCGCGCATCCATTGCCCGACCTCGGTGAATACGCCGCCGCGTGCTTCGGCCCAGCGATGCAGCGGGGTGAGGCGCCGAGGACGGTATTGCGGTCCACGATGCGCTCCCCCCAGCGCACCGATCGAAACCGGTGTATAGGGGGGACGGAAGCCGGTGGTGCCGGTGGCGGGAATGCCGGCCCCTGTGATTCCCGCCATCAGGGCCAGCCCGTTGATATTGGCCGTTTTGCCCTGATCAGTGGCCATGCCCAGCGTGGTGTAGCGCTTCAGATGCTCGACCGAAACAAAGCCTTCCTGATGCGCGAGCGCCACATCCTTCGCGGTAACATCGTTCTGGAAGTCGATAAAAGCCTTGCCCTTGATGCTGCGGAGGGTACCCAGCGGCTGGGCCGGATCGGCATCGAGATCATCCGTGGCCGGAAGCGCAGGGGCTGAAGGGAGCGAGAACCCACAGGATTCGGCCGCTTCCAGCCCTGCATGCGTTCCTTCGGCAATTCCTCTGCCGAGGCTGAAACAGCCTGCAGCAGCCCCCACCACCCTCATACCGGGCGGTAATCTGTCGGTATCGGGCAGGAAGGTGCTGATCGTGCCGTCCCAGCGCGGTTTACCGCCGAGATGGGTGGTCAGATGCAGGGCCGGTGTCCAGCCGCCCGACATGGCCAGCAGATCAGCGCGTAGTGTGGCGACTCCGCTATCGGTACCCGCGACGCTGACGCTGCGTATACCGCTTGCGCCGCCATGCGCTTTTTTGATGTGTGCTCCGGCAAACAGCCTTGCACCGGTGCGGTGGGCGATATCGCGTACGGCCTGCGAGGTTTCCGCCCGCTGGTCGACCAGGGCGGCAATGGAGAGTCCGGCTGCCGCCAGATCGGCCGCAGTGCGGGCGGCATCATCATTGTTCAGGGCGATCACGGCGCGCTGACCGGGCCGCACGGCAAAGCGATTGACATAGCTTCTGACGCTGCCTGCCAGCATCACGCCGGGGCGGTCATTGCCGTCGAAAACCAGCGGGCGTTCGATGCTGCCGGTGGCCAGAACGCAGCGACGGGCAATGAAGCGCCACAGGCGCTGGCGTGGCAGATGATCTGGAGTCACCGGCAGATGATCGGCCACGCGTTCCAGCGCGCCGTACGTGCCGCCATCATATACTCCGAACACGGTGGTGCGGCGGAAGATGCGGGCTTCCGCGCAGGCGGCAAGTTCGGCTTCCATCGTTGCGGCCCATTGCGCGGCGGGCTGGCCGTCGATGTCGCGGCGCTCGGTCAGGGTGCGGCCGCCCAAACGATGATCCTGCTCGGCGAGAATGACGCGGGCTCCGGTCCGTGCCGCCGCGACCGCCGCTGCCAGACCGGCCGGACCGGAGCCAATCACCAGAACGTCACAGAAAGCCGTTGCTTTTTCATAGCGATCAGGATCGGCCTCGCCTGACAGCGTTCCGAGACCGGCGGCGCGGCGAATGGCGGGTTCGTACAGTTTTTCCCAGAACCCGGCAGGCCACATGAAGGTCTTGTAGTAGAACCCCGCCGTCAGAAACGGTGAGATCAACTGGTTGACCGACAGCAGATCGAAACGCAACGACGGAAAGCGGTTCTGGCTGGTGGCGGTCAGCCCGTCGAACAACTCGATTGTCGTCGCACGGGTATTCGGTTCCTGCCTTGCGCCACTGCGCAGATGCACCAGCGCGTTCGGTTCTTCCTCGCCCGCCGAAAGAATACCGCGCGGGCGGTGATATTTGAACGAGCGCCCGACCAGTTTTACCCCGTTGGCCAGCAGGGCGGAAGCCAGCGTATCGCCCGCATGGCCGGTATAGGAGCGCCCGTCGAAATGGAAACGCAGCAGGCTGGTGCGATCGATCATGCCGCCGGAGGGCAGACGGCAGCTTTGGGAAAGGGGGGCGTTCATCGTACCTCTCCCGTTGCAGAGGCGGACGGATCGCGGGCCAGTATGACGCTGAGGATGCTGTGGTCGCGCGTATCACGCCTGACGCGCAGCCAGTTCTGACAACCGGCGGCATGGAACCAGTATTCCTCATGCCCCCCTGCCGGATTGTCGCGCAGATAGGTGTAGTCCGCCCATGCCTCCGTTCTGGCCGAGGCCGCCGGAAGGGTGCGGGTGGCATCGCCACGATACAGGAATTCCTCCAGGCCGCGCGGGCCGCAACAGGGACAGGCGATGCGCATATCCTGGTCCTTTTCAGTGTCGTTGATCTTCGTTCAAATCAAGCCGGTTCGGAAATCGTGTCAGTGCAGGTTGGGCTGTGCGCCCATGCCTTTTTCATCAATCACATGACCGGTGGCGAAACGGTCCAGACGATAGGCTCTGGCAACCTCATGCGGCGTGCCGGTGGCAACCAGATGGGCCAGACACAGCCCTGCCGCGGGAACCGCCTTGAAGCCGCCGTAACACCAGCCTGCATTCAGATACAGCCCGTCAACCGGAGTACGGTCGATGATCGGGCTGCCATCCATCGACATGTCCATCAGCCCGGCCCAGTGCCGCAGCAATCTGGCCCGGCCAATGGCGGGCATCAGCGCGACGCCGCCTTCACACACATCCTCGATGGTCGGCAGATTGCCGCGCTGGGCGTAGGAGTTGTAGCCGTCAATATCGCCGCCAAACACAAGGCCGCCTTTATCCGACTGGCTGATATAGAAATGCCCCGCGCCGAAGGTGATGACGCCGGGAATGACCGGTTTCAAACCTTCACTGACGAAAGCCTGCAACACATGGCTTTCGATCGGTAACCGCATACCCGCCATGGCCGCGACCTTGCTGGAAGAGCCGGCCACTGACAGCGCCACCGTTTTCGCACCGATAAAGCCCCGTTTCGTGTCGACCCCGAGAATACGGCCATGTTCGATTTTCAGCCCGGTGACTTCACAGTTCTGGATAATGTCTACACCCAGACGGTCTGCGGCGCGGGCATAGCCCCATGCCACCGCATCATGCCGTACCGTGCCGCCGCGTCTGTGCAGAAGACCGCCCTTGATGGGAAAGCGTGCGTGATCAAAGTTCAGGAATGGATACATTGCACGCACTGCCTCGCGGTCCAGCAGCTCTGCATCCACCCCGTGCAGTCGCATGGCGTTTCCGCGCCGCGCATAGGCGTCGCGCTGGCCATCGGAATGGATCAGGTTCAGCACACCGCGCTGGCTGACCATGGCGTTGTAGTTGATGTCCTGTTCCAGAGTCTCCCACAGTTTCATGGACAGTTCGTAGAACGGGATATTGCCCGGCAGCCCGTAATTGGAACGAATAATGGTGGTGTTACGACCGACATTGCCGCCGCCGATCCAGCCTTTTTCCAGCACGGCGACGTTGCGGATGCCGTAACGACTGGCAAGATAATAGGCTGTGGCCAATCCATGTCCGCCGCCACCCACGATCACGACATCATAGGATGGGGCGGGCGCGGCATCACGCCAAGCGGGTTTCCACCCTTTATGGCCACGCAGCGCCTGTGAGATGACGGACAGAATGGAATAGCGGTCTGACAACACGGCAATGCTTCTCCGGCGGGCGCATGGGGCGCATGCGGGAAAACGTAGCGGTGGAGGCGATGGGACAGGGTATAATTTTTTCTTATACTCCTGCCTCTGAGGAGATCGCCCATGTTGCACAGTCCCGGACTGCCATTTGACCTGCGCCTGCTAGAGATTTTTCTGGCGGTCTGCGATGCAGGCGGCATGGCTGGTGCGGCGCGCAGGCTGGGCTTGTCGCAACCGGCTGTCTCGCAGGCCATTGCCGAGATCGAGAAACGCACCGGTGTTGCGTTGCTGGATCGTGGTGTCAGACCGCTTTCACCCACGCCGGCAGGGGTGCTGTTGCGGCAGCGCGGCGCGGCATTGCTGGAGGAGGCGCGGCAGATTGCCCCGCTGCTGCGTCAGGTTCGTCAGCGGCGTCTGGCGCTGCTGCGGATCGGGATGGTCGATTCCCTGTCCCGCGCCGTGCTGGGGCCTCTGGCGCAACAGTTGGAGACGATGGCTGATCAGGTCATGTTTTTGTCCGGCCTGACCGCCAGCCATGCCAGTGCATTGCTGACGCGGCATCTGGATATCTGCCTCGGCACGGATGCGTTGCAGGATCTGGACGGGTTGGAACGCTGGAATCTGTTCGACGAGCCTTATATCCTGGCGCTTCCATCCGGGGTTGATCTGCCGGGGGGATTATCCGCTGCTGCCTCTCTGACCGCGTTGTCTGAGCGACTGCCGCTGGCCCGGTATAGTGCCCGCTCCCGCACGGGGATCGACATAGAGCGGCATCTGCGCCGTTTGCAACTGGATCTGCCACGTCATCAGGAATTCGATACGCCTTATGGCGTTATGGCAATGGTGGAGCAGGGGATTGCCTGGGGAATGACCACGCCGCTCTGTATCTATGAGGCACGTACGGATTTGAACCGCATACGCTGCCTGCCTTTGCCGGGACCATCCCTGCGGCGTCAGTTGACCCTGGTCGCGCGGCGAAGGGAGCTTGGAACAGTGCCGCGTTCCCTGGCACAGGGGGTGCGCAAGGCGCTGGAGGCTGAGGCCATGCCGTGGCTGCGCCGTTCTATGGGCTGGGTTTGTGAAGGAAAAACGGAGCTGCTGCCACCCTTATCATCCATGACCGGCCCCAATGCCGATCACGGGATGGGTGATTGAGACATATCAATGCCGGAACGATCAGAATCGGCAATGCCACGCCAGAGTATATCCCCGTGCCTGATCTATCGAAAGGCGAAGCCGATGTCGTTCCGTTTCACGAAGATCCTGTCTGCCGCATTTCTGATGAGTGCTCCGGCAGCTGCGTTTGCAGCCCCTTTGACCACCGCGCCTGTGTCCGTAGGGCAGCGGTTCCGGGACCAGCCTCTTCTGATTGCGACTCAGTATCCGTTATCGATCATTCCCGATTATAAACGATGATCGACAGGAATTGGGCTGGCAGTTCTGTCAGCTCCTCCGGTCCATGCAGTGCTGCCGAATCAAAAGACAGCATATCACCGGGATTCAAAGTATAAAGCCCATCCCCGTGGCGGTAGCGAATGCTGCCCGACAACATATAAATCAGTTCTGTTCCCTTGTGCTGAAACTGCGTGTAGGGGGCGGCATCCTTGCTGAGGGTGATCAGATATGGCTCCACGGCCAGACCGGAGCCCAGAGAATGCCCCAGCAGCTCGTATTTATGCCCTGCTTTGGTGCCGCGCCGTTCAATGCTCAGGCCCATACCGGCTGGAACATAACTACAATCGCGTCGTTCATCGAAATCGCTGAAGAAGCTTGAGATTGGTGTATTCAAAGCGCGGGACAATGCCTGAAGCGTGGCCAGTGACGGAGATGTAGAGCCGTTTTCGATTTTCGAGAGCATTCCGGCTGATAAATCCGCTTCCGCCGCCAGATCGGCCGCCGTAATGCCAAGACGCTGGCGCAGGCGGCGCACTTTCGCGCCAATAGCGGCCTCCAGCGAAGCAGGAGGCGCCTCCGTTCTGACAGGGGGGGCATTGGAGCCGGTAATCAAAGGCACATCGACAGATGCAGGAGGCTGCCTGTCAGATGTCTGGGAGGTAACTTTTTTGTTCATGCTACAGAGAAAATCCTTTTAAGCAGAATATAGAACCATATTCTGATGGGCCGTAAAGAAATTTGATATTGTACTAAAATATAATGTACAAAAACGATCATCAGAAAAATAGCAAATAAAAAATAATCTAATTTTTCTAGTGTTGTAATACCTCTTTTTTAATAAAGATTTTTTATATAAAACTTCCATAATTTGATACTTTTTCAAGAAATGTTTTTTATTGGAACTAGCAAATTTCTCTTGATGAAGATTTTTTATAATGCACTATACTGAGTTTGATTTAAAAACAGGGATCAGTGATGTCTTGCAAAAATTTTGTGGCCCGTGTTCTGCCGATGGTTGCCATTCTGTTTGCTGCTACAGGATGCGGCCAGAACGTGACCCAGAAGGAAAACAAGCTGGCAGCGGCCGGTTTCGTTCCTCATCTGCCTGATACCCCTGCGAGACTTGCCTCCATGAAAACCTTGCCGCCCCATAAATTTATCCGGCAGGTACGCAATGGTCAGATGCTGTATGTCTATTCCGATCCGACCCTATGCGGCTGTGTGTATGTCGGTGACCAGAAGGCTTACAGCAACTATCGGCATGAAGTGTTTGAGCAGCATCTTGCGGATGAGCAGCAGGCAACAGCATCGATGGATCAGGATTACGCCATGGAATGGTCTGCATGGGGGCCGTGGTCACCCTTTTATTATTACTGAAAATCCGTATCAAAAAATTTTTATCCTGATGAACAACTATCCCCGGAGCGGGTCGACCCGCTCCGGAGAGTCTGCATAACAATATTTCTTTTGCAAAACAGGCTCTTGTTTCGGTGCCTATGAGATTCCTATACCGCCAGTAGGTTTCTTCCTCTCTCATTCCTATCCCGGTCGCGCGATAAACCTGATCTGCAGAGGAGTTTGAAATGCTCGACGGATTTTATGTCGGCCTTGGACTGGTGGGTTTTATCGTCTGTATCGGCTTCGTGATGGCATGCGCGAGGATATGAGTCATGACCTTTGATTTTGTTCTGGCAGGTGGTGTGACTATTTTTTTGCTGGTCTATGTTGCCGCCGTTCTGATCCGGCCGGAAAGGTTCTGAACCATGTCCATGGCAGGATGGATCACAATCGGCATTTTCTTTCTCTGCGTTCTGGCACTCACAAGGCCGATGGGGGGATTTCTGGTCGCCTTGCTGGAGGGCAGGCGAACCTTTCTGTCGCCCATTCTGGGGCCGGTGGAGCGGGCATTGTACCGGTTTTCAGGTGTGAGGCCGGAGGAGGAGCAGTCCTGGTCGCACTATGCGCTGGCGCTGCTCAGTTTTAAAATCGTCTGCTTCGTGGCCGTCTATGCTATTCTTCGTCTGCAGGCTTACCTGCCGTTGAATCCGGCGGGACAGGGGAGCGTGGCGCCTGATCTGGCCTACAATACCGCTGTCAGTTTCGTCACCAATACAAACTGGCAGAGCTATGGCGGTGAGACGACCATGAGTTATCTCAGCCAGATGCTCGGCCTGACAGTACAGAATTTTGTATCCGCAGCTGCGGGTATTGCTGTGGCTGCCGCTATCATCAGGGGGTTTGCTCGCCGGGAATCAAAAGCCATCGGCAATTTCTGGGTCGATATGGTGCGGGCAACATTATATGTATTGCTGCCGCTTTCTGTCGTGCTCAGCCTGTTTTATGTTTTCGAAGGTATCCCTCAGACATTTTCGGGCAGTGTGGTTGCCACTACCTATGAAGGCATCCACCAGACCATTGCGCTGGGACCGGTGGCATCGCAGGAAGCCATCAAGATGCTGGGGACCAATGGCGGTGGTTTTTTCAATGTGAATTCTGCCCATCCATTTGAAAATCCTGATGCGCTGACGAATTTCGTCGAAATGATCAGTATTTTTGCCATTGGTGCCGGTCTGACCAACATGTTCGGTCGTATGGTCGGCAATGAGCGTCAGGGCTGGGCAGTATTCTCGGCTATGGCTGCTCTGTTCTTTGTGGGTGTAACGGTTGTCTACTGGGCCGAAGCACACGGAAACCCGGCTTTTTCCGCTTTCGGGATTGATCAGTCGCTGGGGAATATGGAGGGTAAGGAAACCCGTTTTGGTATTGCAGCATCATCCTTGTTTGCTGCTGTCACAACCGATGCGTCCTGCGGGGCCGTCAATGCGATGCATGAGAGTTTTCTGCCCCTGGGTGGCATGGTGCCCTTGATCAACATGATGTTGGGTGAAGTGATCATCGGGGGTGTCGGTGCAGGGCTGTATGGCTTCATCCTGTTCGCCATCATTGCAGTGTTCATGGCGGGTCTCATGGTTGGGCGTACGCCGGAATATCTCGGCAAGAAAATTGAAGCGCGTGAGATCAAGATGACGATGCTGGCAGTGTTGTGTCTGCCGCTTGTGATGCTTGGATTTACGGCTGTTGCAGTGGTGGTCAAACCGGGTCTGGCGGCGTTGTCTGCCACTGGCCCGCATGGTTTTACCGAAGCGCTTTATGCCTACACCTCGGCGGCTGCGAATAACGGCAGTGCCTTTGCAGGTCTGACGGCCAATCCATACTGGAACATCACACTCGGGATCGGCATGATGATCGGGCGGTTTTTTGTGATCGTGCCCGCTTTGGCCATTGCCGGATCCATGGCTGCCAAGAAAATCGTTCCTCCTTCATCCGGAACATTCCCGACCGATACCGGTCTGTTCATGGGTTTGGTGGCTGGTGTGATCATCATCGTCGGCGGACTGACTTTCCTGCCCGCTCTCGCTCTGGGGCCGATCGTCGAGCATCTGTCGATGCTCCGCGGCACCCTGTATTGAAAGGCGTTTTTGTCCATGACCTTTCTATCATCCAATGCGCCTGCCGCATCGGAGCGGGTCCATCCGCGTAGCAGCCAGCTTCTGCGGGGTGATCTGATACTGCCTGCTATGGTCGACAGCTTTCGCAAGCTTGACCCGCGTGTGATGTGGCATAACCCTGTCATGTTCGTGGTTGAGAGTGTCACCCTGCTGACCACAGTTCTTTTGATCAGGGATATATTCTCTGGTGAAAGCCATGTCGGTTTTGCGGTTCAGATCAATCTCTGGCTCTGGTTTACGCTGCTCTTTGCCAATTTCGCTGAAGCCATTGCCGAGGGACGTGGTAAGGCACAGGCAGACAGTTTGCGCCGTACTAAAACGGATACGATGGCGAAACGCCTGATTGCCGACAGTGATGGCCGTTATTCGGCGACCGGTATGTATCAGGGTTCTGCCGCGCCTGAACTGAAAGTCGGCGATGTTGTGCTGGTCGAGGCAGGGGATTTCATCCCCAGTGATGGTGAGGTGATCGAAGGCATTGCCTCAGTCGATGAGTCCGCCATCACTGGTGAATCAGCTCCTGTTATTCGTGAAAGCGGTGGTGACCGTTCGGCCGTGACGGGTGGCACGCGGGTATTGTCTGACTGGATCATCGTCCGCATTACCTCGGCGCAGGGGGAGACGTTTCTGGATCGAATGATCTCTCTGGTGGAAGGGGCGCAACGTCAGAAAACGCCGAATGAAATTGCGTTGACCATTCTGCTGGCAGGCATGACGCTGATTTTCATTCTGGCCGTCGCTACGATTCCCAGCTTTGCCGCTTATGCAGGCGGTCATATTTCGGTGTTCATTCTGGTGGCACTGTTCGTCACGTTGATTCCGACCACGATCGGTGGATTGCTATCCTCGATCGGCATTGCAGGTATGGATCGGCTGATCCGCTTCAATGTGCTGGCCATGTCCGGTCGTGCGGTGGAGGCTGCCGGAGATGTTGATACGCTGCTGCTGGACAAAACCGGTACGATCACCATCGGGGATCGTCAGGCAGCAGCGTTCATCCCTGTTCCAGGCGTGACGGAAGAAGAGCTGGCCGATGCGGCACAGCTGGCTTCTCTGGCCGATGAAACGCCGGAAGGCCGCTCAATCGTCGTTCTGGCCAAGGAAAAATTTGCGTTGCGCGGCAGGGAGATGCAAACACTGGAGGCCCGTTTTGTGCCCTTCACGGCGCAGACACGGATGAGCGGGGTCGACATTGGCAGCCGCAGCATCCGCAAGGGGGCAGTCGATAGCGTGTTGGAGGCGGCGTTCTCCGATTCATCCTGTCAGGCCGTCCGGAACAGTGCGGATGAGATCGCCCGTTCCGGTGGCACGCCCCTGGCGGTGATCGATAGTGGCCGTCTGTTGGGCGTGATTTATCTGAAGGATGTGGTGAAAGGCGGTATCCGGGAACGCTTTGCGGAACTGCGCAGCATGGGCATCCGCACGGTGATGATCACCGGCGACAATCCCCTGACCGCCGCTGCCATCGCGGCGGAGAGTGGCGTGGATGATTTTCTGGCGCAGGCAACCCCGGAAGCCAAGTTGGCCCTGATCCGTAAGGAACAGGCGGCGGGCAAGCTGGTGGCCATGTGCGGTGACGGTACCAATGATGCACCTGCGCTGGCTCAGTCGGATGTCGGTGTCGCCATGAACACGGGCACTGTGGCGGCGCGTGAGGCGGGCAATATGGTTGATCTGGACAGCGATCCAACCAAGTTGATCGAAATCGTCGGGATCGGAAAACAGCTTTTGATGACACGCGGCGCTTTGACGACGTTTTCCATTGCCAATGACGTTGCCAAGTATTTTGCCATTATTCCTGCCATGTTCATTGGCTTTTATCCGCAGCTCGGTGCGTTGAACGTGATGCATCTCGGCACCCCGGAAAGTGCGGTTCTGTCTGCGGTGATCTTTAACGCTCTGATTATCGTTGCCCTGATCCCGTTGGCCCTGAAAGGCGTTCGGTATCGCCCTGTCGGGGCGGCATCCTTGCTGCGGCGCAATCTGCTGGTTTACGGGCTGGGCGGAATGGTCGTTCCTTTTATCGGCATCAAGCTGATCGACATGATCGTCGTCAGCCTCGGCCTCGCTTGAGAGCACAGGTTATGATCATCATGCGTCACCTTCGTCCCGCGATCATGGTTTTTCTGTTTCTGTCCCTGATCACGGGTATTCTCTACCCGCTTGCCATCACCGGCTTATCCGCGCTGGTGATGCCCGGAAAAGCAGGGGGCAGTCTGGTGTACGACCATGGAAAACTGGTCGGCTCCCATCTGATCGGCCAGAATTTCACGCAGCCCGGCTATTTTCATCCACGCCTGTCGGCAACGATGGGGCCTGATCCAGCCAATGCAGCTGTGACAATATCCGCGCCTTATAATGCAGCGGCCTCCGCTGCATCCAATCTCGGCCCTACCTCAAAAGTGTTGGTTGATCGTGTGGCGGCTTCTGTGGCGGCATTGAAAGCTGAAAATCCAGAGGCTATGGCTGTGGGTTTGTCTATTCCAGTGGAACTGGTGACAGGCTCCGGCAGTGGATTGGATCCCGATATTTCTCCGCAGGCAGCGATGTTTCAGGTGAAGCGCATTGCACGTGTACGCAAGTTTCCGGAAGATCGTATTGTCGCGCTGGTGAATCAGATGACGGAACAGCCTTTTCTGGGCTGGCTGGGGGAGCCGAGGGTCAATGTCCTGCAACTCAACATGGCTCTGGATACGCTGAAATAAATGCAAGACCCCCGCCCGGAACGACCTGATCCAGACGCCCTGCTTCGTCAGGCGGAAAAAGAAGGGCAGGAAGGTCGTCGCGGGCGGCTGAAGATTTTCCTTGGTGCCGCGCCGGGAGTTGGCAAGACATGCGAGATGCTGACCACTGCGCATCATCTTCTGCGCGAGGGTGTTGATCTCGTTATCGGCGTCGTGGAAACGCATGGCCGCTCTGGCACTGCAGCGTTGGTCGAGGGGTTGGAAATCATTCCCCTTCGCTCTGTTCCGTATCGTGATCGCACGATGACGGAGATGGATCTGGATGCAATCCTGCATCGTGCACCGCAGACGGTGCTGGTGGATGAACTGGCACATGGAAATGTGCCTGGATCACGTCATCCGAAACGCTGGATGGATGTGGAGGAGCTTATCTCCGCCGGGATCGACGTTCTGACCACCGTCAATATCCAGCATCTGGAAAGTCTCAACGATATCGTTGCCAGCATCACCCGCATCCGTGTACGGGAAACGGTGCCGGATCGCGTGCTGAGTGAAGCGGATGAGATCGAACTGGTCGATCTGACCCCGAATGATCTGTTGCAGCGGATGCGTGATGGTAAAATCTACGCCCCACAGGCGGCCGGTCGGGCGATGCTGCATTATTTCTCGCCCGGTAATCTGACCGCGTTACGGGAGCTGGCACTACGTCAGACGGCGCAGCAGGTTGATGCCCAGCTGCTCGATCACATGAAGGCCAATGCCATTTCCGGCCCATGGGCGGCGGGGGAGCGGATCATGGTCTGGCTGACACTGCAGGATCGGGATGCCAGTCTCCTGCGCTATGGCAGGAGGCTGGCTGATCATCTGCATGCGCCATGGATCGTGCTGCATGTCGAGACCGGACGCGACATCACGGAGGATGCAAGGGCACGTATGGCAGGCCAGATGCATCTGGCCCAGTCGCTGGGAGCAGAGACCGTCACCATTCCCGGGCAGGACGAGGCGCTGGATGCGCTGGCCTATGCCCGGGCCCATAATGTGACGCAGATTGTGGCGGCCCATCCGGATGGTCATGCAGGGCGGATGCACTGGTATCAACGGGTGGCACGCTGGTTCAGCCGTTCGATGACGAACCGGCTGATCAGGGCGGGCGGCAGTTTTCCAATCCATATCGTTGCGCGATCCCGTGATGATGATCAGGACGTGGTGACACCTTTCGCCCCGGAACCGCGTCAGGCCATGCCCTATGTCAGCAGCACGCTGATCATCGGCGTGGCAACCGGGGCTGCCATGCTTCTGCGGCAGATTCTGGAAGTCGGTAATGTATCGCTGACATTTTTGACCGCCATTCTGTGGGTGGCGGTAGCATATGGTTTATGGCCTTCCCTGTGGGCATCGGTGCTGGGGATGCTGTGTTTCAATTTCTTTTTCCTGCCCCCGCTTTACACTTTCACCATTGCCGCACCGGAAAACGTGGTGGCCATGTTCTTTTTTCTGACCACCGCCCTGATCGCCAGCCATCTGGGGGCGAGGGTTCGGAATCAGGCGGTGGTGGCGCGTCATAGGGCGGATATCACGCAGTCGCTTTATCAGTTCAATCGTCGTTTGTCGGGGATTGTAACGCTGGAGGATCTGCTGTGGACGGCGTGCCATCAGATTGCCACCGCGCTGGAACGCAATGCCGTGATCCTGATGCCGGAGGGTGATCGGCTGATTCTGCGCGCATCCTACACCCCGGATGAGCAGATTGATGCCGATGATCTGGCGGCGGCAAGCTGGGCCTGGAAAAATGATCGTATGGCCGGTCGCGGCTCCGATACCTTGCCGGGCGTGGGCTGGCTGTTCATCCCGCTGCGCACGGGTCGCGGGCCGGTGGCGGTGATCGGTCTGGATGCCCATGCCGAGGACCATCTGTTGTATCCCGAGCAGCAACAGCTTCTGGATGCGCTGGGGGATCAGACAGCGCTGGCGATCGAGCGGATCGGTCTGGCAAAAGATCTGGATGAGGCACGTCTCACCGCGGAGACGGAAAAACTGCGCGGTGCGTTGCTGACCTCACTCTCGCATGATCTGCGCACGCCGCTGGCCTCTATCCTTGGGGCTGCCTCCAGCCTGCATGATTATGATGCGCTGTTGACGGAGCAGGACCGGCGGGAATTGCTGCTGACCATTCGTGAGGAGGCCGAGCGGCTGAATCGCTTCGTGGCGAATCTGCTCGATATGATCCGGCTGGAGGCCGGGGCATTGCAACCAGGACGGGAGCGGGTGGACCTTGCGGAGGTGGCGGCCAGCGCATTGTCTCGCGCCACCCGCATTTTGTCGGATCATCCGGTGCGGCTGGAGGTCGCGCCCGACCTGCCCATGCCCTTGCTGGATGATGTCCTGCTGGAGCAGGTTCTGTTCAATCTGCTCGATAACGCGGCCAAATACACGCCGCCGGGCACGCCGATCAGCATTATGATCGGGCAAGGCCCAGGTGTTCTGACGATTCGCGTGCTGGATGAGGGAGCCGGCCTCAGCGTGCAGGACACGGAGAGCGTGTTTGAGAAATTCACGCGTTTCCGTGCGGCTGACCGTTCCCGCCCGGGTACCGGCTTGGGGCTTGCCATTGCGCGGGGTTTCATCGAAGCCATGGGGGGAGGGATCGTGGCCCGTAACCGGAGTGATCGCTCCGGTGCTGAATTCACGATCACTCTTCCAGTGGAGGCGGAGAACAGATGAGCGACCCCTGCGTGCTGATCGTGGATGACGAGCCGGCCATTCGTCGTTTGCTGCGCACCACGTTGGGATCACAGTCATGGCGGATCACGGAAGCGGCCAGCGGTGCCGTGGCAATGCAGATTTTGGTCGAGCAAAAGCCTGATCTCGTGCTGCTCGATCTCGGTCTGCCGGATATGGATGGGCTGGAGGTGCTGCGGCAGATCAGGAAAATGGCTCCCACTCTGCCGGTGGTGATTCTCTCGGCACGGGATAATGAACGCGGCAAGGTGGCGGCGTTTGAAATGGGGGCAGATGATTACGTTACCAAGCCGTTCGGCATGGCGGAGCTGGTGGCCCGTCTGCGCACGGCGCTGCGTCATTCCCTGCAAACGGAAGGCACTGTGCCGGTGTTTGTCTCCGGCGATTTATCGGTCGATCTTGTGCGACGCCATGTCTTCAAGGGTGGGGACGAGATTAAACTCTCTCCGCGTGAATGGGACATTCTGAGGATGCTGGTGCAGCATGCCGGAAAAGTGCTGACCCATCAGCATATCATGTCCAGATTATGGGGCGCACAGGGCGATGTGCAGCAACTGCGCGTCTATATCCGGCAGATCAGGCAGAAGCTGGAATCCAACCCGGAACAGCCCCGCTGTATCGTCACCGAGACCGGTATTGGCTATCGCTTGATAGAAGCGGATGATATGGACAGGTAAAGGCATCCATCTTTTCTGGTTTCTGCAGCAGTTGTTCTGACCCGTGACAAAGTATACGGCCCCTTCTGTTCCCCCTGAAAATGCTTTGCCGTCTGCAGGCCCGCCAAGGGTGGTTATTCGAGGATCCCGGACCGGTCCCCTGCTGGCTGTCATGGCCTGCGTGCTGTTGTGGAGCCTGATCGGAACTGTCTCGAAGCTCACGCAGGCACAGATCGATTTTTACCAGATGATGAGCTGGTCCAACCTGCTGTCGTTGCTGGCCGTGCTGGTGGTGCATCGTCTGAGTGGTCGGGCCTGGCGCAATCTGCTGCCGAAACGCGCAGATATCAGCCGGGTCAGGCTGCTGATGCTGCCTGCGTTGCTTGGTATGCTCGATTGTTTCTTCTATCTGGCGGTTTATTACGGCTACGGTCATGCCAATGGTGTGGCGGTGCTGGTCACACAATCGAGCTGGCCGCTAATGATCGTATTGCTCGGCATGGCAGTGTTCAGCGAGCGAATGAGTCTCCGACGCTGGGTTGGAATGGCGCTGGGTTTTTTGGCTCTGCTGGTCACAGCGTCTGCCGCGGGGCATGCCGTGCTGCCAGCGGGGCCGGAGACGGATGCGAGCACGGCAGCAGCCGGTTTCGCGACACTGTGCGTCGTGCTGCTGGGAGCGTTCAGCTTTACGCTTTTTTCGGTCTTGTCCCGTTTTCTGCGGTTGGATGCGTTTGCCGGCACAGTCTGGGTTTTTCTGTTCTCGCTTTTATGCTCGCTGGTGCCGTTGGTTCTGTTCAGCCGGTTGACCCTGCCACCCCGCTCGGCATGGGCAGCCTTGTTGCTGAACGGAGTGTTGATCAACGGGGTCTCTTACATCCTGTGGATCTATGCGATGTCGTCAGCCCACGCCGCCCGTCTGACCGCGTTGGCCTTTGCAGCGCCCGCTTTATCGACGATATGGCTGGTGGTGTTTCTGCATGAGCCGCTGATCCCGGCCTATCTGCTGGGACTGGGCATGGCACTGGCCGGAGGCATGCTATGCCTGTCCGGTTCGGATGCAGGGCATGCCTGACGATAAATTCGATCTTATCGGGCGGAAAATGGTGCCGACACTCGGAATTGAACCGAGGACCTACTGATTACGAATCAGTTGCTCTACCCCTGAGCTATGTCGGCATAAGGCATACGAACCAGAGACCTTGTGACGGGTCATGTGTATCCTTGAGCGGCGCCGATATACAGAAAGCCGGCGCAGGCGGCAAGAGAAGAAGCCGCCTTATATCCCGCATCCTGAGCCGGAAAGATCAGTTTTTGCTCTCCGCGGCCGGTGCGGGCGGAAGAATGGCCATGACCGTTTCCGCAGGGCGGCAGAGTTTGACACCCAGTGGCGTATCGACGATGGGCCGGTTGAGCAGGGCGGGTTCCGCTAGAAGGGCGGTCAGAATATCCTCCTCCGTCAGGTTGGGACGGTCGAGGCCGGATTGTTCATAGGCCGGCCCTTTGCGGCGCAGCAGATCATGTGCGGTGCCATTCATCCGGTGCAGCAATCCGCTAAGCTGGGGACGGGTCAGCGGCGTTTTCATATATTCGATGACCACCGGCTTATGCCCTGCTTCCTCGATCAGGGCCAGAACAGCCCGGGACGTCCCGCAGCCAGGATTGTGGTAGATCGTCACTGTCATCGCCTGTCACTCCCCATCGTGGCGGCCCGGATGATTGCAATGGCAGGGTCCTCAGCCTTTGCAACCATACAGGCCCGGAACCCTTATAGAACACCTGACTGGAACGCGCTAAAGATCGATGAACGGCATTCAGTGAAAGGCGTCCGCGACCAGCATGGTTCATGCCGAGCAGCAAGACTCGCAGCCTGACGGAGCGGCCGACGCTGCCCGTTCCCGAACCGCCTCTTCCATCGTGGTGCATCGTCATGCGCTGGAATGCCCCGGCTGTGGCGCGTTTTACCGTCAACCACCGCGATCACAGCTGGAAGTGCACTGCACGCGCTGCCACACCGTGCTGCGCCGTACGACACGCTCTCCTGAACGCGATACGGTGGCGCTGGCCGGAACCGGGCTGGCGCTGTTCATTCTGGTTGGCCTGATGCCTTATATCACCTTCGATATGAGAGGCCGGGAAAATGTCGGTACCATGCTGGGTGGGGCCCTGGCCTTCTGGGAATATGGCCTGTGGGTGCTTGGGCTGATCGTGATGTTCACGACCCTGATTGCGCCGTTTCTCCGTCTTGTCGGGCTGTTGGCGGCCATTACGGCACCGCGTATGCGCAAGCCTCCGCGGGAGTTGTATATTCTGCTGCGCGTCGCCCAATGGGTTCGGCCATGGTCGATGATCGAAGTTTTCATGCTCGGCATGCTGGTGGCCTATTCCCGTCTGGAGGCACTGGCGCATGTGCGTTTCGGGGTGGCGCTGTACGCTCTGGGTGGCCTGATGCTGGTGATGGCGGCGATGGATTGGGCGCTTGATCCCCGTGATGCCTGGAACAAGCTGGAGGCGCGTGGTCTGGTCGCCGATCCGGTGATGATGGGGGAGGCCCGCCGAAATGCGGCCACAACGCGTTTTGATGAACGGAGCGCTGTCAGCTGTCATGGCTGTGGGTTGGTAGTCGAGGGGGCGGATCATGATGCCTCCTGCCCCCGCTGCGGCAGTTTCCTCCATCGCCGGCAGCCGGACAGTGTCACCAGAACGATCGCGCTGGTGGTGGCAGCGGCGCTCTTATACATCCCGGCCAATATCTATCCGGTCATGATCATCACTTCATTAGGCGATACCTCTCCCCATACGATTGTTGGTGGCGTGAAGGAACTGATTGAAGCGGATATGTGGCCGCTGGCGGCACTGGTGTTTTTTGCTAGCGTCATGGTGCCGGTGCTGAAAGTTATTGGGCTGGGCTGGATGATCCTGCGGGTGCGCAGACCCAGTATGGAGGGTTTGAAAACGCGTACCAGGATTTTTCATGTCATCGAAATGATTGGCCGCTGGTCGATGATTGATGTTTTCGTGGTGACGATTCTGATTGCACTGGTGCATATGGGATTTATTGCGACTATTCAGCCTGGTCCGGGGGCTTTGGCCTTTGCCGGCGTGGTCATTATAACAATGCTGGCGGCGGAGACTTTCGACCCGCGCCTGATGTGGGATGCGGCGATTGACCGGCAAAGGAGCACACGGCGTTCCCGTGATCAGGTTGCTGAGGAGCTTCCTGACAGAGTCAGGCGGCCATCCTCTTCCCGTGTTTCCGTCCAAGGTGGTCTGTCCCAATGAGCAATAACGAACGGCCGCCTTTGCCTCCCGAGGATGATGACGGGCTGGATTATCCGCAGGGCCTGCCCCGCCGTCGCTTTTCCCTGATCTGGCTGGTGCCGATTCTGGCGGCGATCTGCGTGATCTGGATCGGTTACCGCACCATCAGTCAGGAAGGTCCGACCATCACCCTGACTTTTCAGACCGGTGAAGGGCTGGTCGCGGGCCAGACCAAGGTGCGGCACAAAGCGGTTGATCTTGGCACGGTCCAGTCGATCAATCTGAGCAATGATATGTCTCATGTCGTGGTCACCATCGCCATGCGGCAGGAGGCGGAGAACGTTCTGACCGATCACGCCCGTTTCTGGGTGGTGCGCCCGCGTCTGTCGGCAGGGGATATCTCGGGGCTGGAGACCATCGTTTCGGGTGCCTTTATCGAACTCGATCCGGGTCGGCCGGGCGGGAATTATCGTTATCAGTTCACGGGGCTTGAGGCTCCGCCGGCAGTGCGGTCGGATGAACCGGGGAAGACCTTTACGTTGAAGGCGTTCAGGGTCGGGCAGATCGGCACCGGCGCCCCGGTTTTTTTCCGTGACCGGCCCGTGGGAGAGGTTCTGAGTCTGGATGTAGGCAAACCCGGTGAATCGGGGACCATGACTATCTTCATCCGGGCTCCGTTTGATCAATATGTGCATGAAGGCTCCTTCTTCTGGAGTGCTTCAGGCATGAGCGTTTCCACCTCCGGGGGGGATTTCCGGGTGGAAATCGAAAGTCTTCAGGCCCTTCTATCCGGCGCGGTTGCGTTTGATACGCCCAATGAGGCGCTGGAAACCCCGGAAGCCACCGATAAAACCAATTTTTTCCTGTTTCGTGATCAGGATACTGCCTCTTCTTCCCATTACCATGAGCAGCTGAAATTCGTGACCTATCTGAAGGGCGATCTCAGCGGCCTGGACAAGTATGCTCCGGTGCTGATTTACGGCATTCGTGTCGGCTTTGTGACCGATGTTCATCTCGGGTTCGACAGCAAATCGAATACGGTCATTGTGCCGGTTCATTTTGTCGTCCAGCCTGAGCGGCTGAAAATAAAGGGACCGCCTGTTTCCAAGGAGGAAAGCGAGGCGCGGCTGGCGGCACTGGTCAGGCACGGCCTGCGTGCCAAGCTGGCGACGACAAGCTATATCACAGGCGCGCAGGCGATCGAGCTGGTGATGGATGAAAACGGCCAGGATAGCGTCCTGATGCGCGAAGGCGATGCAGTCGTGCTGCAACAGGCCACCGGGACGGATTTCGCCGGGCTGACAGCCTCTGTGGGAGCAATTGCTGCCAAGCTGAACGCCATTCCTTTCGCAGAGATCGGTGCCAATCTGAACCAGACTCTGGAAGGGGTGGCCGCAATCGCTAAAGGGGAACAGCTTCGTAACACGTTGCGCGATGTCTCCAAAACGATGGCCAGCGTGCGAGAGCTGGCGGACAATGCCAATAAGGGAGCGACCCCTTTGCTGCGCCGCCTGCCTCAAATCAGCCAGGATCTGCAGTCGACATTGAGCCGGGCCAATACGCTGGTCGGCTCGCTGGATAATGGGTACGGAGCGAATTCTCATTTCAACCGGGAGCTGGACCGCCTGATGGCCCAGTTGAACGATACGGCCCGTTCCATCCGGATTCTGGCCGATCTGCTGGACCGTCACCCGGAGGCCCTGATTCTCGGTCGTGCCAAAGCAGGAGAACACTGATCCATGGTATTCAAGCAACCGGCCATGATCAGCTCCGGGCATGCCTGTGCAGAAACTGTGAAACGCCGTGCGGTGCTGGGCGGTCTGGCCGCAGGGCTGGCAGGATTGAGTGGCTGTGCGTCACCCAATCCGCAGCTTTTCACGTTGGCGACCGTGCCATCGACCCGTGTCTATCAGGGTGACTGGCTGGTGGAGCTGCGCCGGGTTGGTCTGCCGGCCTATCTGGATCGGCCTGAAATCGTTCGATCAAGCGACGGGTACAGGGTGTTTCTGGCCTCCAACCAGCGTTGGGCGGAGCCTCTGACCGATATGGTGGACCGGATTTTACGACAGGATTTGTCGCTGCGTCTGCCGGGATCGACGGTATTTTCGGAATCGGGGGCTATTTCTACCGATCCGACCGTCATTGTTGAAGCCGATCTGCAGCGTTTTGAATCTCCCGGCGATGGTTCTGTGCTGCTGTTGGCGCAATTCGCGATCCGTTCCTCCCGCTCTCATACCGCCTTGATGGCCCAGCCCGTGCGGATCAGTCATCCGATCTCAGGCGGAGGATCAGCGACTGATACGGCTTCCCTCGTCGCGGCCCTGAGTGCGGCTCTGGCAGAGATGGCCGATGCCATGGCCGTCGCAGTGGCACGCACCGCCCCTGACGTGCTCCGGCTGGAGGGGTGATGAAGAAGCAGATGCGGGATAGTGGGTCAAAGCGACTGGATACTCTCCCGTCCTGATCCTGTATCAAGATCGGTCAGGGCGCGCTGCATCAGCACGACATCCAGTGTGCGCCCCAGTTTCACCCCGACTTCCCGCAGGCGTCCGACTGATTTGAAGCCCAGCGTGGCATGGACGCCGATCGAGCCGATATTCTCCGCATCCCCGATCAGCGCGACCATCTGTCTGAAACCGGCCCGGGCGCTTTCATGAAGCAGCAAGGTCAGGAGTGCCTTGCCAACGCCCTGTCCTCGTACATCCTCACGCACGTAAACACTGTCCTCGGCGCAGTAGCGGTAGGCGGAACGGTCCCGGAACTGTGCTGCATAGGCATAGCCGATGATGCCGGTGCGGTCTTCAGCGACGATAAATGGCCAGGCTTCACTCTTGATGGTGTGGATCAGGCGCTCCATCTGCTCAACTGTGGGAGGCGTTTCCTCAAAAGTGCCTGTTCCATGGAGCACGTGATGGGCGTAAATGCTTTGGATGAAGGCACTGTCCTCCGGTTGTGCCGGGCGGAAATCGGGAAGGCGGTATGTCATGATGAGTGATCTTGATGTTATCGGGGTCTATTACTGAAATTTCAGAGTAGTGGTCATAGTGTCATCGTAAACCATGAGTTGTTTTGTGGTGACTTTTATGATCATGGCATGTTATGGATCAGTCACGATATTGTAACAGCCAGTATGGTATTTTTATTTTAGCTCTGAGCCAAGCTGGCACAGGCATCTAATCTGGATAATATATACCTCATCGTGCCAGGTGATGGGGCTGATTTCGCTTAAAGGATACGCTTTTGCAGAATAACAGCGATGCTTTGCCCTCCTCAGCGCAGGGACCGCAACAGGAAGCGGCTCTTGTTGATGTCGAGAACGAAGCCCTGCCGCCGGCGGTCGAAGCCCGTCTGGCTGCGGTTGAGGAAGCTGGCCGTTTCCATGGCATAACCCTGGACCGGGGCATGCTGCGTATTGTCAGCGGAGAGACGCCTTCAGCGGCGATGCTCGGGCAATGGGCCAAGGATTGCGGCCTGGCGGCGCGCGGGTTGCGGCTGAGCTGGGGGCAGCTCATGAAAATGAAGGGTACAAGCCCTCTGGTCATGCTGTTCAAGGATGGCGGAGCCGGGTTGATGGTGGGGGTCGACCCCCAGCGCAAGATCGTCTTCATGAAAGACCCGCTGGCACCCCGCAGGGATGATCCGATTGCCATTGATGAACTGCGCCTGTCGCAGGCATGGGATGGCGATACGTTGCTGATCCGCTCCCAGCGTGGCGTGGCAGAGGAGGATGCACCATTCAATTTCAGCTGGCTGCTGGGGATGGTTCTCAAGGAAAAGCGCAATCTGGTGGATATCGGAGTGGCATCAATCACTCTGAGTGTGCTGACCATCATTCCACCCATGCTGGTGATGACCGTTATCGACAAGGTCATTGCCCATCAGAGCATGTCCACCCTGCTGCTGGTGTCCCTGATCCTGCTGGTCTGTGTTCTGTTCGAGACTGTGCTGGGCTATACGAGGCGTGAGATCACCCAAATCGTGGCGGCACGGCTGGATGCCAAGCTGGCCTTGCATATTTTCAACCGTCTGCTGGCCCTCCCCCTGGAATATTTCGAGCAGCACCCTGCTGGTGAGACCACTCAGCGCCTCTATCAGGTGTTCCGTATCCGGGACTTCATGACAGGCAAGCTGCTTCAGACATTTCTTGATTTTTTCACGCTGATTGTCCTGCTGCCTTTTCTGTTTTACCTCAGCGCCACCCTGACCTGGATGGTCATCGGCATCTCGGTGCTGATTACCCTGACGATTGTCACTTTCCTCAATCCGATGCGGCGCGCTGTCGGTAAGGTTGTGGTGGCGGAAATTGCCAAGAATACTGTCATGGTGGAAACCGTCCACGGAATCCGGACGGTCAAGTCGATGGGGCTGGAGCCGCAGCAGAAGGAAGCCTGGGATGTGCGGGCTGCGGTTTCGGCACGGGCGAGGCTTGCAGCCGGGCGGCTGTCCAACTGGCCGAATACCATTGTCACACCGCTGGAACGGTTCATTGACCGGGGTGTGCTGCTGATTGGTGCCTATCTTGCGCTGACCCACCCTGACAGTGGTGTAGCTGTTGGTTCGCTGGTGGCTTTCATGATGCTGGGTGGACGTGTGGCTGCTCCGTTGGTGGGCATGGCGCGTCTGCTGGAAGATTTCGAGGAGGTGCGGACGTCGGTTGGCGAGGTGGGGGCCGTGCTTAATAATCCGAATGAAAGCAATGCCCTTCAGAATGGCCTGCGCCCCAAATTTGCCGGTGCCATCAGCTTCGACAATGTGCAGTTTACGTATCCCGGTTCCAAAACCCCTGCTCTATGTGGGGTCACATTCAGCGTTCCGGCCGGCACCATGCTTGGGCTGGTGGGGCGTAGTGGCTCGGGCAAGTCCACGATCACCCGATTATTGCAGGGGATCAACCGGGACTATGAAGGCTATGTGAAAATTGACGGTTCTGATCTGCGGGAAATCAATCTGCATCATCTGCGTCGCAGTTTCGGTGTAGTATTGCAGGATAATTTCCTGTTCCGCGGCACGATCCGCGAAAATATCATCGCTGGACGGCCTGGCCTGACACTGGAAGACGTGGTGCGGGCCGCGCGGCTGGCAGGGGCCGAGGAATTTATTGAACGGATGCCGCAAGGCTATGAAACCTTCATTCAGGAAGGCTCCGCCAATTTGTCCGGTGGCCAGCGTCAGCGTCTGGCCATTGCCCGCGCCCTGATTTCCGATCCGCGTCTGATGATTCTGGATGAAGCCACCAGCGCGCTGGATCCGGAAAGTGAGGCGCTGGTCAATGCCAATCTGGTGCGTATCGGCAAGGGGCGCACCATGGTGATCGTGTCCCACCGTCTGGCATCCCTGACAGAGTGCGATCTGATCGTGGTGATGGATCAGGGGCGGGTCGAGGATATGGCACCGCATAAGGTGTTGCTGGAACGGTGCACCATTTATCGTCAGCTGTGGAACCAGCAGAACCGTCATATGGAAGCAGCGCAGAAGCAGGGTCCGGTTGCGTCCATGCTCGCGCAGGGCGACTGACACGACAGAAATCAGGCAGGATTCTGTGATCCTGCCTGTCACAGGCTGCCTTCACTGCGGGAAGGCATCTCAGTCTCAGGGCGGCATTCACTGCGAAAACAAGGCAGTGGCACCGTTTGAATGCGTTAAGGGAGCAGGCCAATGGCCAGCAAACAGCTTAAATTGGCGCAGGCCAAGGATACAGCGGAGCTTCTGGAGTTTGAATCTCCCAGCTCTGCCGTCATTGCCACCCCGGTTCTGCCGACAGCCCGTCATAACACCCTCATCGTGTTCGGGCTGGTTACGTCACTGCTGCTGGCAGCGGGGTTGGTACCGGTCGACAAGGTGGTGACCGCCCGTGGCAAGGTGATTTCCAGGGTTCCGATCCAGGTTGTGCAACCTCTTGATACGGCCATCGTCCGTTCGATCAATGTGACGGAAGGGCAGGTAGTTCATAAAGGGGAACTTCTGGCTCAACTCGATCCGACCTTTGCCAGCGCGGATATGGGGCAGCTGCGTGATCAGGTGCGCAGTCTGGAGGCGGAACTGGCGCGGCTGCATGCGGAAGCTGATGGCAAACCCTATATTGCCCAGGCGGATAATCCGGACAGCAGGCTGCAGGCGGCGATCTACGCCCAGCGTCAGGCCGAGTGGAAATTCAAGGTCGAGAATTACAATCAGAAAATCAGCGGCTTGCAGAATACGGTCGCCAAAAGCCTGGCCGAGGCGAATTACTATCGTCAGCGTCTGGCCATTGCAACGAACGTAGAGAGCATGCGCCATGAGCTGGAGCGATTGCAGGTCGGCAGCAAGCTGAACTCACTGGCGGCGGTTGATAACCGCCTTGAGATGTCCCGCGATCTGGCAACTGCGACCTCCACCGCGGAAACGGCTCGCCGTGACATGCAGGCACTGGTGGCGGAGAGGGATGGTTTCATCAAGGAATGGGCTGCCAAGATCGGTCAGGATATTCAGGATGAAGGCCGCAAATATAGCGAGCAGAGCGAAAATCTGAAAAAAGCCCAGCTGCGACATAAACTGGTTGAATTACAGGCCAGCGGTGATGCCGTGATCCAGAGTATCGCCAAGGTATCCGTGGGATCGGTTCTTCAGTCGGGTGCCCAGTTCATCACCATTGTCCCGCTGGATGCTCCTCTGGAAGTTGAGGCTGATGTGCCGGGCGAGGATGCCGGTTTCGTGCATGTTGGCGATACGGTGACGGTCAAGTTCGATACGTTTCCGTTTACGCAATATGGCGGAGCACAGGGAATAGTCCGGGTGACGAGCCCGGACAGCTACAGCCAGAATGATTCGCGGGATGGGCAGCTGAAAGATACCCAGCAATCCTCCATGGCAGCCGAGAAGACCTTCTACAAGGCGCGGGTGACGATTGATAAGGTCACGTTGCACGACACGCCGGAAGGATTTCACATTGTTCCGGGCATGCCTGTCACCGCTGACATCAAGGTTGGGCAGCGTACGATCCTGAAATATCTTCTGGGCAAAGTCCTGCCGGCGTTTTCAGAAGGCATGCGGGAGCCTTGATCCGTGATTGATCAATAACGGGGATCATGATCAGAGGGGTATGACGCAGCCGTGGCACGTCTGATAAACCGGGTAACCGGCCTGTTTTCTCCTTCTGCCAGAATGCAGGAGGCCACAGCACTTGCGGAAGCAGGGGAATGGCCCAAAGCGTTTCCGCTTTTTGCCAAAGTGGCCGAAAAAGGTGTGGCCGAAGCGCAATATCGGGTTGGGCGTTGCTATCTGGAGGCTGCAGGCGTTCCTTTCAGTCCCCGGGAAGGGGAACGCTGGTTGGAAAGGGCCGCCAGTCAGGGCTTCGTGGAAGCGCAGACCCTGCTGGCAACCCTGTATCTGCGTGGCGTGGGGGAGCAGGGGGAACCAGCCACTGCCGATCCCGCAAAGGCTGCATCGGAAGATGTGCTGGGTGGGGTGGAAGCCTCTCTGGAGGCGCGATCCGGGGGCGCAGGAACAGCGGCCTCCCGTGTCGGATCAGGCTTGTTTACCTCTGCTTCCACGATTCAGGCCGATCCGCTCAAGGCACTGGGCTGGGCGAGCAAGGCGGCGGAAGCTGGTTCCTCTGACGGGCAGGCGCTGGTCGGATATATCCTGACGACCGGTCCGGAGTCTGTGCGCGATCTTGAGCAGGCGCTGGTATGGTACCAGAAAGCAGCAGCTTCAGGCTGTCCGCAGGGGGCGCTGGGAGTGGGGTTGGCCCTGCTCAAGGATGCAGTGACGCCGGAAGCCACTCAGGCAGCAGCCGAGCAATTGCAGGTGGCAGCCAAGGGAGGTCTGCCGACGGCGCTCTATCTGCTGGGCGTGATGCATGAGCGTGCCGCCGGTGTGCCCCATGATCTGGCAGCGGCCGCCGGTTACTACAAGGCAGCCGCAGAGAAAGGGCTGGTTTCCGCCCAGGCACGCTGGGGTCTGGCGCTGCTGGAAGGACGAGGCGTCAAGCGTAATCTGCTGGAGGGTGAATCATGGCTGCGCCGTGCAGCCCTTCAGGGCGATGCCGAGGCGGCGGCACTGGTGGGTGACCTTTACGCACGGGGTGGGGATGTCCCGCCTAATTATGCCGAGGCCGCTCTGTGGTTTCGACGTGCTTCCGATGCAGGGCACAGCAAGGCGGCCCGTACGCTGGGTCTGATGTGTCTGACGGGGGCCGGGATGAGCCGCGACCCGGAAGAAGCGGCTCGCTGGTTCCGTATTTCGGCCGAGCGTGGTGATCAGGAAGCCGTGTCCGACCTTGCCAGTCTGGTGCAGGCTGGTCTGGCTGCGGAAGAAGAGAGCATCAGAACCCGCAAGATTTTTGAACAGGCCGCTGCGAATGGGGATCTGGTCGCGGCTTTCAATTTCGGCGTTTGCCTTGCCGAAGGGGTGGGAATTGAGAAAGACGAGCGCAGCGCCGCGCAATGGTTGCGCAAGGCTGCGGATGGCGTGGTGAATGCTCAGTACTGGTATGGGCGTATGCTGCTGGAAGGGCGTGGTCTCGATGTGGACGCCGAAGCCGGGCGCTCCTGGATCGAACGGGCTGCTTCTACCGGCATGGTGGAGGCCGAGGTTGCGTTTGCAGAACTGCTGGTGACTGGGCGCGGTGGCGCGAAGGATCATCCGGAGGCGCTGGTCTATTTCGAACGTGCCGCCGGGCGGGGCCATATCGGTGCCATGTTCGCAATTGGTGCTATGATGGGCGGTGGTCACGAAGTACCGACGGATCGGGAGAAGGCGATCATCTGGTATCGTGCGGCAGCAGAGCGTGGTCATGCTCATGCACAGCTGATGTTGGGTCGGTTTCTGGCGCGGGGACTGGCTGGAGAAAAGGACGAGCTTCAGGGGCGCTTCTGGTTGGAAAAGGCCTTGTCGCAGGGTCTGACAGAAGCACAGGGCGATCTTCAGGCTCTACCCCCGGAGATTCTGACGATGCCCTATCCTTATGAGGCAGTCAGAGAGGACAATCCCCCCGAAGAGCCTGTCCCACACTTGGCAGAGCATGAGCCGTCTTCAGTCCAAAATCCGGCTCTGACGGATCATTCCTGACGTGCCGGATATGTTGCAGGGTGCGAGATGGCAGCATTAGGCAGCGCTGCCGTTGCGGCTGAGCGACAGAGACTGCGGGAATATTGGCGTCAGCTGGCTGAAGATGCCTACAAGCTTGGCGAACGGGCCATGGAGCAGTCGCAGTGGCACGAAGCTGCGTTCTGGCTGGCCCGGGCCACGCGTCTGTCTCCGCGTCAGGACACGATCCGGCTGCTATCGGCACTTCTGAAGCTGCGGCGGGGTGATCCGACTGCAAGGGCCGATTTTGAATCCCTTGCACGCCAGTATGAAACGACCGAGATCCTGTCCGGTTTGGCGACTTTGCAGGTGCTGGGCGGTGATCTGGCATATGCTGCCATTACCGTTCAACGACTTCTCTCACGTATCCGGCATGATGTCTGGCCGATAGCGCATGAATTGTTGATGACGGTGAGCAGGGCAGCAGGATTGCCGGGCTGGTGCCGCCTGTCAGCCGATGGACATGTTCACGCCTATGAAGTCGGAACGGGTGATGTAAACCCCGCCAGTCTCAGTTTCACCCTTGATGGGATAACGCTGGAAACAGCGCCTTCCATGCAGAAGTTGGTGGCGGGTCATTGTCTTGATGTGCGAAGCAGAAATCGGCCTTTGCTGGGGTCGCCGTTTGATTTGGTGGCGATGTATCGTGTGCAGGGCTGGATTGATTGGAATGAAGACGGGGATGTGCAGGGCTGGGCCTGGCATCCGGGCTGCCCTGACGCTGATCCGCTGCTGGCGGTCATCTCTGCTGACGGACACTTGTATGGTCCGTTCACGGCGCATGAACCGGCGGAGAAAGTGGGTCTTGATACACCCTTTGCCCGTCCCCGGCGTATTCATGTTCCGGCGGGGGAATGGGATGGCACCGGGCTGATTTCGGTTCGCGATGTGCGAGGCAATGATCTTTTGGGTAGTCCGCTTGATCCCCGTCTGAGCCCTCTGTTGAAACTGAAGCGGCAGGGTGCGACCGGTGGCGAGGGTTTTGCCCGCGGCGCGATCAGATCGGTGCGTGCTCTGGCCCGTGCATTACCGGTTGCTGCCCCGCCCATTCCCTGTCCTGCGGATATCCTGCCGGAGATAAAGCCTCTGGTCCCGTTGCGCTGCTTGCCTGTAGCGGAGAGCCTGTCGACCGCCTCCCCTGTTGAGACAGGGCGGCCCGTCTCCATCGTGATGCCGGTTTATGGTGGCGGAGACGTTGTCCGAGCCTGTCTGGAGTCTGTGCTGGCCACGGTCCCTGAATCGACCGAGATCATCATCGTGGACGATGCCGGTTACGACCCCGCACTTCTGGTGCATTTACAGGCTCTTGCCGGGCAGGGGCGCATCAGCCTGCTGCATCAGGCCCGCAATCGCGGATTTCCATCCGCGGTCAATCTTGGCATGCGGGCGGTTGGGGCCGGGCGGGACGTGGTGCTGCTGAACAGTGACACGCTGGTGCCGAAAGGGTGGCTGAAGCGGTTACAGAAAGCTGCTTGTACGGCTTCGGATATCGGGACGGCAACACCTTTTTCGAACGATGCCTCAATACTGAGCTATCCGCAGGAGGATGGGCGCTGGCCTCTGCCGGATCGTGCTGAAACAGAGCAGTTCGCCCAATTTGCTCGTCAGGCCAACAGGGACCGGGTGGTTGATATTCCGGTTGCGGTCGGGTTCTGCATGTATATCCGCCGGGACTGCCTCGATGAGGTCGGTGTTTTCCGGGATGACGTCTTTGCGCAGGGCTATGGCGAAGAAAATGATTTCTGCCTGCGTGCCCGTGCGTTGGGCTGGCGCCATGTGGTTGCAACGGGTGCTTTCGTTGCCCATGTGGGGGGGGGCAGCTTCGGAGAAGGCCGGTCGCGTCTGGCAGCCCGGAATGAATCGATCCTCTCAGCGCTGCATCCGGGCTATCACGACATGGTGGCGGCTTGGCGTGCCCGCAACCCGCTGCATGCCAGCCGCCGGGCGATGGATGTTCTGCGTTTCCGGGCGGCCCTGCCTGACAGGCCTTCCGTTCTGATGATTACCCATGATCGGGGCGGAGGGGTGCAGCGACAGATTGAGACCCGGATAGCCCTTTTTCATCAGGCAGGCCGCAATGTGGTGATCCTGCGTCCGGTCATGATTGAGGAGACGGCCTCTTATGAGGGCTGGACCGTACTCGACACCGGGTTTGCCGATCAGTATCCCCATTTGCGGCACCGTATGCCCCATGACAGGGCTGTCTTGCTGCGGCTGCTGCGCCAGATAAAGGTGGAGCAGGTGGAACTGCATCATCTGCTTGGCCATGACCACACCGTAGCCGGTCTGGCTGCAGCGCTGGGTGTGCCGCAGGATATGCACGTGCATGATTATGCCGCGTTCTGCCCCCGTATCGCCCTCATGAGTCCGGCCCGGCGCTATTGCGGGGAGCCGGATATCGACCAGTGTGAACGCTGCATCGCCGAGGGAGGCAGTCATCTGGAGGAGCCAATCAGTATTGCAGCCTTGCGCCACCGCTCACAGCGCGATCTGATGGAGGCTGCGCAGGTCGTCACTCCCTCAAGGGATGTGGCACGGCGGATGCAACGCCATTTCCCGGCCCTTCATCCCATCATTGTCCCATGGGAAGAAAGTGACGATATCGTGTCCATGCCCCCAGGAATGGAGAGTGATATGGCGGCATGGGGGCCTTTGGCGGATCATATTTGCGTGATCTGTGTTATTGGCGCGATCGGCGCTGAAAAAGGTTTTGACTGTCTGCTGGAGGCTGCAAGGGATGCGGCAGCGCGCTCCCTCCCCCTTCGTTTCGTGCTGGTCGGGCATAGTGTTGATGATCCGGCCCTGCTCGAGACAGGTTATGTCCGAATCACCGGACGTTACAGCGATGATGATTTGCCCGCTCTTATTGTGGCCCAGAAGGCGAAAATGGCATGGATTCCTTCAATCTGGCCTGAAACATGGTGCTTTACGCTCAGTGAGGCATGGCGGGCGGGGCTTCCCGTGGCGGCCTTCGACCTCGGTACGGTAGCGGAGCGTATTAAAAAAGCTCAGATGCATCAGAGCTATGCCGGCTTTGTGATGCCGCTTGGTATTTCTGTTCAGATCATAAACGATACATTTCTATCCTGTCAGATGGATAGAACAGGCTTTGCATCCTCTGCAAATAGGGTAAACAGAATTAAGTTTTGCTGAATACGGTGAAAGCGGTTCTGACAGCCAAAAGAAGCAGCCGAATAAAAACCAGTTTCTTTTGCATCATGGAGAGCGAGATTACGCATGTCTGAAGGCTTGTTTGCCGGGCAAAATCCGGCCCAGTCCCGACTGGGGCAAGGTGCTCCCGGAAATGTGGCCGCACCATCTGGTGCGGATCAGCAGGCTGCTGCACAGAACACAGCCTCCCGTATCATGAGCGAAATTCAGGTTTCCGCGCATGTCATGAAGCTGGATACCGGGCTGTTCTGCTTTGTCCAGACGCCAAGCCCAAATCGTCCGTTGGACAATAGCGGGCTGCCAGCGATTCGGGTTTCCCTGCCGCCGGGACATGAACATCGGCCCCATGCCATTTCGGTGACATCTTTCCGGGAAGATGGCTGGTTGTACGGCCCCGCCGATGCCGCGCTGGTGCGGGTTATGCAGCCGCAGGCTCAGGTGCTGGTCACAATTTACCAACAGCCCGGCCAGCAGGATTCCGCACCCCGGTTACAGGTGCTGCGTCTGGCTGATGGGGTGCCTTTTGGCGGTATTCCCTCCGCCCCTCCTCTTCAGCCAGGTTTCATGCAGCCGGGAGCAGTACCGCCGCCGGGTGTGATGCCGCAGGTGGGGGTTCCTCCGATGCCACCACCACAGGGCGTTCCTCAAGGCATTCCGCAAGGGATGCAACAGGGTGCACCCCAGGGGCCGGCTCAGTCATTTGAACCGGTCAGAACGCAATCCGGTGCTATTCCCGATATTATTGCTCATATCCGTATGCAGGGGGATGTCGGCGACCAGTTGGGTGAATGGATTGGCGAGCGAGGCAGTACCCGCTGGATCGAGGGCTTTATGATCATGCCGCAAAGCCTGATCGATCCGAAAGATATAGAATATCAGGGTGTTCTTGGACGTGGTTGGTTGTCCCCGTGGATGGAAGGCGGCCAGCTTTGCGGCAGCCGGGGCATGGCATTGCCGTTGCTGGGGCTGAAGGCGCGGTTGCGTAACAGGGCCGCCGAAGCTTTCGAGATAAGCTACGAGGGCAGTTTCGTGGATGGGACAGCTATTGGGCCGTTGGCAGGCGGGGAGACGCTGGAAGCGACCAATATGGCTCCTCTGGAAGCATTCCGGATCATTCTGCGCCCAAAAACCAGTGTCCCCCGGCCTGCTCCCAAGGCATCAACCCGTAAAGCAGCCTCCTCGGCCCGGGCAGGTGCACGGCGCAACGCATGAGGCCGGTACACGGTATTTGAAATAAAAAGGGGCAGCACCATCTTTGAAAGGGTGCTGCCCCTTTGCGGGCGATTACCTGATATGGATTTGATGTGAAATTCCTGTTTGTCCATCAGAATTTTCCGGGACAATTTTTGCATATTGTCCGCTCACTGGCGGAAGAAAACCGGCATGAAATTATCTTTTTGACGGAGGAAAACCCCAATTTTCTGGGGGGGGTCCGGAAAATGGTCTACCGGATGTTACGTCAGCCAGAGCCCAATGTTCATCTCCATGCCAGAGATATGGAACTGGCGGCGGTCCGGGCCGAGGCGGTGGCATCGGCGGCGCGTAATCTGCTGCTTCTTGGGTTCAGGCCCGATATTATTATTGGCCACCATGGCTGGGGAGAGTTGCTGAACCTGCAGGATATTTGGCCAGGTGTCCCCTTGCTTGGATATTTCGAATTTTTTTATCGTACCTATGGAACGGATGTGAATTTCGATCCGGAATTCCCGAGTGGGCCTGATTTCCTGCCCAATGTGCGCAACAAGAATGTCGTCAACTTCCTGGCGTTGCAGTTGGAGGGCATGGGGCAGACCCCGACACGGTTCCAGTTGGAGACATATCCGGAATGGGCCAGGGAGCGGATTCGGGTTGTTCCTGAAGGCGCTGATCTGGATGCCTGTACGCCTGATCCAGCGATCCGTAAGCAACCCTATCAGCTAGGCGATTTCCATGTCGCGCCGGATGAGAAGCTGATCACCTTCGTATCCCGTGATCTGGAGCCTTATCGCGGCTATCACGTCATGGTACGCGCCCTGCCGAAGATTTTGGAAGCTCGCCCCGATGTGAAAGCGATTCTCGTCGGCAGGGACGGGGTCAGTTATGGCGCTCGGCCCGTCAACACCACATGGAAAGAGCATTTCCTGAACGAACAGGCCGGGCGTCTGGATATGAGCCGGGTCTGTTTGCCGGGGCGTATCGACTATGAGGAGTTTTTAAAATTGCTCCAACGGTCGAACGCACATGTCTATCTGACCTATCCCTTCGTGCTGTCGTGGTCGCTCAGGGAGGCTCTGGCGACGGGCTGTGCCATTATCGGCAGCGATACCGCGCCGGTGCTGGAATTTCTGACGCATGAGGAAAATGCGTTGATCACACCGTGCCTCGATCCTGACAAGCTGGCGGATTCTGTCCTGCGTCTGCTGTCAGATGAAAAGCTCGAGAAAAAACTGCGGCGGAATGCCCGGCGCTATGCCGAGAAGCATCTCCGTATGGAGGACCATCTGGCCAGTTTCCGCGCCCTGATCTCTGAAATGACGGGGCAGGAACTGTAACCAGTCAGGCCCTGTCAGGCGTGATATAAAAAGGGGCGGCAGGCGTTTTTCCTGTCCGCCCCGTTTTTTTATTTCGCTGCGCGCTGGATGGAGGCGGTGATGGCAGCCTCGGCCGCAGCCTTGTCGCCCCAGCCGGTGACCTTCACCCATTTGTTGGGTTCCAGATCCTTATAGCGCGTGAAGAAATGCTCGATCGCCTTGCGGGTGATTTCCGGCAAATCCTCGATTTTTTCCACCGTGCTGAATTGCGGATGCACCTTGTCATGCGGGACGCAGATGATCTTTTCGTCGATCCCGCTTTCGTCTTCCATGTTCAGAACGCCGATCGGGCGGGCGCGAATCACGGCACCCGGTACTACGGGGGCGGGGGTCAAGACCAGCGCATCCGCTGGATCGCCATCATCGGCCAGCGTACCGGGAATGAAACCATAGGAAGCGGGGTAGGCCATGGGTGTGAACAGGAAACGGTCCACGATCACGGCGCCGGAGTCCTTGTCCACCTCGTATTTCACCGCAGAACCTTGCGGAATTTCGATCACGACATTGATGTCACTGGGGGGCTGCTTGCCAATGGCCAGCTTGCTGACGTCCATGAGAGGATACTCGTCTCGTTAAAGAAAAAGGTCGGCGCACCGTAACGGCCAGAGTTGTCCTTGCCAACATGGCGTAGTTGTGGTTCCCCTCCCTTCGCACCGTGTCGTACCGGGTGGGGGGCGTTGTTCCCCAACTGGTGGCGGCGGCGCGATACTCTCATGCGCCTGTAGCTCAATGGTTAGAGCGGACCGCTCATAACGGTTTGGTTGCGGGTTCGAGTCCTGCCGGGCGCATATTTCGATCTCCGTCGGCCGCGGCTTGTTCAGACGCGGCCGACTGGTCAACCGCCGGGAGCCAGATATGGCCAGCTACCAGTATGTCTATGTGATGAAGGATGTGACGAAGGCTTATCCGGGCGGCCGGGAAGTCTTCAAGGGCATTACCCTGTCCTTCCTGCCGGGCGTGAAGATCGGCGTACTGGGTGTTAACGGGGCCGGTAAATCGACCCTGATGAAAATCATGGCCGGAATTGAAAAAGAATATGGCGGCGAGGCTTGGGCCGCAGAAGGTGCCCGTGTCGGTTATCTGTCTCAGGAGCCACAGCTCGACCCCACCAAAACAGTGGCGGAAAACGTCGGCGAGGCGTTTGCGGAGCTGAAAGCGGCGATCGACCGCTTCAATGAAATTTCCATGGCGTTCGCCGAACCCATGGATGACGACAAGATGAACGCATTGCTGGCCGAGCAGGCCATGTTGCAGGAAAAGATTGACGCGGAGGATGGCTGGGATCTGGACCGCCGCGTTGAAATCGCGCTGGACGCGCTGCGCTGCCCGCCGCCGGAGACTTTGGTGGACCGGCTGTCCGGCGGTGAGCGCCGTCGTGTTGCACTGTGCCGCCTGTTGCTGGAGAAGCCCGATCTGCTGCTGCTGGACGAACCGACCAACCATCTGGATGCGGAAAGCGTGTCCTGGCTGGAACGCACGCTGCGTGATTATGCGGGCACGGTGATGGTCGTCACCCATGACCGTTACTTCCTGGACAACGTGACCAACTGGATTCTGGAGATCGAGCGGGGCCGTGGCTATCCGTTCGAGGGCAACTACTCCTCCTGGCTGGAGCAGAAGCGCAAGCGTCTGGCGCAGGAAGAAAAGGAAGAGAGCAACCGCCAGCGCGCCCTGGCGGCGGAGCAGGAATGGATTCAGTCCAGCCCTCGCGCGCGTCAGGCCAAGAGCAAGGCCCGTATCCAGCGTTATGAGGAATTGCTGAACAAGTCTCAGGAACAGGCTGGTGGCGTAGCGGATATCGTGATTCCGCCCGGCCCCCGTCTGGGCGGCACTGTGATCGAGGCGGAAGATCTGCGTAAATCCTTCGGCAATCGTCTGCTGATTGACGGGCTGAACTTCAAGCTGCCGCCGGGTGGTATCGTCGGCGTCATCGGTCCGAACGGCGCAGGCAAGACGACTCTGTTCCGTATGATTACCGGGGTGGAGCAGCCCGATTCCGGTTCCCTGACCGTGGGTGACACCGTGAAGCTGGGCTATGTGGATCAGAACCGCGACAGTCTGGACGACAACAAGACCGTCTGGGAAGAAATCAGCGGCGGCACGGATGTCATCCATCTGGGCAAGCGCACAGTGGCCAGCCGGGCCTATGTCGGGGCTTTTAATTTCAAAGGACCCGATCAGCAGAAAAGAGTCGGCGTGTTGTCAGGCGGTGAGCGTAACCGCGTGCATCTCGCTAAAATGCTCAAGAGCGAGGCCAATGTGATCCTGCTCGACGAGCCGACCAATGATCTGGATGTCGATACATTGCGGGCCCTGGAAGACGCTCTGGCGGATTTCGCAGGCTGTGCCGTGATTATCAGCCATGACCGCTGGTTCCTCGATCGTCTTGCAACGCATATCCTCGCCTTCGAAGGCGATAGCCATGTCGAGTGGTTCGAAGGTAACTTCCAGGCCTATGAAGAGGATAAGCGACGCCGACTTGGCGCCGAGGCCACCGAGCCACATCGTATTAAGTACCGCCCGCTGGAGCGTTGAGGACGGGGCGGAGCGCTCCCCCGCCCTTGCAGCTGTTGCTCCTCTGGCGGATTTGATCCCGGCCGGGCGCATTCTGCGCACCGGGCGGCTTCTGTTGTACCCTGTCACCTATGCCGATCTGCCCGATCTATGCCGGATCAAAGCGGATCCCGGGGTCTTCGCGATCATGCTGGGCGGGGTTCGTAATTCCTTGCAGGCAGCGGAGGATCTGGCCGCTGATATTGCTTTCTGGGGTCAGCATAATGTCGGGATGTGGGCGGTGCGGGACGCCCATACCGGTCATTTCGAGGGCCTGACTGGTCTGATGGGCCGCCCGGATGGGCGTGGCATGTCGATTCGTTTCGCATTCTGGCCGGAGGCGCGTGGGCGTGGTTATGCCCGCGAAGCGGCGGGAGCCGCTTTGCGCTATGCCCATGATGTTGCAGGGGTGGAACGTGTCATCGGGGTTGCGCGGGAGGAAAATTGGGGTTCCCGCATGGTGCTGGGCAGTATCGGCATGCGGCATGCCGACAGCTTTATGCGGGATGGATACCGAATGCTGGTTTACGAAAGCTGGCGGATGGGACGTCCGCCGGCATAAGTCAGCGCAGGAACGTGCCGAAGGAGCGCGGGCTGTTCCCCGCTTTCACAAGCGCCTTCTGATAGCCGTTTTCGGCATCGAGAATAGACAGTGTATCGTCCATCCAGTTGACGACGTACAGGGTCTTGCCGTCCGTGCTGGTCTGGATGCCTTCAGGGTAGGAACCGACACGGAAGGTGGCGATCAGCTTGAGGCTTACCGTATCGAATACGGTGACGGAATCAGACATCTCGTTGGTTACATACCCGCGCTGCCCATGCACGGCGACGACGTAAGGGCGATGCCCGGTCGGAATCCGGGCCAGCAATGTGCGTGATGGCAGGTCAATGACGGCGACATCATTGGATTCGACATCGGCGGCATAGGCGCGTTTACCATCCGAGGAAACCGTGACGCCAAACGGATGCTGCCCGGTCTTGATGGAGGCCAGATGTTTGAAATGCACAGCATCAAGGATGGAAACCTGATTATCTTCCCGATCCGCGCAAATCAGGTTTTTGCCATCGGGTGTGAAAGCCAGACCGGAAGGAGATTTCCCGGTTTCAATGACAGCTTTGACAGCACCACTTACGCTGTCCAAAGCGGTGACATGATTGGCAAACCAGTCCGCCACAAACACGGTTCTGCCATCCGGTGAAACGGCGACGCCCAGCGGTGCACCGCCAACTGTAATACGCTTGATTACACTGCGCTGCACAGCATCGAGAATGGTGAGGCTGTGATCTTCAGGGGCGGTGACATAGGCGCGGCTGCCATCCCGGCTCATGGCAATTCCGGCGACATCCCCCCTCATTGGAATGGAGGCGACCGGTTTTGTGCTCTCCAGATCGATGATGGTAACCATGTGACCCTGCTGATCGGTCACGAAAGCCTCCGCCGTCCGGCCCGTCAGCGGGGCAAGGAGAAGGGAAGCGACCGATAACGCGCTCAGCAGGGTCCTGATCATGGGGGTTTTAACCGCCGAATTTGGCCTTCAAGGCGGCAAGACCGGCTTTCATGTAGTCGGCGACCGCCTTTTTGGACGCTTCATCGTTCAGGTTCGGCGGCGGATCATTGTTCATGTAGCCGCGATAAAAAGCCGCGTTCCATTCGACGGTGGATTTGCCACCAGCCGCCGGAGAGACGGACAGCTCCGTGGACAGGTCGTTCGCGGGCAGGGCATCCGGGTTGGGCTTGGTAAGGAAGGTTTTGTACAGATGCTCGGTGGCATCGTACTTATCCAGAGACTCGGTGATCGGCTTCCCGGACGCTTTCAGCGTCAGGGTGCGCAGGGAGGTAACCTTGTTACCGCCATCACCGGTGACGCTCGCCACGGCAGGATTCCAGCTCATGTCATGGAAATTGCCGATGACGGCCCAGACTTTGTCCGGAGTTGCGTTGACCGTCACGGATTCCTCGACCTTCTGACGGGTCGGGCCATGGGCGGAGGCCTGTGAAGCGGCAAAGGAGGATACAAGAACCGGAACAGCCAGCATGGCTGCGCGGGCAGGGGTAAGCCAGTGAAGAAGCATGACAATCTCCCGTTGGGGCGGCAAATATTGCCCGCTCTTTTCCGCAGAACAAGCGTGCCTGAAGGAAAAAGTCTTAAATTCGAGGTTTTGTTTGATCGGTTTTTGCAGCGCCAGTGATGGCACTGAAAAAACGCTCTGTTTTATTCCCCCGCCTGCCGGCTGATGGCAGAGATCAGGGTATCGAGATCCTGGTTATGATGTTGCAGGAAGCTGGCATAATCCTGCCGTTGGGTCAGCCGCAGGCTGGTGCCTTCCGCCAGCACATCCACAATACGGGGGGGACCGCCCTGTGTCGCCACAACCCACTGGACGTTGGCCGGGGCATTTCCGGGGCGATGAATGATGGTCTGAACCAGCGTATTTTCGCCTTGTGGCGTCACGCGGCCAAGCGTGTAGCTCATTCCTTTTGCTTCGCCGATCTTGCTGGTGACGTTGCGGACGAGAACCTTGTGAAACAGGCTCAGATATTGCTGCCGTTGTTGCTGTGAGGCACTCGTCCAGTAACGGCCAAGGCAGAAGCGTCCCACATTATCGACATCGATATAGCTGTCGACGATACGGGTCAGTTCGGCTTTTTTCCTGGCTTCGCTGGGGGAATTATTGACCGCAGCCACCAGTTCATTCCCGGCGCGACGGATGAAGTCGGCCGCTACGTTGCTCTGGGCGTGGGTGGGCAGGGGTAGAAATGTGGCACCGGCAAGAGCGGCGGCCAGAAACAGTCGTCGATTCAACACAATGGCATCCATGAGGTTCAGTTTTACCATTCACGCGGGAGCGGTCGGCGTAAAAACCCGGTCTCCGGATCAGGGTTGTCCCGGTCCGGAAGCGGGGAACAGATCTTCATCCTTTACCGTCCCTTTGTTGCGGGCATCTTCGATCACGCTGGCGCGGTGCTGACGGAACAGGCTGCGGAACGTGGCGTAAGGGTCTAACGACGTTTCCTGGATCGAGTTCAGCACATCATTGGCCTGATCGCGCATGTCGGCAGCCGAGACGCTGTACTGTGTCCAGAGCAGCTTGTTGACTGTAGCGCCCTGCCCAACCCATGTGGTGGGGGACATGGCAACATCGACGCCATAGCCGGATGCATCACGCGGATTGCTGGGCCCCAGAATAGGCAGGAACAGAAACGGGCCTTCCGGTACGCCCCATAACGCCATGGTAACGCCGAAATCGGTATCGTGGCGTTTGATACCCATATTGCCTGCCACATCGAACAGGCCGCCAATGCCAAGCGTGCTGTTGATAGCGAAGCGGGACAGCGTGTCGCCGGCGCGCTTTCCGTTCCACTGCAGAACGTCATTGGCCAGGATCACGGGGGTCTGGATATTGGTAATCGCGTTGCGGAACCCGGTGCGGACTGGGGAGGGGACAACATAATGATAGGCAAGGGCCACCGGTTTCAGCACCACCGCATCAATGGCATCGTTCACCTGGTACATGACCCGGTTGGTGGGTTCCAGCGGATCGTTGGCCTGCTGGTATTCCGCGACAGCTTCCTTGTCGCTGGCAGGTGGTTTCGTCGCACATGCGGCTATCAGGCCGGGCAGCAGCAGGACAGCCGCAAGCCGGCGCAACGGAAGCCCGAACGGACGCATGGTCGAAACTGTGTCAGAACAATCAGCGCGCATGGGCGGCAGGTCCTTGAAGAATTAAGCCCCACCGTGAAGGTCGGGGGTGATGGCCAGACAGCCTGTCTCTGCGAACTGTTGTAGCATGCAGTTACGGGGCTGCAACGCATCCGGATGTATGAGGTTGTGCATCATGGCACTATCAGGCAAGAGCTAGCCATCACTGTGGCTGTCAGGTGACAACACCGACCGGCTTTTCCCTTCCGGTGCGAGGGGATGGATGGAGACAGAGGGATATGAATCGTCTGGCGGGTCAGGAACAGCAGGGTGCAAGCGCGACATTGCGGCGCTGGCTGACCGGCCCGCGCGTGACCGGGCTGCCGGCCATGGATGCGGAGCATCCTGTGCCGCTGCTCTCGTTTGAGTTCTTCCCGCCGAAAACGGCAGCCTTGGAACGTCAGCTCTGGTCCTGCATCCGCCGTCTGGAGCCGCTGGGGCCTCGTTTTGTCTCCGTCACCTATGGGGCCGGCGGCTCGACTCAGGCCCGTACGCATGAGACCGTCGCCCGTATCGTCCGTGAAACCAGCCTGACCCCCGCTGCGCATCTGACCTGTGTGGGTGCCACACGCGATGAGGTCGATGAGGTCGCTCGCCATTACTGGGAGGCTGGGGTAAGGCATATCGTCGCTTTGCGGGGGGATATGCCGGGCGGTGCCCCGTATCAGCCCCATCCGGGCGGATACGCCTATGCCTCCGATCTGGTGGCCGGACTGAAGCGGATCGGAGATTTCGAGATCTCAGTGGCGGCCTATCCCGAGACTCACCCGGCTGCACCGGATGCCGGCTTTGACCTGGACAATCTGAAACGCAAGCTTGATGCCGGGGCGACACGGGCGATCACCCAGTATTTTTTCGATACGGATACGTTCCTGCGTTTTCTGGATCGCTGCCTTGTCGCAGGTATTACCGCGCCGATCGTGCCCGGTATCATGCCTGTCTCCAACTATGCGCAGGCGGTTCGTTTCAGCACGGCGATCGGTACCAGCGTGCCGGATTGGCTGGGCCGCCTGTTCGACGGGCTGGAAGACGATGTGGAAACCCGCCGTATGGTGGCGGCGGTGGTCGCGGCAGAGCAGGTCAGGCTGTTGCAGGCCAACGGGATTGACGAATTTCACTTCTATACGTTGAACCGTCCTGATCTGGTCTATGCAATTGCCCGTATTCTGGGTGTTCATCCCCCTGCCGCACCCGTCGCCTGAATAGGTTTGAGCTTTTCCCCTCCGGACTGCCCCTGCACGGATGTGGCCCTGCACGGATGTGGTCTGACAACATATATCGGATTTTGTGACCGATCATCCTTCATCGCCGTTTCCTCCTGCTGCTTCTGTCCCGTCTGAGGGGGGGGAGGCGTATCTGGCGCGCCTGAACCCGGAACAGCGGGCGGCGGTGGAGACAATTGATGGGCCGCTGCTGGTGCTGGCCGGCGCAGGCACGGGCAAGACACGGGTGCTGACCACCCGCTTTGCCCATATCCTGAAAAGCGGACGTGCTTTTCCCAATCAGGTTCTGGCCGTCACCTTCACCAACAAGGCTGCCCGGGAAATGCGGGAGAGGGTCGGGGCGATCCTCGGCGAGACGGTGGAGGGGCTGTGGCTCGGCACATTCCATGCGCTCTGCGCCCGTATGCTGCGGCGGCATGCGGAGTATGTCGGCCTGTCCTCGAATTTCTCGATTCTCGACAGTGATGACCAGATGCGCCTGCTCAAGCAGGTGGCGGAGACGTTCCGGGTCGATACCAAACGATGGCCGCTGCCCGGCCTGATGGCCGCCATCCAGCGCTGGAAAGATCGCGGCCTGACGCCGGAGCGTGTGACCCCGGCTGAGGATACGGATTATGCCTCCGGCCATGCTGTCGCGATCTATCGGGCCTATCAGGAGCGGCTGCGGACACTCAATGCGGCTGATTTCGGCGATCTGCTGCTTTTTATGACGGAGATTCTCCGCTCCCGGCCGGAGGTGCTGAGCCAGTATCATCGGGCTTTCCGTTACATTCTGGTCGATGAGTATCAGGACACGAATCTGGTCCAGTATCTCTGGCTGCGTCTGCTGGCGCAGGGACGGCAGAACGGGGATCAGAACATTTGCTGCGTCGGGGATGACGATCAGAGCATCTATTCCTGGCGCGGTGCGGAGGTGGAAAACATCCTGCGCTTCGAAAAGGATTTCCCCGGCGCTCATGTGGTGCGGCTGGAGAGTAATTATCGCTCGACCGCCCCCATTCTTGGCGCTGCGGCCGGGCTGATTGCGCATAATGAAGGGCGGCTCGGCAAAACGCTGCGTCCGGGCCGGACCAATGCGGAAGGTGAGAAGGTTGATGTCATCTCGCTGTGGGATTCCGATGAGGAGGCCCGCATGGTGGGGGATCGCATCGAGACAGCGCGTCGTAACCGTCACCCTTTGTCGGAGATCGCGGTGCTGGTCAGGGCCGGCTTTCAGACCCGCTCCTTCGAGGAAAGGCTGATTACTCTGGGCGTGCCCTATCGTGTCATTGGCGGGTTGAGGTTCTATGAGAGGGCCGAAATTCGGGATGCGATCGCTTATGCGCGGCTGTTGGCCCAACCTTCCGATGATCTGGCGTTCGAGCGGATCGTGAATGTGCCGCGTCGTGGCGTGGGAGAGGTCGCGTTGCGTGGCCTGCATGAACGGGCCAGGGCTGATTCCGTCCCGCTGCTGGAAGCCGCTTCACGGCAATTGGCCGATGGTAAGTTGCGCGGGAAAGTGAAAGAGGGCATCGCTGCCTTCCTGCAGGGGCTGGAGAGTTGGCGGCGCATGCTGGGTAGCGAAGGCCATGTCGCCACCATGGCCACCATGCTGGATGAGAGCGGCTATACGGAGATGTGGAAGCAGGACAAATCACCCGAGGCGCCGGGCAGGCTGGAAAATCTCAAGGAATTGCTGCGCGCCATGGCCGAGTTCGATGCTCTGCCCGGTTTTCTCGATCACGTCTCGCTGGTGATGGAGAATGAACAGGATGCGGGCGACGACAAGGTCAGTCTGATGAGCCTGCATGCCGCCAAGGGACTGGAATTCGACATGGTTTTCCTGCCGGGTTGGGAGGAAGGCCTGTTCCCTCATCAACGGGCGTTGGATGAAGGTGGCCTGAAAAGCCTGGAGGAAGAGCGGCGGCTGGCTTATGTGGGCCTTACGCGCGCGCGACAAAAAGCCGTGATCAGCCACGCCGCCAACCGGCGCATTTACGCCAACTGGCAGAGCGCCATTCCCAGCCGCTTTATCGAGGAGCTGCCGCCGGACTGCATCCAGTCGCAGGGGTCGGCAGTGATGGAGCGGGAGCAGCGGTTGCGGGGTGGATTCGGAGGTGGCGTTCAGTTCCCGATGCTGGCGACCCGCACCGGCCCCCGTACTGCCCCCTGGGCCGCAGCACCACGGGTGCAGGAAGCATGGGAACAGCCTGGCCGGGCATCTCAGGCAGGGCGGTTTTCGGTCGGCAGCCGGGTTTTTCATGAAAAATTCGGCTATGGAACGGTGACGGCGGTGATTGATGACCGTCTGGACGTGACATTCGACAAGGCAGGCACGAAACGCATTCTCGACAGTTTCGTGGAACCGCGATGAGGAAGACAGATCAATGAGCCGCCATGCCACCGCTCTGGAGACGGTGCGCGTCATCGTTCCCGATGAAGCCGTCTATGCTTATGAAGCGGCGTTTCAGACCGTGTGCGGCAATGTCGGTCTCTGGCTGGATGAGGATACCGGCCTCTGGCATATCGAGGGGGTCAGGGAGCGTGGTACGCCGGGCCTCGATCAGGCTCTGGCGCTGGCTCGCCTTGCCAGCGGTACGGATGCGGAGATCATCCGCACCGAAACGCCTGCCGATGGCTGGCTTGCCCGCACCTATGAATCATTCCCGGAACAGCTCGTAGGTCGCCGTTTTGCGGTGCGCGGCACACATCTGAACGGTCCCGACACGCCTGGCCGGATCACGCTGCGGCTGGATGCGGGGGTCGCGTTCGGCTCCGGCGAGCATGGCTCGACCCGTGGCTGTCTGCTGGCGCTGGAGCAACTGGTTGCAAAAGCCTCGCCAAAGCGGCGGGTCATCGATCTGGGAACAGGCTCCGGCATTCTTGCCATGGCAGCGGCACGGCTGATCAAGCCGCATCCGGTGCGGGTGATGGCGGCGGATATTGAACCATGGTCAGTGCGTACCGCGCAGCAGAATGCAGTGCTGAATCGGGTATCAAGACGGCTCGACTGTCTTGTCTCGGATGGATGGAAGCGGCGTCCCATCCGGGCCAGGGCACCTTATGATCTGATTTTCGCCAATATTCTTGCCCGCCCTCTCTGTGGTATGGCCTATCATCTGGCGCAGTCTCTGGAACCGGGTGGCCATGTGATTCTGGCCGGATTGCTGGCGACCCAGATGCGGATGGTGTTGGCAGCCTATCGCCGTCAGGGGCTGGTGCTGTGGAAAGCGATTCCGCAGGGACATTGGATGACATTGATCCTTCACAAGCGTCCGGTGACCTCTTTGGAAAAAGCGGTCTCTGCGGCATAATTGAAGACGCTTATCATCATAAAAGAAGAGACGCGCTGAATGCTTCTTCCTCTTCCGACTGACAGAAAACGTGCTGCGGTCGTTGATCTGGGGTCCAATTCGGTACGCCTCGTGGTGTTTGAGGGGCAGTCACGGAACCCGTTACCGATTTTCAACGAAAAAGCGGTGCTCCGGCTTGGGCGCGGATTGCAAAGCACAGGACGGTTGAACGATGAAGGGGTCGGGCAGGCGCTGGTTGTCATGGCGCGGTATTACGCGTTGGCCCGCGCGATGCATGCCGATCCGTTCGAGGTATTGGCGACTGCAGCGGTGCGGGATGCCGAAAACGGTCCTGATTTTGTGGCGGCACTGGAACGGATCATGCCGGGCGTGCCGATTCTGGTGCTGTCAGGGCATGAAGAAGCCGCGCTGTCGGCACAGGGTGTGCTGTGCGGCATGCCGCAGGCAAGAGGTATTCTGGCCGATATTGGTGGTGGCTCGCTGGAAGTGGTACGGCTGGATGGGGGGCAGGCACAAGATGCCGCTACCCTGCGGCTTGGGGTCATCCGGCTTGCGGATCGTGCCGGAGGCGATCCGGCCAAGGCGCGGACACTGGTCGATACTGACCTTGCTTCCGTACCGTGGCTGGGGCAGCAGCCGGGCCAGGATCTGCTGCTGGTGGGCGGGGCATGGCGCGCAATGGCGCGTATCCATATGGCTCAAACCGGTTATCCGCTGAATATGGTGCACCATTACACGATCAGCCGGGATGAAGCACGGGATCTGACTGGTGTCATCGCTTCCGCCAGTCTTAAAGGGCTGGAGCGGCTTCCTGCCGTTCCACGCCGTCGGATGGAAGATCTGCCCTATGCGGCTTTGGTGCTGCGTCGGTTGCTGCGCGCCACTGGCTGTCGTCGTGTTGTATTCTCGGCCAATGGTTTGCGCGAGGGCTGGTATATGCGCACGATCCCGCCGGAGATCGCCGCACGTGATCCATTGCGGGCGGTCGCCGAGGAAGATGCGCGTCTTTATAGCCGTGATCCTGCTCTGCCTGGCCGTCTCTGCGCCTGGACGGATGGATTATTCCCCGATGAGACCGAGGAACAGAGGCGTCTGCGCGAAGCCTGCTGTCTGATGTCCGATATCGGGCATCACGATCACCCTGAATTCAGGGCAGAGCAGGCGTTTCATTATCTGCTGCGTCAGCCGGGCAGCGGCCTCGATCATCATGGTCGGGCTTTTCTGGGTTTGACGATTGCCATGCGATATGAGGCCGATCCGGCTTCTCCCTGGCTGCTGCCGGCGCGTTTGCTGCTGGATAGTGCTGCAGCACTTCGGGCTGACATTCTGGGACATGCCCTTCGGCTGGCCTATACATTGTCCGGTGGCACGCCGGCCCTTCTGGCACTGGCGGGTCTGAACGCACGGGATGGAGCACTGGAACTGCGGCTGCATCGCGGTGGGGGTGTTTTTGCCGGTGAAAGCGTGGTGCGCAGGCTGGAGCAACTGGCCCAGATCATGGGCCTGCGACCCATGATTACAGAGGGGTAAGCGATTAGGCCGCTGGTCAGGCTGTGGTGATCAGTTTGATTTGCTTGCCGTCCACGCCAAGACAGATCTCACCGTTTTTCAGGGCGAGAGCATCCTGACCGAATACGTCCCGCCTCCATCCGGTCAGAGCCGGGACGTCCGGTTCCGCCTCGGTTGCCAGCCGGTCCAGATCTTCCGAGGACGCCAGCAATTTCGGAGCGACATTATGCTGTTCGCTTTTGGCTGCCAGCAGCACTTTCAGCAATGAGACGAGAGCGGGAGAAGGGCGCGACCCACTCTCCCGGCTGCGCGGAATCGCGGGAAGATCAGAGTCCGGCAGGCCCCTTGCCTCGGCAATGGCCGCCAGCAGGGTGGCGCCTGACCGGCCTTCCGCAAAGCCGCGCCCGACTCCACGGGCCTGTGCCAGAGACTCTGCATCGGCAGGGGAAGTGGCGGCGATTTCCAGCAGACTTTCATCCTTGATCAGACGCTGCCGCGGAATGTTCAGGCGCTGTGCCTCAACCTCACGCCAGGCGCATATGGCGCGCAGCAACCCCAGATAGCGCCGGTTATTGGTGCGAGGCCGCAGTCTTTCCCACATCGTGACCGGATCGGTGCGATAGGTTGCGGGATCGTTTAGCACCGCCATTTCCTCCGACACCCAGCCCAGGCGGCCTTCTTTTTCCAGTCGATCGCGAAGCGTCTCATATACACCACGCAGATGGGTGACGTCGGCGGCGGCATAGTCGATCTGGGCCTGAGACAGGGGACGGCGGGACCAGTCGCTGAACCGGTGCGCCTTGTCGATATGACCGCCGGTCAGCGAGGAAACGAGCGTGTCATAGCCGACCTGATCGCCAAACCCCGCCACCATGGCGGCAACCTGTGTGTCGAACATCGGTTGCGGGATGGCGCCGAAGCGCAGCAGGAAAATTTCAATATCCTGCCGGCAGGCATGAAACACTTTGATCACCGCCGGATCAGCCAGCAATTCTCCCAGCGGGGCGAGATCCAGTTCCGGCGCCAGCGTATCGATCACGGCGACGCAATCCGCCCCGCCAAGCTGCACGACGCAAAGTTCCGGCCAGTATGTGCGTTCTCGCATGAACTCGGTATCAATGGTGACGTATGGCTCCCTGCGCAGCGTCGTGCATAACGCTGCGAGGTCTTCGCTTCTTGTCATCAAGGTGGGGCTGGGAAATCTGGAGCGGGACTGGCGGGACATAGGGCTGCTTTTATACCCGTGTGTGCGGGGGCGGAAGGACCAATGGCGTGATTGATGAGCCGGAATACGATGGAACAGAGAGGCTGGAAGGCATGCTGCCATGTTGAGGGTATTCCCGGCGGCCCATGGGGCAGAAGACCAGACGGGACATATTGCCCCTGACTGTTTGGCGCAGGCTGGCTGGATTGATCTGCATAATCCGACGGAAGAGGAAATCCGTCTGGTGTCTCAGGAAACCGGGCAGTCTATTCCTTCACGTCAGGCGCTGGAGGAGATTGAAAATTCCAGCCGTCTGCGCCTGCATGAGGAAACCCTGTATCTCAGCATGCCGCTGGTCAGCCGGTCGAGTGAGGAACCGGTCGTAGGACCGTTGGGTATGGTGGTGAACAGGGAGCGCCTGATCACGATCCGGTTTCAGGAAGCGCAGGTGTTTGATCGACTGCATGAAGTGCTCGCGGCCAGACAGGCGGGCGGCAGTTCCGGTTTCCGGTTGATGGTTGCCCTGATCGAGGCGCTGGTTGATCGACTGGCCGATGTGCTGGAAATGACGGCGACCGATATTGATCGTGTCTCCGGCACAATTTTCAGGGAAAGCCGTCAGACGTCCCGCAGGCCGGCCCGTGCGGATCGTATGTTGCAGGCATCCCTGCGCCGGATCGGCCAACTGGGCGACAGGCTGGGCAAGATTCGCGACACTCTGCTTGGGGTAGGGCGGATCGTGCCCTATGTGATCACGAACGCGCAGGACTGGTTGTCGGATGCGCTCACGGCACGGTTGGAGTCGCTGAAGGCCGATATCGCGTCTCTGAACGACTATGAGAATCATCTGAACATGAAGCTCAATTTCCTGCTCGACGCGACACTCGGGTTTATTAGTATCGAGCAGAGCGTGATCGTGAAGGTGCTTACCATTGTGTCGGTCGCTGGTATCCCTCCGGTGCTGATTGCCGGTATTTATGGGATGAATTTCAAGCTGATGCCGGAGCTGGACTGGCATTACGGCTATCCGATGAGTCTCGGGCTGATGGTGCTGAGTATCCTGCTGACGATAGGGTGGTTCCGGATACGGGGATGGTTCTGAAGCGGTTTTTCGCGGCATTATGGGCTTTGCCTGATGGCGACCATCGGCTACTCAGTCGCGCCCCGTCTTTTTCGGGGATTGCCTGAAAAGATGTGCCGCTTCCGCCTGGCCGGTGGAGGTGGACGCCGCGAGGATTGATCCGATGCACGCCTATCGCAGCCATGATTGTGGCGCCCTGCGCGCCGCCGATACCGGAACGGAAGCCCGTCTGTCCGGCTGGATTCACAGCAAGCGCGATCATGGTGGCCTGTTGTTCATTGATCTGCGTGATCATTACGGCTTGACGCAGTGCGTGTTCGCCTCCGGCACTGATGTATTCGCGACGGTTGAAAAGTTGCGTCCCGAAAGCGTCATCACCGTGACCGGGCAGGTTGTTGCACGTGAAACAGGGACGGTGAACCCGAAACTGCCGACCGGTGAAATCGAACTCCGGGTAACTGCGCTGGATGTTCAGTCCTCGGCCGAGGTGCTGCCTCTGCAGGTGGCGGGCACTGAATCCTATCCCGATGAACTGCGGCTGAAATACCGCTATATCGACCTGCGGCGGGAGCGCGTGCATCGGAACATGATGCTGCGTGCCCAGGTCATCGCCAGCCTGCGTCGTCGTATGATTGAGCAGGGCTTTACCGAATTTCAGACCCCGATCCTGACGGCATCCTCCCCTGAAGGTGCGCGCGACTTTCTGGTGCCGGCCCGTCTGCATCCGGGCAAGTTCTACGCGTTGCCGCAGGCGCCGCAACAATTCAAGCAGCTGGCGATGGTAGCGGGCTTTGATCGCTATTTTCAGATCGCCCCCTGTTTCCGTGATGAGGCCAGCCGCGCTGACCGCTCCCCCGGTGAATTCTATCAGCTCGATTTCGAGATGAGCTTCGCCACGCAGGAAGACGTGTTTGCTGCACTGGAACCGGTGATGGCGCAGGTGTTCGAGGAGTTCTCCAACGGTCGTACGGTGACCAGGCCGCCTTTCCCGCGGATTCCCTATGAAACCGCGATGCTGGAATATGGCTCCGACAAGCCCGATCTGCGCAATCCGCTGCGGATCACCGATGTGACGGCTCAGTTTGACGGTTCTGGGTTCGGGCTGTTTGCCAAGATCGCGGCTTCGGGCGGGATCGTCCGTGCCATTCCGGCACCGGGCGCCGCTGGAAACCCACGCAGCTTCTTCGACAAGCTGAATGATTGGGCGCGTGCGGAAGGGGCCGGTGGCCTCGGCTACATCATTTTCGATGCGGAGGGTCCGAAAGGCCCCATCGCCCGCAATCTGGAGCCGGAGCGTGCGGAAGCCATCCGTCAGGCTTGCGGATTGCAGGCGGGAGATGCGGTGTTCTTTGCCGCAGGACAAAAGCTGGAAGCTGCCAAATTCGCAGGTGCCGTCCGGACTCGGTTGGGGCAGGAGTTGAACCTGATCGCACAGAACGAGTTCCGCTTCTGCTGGATCATCGATTTCCCGATGTATGAGTTGAACGAGGAAACCGGTCAGATCGATTTCAGCCATAACCCGTTCAGCATGCCGCAGGGTGGGCTGGATGCGCTCAACAATCAGGATCCGCTGACGATCAAGGCGTATCAGTACGACATCGTGTGCAACGGGATTGAGCTTTCATCGGGGGCTATTCGTAACCATCGTCCTGATTTGATGATCCGTGCGTTTGAGATCGCGGGTTATCCGGCCAGCGAGGTGGAGGCACGGTTCGGCGGCATGCTGAATGCATTCCGCTACGGCGCCCCCCCGCACGGTGGTGCCGCACCGGGCATTGACCGCATGGTGATGCTGCTGGCGGATGAGCCGAATATCCGCGAGGTGATCCTGTTCCCCCTCAATCAGCAGGGCGAGGATCTGATGATGGGTGCCCCGGCCGAGGTAGAGCATGCCCGGTTGAAAGAATTGTCCCTGCGGATCGAAAAACCACCTGTGGTTAAAAAGGGGTAATATCGGCCTTCGCCCCTGCCTGAGCAGCATTTTCCGCGCTGGCGGGGGTTGGCGAGCATGGTGGGAGGCTCTTATCCTTCCCGCATGGCACGTATCCGCGATTTTCTCGTTCCGTCTCGTATCCATGTAGGTCAAGGGACCGGGTCTATCCGGGAAGCGCCCTCAATCACGCGCTTTTCTCTGGCGCTGGCAGGGTTGATGCTGGGTGGGGTCAGCAGCGCCTCACTCTCCGTCCTCCCTGCCTTGGCAGCCGGCGGAGAGCACGCAGCAGAAAAACCTGCTTCTCATGATATCGTGCCGGCGGCCCAGTCCGCCTCCTCCATGACGCCAACAGCCCACCCGGATCAGGCACAGATTCTTAAGATTGCCTCCGGCATGGCGGCGCATCGCATCCATTACGATCTGACACTGGATGGCACCCCGACCGGGGATGTCATTGGTGCTCGCGGCGGTATGGATTACGAGGTCATTGATGCCTGTGATGGCTGGGCTACACGGCAGCGTCTGGAGATGACGATTTCCAATCGGGATGGTCAGGATATCCAGATGGTTTCGGATTACACTACTTGGGAATCCAAAGACGGCACCCGCATGCGTTTTCACATGAGGCAGACGACGGATACCGCCGTGTCACAGGAAACGGCGGGTGAAGCCTCTATGGATGGTTTCGGCCAGAGTGGGACGATCCGTTATGATCTGCCGCGTCCGATGACCAAGCCGATTCAGGCCGGTACGTTCTTCCCGATGATGCATACGGCGGCACTGTTGGCTGCGGCGGAGAACGGGATCAAATTTTCGGCCCTCCCCCTGTTTGATGGAACATCGCCAGATGGAGTGCAGGATACATTTGTCGTAGCGCTCGACTGGAAAAAATCGGTTCCAGTCAAGATTGACCTGCTCAAGGACATGCCGAGCGCCAAAGTGCTGGTGTCGTTCTTCGACACCGACAAGGCGAGGATAGAGCCTGCTTATCAGGCCGGCATGCGATACTGGCTGAATGGCGTGGCGGATGACCTCACCATGAATTTCGGTGATTTCAAGCTGAAAGGCGGCATTGCATCCTTCAAGTCACTCCCGCATAAATGCTGATTGTCCATCGCTTATGGCAGGGATGAGGTAGTGACGATCAGCTTCTGCTTGTGAAAGAACTGCATGATCCCGACCGGAATCCAGTTCCGGGTTTGCCCCATGACGTAATTGCCTGCTGGCAGATAGCCATTATGGACGATCATGCCATCCGGCTGCTGATAAAAAATCATTGCGTCAGCGTGGGCTGTGCCGGACGCCCATGTTGCTGCTTTCGCCGCAGTGACCTGATCAGTGAGTGCATGATCATGCTGGAGCGCTGGCAAGCGAACAGGCAGCGCAATCAGAAGTGCCACGGCGAATGGCAATGCTGACACGACCCGTAAATATCGTGTGTCGATCAAGGGCCAGCGGGCTGAGGCAAATCCGAGGGCCATAACCGCCAGCAGAATATAGCTCTCGCGGATCGTAACATGCCGGGCGCAGCAGACATAATCAAATTGATAATAGGCTGCGAGGATGGAGATATAAGCCGCTGAAAGAAGAGCAATAGCAAACCCTGTCAGAAGTCCCGCTCGAATCCGGACTCCATTGCGGCGCATGCTGCTCCAGCACCAGCGTGCTCCCAGAAAAAACAGCAGATGAATCCAGCCAAGCGGCATTTGGTTCTGTGTTGAAAAGCCAAGCTCATCCATCAGCACGCCTGTAGCCGCCTGTGCGCTGGGAAGAGCATGGTGAATATAGTGCCCTGTCTGGATAGGAAGTTCGGGGGTTCCAACCCTCCCCAGCAACAGCAGAAACAAAATCAGTCCCGATCCCAGCAGAGGCAGACTCCAGCGAAAAAATGCAGGCAACAGCGGCTGCTCGGAAAAGGCGAACGGAGCGTTCATGATGGTAAAGAGGAAGACGAAAAACGCGCCGGTTTCACTACTCCATGCGGCAATGATCAGCAGAACGATGGATCGGGTGGAGGTAATGGGTGTGTTGCTGGCGATCTCCCAGAACAGCAAGGTGATGGCTGCCAGGGTCGTGACATAAGCAACGGCTGATTGAGGCCAGAAAAAAACCTCGGTCGGATCGGTATCGAGCAGATAGAAGGCGGGCAGCGCCAGACACAGACAAAGTTGGAGCAGCTTTTTGTTGCTGCGGTGTCTCAGGATGGACAGCCCGCTGATGATCAGAACCGCCCATAAACTTCCGATGATCGCGGTGATCAGGGGGCGATGCAAAGCAGTTGATGCAAGATAATACAGCCAGAGAATGAACTCGGAGACCGGCCTTGGACTCCAGTGGAAAAAACGGGTCAGAATAAACGGCAGACCTGTATCGCGATTATGAGCAAATGTAATGAACTCATCAGCCTGCCATCGGCTGAGTGGGATCAGACGGGCATAAGTGGCAATGGAGGCAGTCAAAAAAAGCGATATCACCGCTGCAATTGACAGTTCCAGAAAATCAGTAAGAGATTTCTTGGTGATGTGTGCCTTCATCGCTCTATTATAAGGTGAATTTTTTTCTTAATTCCAGCTCTTCATTCAAGATCAAGGAAAATATCCTTATAAAATGTCATAATCTTATAAGGATACCGCTGATATTCTATGGAGAGAAAATTTTTTATTATCTTTCTGAAACTGTTACAGCTTCCAGCCCAAACCCGATCTGACTGTCAAAAAGCCAGGATTTGCGTTCAGTGGGTGAGATCGGGCGTGCAATCCGGAAGGTCAGGCGGCGCAGGCCAGTGATGGGTGGCAAGTTTGCCTGATAGGTTTTGATCTGCATATCGGTCAGATCCCATTCCGCGACAGACGCACCGTTTTGTAAAACGGTGACATGCTGGGTGCCTCCACTGACGGGGGCAAAGCCCTGAGCCTGAACAACCAGATGCAGGGCGCCATCACCGATGGCGGGAAGAAGAAGATCGGCTTGCGGGCCGACGCTCCATGTTCCCCATCCGGCCGGTTCAAGCCAGCCCTGGACCAGCAGAGTGGATAGCGTATGCCCGGCGCTGGCAGGCAGGCGCTCTCCACTTGTGGCATGAGGCAACTGGATGGCAGGCAGCCCCTCCATCCGTGCTGTATCGGCAGTGCAGATGCCGAGTGCACCCAGGGCCCTGCATTGTTCCGCAGCATGATCGACCAGAAAAGCCGCAGCCTGATGATGGGGCAGGAACAGCTTGACCTCGCCCGGTGCCAGCGTACTTCCCCCGGCAGCGTCCAATGAACATCCGGCGGCAGTGTTAGTGCGGGCCGTATACATCGTGTTCACGGCAATGGGGGTTTGCGCGGCAATCCACAGAACCTGCATCAGATCATGGATGTCGTTGTTCCAGCAGCGGGCAGGCATATAGATATTGAGCCTGCTCTGCCCGGCCAGAATGCTGCGCAGCTTCGTACTGTCAAACGGTGAGGCCACTTGCTGATGCATCTCAGCACGCACACCTGCTCGCAACTGGGTGGTATCCAGAAACTGAAGTCCAGCCGCTAGTACGATCAGAGCCATGCCGAACATATGCCGATAGGTGCCTTTCCATGCTGCAATGGCTGCGATGCTGACTGGCAGCAAGGTGTAGCTCACCGGCCAGAACAGGCGTCCGCTGGCCCTGATCTGTTGAAGGGCCGCGGGTGGATGGGGCAGCAATATGGCGATCCGATGATGCCCGACATACCATTCATGGGATAGGGCGAGGATAGTCAGGGCAAGGCAAGCCGCGATCAGGCCACCATGCCGGCGCCACCCACCCCGTACAAGGTGCCGCAGGCAGGATGGAGCGAGCCGGGTAAGGACTGTGAAAAACAGCAGGAGCAACAGACCTGCGCCCAGATACTGAAAGCCTTCATATTGACCGCCTGTTCCATCAATTGTGGCCATCTCATGGTTGGGAAACAGGGCAGAGCCTGCGGGGTAGAAAGGTGCCAGCCAGTTCATGGAGTATAATCCGTATCCTCCATCTGATTTCGCACCCCAGAGACTGGCCCCATAGCCTGTCACAACCACGAGCCCACTTGTCAGCAGGACAACTGCGGCGCATTGGCGCCAGCCTTTGTCTCCACGCAGCTTGAGTGTGACGGGAACCGCCAGAAACAGGCTTGCCACCATGACCATCAGATAAGGATGGATCAGCAGGCTCAGCACGGTCAGCACACTGCCTGCCACCAGGAGCGACAGGCGCGGTCCGGTACAGAGTCTGAAATACAGTCCGACCATCAGCAGGATCAGAAAGTGCCCGCACAGGGCGGCATGTCCGATGCGGAAGATGAAGGTCGGCATGGAAACAGCCATCACCGCGATGGCAAGCGCAGGCAGCAGCCGTTTCTCCCCCAGACCGCGCAGGGCATATATGGCGGCAACCGGTTGCAGCATCCAGCACAGCGTCAGCCAGATGGTGACTGTCTCAAATCCTTTCGGCAGCCATGGTTGAAACAATTTGGCCAGTAAAATGGTCAGAGGAATACTGTCGGTCAGGCTGACAGCCGTATCAGCCATTCTGTGAGAGACCAGAGGAGGCCAGTTCCAGGATTCAGCCAGAAAATACCACTGGCCGACAATATGCTGGGCTACATCGGCCGATGTCGGTGCGGCAGACTGATAGTGTCCCAGAAAAGCGGAGAGCGGGAACAGGGTGCTGGTCAGCAGGATGCCGATCAGAAGCCCCCATAGATAACTGAGACGACCTCTGGCAGCCGGCTCGGATGAAAAAGGTATCAGGATCGTCTCCCTGGAACTGGCGGGGGTAATATCATTCCGCGTCCGTGCTGAATAACACGCTCTCCGAATTTATCACGCAGCTGATCCAGCGCTTTCCGGGCGGCGGCTCGTCTGGTGCTGGTCTGGTCCATTAAATCACCGGGATCGGCCAGGGAAGCACTGACCAGCGGTGCAGCCCCCAGCCCGATCAGGCGAAAACGGGTGCCATCGGTTTCTTTTTCCAGCAGGTTGCGTCCTGATTCGAACAGTGTTTCCGGCAGGCAGGTCGGCCTATGCAGGCGACGACTGCGGGTGCGCTGGGTGAAACCGGCGGTTTTCAGCTTCAGCACGATGCCGGACGCAGCCAGATCCTGCGCCCGCAGGCGGCGTGCCAGTTTTTCAGCCATGCGCCAGAGATGCCGTTCCAATGTCTCCCGGTCGCTGATATCGGCTTCAAAGGTGGTTTCGGCACTGATGGATTTTGTATCGTGCTCAGGGGAGATACGACGGGAATCTTCTCCGCGTGCCCTCCGTACCAAGGCTGGCCCGTCATCGCCGAGGCGTCGTCGTGCTTCCCGGTCATCCAGTGCCTGCAACTGCCCCAGCAGCACGATGCCCTGCGCCGCCAGACGACTGGCCTGCGCGGCTCCGATGCCGGGTAACAGGCGTACCGGCTCCGATGCCAGAACCTGCGCGGCTTCTGCCCCAATGACGCTGAAGCCGCGTGGCTTGTCCCGACCGGCAGCGATCTTGGCCATCAACCGGTTGTCGGCCAGTCCGATGGAGACTGTCACGCCCAGAGCTGCTTCCACCTGTTGGGCGAGCCGTGCGAGCACACGGGCCGGAGACATGCCGTGAAGCGCCTCTGTGCCTGACAGGTCGAGTGCAGCTTCATCAATGGACAAAGGCTGCACCAGCGGGGTCAGGGCCAGCATCATTTCCCGGATACGATACGCGGCGGCACGATATTTCGGAAAGTCAGGTGGCAGAACAACGGCGTCCGGGCAGGCTTTCAGGGCCTGAAACATCGGCATGGCGCTGCGCACCCCCTGCATCCGGGCGATATAGCAGGCGGCTGCAACGACACCTCGTTTGCCTCCGCCGACCAGAACGGGCTTCGCTGCCAGTTCCGGGCGGTCATGTTTCTCGACACTGGCATAAAAAGCATCGCAATCGACATGCGCGACTGTCAGTTGATGAAGTTGCGGATGACGGACAATCCGGCGGGAGCCGCAGGCGCAGCGCGGCCCTTCCGGCGCAGCCAGACAGTCCCGGCACAACGAGCTCTCTGTTGCCGTCATCCCGGCCGAGGCTCTGGCGCAGGCCATAACCATGCCGCACCGCGTACGCCGGAACTGTCGCCGTGGCGGTTTTTCAGCACTGGCGTATCGCAACCGTCATTGAACACGTGGCGGGTCATCAGGCCGGGGAGAGCGCTGTAGAGGTGGTCCATGGCCGATAATCCCCCGCCCAGCACGATAGCATCGGGGTCCAGCACATTGACAATCGCCGCCAGCCCACGTGCCAGCCGATCCGCATGTTTGTCCAGTGCCTGTTGCGCAGCGAAATCGCCCGCCCGCGCACGTTCGGGCAGGGCGTGAGCATCATGGGAGCCGGGACCATCGCAGGAAGCGGCCAGAGCCGGTCCGCTGAGATAGGTTTCCAGACAACCATGTTGCCCGCACCAGCAGGCGGGCATGGGCAGATCCTCTGCATCGGGCCATGGCAGCGGATTATGCCCCCATTCTCCGGCAATACGATGGCGCCCGGTCAGGGCACGGCCATTGACCACGATGCCACCACCGCAACCCGTGCCCAGAATCACGCCGAACACGACGCTCATTCCCGCTGCCGCCCCATCTGAGGCCTCGCTGAGTGCAAAACAGTTGGCATCATTTTCCACCCTGATCGGACGATGCAGAAGCTCTGCCAGATCACGATCCAGAGCATGACCGATCAGATAGGTAGAGTTGGCGTTCTTCACCAGTCCGGTCCGGGCGTCGATCGTGCCGGGAATGCCCATGCCGACACTGCCATGCCCACCCAGCGCCTGTTCCGCCGCCTCGACCATGGAGGCAATCTGGCGCAGTGAAGGGTCATAAAATGAGGGGGTCACAGCGCGACGGCGGTATAGAATATCGCCATCCCGTCCCAGAGCGACGATCTCCGTCTTGGTGCCGCCGAGATCAATCCCGATGCGGAAATCGGGGCTGATGCGGAAATCAGGAATGCCATGCGCCATGATCACGTGATGCCGCAGCTATCGGCCATGCTCAAGCGGCAATCCTGTTTGTTCTCACGGCCTCTATAGCCGAGCGGGCTTGTCCTGTTTCGCAGAAGAGCGGAGAATTGCTCCATGGCCGAAACTGTTCTGGATGTCAGGGGCCTCAGTTGCCCTCTGCCCGTGCTCCGTGCCAACCGTGCCCTGCGCGGCATGGCGGCGGGCGAACGTCTGCGCGTGCAGGCGACCGACCGCGCCTCCGTGGCGGATTTCCATGCTTTCTGTCGAGAGACCGGCCATGCTCTGGTAGCCTGGAGCGAGGAAGGCGGTGTGTTCAGTTTTGTGATCAGACGCCGTGGCGATCCTTCTCCTCCCGGATCGTCCACGGATCAGGCCGAAGGTCAGAACATCGTTTCTGGCTGATCAGAGACGCATGCGGCGGGGGCTGAAGGCCCTATCCAAAACCCCGTACAGCCGCTACGAGACTGGCCCTTCGGCGTAAGCGGCAGGATAGAGGCAGGAATTGGCATGAGCGACGCGAAAAGCGGACCGTCATCTGTGTCTTCCGCTCCCATCGAGTCCTTGTCTTTCGAGGATGCGCTGGCCGAGCTGGAGCAGATTGTGCGTGCTCTTGAAGGGGGCCAGCAGAAACTGGAACACGCTATTGCCGCGTATGAGCGGGGCAATGCACTGCGTCGCCACTGCGAGACGAAGCTTGCTGATGTCGAAGCGCGGGTGGCGGCGATTGTGGAATCAGCGGATGGCGTCACCGGCACCCGTCCGCTGAACGATTGAGAGTTCGACTGGAAACGGCCGGAAACGGATTATGATGACCATCATCCATACGGGAATGAAGCGGATATGACCGTGGCGACGCATGAGCTTGTCCATACGCTGCCGGCCTCGGCTTTAAAGGAGGCTCTGACCCGTCGCGCCCATGAGGTCGAGGCGGCGCTGGATCGCCTGCTGCCTGTTCCCCCCGGCCCGGAGTCGCGGGTGGTGGAGGCGATGCGCTACGCGGTTCTGAATGGTGGCAAGCGTCTGCGCGCGTTTCTGGTGCTGGAAAGTGCTGCCCTGTTCGATGGTGTAGCCGCTGACTCCGGTGTGCGTGCCGCGGCCTCGGTCGAAATGCTGCATGCGTATTCTCTGGTGCATGACGATCTTCCGGCGATGGATGATGACGATCTGCGCCGAGGCAAACCTTCCGCCCATCGTGCCTTTGATGAGGCAACCGCTATTCTGGCCGGTGATGCCCTTCAGACCAGCGCGTTCGAATTGCTGGCGGATGCGGCCACGCATCCTGATCCGGCTGCACGCTGTGCGCTGGTGTTGGCTCTGGCCCGGGCTGTGGGTGCGGATGGTATGGTCGGTGGCCAGATGATCGATATGGCATCGGAAGGACGGGCACTGACGACGGAGCAGGTGGGGCGTCTGCACGCCCTGAAAACGGGGCGGCTGATTCAGTACAGTGCCGAGGCAGGGGGTATTCTCGGCGCGGCTACGCCGGCCCAGCAGGAAGCTTTGGCCTCTTACGGGCGTGATCTTGGGGCTGCTTTCCAGATTGTAGACGATATTCTGGATACCGAAGGCACGGCGGAAGAACTCGGTAAGACCGCCGGTAAGGATGAAGCCGCCGGCAAGGCGACGTTTGTTGCCGTGCTTGGCATCGATGGTGCAAAGCACGAGGCGCAGGCTCTGGCCGACCGTGCGAAGGCGGCTTTGTCCGTGTTCGGTGGACGGGCGGCGATGCTGACCGCTCTGGTCGATTATGTTCTGGCGCGCCGTAGCTGAAGCGCTTTTTGATGAGGCGCCGTTCCGGCCTGCCGGAATGGACGCGTCGGTGTGAGTGAGACTGACTTTATGACTGAAACAACCCCTGTCCGTTGCCATGAGACTCCGACGCTGGACCGAGTTCGTTACCCGTCTGATTTACGGAACATGTCATCGGATCAGCTGCGCGCGGTTGCGGATGAGCTTCGTGCGGAGACGGTAGACGCTGTCTCGGTGACGGGCGGGCATCTTGGCGCGGCGCTTGGTGTGATTGAGCTGACGGTTGCGATCCATGCGGTGTTTGATACTCCGTCTGACCGTCTGATCTGGGATGTTGGTCATCAGGCTTATCCTCACAAGATCCTGACGGGCCGTCGCGATCGCATCCGGACCTTGCGGATGGGAGGCGGCCTGTCCGGCTTCACGAAGCGTTCGGAGAGCGAATACGATCCGTTTGGCGCGGGCCACAGCTCGACCTCGATCTCGGCTGGTCTTGGCATGGCGGTGGCGCGGGATCTGCGTCGCGCGGCGGGCGAGGTTGGGGCGGGACCTGAGCATGTGATCGCGGTGATCGGCGACGGGGCGATGAGCGCCGGGATGGTGTATGAGGCGATGAACAACGCCGGCAGCCTGAAGTCGCGCCTGGTGGTGATCCTGAACGACAATGACATGTCGATCGCGCCTCCTGTGGGGGCGATGTCGGCGTATCTGTCTCGTCTGTTGTCCTCGCGGAGCTTCCTGAACCTGCGCGATCTGGCGGGGAAGATGGCGCGCCATTTCCCGCGTGGGATCGAGCGGACGGCGCGCCGTGCGGAGGAATATGCGCGCGGCATCCTGACGGGCGGCACGCTGTTCGAGGAGCTGGGCTTCTATTACGTGGGCCCGATTGACGGTCATAATCTGGACCATCTTCTGCCGGTTCTGCGCAATGTGCGGGATGCGGAGGAGACGGGTCCGATCCTGGTGCATGCGATCACGCGGAAGGGTCATGGCTATGCGCCGGCGGAGGCGTCTGCGGACAAATATCATGCGGTGAGCCGGTTCAACGTTGTGACGGGCGAGCAGATCAAGCCCGCGCCTGTTCCTGGGGCAAAGCCCGCGGCGCCGACCTACACGAAAGTCTTTGCGGAGGCGCTGATTGCGGCGGCGGAGGATAATCCCCGCGTTGTTGCGATCAATGCGGCGATGCCGTCCGGCACGGGTCTGGACGCGTTTGAGAAGCGGTTCCCGGATCGTTGCTTTGATGTGGGGATCGCGGAGCAGCATGCGGTGACATTTGCGGCTGGTCTGGCGGTGGAGGGGATGGTTCCGTTCTGCGCACTGTATTCGACCTTTCTTCAGCGCGGTTATGACCAGCTGGTGCATGACGTTGCGATCCAGCACCTTCCGGTGCGCTTTGCGATTGACCGTGCTGGGCTGGTGGGGGCCGATGGGGCGACGCATGCCGGCAGTTTCGACATGGCGTATCTGGGCTGTCTGCCCGGGATGATGATTATGTCTCCGTCTGATGAGGCGGAGCTTGTGCATGCTGTGGCGACGGTTGCGGCCTATGATGCGGGGCCGAGTGCGGTGCGTTATCCGCGTGGCGAAGGCGTAGGCGTTGCGCTGCCGCGTGATGAGAAAGGTCGCCTGCGCGGGGATATCCTGCCGATCGGTCGAGGCCGCCTCGTGCGGGAGGGTCGGAGCGGGATCGCGATCCTGAGCATTGGCACCCGGTTGCAGGATGCTCTGCTGGCTGCGGATGATCTTGGCGCGCATGGGCTGACGGTGACGGTGGCGGATGGCCGCTTCGTGAAGCCGCTGGACACGGCGCTGGTGGAGCGTCTGGCGCGGGAGAACGATGTTCTGGTGATTGTTGAGGAAGGCTCGATCGGCGGCTATGCCAGCCACGTTATGCAGCATCTGGCGCAGGCTGGCCTGCTGGATGCGCGCGATGGCCATGCGCTGAAACTCCGTTCCATGATCCTGCCCGATCGCTATATCGACCATGATACCCAGCCAAACCAGATCAGACAGGCTGGACTTGACCATCATGCAATTCGAGATACCGTCCTGAAACTGGTTGATGTCGGTGTCACGGCGGCGCAGCCCGCCTGATGGCGAAGAAGCGTGCCGACCAGCTTCTGGTAGAGCGCGGTCTGACGGAAAGCCGGTCCAGGGCGCAGGCCGTGATCATGGCCGGGCTGGTTTTCTCTCAGGAGCGTCGGATCGCCAAGGCTGGCGATATGCTGCCGGAAGAGGCGCCGCTGGAACTGCGTGGGCAGGATCATCCCTGGGTCTCACGCGGGGGGCTGAAACTGGCACATGGTCTTGAGCATTTCGGCCTGTCACCGCAGGGACGTATTTGTCTTGATGTCGGGGCTTCTACAGGTGGTTTTACCGATGTGTTGCTGACCCATGGCGCGCTCAAAGTCCATGCTGTGGATGTGGGCCATGGTCAGTTGGCCTGGAAATTGCGGTCTGATGACCGTGTTGTCGTGCTCGAAAAAACCAACGCCCGTCATCTGACCCCTGAGACTCTCGGCGGCGACCGGATCGAAGTGGTTGTGTGCGATGCCAGCTTCATCGGTCTGCGGACGGTTCTGCCAGCTGCGCTGGAGATGGTCGTTTCAGGTGGATGGGCTGTTGCTCTGATAAAGCCCCAGTTTGAAGCTGGAAGAGAGGCGATCGGTGCCAAGGGAGTGGTGCGCGATCCTGCCGTGCATGAGGCCGTCTGCGGCATGATCCAGGAGTGGTGGCAGGCTTTGCCCGGTTGGCGCGTGCTTGGGATCGAGCCAAGTCCGATCACCGGCCCGGAAGGCAATCGTGAATTTCTGATTGCGGCAGTCAAGGAATAAAAAAGCCGGGATGCTGCTGCACCCCGGCTTTTTTTGGTGATCCAGCCCCGATTTCAGCTTTGCCGCCGTGCTGGAGAACCGGACCAAACCGTTCCGGCCGGGATGGATTCTCCCTTCATGACCAGAGAAAGCGGCCCGATCCGGGCATCCTCATTCACCGTGCTGCCATACAGCGCGATGGACATGGTACCGAGCGAGGTGCGCGCACCCAGCCGGACCAGACCGATTTTCATGACCCGGTCCTCGAACAGATGGGTCTGCGGCCCGCAATTCGTATCCAGTGCGGCATCATCACCGATTTCCACCATATCGAATTCGGTCAGGTCTGTGGTGTCGGCGCAGATACGGCGTCCGACCTTCGCGCCCAGTAGTTTCCACGACCATGGCAGGAAAGGCGTGCCGCGGAATGGATCGAGTAGGAATGGTACGGCCAGCCCTTCATAGGTGGCGGTAATCGCCTCGCTGAGCCACACGAACGGCGTCCACATCGGCACTTCCGCCGATTTATAGCGCCCGATCAGCACCCATTTCATCAGGGCAACACTCACCAGGGATGGGATACCCATCACGGTGAAGTAGATAAACGGCACCGCCGCGTAGGAGGCCAGCAATCCGTAATGGTCATAGGTCCAGTCGAAACAGCTTATCGCATGACCCAGCATGGCGATGAACAGCGTAGGCGGCAGCAGCACCCGAATACCTTCGATTAACAGGCGCATGCCGATGCGGATCGGGCCGGGACGGAAGGTCAGGGTCTCGGCATGGCAGGTGAAGCTCTGCCGTGTAGGAAGAATAAAGGAGGGACTACCGAGGCAGGTCTGACCGTCCTTGAGGGGTGCCTTGTCGGTTGCGGGGGGCACGGACAGACACCCTACCAGACATTCATCGGGGATGGAGGTGCCATCCGGCAGCAGGGCGGAGTTACCGACAAAGCTACGACGGCCGATGACGGTCTTGCGCAGGTATAGCCTGCCATGGCGGATATCGGCGTCCCCCAGCATCACGCCGTCGGCGATGAAAGCTTCCGGCCCGATTTCCAGCAAATCATGCGTGACGGAGGTCGCGGTGGAAATCTCGGTATATTCGCCGATTTTGGCACCCAGTGCCCGCATCCAAGGTACGACATACAGTGTGGCGTAAATAGCGTGAACAGCCCCCAGTGCCAGCTCCATCAGATGATCGACGAACCATTTGCGCAGGAAGAAAGCCGAGCGCACATCATACACGCCTTCCTTGACCCGCCCGAGCAGCAGCCAGCGGAGGATCACGATCTCGGCCAGCATGAAGCTGATATACATGACCGACAGCAGCGGGATCAGGGCATAGAGCGGCACCGCGCCGATGCTCCAGCGGCCATCATGGAGCTGATCATAGATCACCATGCCGGGCAGCAATGGCACGAAGGCGATGACAGGGAATATGGCCATCACCAGTGACAGGGCGGTATCGAACACCACGCGGCGCAAGGGTGTAACGCGTTCCGGCTGTGTTTCCGGTGCGGCTTTCGCAGTGAAGCTGGCGGGGGAGCCGTTCCAGATCTCGCCGGCCGGGATCGTGTGGTCTGCGGACAGGGCAGACAGATTGCCCAATTCGGCCCGGTCTTCCATCACCGCATCGCGTTCGACCACGGCGCGGGAGCCGACATAGCAATCCGCGCCGATCCGGATGTGGCCGATATGAAGCATACCGCCTTCGATCGACACATTGTTGAGGAACACCTCGTTGCCGATGCTGGTATCGGCGCCGATTTCTATCAGATCGGCGGCCCCGAATCCGACCGAGCCGAGATGCGCATCCTTGCCGACTTTCATCCCGAGCAGACGGCAATAAATACTGTAGGCAGGCGTGTCGGCCATGAAAGCCGCCGGCACGACCTGAAGCATCCGCGATACGAACCACCAGCGGAAATAATAACTTCCCCATAGCGGATAGCTGCCGGGTTTATAGCGCCCGATCACCAGCCATTTCGCGGCAATGGCGATGGCGGTGATGACCAGCGGAGTCAGCACGAAGGTCAATAATGTGCCTAAAATCGCCTGACGGACAGTCCAGTCGAATTCCATCAGGGCTGAGAAGACCAGGTACGGCACGATGTCCCGAATGGCCTGAAGTCCGAAAATCGGGATCAGGGCTACGGACTGGGCTGCCCCGCACAGGCGATGACGCCATGGCGGCACGGTCTGGAAAGGAGGCAGTGCGGCTTCTGTATCCCCGGTTGCCGTGTCGGCAAATTTGGCTGCCAGCCGGTCCAGTGTGCGGCACTCGTACAGATCCTGAATGGAAACAGAGCGGAACCGCTCATCCTGTCGCAGCCGTGAGACCAGCCCGGCTGCCGAAAGTGAATGGCCACCGAGATCCTGAAAGAAATCGTCGATGGCGCTGACCTGAATATGTGGAAACACGGCTTGCGCCGCCTCCACCAGTGCTGCCTCAGCCGGGTTGCGCGGTGCTACGATATCACGTTTTTCAGGTGCAATGGTCTCAATGACGGCGGGGAGCGCCTTGCGATTGATCTTGCCGCTGGGCAGACGGGGAATCTCGTCCAGCGCCAGAAATACGGTCGGCAGCATGTAGGCGGGCAATCTGGCCGCGAGTGCCGCGCGGATCGTACCGGCATCGGGTGTTGCGCCCTCGGCATAGGAAATGAACGCGACCAGATGCTGTGTGCCGGCGCTGTCCTCACGCAGCACGACCGCCGCTGCCCGCACCGCGTCCAGCTTGCCGAGTTCGGCCTCTATTTCCCCGGTTTCGATGCGGTAGCCACGGAATTTGATCTGATCGTCAATACGGCCATGAAAAACGATGCGGCCTTCGGTATCAAAGCTTGCCTTGTCGCCGGTGCGATACAGGACAGGGTCGGGAATATTGGAGGCATCCGCAGCGGCGAGAGGATTGCGGATAAATTTTTCGGCGGTCAGCTCCGGGCGACCAATATAGCCGAGGGACACACCCGGGCCACCGATCAGCAACTCTCCGCCCTCACCGGCCGGAACAGGAGCCAGCGTCGTTTCGTCCAGAATATAAGTGGTATAGCCCGGCAGCGGATAGCCGATGGTGATCGGATCGCCCGGCTCCAGCTCTGCCGCGGTAGCGGTGACAGTGGTTTCAGTAGGGCCATAGGTGTTGAGCAGACGACGCCCCGGCTTCCACCAGCGATCCACCAGTGCGGCAGGACAGGCCTCACCACCCATATTGATCAGACGCAGGGAGGGAACATCGCGGTCCAGCATGGCCAGCAGGGTCGGCACACAGTGCAGGACCGTTACGTTCTCCTCGGTCAGCACATCCGGCAGTGCGTCGGAGGCGCGGACCAGCTCCGGCGGGGCGACGATCAGTGTCGCGCCGGCGAGATAGGAGATGAACACTTCCTCCAGCGACATGTCGAAAGCGGGGGAGAAACCCTGATAGACGATATCATCCTCGCGGATGTTCAGAACCGCGTTTTCGGACTGCAAGAGATGGCGAATATTGCTCTGGCAGACGGCAATGCCTTTCGGTTTGCCGGTCGAGCCGGATGTGTAGATGGCGTAAGCCGGATCGTTTGAAGAAGGCGGTTGAAACGCATCGGCACCCGGCGCGACGGCGGGTGCGGTTTCATCCAGCGTATCGGTCGTTATCGCAGGAACGCTCAGCCCATCGGCCAGTGCCAGATGGGCGGCATCGACCAGCACTGCGGCGGCCTGGCAGTCCTCGACGCTGATATCGACGCGTTCACGCGGAGCTTCGGGGTCAAAAGGCAGATAGGCCGCACCGGTTTTCAGAACCGCGAGAATAGCGGCATGCAGGGCAATGGAGCGTGTGATCCAGATGCCGACAAAACGACCCGGCCCGATGCCGCGTGCCGCCAGAACGGCCGCCCAGCGGCTGCTGAGTGCGTCAAGCTCTGCATAGCTGATGGTTTGCCCGCGAAAGCGGATGGCGATTTTTTCAGGCAAACGAGCGGCGGTAACACGGAAAACATCTGCCAGAGAGCCATGGTCTGGTGTGACCGGAGCAGGGATATCACGCATCTCGTTCAAACGGACTCTCCATCGCACGGGACAGGCAGCAGACTTTGTCATTCCACCGCGCAAATTCCGCGTGTTCAATAATAAGCCTGCCTGGCGTCATGGCCGGTGGCGGGCTGGGTTATAGTAAATGGTAAGCGATAACCTGTCACACCAAGCAAGGTCATTTCACGGTATCTAGTGACAGGAAGCAATGTTGTTCTGAAGCAATAATATTGAATCTGTATTAAGATTGCGGTCGCTTATCAGGATATTGCTTGTCCCTGCTGTGCCAGTTCAAAGTGGGGTCAGATCACCGCAGGCCGTTCTGTGCCCGATCACGCAGCAGATGATCAGCCAGCACACAGGCGACCATTGCTTCGCCAACCGGCACTGCGCGGATGCCGACGCAGGGATCGTGGCGGCCTTTGGTGATGACCTCGACCGGCTGTCCATCCCTCCCGACCGACCGGCGGGGGATCAGAATGGAGCTGGTCGGTTTAACCGCGAACCGCGCGACGACCGGCTGTCCGCTGGAAATGCCGCCCAGAATGCCGCCTGCATGGTTGGAGCCGAAAATGTGGGTTCCTCCGGCTTCATTGGGGGCAGCAAAGATTTCATCGGCGTTTTCTTCCCCTGTCAGGGTGGCTGCGTCGAACCCATCTCCAATCTCCACGCCTTTGACGGCATTGATACTCATCAGGGCTGCGGCCAGATCGCTGTCCAGCTTCCCGTAAAGCGGCGCGCCGAGGCCGGCCGGCACCCCTTCGGCAATGACTTCCACCACCGCTCCGACCGAAGAGCCGCGTTTGCGGATCTCATCCAGATAGACTGCCCATTGCTCAGCGGCGACCGGATCGGGACAAAAAAACGGATTGGCCTCAATCTGGGACCAGTCCCAGCGTGAGCGGTCGATCCCGTGGGGCCCTATTCTGACCAGAGCCGCCCGAATAGTGATTCCTGCACCAAGGATTTTACGGGCTACTTCGCCGGCGGCGACCCGGCAGGCGGTTTCACGGGCCGAACTGCGACCACCACCGCGATAGTCCCGGATGCCGTATTTCAGATCATAGGTCAGGTCGGCATGGCCGGGGCGGTATCGCTGGGCGATGTCTCCGTAATCTTTCGATCGTTGATCAGTGTTCTGGATTTCCAGTGCGATCGGGGTGCCGGTTGTAACGCCCTCGAATGTGCCGGAAAGAATGCGTACCTGATCGGCTTCCCGGCGCTGGGTCGTGAAGCGTGACTGGCCGGGCCGGCGGCGGTCCAGTGCGGGCTGGATATCGGCTTCAGTCAGTGGAATGCCGGGGGGGCAGCCATCTACGACACAGCCAATGGCGGGGCCGTGGCTTTCCCCCCAGGTGGTGACGCGGAACAGATGGCCGAAACTGTTATGGGACATGAGGCTGACCGTGAGGCTTTCAGTCTGAAACCACCGCAATGTCGGGGGCGAGAGGATTTTTCATGCCGACAATGTGATAACCGCAATCGACATGGTGGTTTTCGCCGGTCACGCCGCTGCTGAGATCAGACACCAGATACAGACCGGCATTGCCGACTTCAGCCAGAGTAACATTACGGGCCATCGGCGCGTTCAGTTCGTTCCAGCGCAGGATATAGCGGAAATCGCCGATTCCACTGGCGGCCAGCGTTTTGATCGGCCCGGCGGACAGGCTGTTCACCCGGATGCCATTCCCACCCAGATCGGCGGCCATGTACCGCACGCTGGCTTCCAGTGCTGCCTTGGCCACGCCCATCACGTTATAATGCGGCATCCAGCGTTCCGCTCCCAGATAGCTCAGCGTCAGCATGGAGCCCCCATCGCTCATCAACTCTGCTGCACGACGACAGACAGCGGTGAAGCTGTAGCATGAGATGTCCAGCGCCTGCAGAAACGCATCGCGCGGAATGTCCAGGTACCGGCCGCGCAGAAAATTCTTGTCCGCCCAGCCAATAGCATGGACCAGGAAATCCAGTTTGCCGCCGAAATGATCGGAAACCTGGGCAAAAGCCTGATCCATCGAGGCATCATCACCGACATCGCAGGGAACAATCAGGGAGCTGCCAACACTTTCCGCCAGTGGAATGACCCGCTTGGCCAAAGCATCCCCCTGATAGGTGAAGGCGAGTTGCGCCCCCTGTGCGGCACAGGCTTGCGCGATGGCCCAGGCAATGGAACGGTCATTGGCGACACCCATGATAAGACCGCGTTTCCCCTGCATCAAAGTTCCAGTCCGGGGTCCGCTCTGTGTCATGGTGTCAGGTTCCTCATCATGGGGCGGTCAGTTCTGGCAAAAGATGCCATGGTTAGTAAAAAAACAGGCGGATCTTGATACCGTCTGGCATAGGGGCAGGGCGGTTGGACTTGACGAAACTGCGGGGCAGGGCGGAAGGACAGTGTGGTACGACCCTGCGCCGGATGGTGGTGGCACAGGGCCGCTGCTTTCGGCAAGGCATGGGCGGGGAGGAAAGATCTCATGAGCATGGATAGTGACGCAAAATCCCCATTTCAGGCACCTGAGTTGGCTTTTGACGATCCTTTTGCTGCTTTTTCCCTGTGGATGGAGGATGCCAGAGGGGCCGAGCCGAATGATCCCAATGCCATGACCCTGGCGACGGCGTCGTCATCTGGTGTTCCTTCCGCCCGTATCGTACTTCTACGGAGTGTTGATGCGGCGGAGCATCCAGAGCGCGGCTTCGTGTTTTTTACCAATACGGAAAGCCGGAAAGGAGTGGAGATTGCCGCCAATCCGCAGGTCGCCCTGCTGTTTCACTGGAAATCTCTGGGGCGGCAGATCCGTATCGAGGGCAAGGCCATGCCGGTTGCAGTGGAGGAAGCAGAGTCCTATTTCCATACGCGCCCCCGCATCTCACGTCTGGGTGCACGCGCATCGGATCAGTCCCGCCCCCTTCCTGACCGTAAGACACTGCAAAAGCGCGTGGAGGAGGAAGAGGCGCGCTATCGGGGAGACGATATTCCCCGTCCGGCCTATTGGTCCGGCTATCGTGTCACTCCGGCAGTGATAGAGTTCTGGCAACAGATGCCGTTCCGGTTGCATGACCGGCTGGTGTTCAAGCGTCAGGGGAAAAGCTGGGAGCAGGAGAGGCTTTATCCCTGAGCGTTTCTTGAACCGTCAGAGTTAATATAAATGCTTTAATGATACTCTTGGGCATGATAATCTCAAGACATCTGCGCATTTTTCAAAGAATGTGTTTTTAATACGAGTAATATTAATTAAATTTACGTTTGAAGGGATTTTTTGGATGATTACTGGCACCTTATACGATGGAGAAGGTATCCGGCTTGAAGGGGATGGTCCGGATCTGTCACCCACTTGGGTTGATGATATGCCGTTCAAGATACTGCTGCAGAATTCTGATGAGCAGAACCCGGAAATGCTTAAGGAAGACCGCTACTGGTATTTGGCAAAAGAGGGGGATGCCCCTGTCGTGGTTCCAAAACACTATGTGGAAATGTTGGCCGGTCATCTGAAATCCGGAAAAAAGCTTGCCGTGATCTCTGACGATCCAGAATCAGTATCCGGTATCTGCAATATGATTCTGCTGATTTGCCGCAGCCCGGGGGGGACTGCCTGAGCCTGGGGCAGGTCGGAAGGATAGTAAGATGATCGGCCATGTCGATTCTGTGACCCGAAGAAAGGTCAAAGGCTGGGCGTTTAATCCGGATGATCCCCATGTGCCGCCAAAATTACGGTGTCTCTGCAATGGAGAGTTCATTTCCATTATTGTTGCCAACAGTTATCGCCCTGATCTTGAGCAGGCCGGTATCGGGACTGGCTATCATGGGTTTGAGCTGGAATGGGACATCGCCCTTGATCCGGTCAAAAGACATGTCATCAGCCTGATTGATGAAGCCAGCGGGCAGGAGCTTAAAAACTCGCCCCATATGCTGGAGGCTGAAAACTGTTTCGACGAGGAATTCAAAAACGGTCTGTCCAGTCTTCTCCGCAGTATTGAAAGTAGGGAGGGACAGGAACAGGCCGCCGGTTTTCTGCTGGATCAGGCAGAGCAGCTTGCCCAGCGTATGGTTGAAACAGATTCTCTTTGCCGGGAAGATGATTTTCTGGATCGCTTACCTGCGGAGAAAATTCATCCTTTCACCGGATGCCGTGTGCTTGTTCTCGATGAAGTAGTTCCGGCAAAAAATCGTGATGCCGGCTCCAACGCGATCGTATCGCATATTGAATCTCTCCAGCGTCTTGGGATGGAAGTCAGTTTTGCAGCAGTACAGTATGATGCTGCACCTGATTTCCTGACGGGTATAGGGGTTCACTTCTATGCACCGCCGCTTTTTCGCAGTATTGAGGATGTGCTGCGCAGAAATGTCGGGCAGTTCGATGCGGTTTATATCCATCGCACTTCAATGGCGATACGATATATTCCGCTGATACGGTACTGGAATCCGCATGCCGTTATTGCCTATCTGGTCGCTGATCTTCACGCTGTGCGCATGATGCGCCAGGCCGAGATGACACAGGATGCGCCGCTGTGGCAGGATGCTTTTCGTACACAGAAAGCCGAGTTAGCGGCAGCCTGGCAGGTTGACACCGTTATCACGCATTCTTCTTACGAACGCGATCTTCTTCGCACTCAAATGCCTGCAGCCAATGTGCATGTCATTCCGTGGGCGGTTGATGCAGAACCGGTATCCGCCACATTTTACCAGCGCCAGGGCATTGCTTTCATTGGCAACTACAAGCATGCGCCCAATCGTGATGCTGCAGAGTATCTTATCAATGAGGTGATGCCACAAATATGGGCGATCGATCCAACCATTGATTGTCGGATATACGGTACGGGCCTTCCCAAACATCTGGTTGGTGTACGCCATGGGCGGGTTCATTTTATCGGACCGGTCCCTGATCTTCGGGATGTTTTTATGACTGCGCGGCTGACAGTCGCGCCTCTACGCTATGGGGCTGGCCTTAAAGGAAAGGTTCTCGACAGTTTTGCCGCTGGCATTCCCTGCGTCTGCACTCCGATTGCTGCGGAAGGTATGGACCTGCCATTGTCCATGAATGCCCTGTTAGGTGGGGATACGCAAAGCCTCGTCAAGGCGATACTCAATCTGCATAATGATCTGGAACTATACAATAAAATTTCAGAGCGCTGCCTTTCTTATATTCAGAAAAACTGTTCGCGTGAGCGAATCGACGCTTTGATAAAAGCTGCTTTTGTGTCTGCTGGTTTGCAAGGGAATGATCTGTAAGCGGAGTGCTGGCAGAATAAAAATTCTGTTCATGTCCATCAATCCGCCCGACTTTATGGCCGGGCGGATTTTTTATTGTTCAGTGTGTACTTGCTGAAGGCATATAGGGCGCCGTCAGGTTTTCAAATTTCTCAGGATTGGCTTCCACCGGAATGCCGCCAATATCCTTGGGATGACGCAGCCCGTCATATTGGAAGACATCGAAGGACTGAAGCTGGTCTTTCGGCGGAATCTGGGTCGTGCTCCAGCCACCACCGACAGATCTGATCAATTCCACCACCGATTTTTCATATTTCACATGCACCTGTATTTTGGACATCAGCGCATCGAGCTTTGCTTCCTGCGCGATAATCGCATCCAGGTAGTTGGATAGACCACCGGTATACAGCGTCATGGTGATCGCCTGCATCTGTGAAGCTGTCTTGACGGCTTCTTCCAGCTTGACGACTTCCTGTTGGTAGAGGGTCGTTTTGGAAAGTCCGTCCTCCACTTCTTTGAACGCAGACAGCACCCTGGAGCGATAATCATCCCGTGTTTCGCGATAGACGGACCATGAGTTTTGCAGCTCGGCCCGCCGCAGGCCACCTTCGAAAATCGGGATGTTCACGGCTGCACCATAGGACCACAGGCTGTTTTGCAGCGTCCCAAGATTGAAACCGCTGGCATCAAAGCCGCCATTGGCTGCCAGCGATACATCCGGATAGAATGCAGCCCTTGCCACACCGATCATACGATTGGCTTCAGCCATTTTGCGTTCCGAGGAAGCAATATCCGGCCGACGCTGCAAAAGCAGAGACGGTACGCTGACCGGCACATTTACATTCGGAAAGTCAAAATGATCTTTTGCGGGAATGTGGAACGTGCTGGGTGAGGCGTTGGTCAGAATTGCGATCGCATGTTCAACCACTTGCCGCTCTGCGCGAATATCAAGTTCCTGAGCCTGTGTGACATACAGACGATTTTTGGCACGGATCAGATCCAGCGGCGGCGCCGCCTGATTGCTGACCTGCGCGCCTGTAATTTCAATCGCTTTGTTATAATAGGCGATTGCCTGATTCAGAATTTCTTCCTGTGCGTCCAGTCCGCGCAGCATGATGTATTCGGATGCCAGTTCGGCCTCCATGCTCAGTCTTGCACCGGCATAGTCGGCGGCACGCTGTTGCACGAAGTCTTCTGTGGCACGAAGACGGTTGCGGATTCTGGACCAGAAGTCAGGTTCCCAGGATGCCACCGCTCCATAGAACGTGTCGCTCTGGTTGAGTGCGCTGCCCGGTGCATAGAACAGGCTGTCAGCCGACTGCCTGTTATTCGAGGCACCGGCCTGAATCCCGACATGCGGCAGAAGCTCTGACCGCACTTTCATGATCATCGAGCGTGCCTGCAGGAATCGTTCGGCTGCCGCCTGAAGATCAGCATTGTTGACGACGGCGCGTTCCTCCAGATCATTCAGGGTTGGATCCTGGAACAGAACCCACCATTTCTGTGGAATTTGCGTATCGGCTGGTGTGGCTTCCCTGAACGGCCCTTGCCCATGCCAGGAAGCCGGAACAATGAAATTCGGCACTTTATAGTCCGGTGCGAGATTGCAGCCCGCGACGATACCGGAACAAATAAGGGCACTACTTGCCTTCAGAAGGGACTGAAGTCCCTTCTGCAATGTCTGGAGAGAGGGCATCATTCTTCGGAAACCTCTTCATCCGCCGGGGAGTTATTGCCCTCATATCCGTTCATCGGCTTGGTGATCCGAACTGTCTGTCCTTCCAGCAGATCGGCTGGAGGATTTTTGATCAGCACATCGTCTTCTTTCACCCCTTCGGTCACGGTTGTCGATGTATCCGCCATCGTGCCAACCTTGATGTTCTTGAAATGGACGTGATTGTTTTTGTCGATCACCGCAACCTGTAGGCCGGGTTCCTCGAAGACCAGAGTTGCCGTGGGAATCTCGAAGCTTTTGTAAGGCACGGGAGCCGTAAAATTCACGGAGGCGAAAGTGCCCGGCCACAGGGCGTGATCAGGATTATCCAGTACGAATTCTGTAATCGCCGTTCTGGTGTCGGAGTTGAAGCTGCGGGCAATTGTCAGGAAGTCAGCCTTGTATACCTTGCCCGGATCCTGAGGCAGGGTGATGTTCGCTGTCATGCCGGGCTGAAGAATGGCGGCAAAGTTCTGCGGCACGGACACGAACAGACGCATCTTGTGCATGTCTGAGACTGTGAACATCTGCGTTGCTTCGTCTTCCTCGCCATGTTCACCAGTGCCGGAACGGACGTAGTCTCCGACATTGATGTTACGAGCGGTCACAACGCCATCAAACGGTGCCACGATGGTCTTGAACCGTTCCAGTGCTTCATACTTGGCGACAGTATGGGCGGCTGCCTGCATTTCCGCGTAACCGGACTGGAGATTGGCATCCGCAACCGAGACGGACTGACCGGAGACGGCATTGGCCTTTTGCATATTGTGCCAGCGTTCTGCGCTGATCTTGGCCAGATTGTATTTGGCTACCTTGGCTTCGTAATCAGCCTTTGCCTGATTATATTCGGCATCAAGCATGGGGGTATTGATCTCGGCCAGCACATCGCCCGCTTTGACGACGGCGCCATAATCCTTGTACCACATTTTCACATAGCCGGTGGCCTGCGGATAGATCTTGGCCTGATACCATGCGTCCAGAGTGCCGGGCAGCGTCAGTTTTTTCTGGTTTGATGCCAGTTTCGGCTTGACCACTGTGACATCGGGAATTGCGTTATAATCGGTCTCATCCTTCAGGGATGAGACCTTGGTCACTTGTTCCCTGAACAGGGTGAACGCATAGACACCAAGCGCACAGCCGCCAAGCAGGACAATGACGTAGGGGAGTCTGATTTTCATTATGCCGCTCCTTTGGAAGCAGAACGCCGGCCATAAACAATCGCGTAAATGCAGGGGACAAACACAAGGGTGGAGATCGTGGCCATAATCAGGCCGCCGATCACGGCCTTACCCAAAGGAGCATTTTCGGAGTTGCTGGTTGCCATCGGGATCATACCCACGATCATGGCGCTTGCCGTCATGATCACCGGACGGATACGCCCGTACCCTGCTTCCAGCGCTGCCGTCAGGGCCTTGCCATGTATTTCCATCCGTTCACGGGCATAGGACACCACCAGAATGGAGTTGGCGGTGGCTGTGCCCATGCACATGATCGCGCCTGTCAGAGCAGGCACCGAGATATTGGTTTTGGTCAGGAAAAGGCTCCATGCAATTCCGGCCAGTGCCCCCGGCAAAGCGGTGATGATGATGAACGGGTCCATCCAGGACTGGAAATTCACCACGATCAGCAGATAGATCACGGCGACCGAGACGAACAGGCCGCCGATCAACTGGACATAGGCTTCCCGCATTGTGGGGGCCTGCCCCTGTATCTCTACGATTGCACCACGGGGCAGTGTGCTGGCGTTTTCCTCAACGATTTTTTCAACATTTTTCAGAACAGTGCCCAGATCGATGCCTTCGGTGGACACATAGATGTCGAAGCTCGGCATCGAGTTGTAGCGGGTCACTTCTCCAGGCGTGCCGACGGGCCCGACATGGCTGACGCCACCCAGTAGCTGGATCTGGGAATGTGCGTCTTTTGCCGATCCGCCAACCGGGACGGTCAGCAAGTCGTTGAAGTGAGTGAGCTGAGGCTGCGGAATATAGGTATTGAGGGTAAAGGTCACACCCCAATGCGGGTCAAACCAGTATTGAGGGTCGACCGTCGAACTGCCGGACAATGTCATCAATTCACTGTCGGCCAGGTCGCCTGCCGTGATGTCTGTCTCACTGCCGAAGGTTCGGTCATTCTGGATAAAGAGAGTCGGATTCCGCATGATTTGCTGCAGAACCACGTCAGAAGAGCCGGGGATGCGTCGGATTTTATTCACCAGCATCCGTGAATATTGATACAGCTTTTCCAGTTCCGGCCCCTGGATCTTGATATCGATCGGGGATGGGGAGCCGAAGTTCAGGATTTTTGCCGTCAGCTCGGCCGGCTGGAAGGTAAAGACCGTGCCGGGGAAACTGGCTGACAATTCCTTGCGCAGGAGTCTGCGATAATCCCAGACCTCAGATTCAGGATTGTTGAGCATGATTGTGAAGTCACAATCCTGAGTGCCGATGGTCGGGGTCGGAATAAAGGCCTGGTTGTGAGGTGCTTCCGCCATGCCGCAATTGGCGACGGCATCGGCAACCTGACCGGGCAGCAGCTCATGCATCCGGTTGATCACCAGTGCGGAGATACGTCCGGCGACTTCGATACGTGAGCCGAGCGGTGCACGCATATGCATTTGCAACTGGCCGGATTTTACTTCGGGGAAGAAGTCCCGCCCCATGATCCCGAACAGCCCGAGAGAGGCAATGGAAAAGGCCAGCATGCTCAAAACGACGGTTCTTCTCTGCCGGATGGCGCCCTCCAGAAAGCGCCCATATCCCTCCCGGAAAGAGGAGAAGCCCCTCTCGAATCCCTTCTGGAAGCGGGTGAAGAAACCCGGACGTTTGGGAGGATGGGGATGATGGCCTTCCCCATGTTCGGCGCCATGGCCCTGATGCCCATGCCCGACCAGAAGATACTTGGCCATGGTCGGCACCAGAGTGCGGGACAGAATGAAAGAGGCCGCCATGGCCAGAATGATAGCTTCCGCCATTGGCATGAACAGCCAGCCCGATACGCCACTGAGGGCAAACAGAGGCAGCCAGACGATACAAATGCAGGTGGTGGAGACGAAGGTCGGGATCACGATCTGGTTGGCGGCATCGACAATGGCCGTTTCCAGATCTTTTCCCATTTCAAGATGGGTATCGATGTTCTCGATCATCACGGTGGCGTCGTCCACCAGGATGCCGACCGCCAGCGCCAGCCCGCCCAGCGTCATCACGTTGATGGTCTGACCAAGCCAGCCAAGTCCGATCAGGGAGCAGAGAATGGCCAGCGGAATAGAGGTCGCGATGATGACCGTAGGACGCCATGAACCAAGGAACATGATGACCACGAAGCCGGTCAGTGCCGCTGCGGTGGTCATTTCCCGCAACACGTCCGTGATGGCGCCTTTCACGAAACCGGCGGCGTCACTGAACACGCTGATATGGCTGCTGGCGGGGATGACTTTTTCCAGACGCGGAAGGAGATCACGCACGCCGTTGATCACGTTCAGGGTTGAGGCTTCACCGCTTTTCATGACGACCAGCAGAACGGCCTGTTTTCCATGCACCAGGACGAGGTTGGTCTGTGGATGGCCGCCCCGGTACACTTCGCCGAGATCGTGAATGTAAACGACCGCGTTGCCGACACGTTTAACCGGGATATTGGCGATTTCCTCGACGGTTCTGGGCGTTGCGTTGGTCTGCACCATCCAGTCTGTCGGGCCTATTTTCTGGTCACCTGCCGGGCGCACAACGTTCTGGGTATCCAGAACCTTCTGCACGTCCATGGCCGAGATATGGTGCGCCTGCAGCTGTTCCTGATTCAGGCTGATCATGACGAAGCTGTCCATACCACCGTAAGGGTGGGGGACGATTGCGCCCGGAACGGTCACCAGCATGGGTCGGATACGGATCTGCGCCAGTTTGAACAGATCCGAGGGCGTCATGTTGTCGGATGTCAGCTTCAGCGTAATGACTGGAACCGAGGATGCTTCCAGCTTCATGATCATCGGTGCCGGAGTATGCTCCGGCATCGTGATCAGCACGGTCTGAGAGATCGCGACGACGTCTGCTTCGGCCGAGCCGATTTCGGTGCCCGGCTGGAAGAAAATATTAACGACTGCACGACCGTAATAGGAATCGGACTGCATATGTTCGATTCCCTCGACGGTCGAGGTAACGCCTTGCTCGAAATTATAGATGATTCGGCCTGCGAATTCATCAGGGAGCAGGCCCCCATATGTCCATACGACGGCGATAACCGGGATGCGGATGGTCGGAAATACGTCTGTTGGTGTTTTGAGGATGGACAGAATACCAAAGAAAACAATGGCAATCGATAAAACAACGAAAGTATATGGTCGTCTAAGAGCAACAAGAACGAGTGCGTTCATTCGTCTAATCCCGGCGGTCGTTCATAGTGGGAAGCTTTCCTCACGTAGAGTCGGTCGGTTGCCTTTATGCCGAAATACGTCCGGCTGCATCTGTTTTGCTCTCGTGAAATTTTCTATCCTGAGAGCCAAAGGGCCGATGATTCCGCAGAGAAGTCAAGGCAGGCAGATGACAAGGCATTAATAGTTGCAGGCGATGCATGTTATTTTTCCTTAGCTCGCATGGAGTTCTGCATAAAAGTAATCAAATGAGTAACTAAAATCGTGTTTAAGATTGCCTTCGCAAGCAATGAACGAAAGTTATTTTTACTGTCATTATAATTGAGGATTATTTGTTTTTTGATAAGAATAAATACCTAAGAAAGGATAAATTGTTTACTTGAATGTACGATATGCTATTGGCGGGCTTCTATAGAATCATCGAAGCGATATCAGAACGATTATCGTCTTAATGCAAGTCTTTTGCAGATCGAATGGTTGGAGGGGCGCCTTGATCGGGGGGAAGGCGGTTACGCTGCAACAGGGCGCGTCGGCCTTCAGCCCATTGCCATAGCAGCAGGGCGGGAATACCGATGGCCAGATCACGCCCGCGTTTGATCAGCGATACGGCAAGGGCGGCTTCTCCGCTGAGGCCAAAGAGGCCGCCCAAAAAGATCAGGCCACCTTCCTGCACGCCAATTGCGTTCGGGATCATGAAGGCAAGGCTGCGTATGCCATAGAGCAGGCTGTCGATGGCAATGGCGCTGGTAACGGGCAGATTGATGCCGAGCAGGCGGATGGTCATCCATGTTTCAAGCCCGCTGATGATCCAGCACAGGAGATGCAGTGCTCCGGCCAGAAACAGGCGGGAAGGGGTTGCATAAATTTGGCGGATATCATCCTGCACCATGGCGGAGCGGGCCAGTGTCTGCCCCAGCAGATGGCGGGAGAGGGATGCGCCGATCCGATCGGTGCCCTTTAATCCTCTGGCTTGCAGAATAATGAACAGCGACACCAGTACGCCCATGCCCGATACGGCATAGAGCAGGGGCGTGACCAGCCCGCTATCGGGGCGGGTCCATGACAGCAGGGTGAGGCCGATCAGGGTGTAGACCAGCTGTGCGACCAGTTCTGTCGTGACATCGACGACGGTGGATGCCGCGGCAAAAGCCCCGGGAATACCGGCCAGTGCTGCTGCGCGTCCGCCCAGCACGTAGCCGCCCAGCTGTGACAGGGGCAGGGTTTCGGCGGCTGAATCGCGGATCAGGCGCCCCCATGTGAACCACCATGGCCGTCCTTTGTTCCGCCCCAGCATCCACCATGCAAGGCCCATCAGACCGATCAGGATCAGATGATAAAGGACGATGATGCTGAAGCCTTCCCAGCCGATGGCAGTCAGGCTGTGCCAGACCGCACCTGCATTCTGCTCCAGTACCAGCAGGGTAACGATGGCAAGCCCTGCCAGCAGGCCCAGAAGGACGGGGGTGTTCATGGCGGCCCGGCTAAGCCGCTGCTTTCTGCTTTGGTTTGCGTATGAAGCGGCAGGCCAGCCGGGTCAGGGTTGGCATGGTGGTGGGGCGGCGCAGGCGCTGGTCATAACCGGCAAAGCGGCGGTCATTTTCGGACAGGCACAGTTCCATGAGCTCCCGTACGCTCACATCGACGTCACTGACGGCTTTGGTGCCGGTGACGGTGAAATTATTATCCTGTGCTTTGGCAGCTTTCCCGTCGCCATCCATGCCGCGCGCCAGTCCGATCCGCTCCCAGCCCAGGAACACCCACACGGCAGCCACCTGCATTTCAAACCATATCCGGCGCCAGATGGGCAGGTTACGGCGATGTGCCGCCAGCCAGTTGGCGAACAGCAGGATATGTCTGCATTCCTCCTGCATGACCGGCTCGAACGTATCGACCAACTCGGGCGGGAAGAAGCCGGATCGCTGGGCGACCGCGAACAGACCGAACGCGAAGAAGCTGTCGATGCATTCACTGAAACCGGTGACCAGATAGGCCCATTCCGTATGTTTCGGCGGGGGGTAGGGCGGCTCCGGCTCCAGCACGATACCGTATGCCTGCACCAGGTTGGACAGCACCACCTTGTGCCGGCCTTCCTCCCACCCGTTCAGGGCGATGGCTTCCCGCCAGGCCGGATCATGGAGGCTCTCGGCATAGGATATCATGCGGATGCGCGCCTTGCCCTCCGTCTGAACGGCGATGTCCCAGATCGGCAGGCTGGTCAGCCTGTCCCGTTCCTCATCGCTCAGCTTCGGCCAATCGATGATGGTTGGTTTGTAGGGGTTGAAGGTCTCCAGAAACATGCGCAGCGTTGCCTGTTTATGGGCTTCAGAGCCGGGGGTGAGCTTTCCCTGGAAGGGGCTGATCCAATGTCGGGCCGCCTGATCGGCAGCAGCGATGATCCCGGTATCGTCTATGCCCCCTTTGGCAAGCTTGAGACCGCTGGGCGGAGGAGAAAGATCGGAAAGAGACATGCGGGCGAGAGACTCCTGACGCCGGACGTTATCCGCGGATGGGGGCGGGAAAGGCAAGCACCCAAGTTACGGGCGCATCATGCACATGATACCCTGACTATTAACAGGAGTGCGGCCGGGAGGCCAAATCCATAGCACCGATTCTGAATAATCGCCCCGCTACCGAAGCAAATGGTATGGAGGGTGAAAATTCCCGGGTCTGCAGGGCAATCTGCTCCTCCACCTTCAGCATTCAGATACTTGGTGGCTGGTGCACGTCAAATCTGTTTTGGTGCATGTGACAGGCTTATGTCATATGCGCAGAATGCATTGACCCGAGACTGTCATCTGAAAGGGACACAGCTTATTACCTGTCTGCTGACCGCTCGGTCAGAGCAATGGAGGCCAACGCATTGCTCGGGGGACAGGGCGTGTCGCGCGGATGGCCATTCTGTCCGCCTGATATGGGCAGGCAGGGATTGAAGGGGGACGGATCGGTGGGATGGGGCAGGCTCTGGGGCGGCCGAAGCTATGATCTGGGCAAAATGACCTTACCCGAATTATGGGTCGCCTATTTAACCTATCCGGCGATACAGCTTTACTTCGCCCTGATGGCAGGCTGTGCGCTGCTGGCGGCCATCTTTTATCAAGGCGCAGGCGGTGTATTGCTGGGCGTGATGGCGGCGATCCTGATCTATCCCTTTGTCTGGTACGGCATTCATCGTTTTATCCTGCATGGCCGCTGGCTCTATCGCATGCGCTGGACAGCCCGGCTCTGGAAGCGGGTGCATTTCGATCATCATCAGGATCCACATCGGCTTGAGGTGCTGTTCGGTGATCCCCTGAATACCATTCCGACCATGGCCGTGATCACGGTACCGGTCGGCGCATGGTTGGGTGGTATGGCAGGCGCCGTCTCGGCCTTGGGTGGGGCGCTGATGATGACATGCGTCTACGAGTTCTTTCACTGCATCCAGCATCTGAACTACAAGCCGAAATCGCGTATTCTTCAGTATATGAAGCGTGTACATCTACTGCATCATTTCCATGATGAAAGCGGTAATTACGGCATCATCAACTTTCTGCCGGATATGCTGGCAGGCACTTATTACCGGGATACCCGGGCTCGGCCACGTAGCCCGCATGTGTTCAATCTGGGCTATGATGTAGAGGAGGCACGCCGCTATCCATGGGTAATGCAGGCCACGGGGACTCCCCCGCGTGACCGGCCTCTGCCTGCATCGGCGCTGGCGAAGCGGGTATGATCTCCCCCTTCATCCATCCGGCTTCAGGCATTGAGATCATCCCTATGCGCAGCAAAGCGGACAGGGAGCGTTTCATAGCGTTTCCAGACCGGCTGGCAGCTGAGGATCCCTATTATATTGCCCCCCTCCGGATTGATCAGAGAATGCTGCTGTCGCAATCCAGGAATCCTTATTTTCGCCATGCGAAGGCTGCGTTCTGGCTGGCCAGACGCCATGGGCGTGATGTTGGGCGTATCAGTGCGCAACATGACTTGTTGGAGCCAAACGGGATCGGGCATTTCGGAATGCTGGCGGCCGAAGATGATGCAGCCGTTTTTGCGGCCCTGCTCAGGACGGTGGAAGCATGGCACCGGGAACGGGGTATTGGGGAGATACAGGGGCCGTTCAATCTATCGATCAATGAAACCGCGGGTGTTCTGGTCGATGGTTTTGAGACGCCGCCCATGCTGATGATGGGCCATGACCAGCCTTATGTGGGATCAAGGCTGGAAGAACAGGGCTATGAAAAGGCCCGGGATCTGCTGGCTTATCTCTATGACACGGAAGCGCCTTTGCCGCCTTTTGTCGGCAGGATGCTGAACAGGCCTTTGCCACAGGGGCTGTCGATCCGGCACCTCAACTGGTCGCGTTACAGAGAGGAGGTGGCCTCGATCACGGCGATCTTCAATGATGCATGGTCGGATAACTGGGGGTTCGTGCCCCTGACCGAGGATGAGACCGATGCCATGGCGCAGCAACTTAAACTGCTGTTGCATGACAAAATGATCTGGTTTGCAGACTATGAAGGCAAACCAATTGCTTTTATCGTGGCTCTACCGAATCTGAACGAGGCAATCCGCGATCTTCGCGGAAAATTATGGCCTTTTGGCCTTGTCAGATTGCTGTGGCGTCTGAAAATACGCGGTGTCAAAACTGCCCGTGTGCCCTTGATGGGGATCAAGCGCAGCTTCAGTCATGGGTTGCTGGGCAGTCTGATCCCTTTTCTGCTGGTTGATGCGGTGCGTCGGGAAAGCGCGAAATTAGGAATGTGTTCTGTTGAGCTGTCATGGGTTCTGGAAAATAATGATCCCATGCGGCGTATGAACGAAGCACTGGGCGGCAGTATCTACAAGACCTACCGTGTCTATCGAAAATCGCTTATGGAGGAGTAAGCGGATAATGTCGCATGTCAGCAGGTGGGTTCTGAAAATTCTGCGGCGGACCACTTAAAAAATATTTTTAGGCCGCGATGCTTTCCACCATGATAAATCCGGTCATAGGATGGAAGTATTGTTGCCGTCTTGGTTGCCTAAAATTCTGCAAGCCGGGTGGACATATCAATTTCTCCTACACTTGCAGCTGTGAACAGGGAATTTATGATTATGTCTGAAAAATCCATCCGCATTGCGGTCGCAGGGATAGGCAATTGTGCCAGTGCGCTGATTCAGGGGCTGCATTATTACACGCCGGAGCGTTGTGAGCAGGGTGTTGCCGGGTTGATGCATACCGAGATCGGCGGGTTTCGTCCCTGTGATATCCACGTCGTTGCGGCGTTCGACGTTGATGCGCGCAAGGTTGGACAGGATGTCAGCCGGGCGATTTTTGCCAAGCCGAACTGTACCACCATTTTCCAGGCAGACATTCCGGATAGCGGTGTGATCGTGCAGATGGGACAGGTGCTGGATGGAATCTCCGACCACATGGCCCATTATGCGGATGACAGGACGTTCCTGCGCGCTGATGTCCCTGAACTGAACAAGGCTGAGATTGTCGCGGAGCTGCGTCGCAGCGGGGCGGAGGTGCTGCTCAACTACATGCCGGTGGGGTCGGAGCAGGCGGCACGGTTTTATGCCGAATGCGCATTGGAGGCCGGGATCGGCTTCATCAACAACATGCCGGTTTTTATCGCCTCTGACCCGGTTTTCGCGGCGCGTTTCAAGGCTGCAAACCTCCCTATCATCGGCGATGACATCAAATCCCAGCTGGGAGCCACGATTTCCCATCGTGTGTTGACCGATCTGTTTGCAAAGCGTGGGGTCAAGCTGCTGAGGACGTATCAGCTCAATACCGGCGGCAATACCGACTTTTTGAATATGAAAAATCAGGATCGTCTGGTCTCGAAGAAGAAATCGAAAACCGAAGCCGTGCAGGCCGTGGCCAAGAAGCGTATGGATGATACCGACATCCATGTTGGCCCGAGCGATTATGTGCCCTGGCAGAATGACAACAAGGTCTGCTTCATCCGCATGGAAGGGCATCTGTTCGGCGATGTGCCGATGAATCTGGAAATGCGCTTGTCGGTCGAGGATTCTCCCAATTCGGCCGGTGTGGTGATCGATATGATCCGCTGCTGCAAGCTGGCGCTGGACGCCGGAGTGGGCGGCGTTCTGGAAGGGCCCAGCGCCTATTTCTGCAAACATCCGCCCGTGCAGTTGACCGATGACGAAGCCTTTCAGGCGACCGAGCAGTTCATTCTGGATTATGCAGGGGGCAAGGCAAAGGTGAAGGTCTCTGTCGTCGCATGAAATGCCTGATTGTCGCGGCCGGTCAGGGCGTCAGGCTGCGTACGAAAGGGGCGCTGAAACCGCTCATACCCCTTCGTGGAGTACCGCTGATTGAATCTGTGATGACCCGCACCATGCAGGCTGGCGTCGATGAATTTTTCGTTGTCAGTGGCTATCGTGGGGATGAGTTGAGGGCATTCCTCAACAGCTATGCGGCACGGGAAACCGTTCGCATCACGCATGTGATCAATCGTCAGTGGGATCGGGCCAATGGTTATTCCGTAACCATGGCCCGGCAGTTTCTGGATGAGCCGTTTCTGTTGGTGATGTGCGATCATCTGGTAGATCCGGCTCTGATCCGTGCCCTGATCGCGTATGGCACGCCGGAGAATACGGTGACGCTGGCGGTCGATTACAATCTGGACAGCCCGCTGAACGATCCCGACGATGTGACGAGGGTTCAGGTCGAGGATGGCCGCATCATCCATATCGGCAAGGTGATCCGCATGTATAATGCCTACGATACAGGCGTTTTCTTGTGTACGCCAATCATTTTTGCTGCGCTGGAAGAAAGTCAGGCCGCGGGGGATGACAGTATTTCAGGGGCGATGAACGTTCTGGCCGGCTGGGGCCGGGCGCATGTCTTTGATATAGGCGACCGGGTCTGGGTTGATGTCGATGACCCGCTGGCTTTCGGAAAGGCAGAACAGTTACTGGCGGAGGGGCGGCTCTGAACGCCATACCATCTCCCTCGACCTATGCGCGCCCACGGGCTGAGCCAGTTCGCCGGACGGCCGAGATCGAGGAAGCCACCAATCGTTGGATCGTGCATCCTCTTTCCGCAAGGTTGGTGCCGGTCTGTGCGCGTCTTGGCATCCATCCGAATGTTGTTTCGCTCAGTGGCATGATCTGCGGTGTGGCTGCCGGTTTTGCGTATGCGCAGTATCCACGCCTGCCTTTCATCATCTGTGGTTTTTTGCTGATGGCGGCATGGCATACTCTGGATGGAGTAGACGGGCAGCTTGCTCGCCTGACCTCGAAACAGTCCGCACTTGGAAAATTACTTGATGGAATCTGCGATTATATCACGTTTATCGCAGTTTATGTCGGGATCGGCTACGTTCTGACACCGCTTTATGGCGGCTGGATATGGGGGCTGATTGCGCTGGCTGGCATTGCCCATGCCGTGCAGGCGGCATCGTATGAGGCACAGCGGCAGGATTATGATGCGTGGGGCAAAGGTTTGCTCCATAAACGCTTCACGATGTCTTCGTCAGACGCAGGTTGGCTATATGCAACCTATCTGCGTCTGCAACTGATGGTGGCAGGGGATATCATGGCACTGGATCGGGTTATGGCAGATGCCATAAGATGTGATCCTGCGCAGGCTTCATTTTTGCAGTCCCGCTATCAAGAGATTTTTGCAGCGCCTGTACGCCGCTGGGGGGTGATGTCGGCCAACTGGCGGACAATCAGCCTGTTTATATTCTGTCTGATTGGCCTACCAGCAGGTTATTTTCTGATGGAGATCATCGGCTTCAGCATGGTCTGTGCGATTCTACTGCGTGCCCAGCGTCGTCGCCGTGCTGCGTTTGTGGAGATGATCCGTTCTGAAAGCCTGCCAGCCTGACAGGCTGCCCCGCCAACTGTCAGAGTGGAAAACCGATTTCTGAAGCCGCCACTTTGAAACGCGCGATGGCATTGCTGATCATCCCTTCTGTATGGCTGGCTGTCACGCTGGAACGCAGCAGAGGATGATCATCCGGCGTTGCGGGCGGCAGGGACAGATTAACATAAACCCCATGCGCCAGCAGCGCATTCCAGAAAGCGATGGCGGTGGGAATATCCGGCATCTTTACCGCCACGATAGGGCTGACCTGAGGTCCCACTGTGAAGCCAGCCTGTTTCAGGCCGCCATGAAGTGTTTCGGCATTGCGCCAGAGCGTTGCCTGCAAGTCCGGCCTTTGCTGCATTTGCCGTAGCGCGGACTGCACGGAGGCAATCACCGAGGCCGGCAGTGAAGCGGTAAACATATAAGGGCGGCAGGCAACGCGCAGAATGTCGAAGCCGTCTATGTCGGTCACACAAAAACCGCCGACACTGCCGAGACTTTTCGAAAATGTACCGACGATAAAATCGGTATCGGCTTCTACGTTTTGAGCTTCCGACAGCCCACGCCCACGGGCCCCGAGCACACCCAGCGAATGGGCTTCATCCACCAGCAGCCATGCACCCGCTTCGCGTTTGACAGCGGCAATCTCGGCAAGGGGACAGCTGTCGCCGAGCATGGAGTAAATACCTTCGACCACCACCAGCTTTGCGCCGGATGTGCCATCCAGACGACGCAGGCGGCGGGCCAGATCTTCCGGATCGTTGTGACGGAAACGGATCACCTGCGCCTGACCAAGGCGGCTGCCATCATAGATGCTGGCATGGCTATCAGCATCCAGCAGCAGATAGTCATCCTTGCCGGCCAGCGTAGAGAGAATGCCGAGATTGGCCTGATAGCCGGTGCTGAACACCATGGCATGTTTGCGACCATAGAACGCAGCCAGCTCGTGTTCCAGTGCGGTGTGCAGTGCTGTGGTGCCATTGGCGATACGGGAGCCGGTGGTGCCGGTTCCATGCTCGCGCACGGCCTCGGCGGAAGCGCTTATCCCGGCCGGGTCCAGATTGAGGCCAAGATAGTTGTTGGTCCCGAACAGCAGGGTTGGCTGTCCATTGATCATGCCTTCACCGGCCGAGGGGCCTGGCTCGATCACCACGCTGAACGGATCATGCCCGGCGGCGGCCAGTGCGCGGCGTGCTTCGGCGAGGGGAGCAAATTTGGCAAGAATGGAAGAGCTCATAAGAAATCCGGGAACGCTGGGGCTAAGGAAGAGGGCGGTGTCTTCAAGGCGCGGCAGTTAATTCGGCCAGACAGGCGGCCAGATCGTTGATGGTGCGGATCCCTGCCAGTCGGTCTAGCGGCACAGAGACATCGAGGCGATCTTCGATGTCCATGACGAAATTCATGACAGCGAGCGAGTCCAGCCCGAGATCATCGACGATCACCGTCTCTCCGTTCACCGGCTTTGCCGTTTTGGAGCGTGCAGTCAGCGTATCAATGATCAGAGCTTTAATGGAGGGCAGATCGGTGCTCATGAGAGGCTCCGTGGGCGATCGGTGGGGTGGATTGATATCTCTGGATCATGTCTCTAGCGGGGGGCGTGCGCCGGGGCCAGCCAACCCGCGGCACGGTACCATGCGACGGCGCTGGAAAATCCATGATCAAGGGAGATACGGGGCCGGGCAATAGCATCGGGCAGTAATTCAGCCGGGGAGACCGACCAGTCGGGATGCAGCATCTCCCGCGCCTTGCCTGTATTGAAAATGGTGGGTCGCCGGGAAAGCAGACCGTAAAGGCTGCCCGCCAGCCCGGCCCCCCATATGGAGGCTGCAGGCAGCCGGACATAGTGGGGATGGTGGCCGAGCGCCTGCGCGGCGGTCTGCATGATCTCCTGCGGCGTATAACCCTGCGGATTGCCATCGGCGAGCGTGCAGAGAGAGGGCGGCGTTTCGTGCGTGGCCAGAGCCGCGATCGCATCGGCGGCATCGGTGACATGGATCATGGCGATTCTGGAGTGGGGATGACCGGCGACAGGTACGATCCGGAAAGCGGCGCTCCTGAAAATGGACAGGGTGGCGGTATCCCATGGACCATAGATGGCCGGGGGCCGCACAATGCACAGCTTGCCCCCGAACCCGTCTCTCAAAGCCTGTTCTCCGGCGAATTTACTGGCGGCATAGGCGGATAGATGCGGCGCCCGTGCGGCAAGGGAGGAGATGCCGATCAGCCGTGCCGCCGGTGTGCAGCGTTGCAGCATGGAGGCGAGCCTGAAAGCGCCATCCCGGTTGACAGCCAGAAATGCCTGGGGTGAGCGCGCCCGTACCAGTCCGGCCAGATGCAGGACCACATCAGCACCCGTCAGCAGCCGTTGCAGCGCGGTTTCATCCGCCAGACCGCCTGAAACAGTTTCGATCCCTCTGTCCTGCCACAGCGGATGCGGTTCAGGTCTGCGGATCATGGCGCGGACGTGAAATCCGCGCTCTGCCAGGGCAGCCACGGTATGGCAGCCCAAAAACCCGGTGGCCCCTGTTACCGCCGCGATGGGTTTTCGGGCCATCATTCAGCCCGTTCAGGCGACGGAGGAGACAGGATCGCTCTCGAAAGCGCCAGTCAGCAGCATCTGCCTTGCCCGTGCGCGGCTGAGCTTGCCGGATGAAGTCTGCGGCAGGCTGCGCGGTGGCACCAGAATGACGGAGACCTCTACGCCATGCTGGCGCAGGAACAGGGAAGCCGCTTCCTGCTGAAGGGCCTCACGGGCAGCCGGATCGCTGAGCCTGCATTGCAGCAGCGCCACAACTTTCTCCTGCGCGTCATTGTCGATCGAGAAAACGACCACATCACGGCTGCGCAGGGCAGGAATATGGCTCTCGGCGGACCATTCGAGATCCTGCGGCCAGATATTGCGACCGTTGACGATGATCAGATCCTTGGCGCGTCCGGTGACGACAATCTGCCCGTTCAGCAGATAGCCGAGATCACCGGTATTGAGCCATCCATCAGCGGAGAGCACCGCGGAGGTTGCTTCCGGCTGGGCGAAGTAGCCAGTCATGATGCTCGGCCCCCGTGCATAGATCACGCCCACGCGGCGTTCCGGCAGCACGGTTCCATCCTCGCCACGTATCTCGATGGTGTAGCCGGGCAAAGCGGGTCCACACAGGACAAAGTCGCGGCCCTGACCGGTCTGCTCCTCCGGCACGCTGGCAAGGGCGAGACCCTGATGTTCCAGCGGTCCGCGCGCCACGACATCGGTATGCAACCCTCCACCATGGGGGGAGAAGCTGAGGGCCAGTGTGACTTCGGCCATGCCATAGCTGGGGACAAAAGCCCGATCACTGAAACCGCGTGTTGCGAAGCGCGCGGCAAAATCGCGCAGAACCTGCGGTCGAATCATGTCCCCGCCAATCCCGGCAATGCGCCAGCTGGAGAGGTCAAGCGTTTCCAGAGCGCTCTCGGCCCGGCGGGCGCACAGCTCATAGCCGAAGGAAGGGCTGTAGGAGAGCGTGCCGCGATTGCGGCTGATCAGATCCAGCCAGACCAGCGGGCGGCGTGCGAATTCCCGCGTTGGCAGAAAATCGACTGAAATCTGGCAGGTCAGCGGGGTCAGCAAAAAGCCGACCAGCCCCATATCGTGATACAGCGGCAGCCAGGAAACACCCCGATCCCCATCCCTGAACGCCAGCCCGTGCTGGCTGATGGCTGCGGCATTGGCCATGGCGGCGCGCTGCGTCACGGCCACGCCGAGCGGGAACCGGGTGCTGCCTGAGGAAAACTGTAGATAGGACAGCGCATCCGGATCAATCGCGGGCAGGTCCATCCCTGGGACCGGCATGGTATGCAGCATGGTGGCGGTGCCGGTGAAGACGAGGTTCAGACCCTCAGTCGCTTCCTGCAACCATTCGTTCAGCAGATCGGGTGCAAAGGCCGCGCTGGCCTGTGCGCTTTCGATCATGCGGCGGATATTGGCGATATAGCCTTCCCGTCCGGCAAACGCAGCCGGCAGCGGCAGGGGGGCTGGCACCAGCCCGGCATACTGGCAGGCCCAGAAGAGGCGGACGAAATTGCCGTCATTCTCGGCAATCAGCGCGATGCGATCACCCGGATTGAGACCCAGCGCCAGCAGGCGACGGGCGTCATCCTGTGCCTGACGACGCAGTTCCCGATAGGGCAGGGCTTCCTGCAACACACCGCGCCCGGAGTAGAAATTCAGCCCCGCCTGACCGGTGGCGGCATAATCCAGCGCATCCGGCAGAGTGGGAAAATCAGCAAGCCGACGGGGAGTGCCAGCGTCTGACGGTGTGGGGATGACGGAATGATGCACGGGTGGTCCACATCCTTGAGTGCTGACGCGCCACTCCCGGTGGCGGTAGGTGCAGGTTGGTCGGGCGGCGGGGTGACAGGATCAGCCCCCACGAAAGGCAGGACTATCAGGGGGTTTGAAGGCAATCCGTCAAGTCCGAAGCGCGGTTTAGTAGTATTTCATTCTGATATCGACCACGTTATCGCCGGGGTGGGTTGCAAATCTGACAGCTGACAGGTCTGGTGGCCCCAGCAGAAGAACGGGGTTGCGGGAGAAACCAAACCCTTCGGCAGGCAGGCCCAGCATGGTCGTGTCGAAATGACCGTTCCGGTTGGCGTCATGAAACAGGGCGACGGCATAAAATCCGGGTGCGGGCAATGCGATGCAGGCATGCGTCACAGGAAGGGAAACCGGCAGGCTGACACGGGCAAGTTTGTATTTCCCATCCAGAAAATGCTTGGCCTCATCCGGATAGACGGTGATGGTGATCACGCCTGCTGCTGAATTCATGCCATGGACAGAGATCAACAGGCGTGTCTGGTGCGGATCATCCGGCTGACACGGATCGATCCCTGCGCGACCGTGGCGAGGCCAGACTGCCAGAGCCAGCAGGACTATAATACTAAAAAGCCGTTTCAGTATGGCTGGTCTGTTCCGATCCATGACGGCTGTTTCCTGTCAGTCTTGTGATGAAGTGCGACTTCCGGTTAGGTCCGCCGGATCGCCATCCCCCCTCATGCCGGGTATTCCTGCATGAGCAGGCTGTATGGGCATGGAGCGGTCAAGTCCAGCCGAGCGTAGGAGAGAGTCGAGGAAGAAGAGAAACGTCCTCCGGCATGAAATGCGTCAGATCCTGATTTTCCGCCATAACCTGTTCCGTGTTTCGGAGCCGTTCGTCACCGAACCGGCTGAAGCGTTGACGCGCTATCGCCCGCTTTACATGGGGTGGCTGCGCTATGGGGAGGCCCCGTCGGGGGCGGAGTCCATTGTGCTGGGGCGTTGTGCCGGTACGCGTCCTTCTGCTGCGGTAGGCTGGCAGATGCTGTCCCGCGATCCCGGCCCCTATCTGCGCCGGTTGGGTGAGTACAGGCCGTCGCTGATCCATGCCCATTTCGGAGTTGATGGCAGCTATGCCCTGCCGCTGGCCAGGCGGCTCGGTGTGAAGCTGGTCACGACATTTCATGGGTTTGATGCGACCCTGTCTCTGGCAGGGCTGATGACCTCTCCCCCCTGGGCCTGGTATGCGTTGATGCGGCACAGGTTGGCGCGGGAGGGCGCGTTGTTCCTCTGTGCCTCCGCGTTTATTCGCCGGAAAGTGCTGGCGCTGGGTTTCCCTGCTGAGCGCACGCGGGTTCACTATATCGGCGTGGATTGTGCCGGAATCACGCCTCGTGCGCCGGAGGAGGAGACCAGAACCATCCTGCATGTCGCCCGGCTGGTGGAAGTGAAGGGCACCGCTTCTCTGCTCCGCGCTTTTGCCCGCCTGAATGGCCGGCATGAGGATGTCAGGCTGGATATTATCGGGCAGGGTCCGTTGCTGCCCGGGTTGCGTGATCTGGCGCGTGTGCTGGGCGTTGAAGCGCGGGTGCGGTTTCTCGGTGCATGGCCGCATGAGGCTGTTCTGCACCATATGCGACAGGCGGCGATGCTGGTGCAGCCGAGCGTGCGCACCCGCAACGGCAGGGAGGAAGGGTTAGGCATGGTCCTGCTGGAAGCCGCGGCAAGCGGTGTTCCCGCGATCGGATCGCTCAGTGGCGGTATACCGGAAGCCGTCCGGGATGGGGGAACCGGTTTTCTGACACCGGAGCGGGATGTGGAGGCGCTGGCCCGCCGGATGAATGATCTGCTGGATGACGACACGCTTCGCCGGCGTATGGGCCATGCTGCCCGGCGCATGGCTGAGCAGGAATTCGACCGCCAGCGTCAGACGGCCCGTCTGGAAACCCTGTATGATTCGGTGCTCGACCATGCAGGCTGAAGCAGGTGGGGTTCCAGAGGGAGCGACCATCGTCGTTGCGCACCCGGATGATGAATGTCTCTGGCTGAGTTCCGTGCTGCCGACGGCCCGCCATGTGGTGTTCATATTCGGCGATTCCTTTACACGTCCCCGGCGTGCGGCAGCCCGGCGGCGGGCCGTGGCAGCCTTGCATCTGCCGGGGCATCTGCCGGGGCTGGTCAATCTGGCGATCCCGGAAAGCGGGGCAGGGTTCAAGGTTGACTGGGCGGATGAGCGTCTCGACACCGCACTGACCCGATTCGGCATTGCGATCAACGAGCCAGCGGCGCGGGCGCGCTACGAGGCCAATTTTGACCGTGTGCTCACCGCGTTGAGGCCGCATCTGACCGGAGTGCCGCATGTCTGCACCCATAATCCATGGGGCGAATACGGCCATGCCGAGCATTTTCAGGTTCATCGTGCCGTGATGCAGTTGCAGGCGGAGCTGGGCTTTACGGTCTGGTACAGCAATTACGTGGATTCACGCAGTCTGACCCTCGCGGCCCGGATCGGGGCGTCTCCCTGTTATGCACAGCAAAGAACTGTCCCTACGGCACCGGGGGTTGCGCGGGGGCTGATGCGGGTTTATCGCCGCCACGGAGCCTGGACCTGGACACGCTGGCATGTCTGGCCAGAGCGGGAGACTCTGTTTTCGGTTCCGCCGGAAGGATGTCTCTCGACGCTGGCGGGCGAGGCATTGCTGGATGTTGCGGGATTACGCCTGTGGCCGCCACCCTGGCGTCGTGCTCTTCGTGTTCTGCCGGTTCAGCCGCCTTTATCGTCCCTGTTTCGCCCTCCGGTGGCGGGGCAGGCATAACAAGTCCGGGAATTCCATGGCAAAGCTTCCTCTGTCGAAGAAACTCAAGGGTCTCCGTTCGGGCCTGCGCTTTCTCGGTCTTGTTGCCAGCTCCCGTTATAATCCTTTGCTGGCGCAGGTGGTGGTAACACGGCGCTGCAACCTGGCCTGCGGATACTGTAACGAATACGATACGTTTTCTCCGCCCGTGCCGTTGCCGGAACTGCTGGCGCGGATTGATCATCTGGCGAAACTCCGCACAGCCTCCATCACGTTTACCGGAGGCGAGCCGCTGCTTCATCCGCAGTTGGATGAGGCCATCCGGGCGGCGCGGCGTCATGGCATGATCGTGACGATGATTACCAACGGGTTCCGTCTGACCAAAGCCTGGATCGACCGTCTGAATGCGGCTGGATTACAGGGTATGCAGATCAGCATCGACAATCTGGAACCGGATGAGGTGTCGATGAAAAGCCTGCATTCGGTGGAAAAGAAACTCGGATTGCTGGCGGAGCATGCGCAGTTCAAGGTCAACGTCAATTCGGTGCTGGGGATCAGTGATGAACGCACACCGGATGTGATCGAGGTTGCGCGCACCGCCGCCAAATATGGGCTGCAGCATTCTGTCGGTGTGCTGCACGATCATACCGGAACGCTGAAGCCGCTCAGTGCGCTCCAGATGGCGGCCTATGCGACGGTCACGAAAATCTCGCCGTCTCTGGTGCATGGCCTCAATTATCGGCTGTTTCAGCGGAACCTGATGCAGGGGCAGCCCAATCAATGGAAATGCCGCGCCGGCGCGCGTTACCTGTATGTGACTGAGGACGGGCGGGTACACTGGTGTTCACAGCAGCGGGGCTATCCGGCCATTCCGTTGCTGGAATACACGCGGGAGGATCTGCGGCGCGAATATCATACGCCCAAATCCTGCGCGCCGACCTGCACTTTATCCTGCGTTCATCAGATGAGCATGTTTGATGGCTTCCGTGGGGCGCAGACCTTGCCAGAGCCTGTTCCTGCGGCGGCTGAATAGGTTTATCAGGTGGAAGAAGGCTCTTTTTTTCGCTGAGAGAGCGGCAGAACGGAGCCAATCGTGATGATGGCGGCAATCATTACCAGCCGAAGCATGGGAGGGGCCGTTCCCGTGAGTGTTTCCAGACCGATCACGATCAGCACCAGAATGGCCGCCCGCTCCACAGACCCCCGCATGGTGTGCAGCCATATCCACGGTGACCAGCCCCAGCGCCGGTGCACATACCGGGATGCCCAGAGCAGGGCACAGGGATAGATCGCAAGCCATGATGCGGCGGCGGCGATCACGCCCTGTTCCGGTGGCAGGACCAGCCCGGCCCACAGAATACCGAGGCTGAGCAGCGTCAGGGTTGTTGCCGAGAGTTTTGCCGCCATACCGGGCTGCCCGGTGGCCAGCATCAGCGGAAACATCAGTTCAAGCATCACGCGCAGCAGGGCGGCACCGGTCAGAAGCTGAAGGGGCAGAGCGGCGTCGGCATAGCTTCCGCCATGACCGTCTTTCAGCAGCGCCAGCAGCGGATGGGCTGCAAGGATCAGTCCGATCGTGATCGGCGTGACCAGCATCAGCACGCGGCGCAGGGCCCAGGTAACCCCTTCCTGAAGCGCTTGTGGCGTATGCGCCATGCGGGAAAAAACCGGCAGGGTCGCACGCTTGATCAACTGGCTGACGGCCATGGCCGGTTCCATCGCTACATCGAAGGCAACCCGGTAAAGGGCCAGCGATACCGGGCCATATAATCCGCCCACCAGCAGGAAATCGATATTGCGGAACACCTGATCGAGCAGGCTGGCCGAGGCCGAGCGGATACCGAAACGCAGCAGAAAACGGATGGTGATGAACCGGAAGCGCAGACGCGGCCGGAAGGGGTGCGCAATGAGGGATGCTGTCAGAATGCATGCGCCGCTGATCGTATAGGCCGCCACAAGCGCCCAGCTTCCGGCCCCGCAGACCGCCAGCCCGGCGCGGGTGAGGGCGCCGCCGAATGTGCCTGCCAGTCCGACGACGGCAATGCGTTCATACTGCAAGCCCCGGTTCATCTGTGCCAATGGAATGACCGCTCCGGCCACCAGAGGCTGTTTCAGCGCGACCGCCGCGAAATATCCCACAATGCCGTCAATCCCGTACAGCGCGCCGCCAGTCATGGCCAGCAGCCATGTCAGAAGGGCGATTACCGCGGCGGCGGTCATGACGAACCAGAACAGGCTGTCATACTGGGTGCGGCTGATACGGGGGGCCTGTACCAGCGCCTCGGCAGCGCCGATCCCGTCCAGCGCTTCGATCACCATGCCGGCGGCGATCACCATGGCGGCGATGCCGACCTGCTCCTTGGTCAGAAACATCAGGGCGATCAGCGTGCTGGCAATGTCCATGATTCTGGTGGCGATGGCGGCTCCGCCCAGCCAGGTGAAGCCACGGGCCAGATGCTGCCGGTGGTTATCCATGCGGTGGCGTTTCCGGCGAAGGAAAGGGTGCGGATGGGCGTGGTGGCAGCACCCATGAACGGGTCTTGAGCAGGTGCGTAAACCATTGTCGGGACTGACCGAGCCATTGACGCCAGTGTCGCGCTGTCCAGCGGGATGAGCATGGAGGAGGAGCCTGCATCTTTGTTTGCAGGATGGTGGCGATGCGGCTGGCGCGCGCCTCCCAGGTCAGGCTCTGACTATCGGCCTGAGCGGTTTGTGCCAGCCTGTGCGCCCGCGCCGGATCGGTGGTCAGGGTCGTAAGGCCCTCTGCCAGCGCCTCGATATCGTCCGCCCGGCAGAGCCATGCATTACGATCATGCTCCAGCAATTCCCGGACATCCGGGGTATCGCCCGCCAGAATGGGCCGTCCGGAGGCCAGATACAGAAACAGCTTCAGCGGCAGTACCGTGGAGCCGAACTGCATCAGCGGGCTGGAGGAGGGAGGAATCACCAGCACATCCGCAGCAAACAGATAGCGGGAGAGGGTCGCTTCCGTCTGCCACGGAATGAATGTCACATTGGCAAGACCGGCCGCCATGGTCTCGATCGGGCCATGGCCCGTAGAGCCGACCAGCAGAAAGCGGATCTGCGGCAGCCGGCGTGCGGCCTCGATCAGCAGCGGCAATCCTTTCTTGTGATTGATGCGGCCGGTATAGATTGCGGTGATCTGCGTCGGATCGAGGCCGAGCGCGCGTTTTGCATCTTTGACCGGCACGGGGTGGCGCAGCCGGTCCGGCTCGAACCCGTTATGCACGCAGAGCAGTTTGTCCGGGTGTATCCCCAGCGCCAGATATTTTTGCCGTGTATAGTCGGAATGACAGATATGGATCAGGACATGGCGTTGGGAGAACAGCCGAAACAACCATCGCTGCAAAGGAGGGATCTGGTCTGGCCAAGGGCGGTAATGATCGAAGGCAACGCGCTTTCCGCACAGCACGGCCATCCAGGTGACGAACAGATTGCGCGAATAGACCAGATCCGCTTCCCGGAAAGCCCGGCGCAGCACGATCGTCAGGCCACAGGCCAGATGCCGGACCAGTCCCGGTCCACGTGGTGCCCATGCACGGATAACGTCCATGCCTGCGAGGGTTTCGCTGGCCTTTAAACCCTCCGGCGCGGAGATGGGAACATGCAGCCAGCATTGGTCGAGGTGCCGGGACAGATAACGAGCGGTGGTGGTAAAGACTTCGGCGTCGGCTTCCCGGCTGGGCAGTGGATTTTCGAACGCAAAAAGGATTTTCATCGGCTCCGGCGCTTTCATCCTGGCGGCTGGTCGACCGTTGGCCATGTGATGACGATCCAGCGGCATAGCCGCCGGGCGGCGTGCCCTGCAATGCGGCGTTTGCGCAGCAGATGTTTCGGATTATAGCTGGCGCGATCATGGCCGGTCGATCAACGATGATCCGCGTGACGCTGGCCCGCTGCTTTCGCCCTTTTGGCTGCCTTCTGGATCAGGCTTTTGTACCGTTGATTATCCAGACCTACCTGATCCGTGAGATCATGCGCCCTTTCGTGCCGGTGCTGGCGGTGCTGGCAGGCTTGTTCGGCAGTTTCAGCGCGGCTGGTTTCCTGTCTGATGCGGTGAACGGTCTGTTGCCGACTGGCTCGATCATCCAGATGGTCAGCCTGAAAGTTTTAATCGCGCTGGAAGTGCTGATCCCTATTTCGCTCTATCTGTCCGTACTTCTGGCGTTCGGGCGGCTGAACAGCGATCAGGAAATAACCGCCATGGCTGCGCTGCGCGTCCAGCCGGAGCGCATATGGCGTATCGTGCTGAGCCTGTGTCTGGCTATGGCGGTGGTGGTGGGGGCCTTGTCCCTGTTTGCCAGACCATGGGCCTATGCGCGGCTGCATGCCCTGTCGGATCAGGCCCATGTGTCGCTCAATACCGATGCGATGGAGGCAGGGACTTTTTATATCGGTCCCAAAGGCAATCGGGTGATTTTCTTCACCCATCGAAAAGGGCCTGAAGAACCGGCCAGCGGTGTTTTTGTGCAGCTATGGTCGCCTGATCGGATGGAGATCATCTCCGCACGGCAGGCTATGACCCTGCGGCCGGGCTCGCCGGATGCAAAATCGCAAATCCTGTTGAATGACGCTCATATTTATCGTTTCAACCGCTCCGGTGAGGGAAACGACGAGGTGCTGGATGCGGCTGAGACCGTTCTCGATATCCAGCCGAACAAGGCTGAGGCCGCGGCTTACAGCGCTGTCGCGACCACGACCTCCACTTTGCTTGGATCATCCAGTCCGGCGGATATTGCCGAGCTTCAGTGGCGTTTTTCCACGCCAGTTTCCACTTTACTGCTTGGGCTGCTGGGAATCCCGATGAGCCGTTCAAAGCCGCGCCAAAGCCGCTATGCGCGTTTTGGAGCCGCGATTCTGGCGTATTTCAGCTATTATCTATTGTGCACCTCGGCTCGGACATGGGTGCAACATGGGGTTGTGCCCGCTATCCCCGGCATTTGGTGGGTACCGGCGCTGCTGGGTGTGGTTCTGTTGGTCCTGCTGTATGGGCCACGCTGGCGACTTGCGCTTCCCCGCCGCAGTGCTCGGGTTATGAGATGAAGAAAGAGCGCTACGCGGCGATGGCGGCTTTAAAAGCGGTCGGTCTTTCCGCTCTCGCACTGACGGCCTTGTTCAGCCTGCTGGAATTTGTGCAGCAACTGGCCTCTGTCGGACAGGGGCGTTACGGTATGCTCGATGCCGCGATTTACGTTACCCTGACCATACCTTACCGATTGTTGCAGGTCGTTCCTGTCTCCATGCTGATCGGAACGCTGCTGGGGCTGGGCGGCCTTGCCCGCAATGGAGAGCTGACCGCGCTGGGCGGCCTCGGCATGTCAGAGCGACGGATTATCCTGTCGGTGATCGCTGTTTCCATACCGCTGATGGTTATTCTGTTTCTGATGGCCCAGTTTGTGATTCCACCAGCACAGAGAGAAGCGCAGACATGGCGCAGCAATGCGCTGCCGGATACCACGGCCCTTCGCAACCAGGACAGTTTCTGGGCTTACGGGGACAGGCATTTTCTCAATATTCAGCATTTCGAACATCATGATGAACCTTATAATATCGACATATTCTCCTTTGCACCGAATGGAGAACTGCATCGTTATCTGCATGCGCAAAGCGCCGATATTCTGCCGAATGATCGCTGGGTTCTGCATGATGTACTGAGGAGAACTCTTGTGGATGGGCAACTCCGCAAAGATCATCTGGATCGTCTGGACTGGACACCGTTTCTGACTCCGCAGCAGACTCAGTTCTTGCGCTTGAGGCCGGACGCAATGCCGCCGCTTGCATTATGGCGCTATGTACACAGTCTGAAGCAGCGGGGCTTGCAGGCTATACGCTATGAGCAGGAGTTGTGGGCTAAAATCAGTATTCCGTTGACGATGATGGCGATGGTGATTGCGGCGACGCCTTTTGTTTTTGGCGGTGGCCGTGTGCAGAATACAGGAGCCTTCATCGCGCTGGGGGCGGCGATCGGTGTCGTGTTCACGCTTGTTCAGCAGATTTCAGGCCATCTGGATGTGCTGCTGAATCTCAATCCGGCAGTGACGGCATTAACGCCGCCTGTATTATTGATGTGGCTGGGAATTGACCTGTTTTACCGGCGCCAGAGATAGGAACCTGAGCGAGCGGTTCATGTCGTAAGGCTCATAAAACAAAACGGCGACCACGCTGGTCACCGTTCAAACAGCAAGATAATATTTTTAAAAAACTGGAGCGGGCGAAGGGATTCGAACCCTCGACCCCAACCTTGGCAAGGTTGTGCTCTACCCCTGAGCTACGCCCGCATCCGTGACCGTGCCGAAGCAGCGGTGGGCGGGCTTCTATAGGGGGATGAAAAGATTGGCAAGCCCCTTTTTTGTCATGATTTCGACAATCGCGAAAAACACCCCGCGCCGGGTTGTTTCCTAACCGGTCGCAAACATCTATCAATCCGGTCTTGTTGTGCTGCTGAGGGATGTGAATCATGAGCCTGATCATTGGCGCTGGAGGAAATTCTGCCGGAGGGGCAGGCGCATCCCGACGAGGCCCTGTCGCTCAAGGAAGTGGTCTGGTCGGCGCATCCGGTCAGGACGTGTCCAGTCAGAATCCCGCGACCCTCTCGGCGCATGAGATGATCATCGATGGCTCTCAGGACACGTTCATGGAAGACGTGATTGAGGCATCGCGCACCACCCCTGTGCTGGTGGATTTCTGGGCCACCTGGTGCGGCCCCTGCAAACAATTGACCCCGGTTCTGGAAAAAGCCGTTCGTGCGGCACAGGGGCGTATCAAGCTGGTGAAGATCGATATCGATCAGAATCGTTCTCTTGTTCAGCAGCTGGCCCAGCTCGGTCTGCCGGTGCAGTCGGTGCCGACCGTGGCGGCATTCTGGCAGGGACAGATTGCTGATCTGTTTCAGGGGGCCGTTCCAGAATCGGAAATTAAACGCTTCGTTGAAGCGCTGCTCAAGATGACGGGTGGAGAGCTGCCCGGCGCGGATCTTCTGGCCGAAGCCAAACGTGCGACCGAGGCAGGCGAGCATGAGATGGCGGCCCAGTTCTACTCCGCCTTGATCCAGCAGGATGTGGAAAAGCCGGAAGGCTGGGCCGGACTGGCCCGTAGCCTGCTGGCGCTGGATCAGCCGGAGGAGGCCGCCGCTGTGCTGGATCAGGTTCCCCCCGCGATTGCGGCGCATGCAGACATCGAAGGTGCGCGCTCCGCTGTTGCGGTGGCTGAAGAAGGCCGTCAGGCCCGTGCCAGACTGGCTGAGTTGCAGGCCGCTCATGAGGCCAACCCCGATGATCGGCAGGCCGCCTATGATCTCTCTGCGGCGTTGTCCGCGGCCGGAGAACGGGAGCAGGCGGCCTCCCTGCTGCTGGACATCATCCGGCATGATCGCGCCTGGAACGATGATGCAGCGCGTCTGCAATTGTTGCGCTTTTTCGATGCATGGGGACAGGGCGATCCGGCTACCCTCGCAGCGAGGCGGAAACTCTCCGCATTGCTGTTCAGCTGATCTGGCTGTCCCTGACTGGAGCGATTGCCATGACTGAAAAAACTCTTCCTGCGCTGTCTGATCCCGCGGCGACTACGGAGCGCGGGTCTGTCACCGAGACTGTTGATCCGCGGCTGCTGGAAATTCTGGTCTGTCCGGTGACGAGGGACACGCTGGTTTATGATGCCGACGCCGGAGAACTGATCAGCCGGAAGGCCGGTCTGGCCTATCCGATCAGGGATGGTATCCCGATCATGCTGCCGGAAGAGGCAAGGCGGTTGCCGGAATGACCGGCATACCGTCTTTTGGGCAGGTATCGGATGGGGCGGCAGTGACGCCGACCGAAATCAGGCTGGATCGTGGTGAGGCACTGCTGCACGTCACATTCGAGGATGGTACCGCCTACAGCCTGCCTGCCGAATATCTCCGTGTCGAAAGTCCCAGTGCCGAGGTGCAAGGCCATACGCCGGCAGAGCGCCGTACTGTCTCCGGCAAGCGTCATGTCGGAATGCGGGGGCTGGAGCCGGTTGGGCATTACGCCGTCCGGATCATCTTCGATGACGGGCATGATACCGGTATTTATACATGGGACTATCTGCGCCGACTCGGTCGGGAACAGACGGAGCGCTGGGCGGCGTATCTGCATCGGCTGGCGGACAAGAAGCTGACGCGCTGATTGTCGGTTGCAACGCATACAGGGCCGCCCATATGGGGCAAGGCGGCTTTTGCCCGCCATACCTATGTTGCTGAGGGAAGCAAGCCATGAGCCAGCCCAGTGCTGCCGGATCCGGGATTTTCAGGATTGGCGGGGATCTGCCAGTTCATCGACTGGGTTTCGGCGCGATGCGTATCACCGGAAAGGGAATCTGGGGTGAGCCTGTCAATCCCGATGCTGCGCGTGCAACGCTGAGCCGCCTGCGTGATGTTGGTGTCGACCTGATCGACACCGCTGATAGTTACGGGCCGTTTGTCAGCGAAGACCTGATTGCCGAGGTTTTGCATCCCTATACCGGCCTGGTGATTGCGACCAAGGGCGGGCTGACGCGCCATGGACCGGATATATGGCGCCCGGTGGGACGGCCCGAATATCTGCGTCAATGCGTGCTGATGAGTTTACGCCGCTTGCGGGTCGAACAGATTGATCTGTGGCAGCTGCACAGGATTGATCCCAAAGTTGATCGGGCCGAGCAATTTGAAGCCATTGCCGGCTTCGTCAGGGAGGGTCTGATCCGGCATGTGGGCCTTAGTGAGGTCTCAGTGGCGGATATTCAGACGGCACAGAACTACTTCCCCGTGGCGACGGTGCAGAATCGTTACAATCTGGTGGACCGCACCAGTGAGGATGTGCTGCGCCATTGCGAGGCTCATGGCATCGGTTTCATCCCCTGGGCGCCGCTCTCTGCAGGAAGCCTGGCGCAGAGCGGTTCTTTGCTGGAACGGTTGGCACATGGAATGGGTAAGACGTCCGGGCAGATTGCGCTGGCATGGCTGTTGCAGCGGTCGCCCGTCATGCTGCCCATTCCAGGAACCGGCAGCCCCTCCCATCTGGACGATAATGTCATGGCCGCCGACATTCACCTGGATGAAGGCGATTTCAGAGCATTGGATGAGCAAGGGAAGGCTGCTTGGGCGGCTACCCGATAAGCATATCAGTCTTGATCAAGCAGGCGGGGAAGGTAGATGGAAACCGTTGTGCCTGACCCGGGCCTGCTGTCGATGCTGATATGGCCGCCTGTCTGCTTGACGAAGCCATAGACCATAGACAGACCCAGTCCTGTACCAACCAGCCGTTTGGTGGTAAAAAACGGTTCAAAAGCGCGGCCCATGACATCAGGACTCATGCCGGTGCCACTATCCTTGACGGTCACGCAGATATAATCGCCGGTTGGGAGGATTGACATATAATTGTCGGGCTGATCAGGATCGTTTCGGAAATTGCAGGTTGTGATCTGTAAAGATCCTCCGTCTGGCATGGCATCCCGTGCATTGATCGCCAGATTCAGTACGGCATTGTCCAGCTGATGGGGGTCGCATAATGTCAGCCATAAATCAGACTGCAATTCGGTAATCACGTGAATGGAGGCACCGAGTGTGCGGCTGAGAAGATCATCCAGACCCACGATCAGGCTGTTGATATTGACGGAAGAAGAATTGAGAGGTTGACGGCGGGAAAAAGAAAGCAAACGATCAATCAGGGAAGATGCTTTGTCGGCAGCGTTCAGTGCAGACTGGATATATTTCTCCGTTTCTGAAGTGTCGTTTTTCTGTGTCTTAATCTGCAACAGCTCAAGATTGCCGATAATGCAGGCCAGAATATTATTGAAATCGTGAGCAATCCCACCTGTCAGCTGGCCCACAGCTTCCATTTTCTGGGCCTGCCGCAGCTGTTCCTGTGTCTCGGTATTTTCACGCAGTGCTTTCTGTAAAGCCAATGTCCGCTGCTGCACCAGAGTTTCAAGGGCTGATGCATCACGCTTTAAAATTTCTCTTGCCTGAACGGAGTGTTCGATGTCCGTACAGCTTCCATACCAGCGCGTAACAGCACCGGTCTCTTCATTGCTGATGGCATGAGCCTGCGTTAAAATCCATCGCCATTGCCCATCGACACGTTTCATGCGGTGTTCAATTTCATAGGATTGACCGCTTGCAATGCTATTATTCATATGGGCAAGCGTATCATCGCGGTCATCTGGATGCAGCAATGTTGTCCAGCCATGCCCGATCAGTTGATTAGTCGGTAGACCAGAAAACTGAATCCATCTTTGATTAAAAAAATCATGGTAACCGTCAGCCTGGGCCGACCAGATCATCTGGGGCATTGTGTTCATGATCGTGCGCAGCTCATGATCGGCTTTTATACGGTCATGAATGTCTGTTCCAATGCCGACCCATAGTTTTGGTGTCCGATCACAATGCAGGGAAATGCTGCGAATCAAAAACCAGCGATATTCCCCGTCCACCCGCCGCATCGGCACTTCAATGTCATAATGCATGCCATCGTTGAAAGCAGTCTCCCGGTGATGCACGATTTTCGCCAGGTATTCGGGATGAAAAGCCATTTCCCATAATGGCCGGAGATCAATATCTTTCTCATCATGATTCGAAGTGACAGAGATACCGGTAAAATCCTGCCAGAATCTGTTCAGATATATGATGCGCCCGTTGCCATCACTGATCCATACTGGCTGGGTTGTAATTTCCATCATATGCTGTTGCAGAAGAGATTTATAATAATCTTGCTGTGGAAAAATCTCCGGTGCGAATTCTTTTTCGACAATCAGCAGGACAAGGCTGGGGATATGATTTTCATCATGCAGGACTTTGATCAGCACAAAGAAAGCAATTGAATTTCCAGAATGTGATTGATGCTCTACCCACTGTCGTGTGCATCCGACGCCGTGTAAAATGGCTCTCTGAACAAGGCTGCTGAATACGGTTGGTGCATCTGGCAGGAAATGTCTGTTACCCAATTCGAAGAGCTTATCAGCTGCCTGGTTGGCTCTCAGCAGCCGGCCTGATCCTTTTTCCAGAATCACAAGTCCTGATGGATTATTGGCAAAAGCAAGCTGTATATCAGACGGGATATGATGCGCTATATTCTGGTTGACCGTGGCTTGTTCTGGTGGCGGCTGGGATTGTACAGCCAAGGTATGGCGCAGTAGCCGGACGGTCAGGTGCAGAACATTCTGCTCTGTAACGGAGAGCGTGTCGGGCCGAAGGGTGCTGTTGAACCCGATGATCGCACCTGTGGGCGAGCCTTCTGAACCGTCCAGTGCCATGACACAGCACATGCTGAAACGGGCCATGAAAGGACGACCAGCATGGCTTCGAAAAATATTTTCCTGATCAAGCCGGCGCCATGAAGGCTCTGATCCCGCCAGTGAAATCAGCCGCGCCAAAATTGGGTGGTTGGCGGGTGGCCGGGATGGAAAAAAGACCATTTTTTCATCCGCAGCGCATGCGTGACCAAGTAAAGAAAAATGATCATTTCCCTGCAGAACGATAAAAACAGCAGACAATCCACATGTTTCAGCGACAAGCTGAGCGTAATCATCATAAAGCGTGCTGTTTTTATGAATATCCATCCCGCTATTTTGCTGGGATGGCTTTTAAAGACAAGTTTCTATTTTATAGTATCGCTGCATATCACCAAAAAAGGGAAAAGCCAGTTTGGCTTTTCCCTTTTTAAGGTATGGGCCGTTAAAAATCGTTTCAGCTGGCGGAGACACGATGGGTGGGGGCTGTGACATTGGCAATGACCTCGCCGAAGGGGCCGGCATTGCGGGCTGTACCGAGAGTACGATTACCTGTTGTTTCCCGCAGCGGTAGCAGAGGAAAAACCAGTTCGGCAAAGCGATAGCACTCTTCCAGATGCGGGTAGCCGGAGAGGATAAAGCGGTCGATGCCCAGCGCCATATATTCTTTCATCCGCTCCGCCACCTGTTGTGGACTGCCGACCAGCGCCGTGCCTGCGCCGCCGCGAACCAGTCCTACACCGGCCCAGAGATTGGGGCTGATTTCCAGTTTCTCCCGGCGGCCGCTATGAAGTCGGGCCATACGCTGCTGCCCGACACTGTCGAAATGCGCGAAGGCTTTTTGGGCCGTCTCGATGGCTTCGTCGGTGACATACTGGATCAGATTATCGGCTGCGGCCCAGGCTTCCTCAGAGGTTTCACGCACGATGACATGCAGGCGGATACCGAAGCTCAGCTTTCGACCGCGTTTTGCCGCCCGTGCCCGCATGTCGGCGATTTTTTCAGCGACATCCTCGGGTGGCTCACCCCAGGTCAGATAGACATCGCACTGCTCGGCCGCGACCTCCTGACCGGCTTCAGAAGATCCACCGAAATAAAGCGGCGGATAAGGCGTCTGGACCGGCGGATACAGCAGCTTTCCCTGTTTTGAACGTACATGTTTCCCTTCGAAATCCACCGTCTCCCCTTCTAGCAGGGCGCGCCAGACCTGAAGATATTCTGCAGTTGCCTCGTAGCGTTCGCTGTGATCAAGGAAGACCCCGTCACCCTGCAATTCCTTCGGATCTCCACCAGCAACGACGTTGATCAGCAGACGGCCGCCAGACAGACGGTCCAGTGTTGCCGCCATGCGTGCTGTCATGGAAGGTTCGGACAATCCGGGCCTCACCGCCACCAGAAACCGTGTCCGCTGTGTCAGGGGAACCATGGCAGAGGCAATGATCCACGAATCCTCACAGGATTTCCCGGTTGGCAGCAGCAATCCATAATAGCCGAGTTCATCAGCGGCACGGGCAATCTGGCTGAGATAATTCAGGGTGACATGACGCGCACCGACCTGGGAAGCCAGATACCGCCCATCACCATGGGTAGGCAGGAACCACAGAACATCCGCGGCTTCGGCAGCGTGGCTGGAGTGAGACATCGGTCAGGAAAACTCCATTCAGAAAACGTATTTCTGATCAACGAAAACGCCATAAACGTGTTGATGGTTTATATTCACATATATAACGTGCAATCAAGTGGTTGCGTTGAAAATTACAATATTGAGAGATCATATATGCCAGATAAGCGGATTATTTCACCAAAAATAACGTCAGGAAGACGTGGTTTTATCGCTTCCGCTCTGGCGGCCTCCGCGATGGGTAGTCTGACGGGGGTCAGGTCTGCCTCTGCGGCGGATGGCCCCACTACCATCAGGATTGGTTTTCAGAAATACGGCACGTTGGTTCTGTTGCGTCAAAAAGGATGGCTGGAGAAAGCTCTCGAAAGCTCCGGCCATCAGGTGGTGTGGAGCGAATTTCCGGCAGGCCCACAGCTGCTGGAAGCCATGGCCGGGGGGGCGATCGACTTCGGCAGCACGGGTGAGACACCGCCCATTTTTGCGCAGGCTGCCAATGACAGCATTCTGTATGTCGGGGTGGAGCCTCCCGCGCCGCATGGCGAGGCCATACTTGTTCCCGGTAACAGTCCGATCAAGACAGTTGCGGATTTACGAGGCCGTACAGTGGGGCTGAACAAAGGCGCGAATGTCCATTGGCTGCTGCTCAAGGCATTGCAGAAGGCGGGGCTGATGATGAAGGACATCCATGTCTCCTATCTTGCCCCAGCGGATGGTGCGGCGGCGTTTGACAGCGGTCGACTGGATGCATGGGCGATCTGGGATCCGTATCTCTCCTCTGCGCAGGAGCGTACGGATGCACGTGTTCTGGTCGATGGCGCCGGGCTGGTGGAAAATCGGGAGTTTTTGCTGGCTGGTCGCTCTTTCGCACGGAAAGCGCCCGGGCTGGTGCGTGCTGTACTTGACCAACTCGCCCTCCTGGATCGCTGGGCAGAGACGCATAAGGAAGAGGTTGCCCTGACGCTTTCAGCAGGCACCCGTCTGCCGTTGCCTGTGGTGCAACGTGCGGTCAAGCTCCTGCCTTTCGGGTTGTCCCCGATCACTCCGGACGTCATCGCCTCACAGCAGGCCATTGCCGATGCTTTTGCGGATCAGCATCTTCTGCCGGGCCGTATCCGGATTGCCGACGCGGTCTGGCATGAAGGCCAGTCCGGCTAAGCCTTGTCAGTCCTGTTCGTCCGGCAGAACGCACGGAACGGGCAGCAGCTCCATCCGGCCCAGAATGGCGACGGTTTCGGTTTTGGCGGGGATCACCAGGATCGTCTCCGCCATACCGGTCCGTAGCGCACAGATCGCTTTTTTCGGGCAGACGCCGAAACAGCCTGTTTCGGCTACGCGGATCGTCCGCCGCAGGCCCAGTTGTCGTAAACCATTTTTCAGTGCTGTGCTGAGGCTGTCCCTCGCATTTTTTCCAAAGCCGCGTTTCTTGAGCTTTTTATTGCACTTGGCACAGATCAGCAGAACATCATGCCATGGTGTCGATACGGATTTGATCGGCGTGTCAGCCATGGCGCATGAGCCTTCCTGATCGTAGATAAAAAGCAGGGATCATGCAGACCGCCTTGCCCGCATGGCGGCAGCAAGGGTGCCGTCATCCAGAACATCCAGCGCGCCGCCAATGGGAATCCCCTGTGCCAGCCGGGTGACGGAAACCCCCATTGGCCGCAGCTGCTCGGCCAGCCAATGTGCGGTTGTGGCCCCATCAACGGTGGCACCCAGGGCAAGAATGACTTCGGTGACCGGGGTTGAGGATGTGCGGGAAGACTCGATACGCCGCATGAGCGCGGGCCAGTTGAGGGCATCTGGACCGGTCCCGGCCAGAGCGGACAGTACCCCGCCCAGCACATGGTACAGCCCTCGATAGATACCTGCCCTATCCATGGCCCATAGATCCCCGACGCTTTCGACGACGCAGATGAGTCCACTTTCCCGGGTTGGGTCAGTACAGACAGAGCATGGATCAGCACTGTCCAGATTGCCGCAGATCCGGCAGGTTTTGACGGCGCGGGCAGCGTTCTGCATGGCGGTTGCAAGGGGCAGCAGCCGGGTCTCCGGCTGCTGCAAGAGGCGCAGGGCGGCCCGCCGGGCGCTGCGCGGACCCAGTCCGGGCAGTCGGGCCAGTAAGGCGATCAGTTGCTCCAGTTCCGGTCCGCCCATGCAACTCCCTTACCGGTGCTGCCGGATGACAATCTCATGCGGATGATAACGGTTCAGCACGAAGGACCGTTTCAGAACGGCAGCTTCAAACCGGCGGGAAGATTCAGCCCGCCTGTGACTTTCTGCATTTCTTCGGCAGCCATCGTCTCAATTTTTTTCTTGGCATCGTTATGCGCAGCGACGATCAGGTCTTCCAGCATCTCGGTTTCCGCCGGATCGGCCAGTTTCGGATCGATATGCAGGCGGCGCATTTCGCCCTTTCCGTTCAGGGTCACGGTGACCATGCCTGCACCGGCTGAACCTTCCGCCTCGACGGTTTCCAGCTTGGCCTGCATTTCCCCCATTTTCGCCTGCATCTGTGATGCCTGTTTCATCAGGCCTGCCAGATTTTTCATTCTCAGTGCTCCAGAAGTGGTTAAGACTGTTCTGAGTGTGTCGGCCGATTGAGCCCCGGAAAGGCATCCCCGGAAGGATCATCGGCCAGTTCCGCATCCAGCGGGGCAAAGCCGGGTCCGTCATCGGGATCGCCTGGTATTTCATCCAGAGAATCGAACCGGTCGCCATGTCCGCCACCCAGCATGGGGGAGGCGGTCATCATACCCGGATCGGCATGGATTTCCCGTGTCAGCCCGTAGACATCAACAGTGCTATCGATCACCGTTCCCAACCTCGCGCCGGGAAAAGCGTTCAGAATGGCACGGACGACAGGATGGTTGCTGGCCTGTGCCAGTCGGGATTCGCCTGCGGCCCGGCCTTGTTCTGCCAGAGTCGGTTCTCCGGGGGCAGAGGACAGGGCAATGGTCCAGCGCTGACCATTTGCTTCACCCAGCAGTGCTGCAAGCTGGGCAGGGAGGGTGTGCGGTACATTGCTCTCAAGCCGCAATTCGATCACCGGTGGTGCAAAACGGACCAGATGAACATTATGCAGCAGATGGGCATGCAGCATTGCCTCGCGGCGTGACTCTACGAACTGCGCGACATCCCGGAAACTGTGAAAGACCGGGACGGGAACATCGGGTACGGAGTCGGCCATAGCGTGCGGCTGGCGTGCTGTGGCGGCGCCGCCCCCCCCGGACATGATGCCTCCGGTAATGGAACGCAAGCCTGCTTGTGAGGTGGGCGAAGCTGATGACGGCATGGGCGGCGCGACGCCTCCCCCTCGATGACCCGGCTGTTGGCTGGCCGGCGCGCCGGTCAGGCGCCGTACCAATTCTGCGGGTGGCGGCAGGTCGGCAACATAACACAGGCGGATCAGCACCATTTCCGCGGCAGCCCGCCGGTCCGGAGCAGCCTCGACCTCGGCAATGCCTTTCAGCAGCATCTGCCAGGCACGGCCGAGCACCGGCATGGTAAGACGATCTGCCAGCGCACTGCCACGCAGCCTTTCTGCTTCTGCCATGCCAGGTGCGGTGCGCAGATGGGGAATGGTTTTCAGGCGGGTCAGCGTATGGATCAGCTCCAGCAGATCCTGAAGCACCATGCCCAGATCGGCCCCCCGTACATGAGCTGTGTCGGTGATTGCCAGAGCACTGGCTGTGTCGCCTGCCATCAGTGCTTCCAGCAGGTCGAGCACCATGCCGCGATCCGCCAGACCCAGCATGTCTGCGACCTGTGCCTCGCTGAGGGGAATGCCGGGATCGTTCTGGGCGATGGCCTGATCGAGCAGGGACAGGCCATCACGCACCGATCCATCGGCAGCACGGGCGATCAAGGCGAGCGCCTGCGGGCTGGCGCTGACGCCTTCCTGTTCCAAAATCCGGCTGAAATGCGCGCTAAGGACCTCCGCATCAATACGCCGCAGGTCGAAACGCTGGCAGCGGGACAGTACCGTGACCGGAACTTTCCTCAGCTCCGTTGTGGCGAAGATGAAGGTGACGTGCGGCGGTGGTTCTTCAAGCGTTTTGAGCAGCGCGTTGAAGGCATTGCGTGACAGCATATGCACTTCGTCGATGATGAAAACCTTGGTGCGGGCCTGTAATGGCCGGAACCGGGTGGCCTCGATGATCTCGCGCACGTCATCCACGCCGGTGCGGCTGGCGGCGTCCATTTCCACGACATCGGGATGGCGGTCGGCCAGAATGGCGGTGCAGTTAGGGCAGACGCCGCAAGGATCGGCGGTGGGGCCACCCTGACCATCGGCTCCGGTACAGTTCAGGGCGCGGGCGATGATGCGGGCGGTGGTGGTTTTGCCGACTCCGCGTACACCGGTCAGCATGAAGGCATGGGCAACGCGGTTCAGGGCAAAAGCATTGCGCAGGGTCCGGACCAGCGCATCCTGACCGATCAAATCGTCGAAATGGCGGGGACGGTACTGACGTGCCAGCACGCGATAAGGCTGGGTTCCCCTCGCTGCCCTTGTTGGCGGTGTGACCGGGGCATCGCCCAACAGGCCCGGGCCGGAGGGCTGTTCCGGTTCAGGCAGGGTATCCCGGTAGGGATCGGTATCGGGTGATGATGGATCGACAGGGGTCACACGGAGATCCAGGGAAGCGGGCCGCCATCCTCTGGCGTAACGTTATCCGGGGTGGGAGACCGGACAAACGACCCGGGCGGAAACTCGTTGCGGCTGCTGCCTTCCGGCCCTGACCGGGTTGGCGAGGCGCCCGTCCGCCGCCGATCTCCCGCCCCCTTCTTACCCTGATCCGTCCTGAATGACCAGAGATGACGATGCCGGTGCCGGGAATGGTCTTGACGATACGGTTCCGAACCATTGTTTTTCGGGTCTGCATCCATGCTATGCCGTTTTTACAAAGGCAGGCAGAGGCTGCAACGCTGACGGAAGGGGGCGGAGTTCATGTCGCAATTGCAGGCCATGGCCGATGTTGTGCTGCATTTGCTGCGGCAAGTGATCGGTTTTGCCATGCAGGTGACGGGGGCGTTGGTTGGTTGGTTGGAAAACGGCATGCGGGCGCTGGGGCTGGGGGCGGAACTGCGTCTGCTCGCGCTGGTCCTGATCGCCGGGCTGCTGCTGGCGGCTTCGCTGCATCTGCGGCGGGGCGTGGTGCGGGTTCTGCTTGTGGTGGCGGCTGCTCTCTTTGCGCTGCGGGTGGCGCTGGTGCTGCTACCGGTGCATCACTGATGCATGACGCAGGCAGATGCATGAGCGCCCCCCTTGCCTCCGGGGGCAATGAGAAGCTAACCCCGGATAACCGGTGACCAGGGATATTCAGACCATGGCTGTCAAGGATGTGAAGAAGGTCGTTCTCGCCTATTCTGGCGGGTTGGACACCAGCGTGATCCTGCGCTGGCTTCAAACGACATATAACTGCGAGGTTGTAACCTTTACCGCCGATCTCGGCCAGGGAGAGGAGCTGGAGCCGGCCCGCCGCAAGGCCGAGATGTTCGGCGTGAAGGAAATCTTCGTCGACGATCTGCGCGAGACCTTCGTGAAGGATTTCGTGTTCCCGATGTTCCGCGCCAATGCGGTCTATGAGGGGCAGTATCTGCTCGGCACCTCCATCGCCCGCCCGCTGATCGCCCAGCGCCAGATCGAGATCGCCGAACTGACCGGTGCCGATGCGGTGGCGCATGGTGCGACCGGCAAGGGTAATGATCAGGTGCGTTTCGAACTCAGCTATTACGCGCTGAAGCCCGATGTGAAGGTGATCGCCCCCTGGCGTGAATGGGATCTGACTAGTCGCACCAGGCTGCTCGAATTCGCCGAGGCGAACCAGATTCCCATTGCCAAGGACAAGCGTGGCGAGGCTCCGTTCAGCGTCGATGCCAATCTGTTGCACTCCTCATCCGAGGGCAAGCTGCTGGAAGACCCGGCGGAGGAGCCGGATGAGATCGTCTATCAGCGTACGATCAGCCCGGAAGCCGCCCCCGACAAGGCCACCATCATCACCATCGATTTCGAGCATGGTGACCCCGTGGCGATCGACGGCATCCGTCTGTCCCCTGCAACTCTGCTGGCGAAGCTGAACGAGCTGGGCAAGGCTAACGGGATCGGCCGTCTCGATCTTGTGGAAAACCGTTTTGTCGGCATGAAATCTCGTGGCGTCTATGAAACGCCGGGTGGCACCATCCTGCTGGTGGCGCATCGCGGGATCGAGAGCATCACGCTCGACCGTGAAGCGGCCCATCTCAAGGACAGCCTGATGCCGCGCTATGCGGAGCTGATCTATAACGGCTTCTGGTTCAGCCCGGAGCGCCGGATGCTTCAGGCCGCGATTGATGAAAGCCAGAAGAGCGTGACCGGTCGCGTGCGGTTAAAGCTTTACAAGGGCAACACCATCGTGATCGGTCGTGAAAGTCCCAACAGCCTGTATTCCCTGAAGCATGTGACCTTCGAGGACGATCAGGGCGCCTATGATCAGGTCGATGCGCAGGGCTTTATCAAGTTGCAGTCGCTGCGTCTGCGGCTGGCGGCGATAGCGGGCCGTCGCGGCGGCAGTCTGTAAGACTTCAAAGCCGGGCGGGAGAAAGCGGTCATGATCAACCAGATGATGGCCGGCTTCCTGCTCGCTTTCCCCGCTCTGTTCTCGATTATCAACCCGCTGGGGTCGGCCCTGATCTATCAGGAGGTCACGGGCGATCGCTCGGCAGCGGAACGGAGATGGCTGGCCGGGCGGATCGGGCTTTATTCTCTGGTTATGCTGCTGGTTTCACTGTGGCTCGGCTCCTATGTGCTGGCCTTTTTCGGCGTGTCGCTCGCAGCCCTGCGGATCGCAGGCGGTTTGGTGGTGGCGGTGCGGGCATGGGAGATGCTCTCCGCCCCTGAAGCCCATGAGGAAAGAAAGCAGGAACAGGCGGCACCCGCCTCCCCCCAATCGGCCCGCCCGCGTGATGCCGGGGTCGCGTTTTTTCCCCTGACCATGCCTTTTACCGTCGGGCCGGGTACGATTTCGGTAGCGGTGGCGCTGACCGCCGCACATCCTCCGGGATCACGGGATCAGTTTGCTTTTACCATTGGCAGCAGCCTGGCAGGAGCCGTGATGGCTGTCCTCATCTGGCTTTGTTACCGGTCTGCTGAACGGTTCGTGCGTCTGCTCGGCACGTCCGGGGCCCGGATCGTAGCGCGGATTGCCGCTTTCCTGCTGCTTTGCATTGGCACCCAGATCATTATTGCCGGGGTGGTGGATACTCTGCGGATCGTGTTTCCCGGTTAAAAAAAGCGGATGCTGAGGCACCCGCTTTCTTCCTTCCCACGCGTCGCCAGATCGTCAGGTCGGGCGGTTGGCGATCAGATCCTCCACCACGGAGGGATCGGCCAGGGTCGAGATATCCCCCAGCCCATCGGTTTCATTGCAAGCGATCTTGCGCAGAATCCGGCGCATGATCTTGCCGCTGCGGGTTTTCGGCAGTCCGGGTGCCCATTGGATCACATCCGGCGTGGCAATCGGCCCGATCTGCCGCCGGACCCAGTTGATCAGCTCGTTGCGCAGTGTGTCGCTGGGTTCGTACCCGTCCTTCAGGGTGACGAACGCATAGATTCCCTGACCCTTGATGTCGTGCGGCACGCCCACCACGGCAGCTTCCGCCACATCACCATGGGCGACCAGAGCGCTTTCAACCTCGGCCGTGCCGAGACGGTGGCCGGAGACGTTCAGCACATCGTCGATACGCCCGGTGATCCAGAAATAGCCATCTGCATCGCGACGGGCGCCGTCGCCGGTGAAATACAGACCTTTGTAGGTGGAGAAGTAGGTCTGCACGAACCGCTCATGATCGCCATACAGCGTCCTCATCTGGCCCGGCCAGCTATCGGCGATGCAGAGACTGCCTTCGGCTTCGCCCTCCAGCACATTGCCCTCGTTATCGACCAGAACCGCCTTGACGCCGGGGAGTGGCAGGGTGGCGCTGCCGGGCTTTTGGGCGACTGCGCCGGGCAGCGGCGTGATCAGATGACCGCCGGTTTCCGTCTGCCACCATGTGTCGATGACCGGGCAGCGTTCTTCGCCGACGACCTCGTAATACCAGCGCCATGCTTCCGGATTGATCGGCTCGCCCACCGTGCCGAGAATGCGCAGGGATTTGCGGGAGGTCTTTTTGACCGGTGCATCGCCTTCTCGCATCAGCGCACGGATTGCGGTCGGCGCGGTGTAGAAGATCGAAACGTTGTATTTGTCGACAACCTGCCAGAAACGGCTGCTGTCCGGGTAGTTTGGCACGCCCTCGAACATCAGCGTGGTCGCGCCATTCGCCAGCGGTCCGTACACGATATAGGTATGGCCGGTGATCCAGCCCACATCCGCCGTGCACCAGTATACTTCGGGGGCGTGGTAGTCGAACACCAGCTCATGCGTGAAGCTGGCCCAGACCATATAGCCGCCGGTGGTATGCAGGACGCCTTTCGGCGTGCCGGTGCTGCCGGAGGTATAGAGAATGAACAGAGGATCTTCGGCGTTCATTTCCTCTGGCGGACAGTCGGAGGAGGCTGCCTCGATCAGGGTTTCGTATCGTTGATCGCGCCCTGCCTGCATGTTGACATCGCCGCCGGTGACGGTGACGACAATCACGTTCCGGATGCAGTCAACCCTGGACAGGGCCTCATCGGCATTGCGCTTCAGCGGCACTTTCCGTCCGCCCCGGCGACCTTCATCGGCGGTGATGAGCAGGCTGGATTCGCTGTCACGGATACGGTCGGCAAGGCTGTCGGGGGAAAAGCCGCCGAACACCACAGCATGCACCGCGCCGATACGGGCGCAGGCCAGCATCGCAATGGCGGCTTCCATCACCATCGGCAGGTAGATCGTAACGCGATCACCTCGCCCGATACCCATGGATTTCATGACATTCGCCAGACGGCAGACGCGGTCATGCAACTGGCGATAGGTCAGGCTGCCCTGTGTTCCGGGTTCATCGCCTTCCCACAGAATGGCGATCTGATCGCCGCGTGTTTCCAGATGCTGATCCAGACAGGCGACAGAGGCGTTCAGGCGGCCATCCTCGAACCAGCGGATCGAGACATCACCCTCGAAGGACGTGCTTTTGATCAGGGTTGGTTCCCGGAACCACGGGATGCGCCTGGCTTCTTCGGCCCAGAAGGCATCGGGATCCGTTCCGGCCTGATGGGTCATCAGACTGTGGCGGCGGGCATTCACATGGGCCGAATCCGCAAGAGACGGCTTCACATGAATCAGGGTCGGCTCGGACATTCGTTTCCTCCGGGGCGGCTCGCGTTATCCACGCGCTCGATTGGCTGTATATATCGCGTGATAGGAAACTTTCGAGTGGTTTTTGCACGTCTTCACGCAACAGACGAAAATAAATATTCCTTTCCCTGTCGAATGTGTTGCGCCGCCTTTATTCCATGCCGGATTGAAGCCGTTTTTTGACCAGGGAAATCCATGGCGCATTGGCAGGCGCTTCTTTCAGGGCGCGCTCGAACATGGTGCGGGCTTCCGGTGTGACCTTTCCGGCGATTTCAGAGTCTGCTTCGGCGATCCGGGCGGCAAGGCCCGGTTCGTACCGGACAGCAAGCGCCTTGCGCCACGCGGCGACGGCTTGCTGCATGTGGCCCATCCGACCTTCCACGGTGCCGAGCAGCAGGAAGCCCTGACGCGCTTCCTCGCTATGCGGATCAAGCGAATCGACCCGTTCCCGCAGCTTTGCCACCAGATCATCGATATTCCGTGCCTGTCTCTGGGCCTCTGCCATGCGCTGCGCATAGGGGGCAGAGGGAACACGGGGCTGCCCGGATGGCCAGTAGAGCGCCAGCGCCGCCAACGGGATCAGGATCATGCAGCCCAGTATCGGCAGGCGTGCGGCAGAACGTGGCGCGGTATCGATGCTGGCATCGCTGGCCAGCAAACGGCGCTGCACTTCCACAAGGGCGGTGGCGTGTTCCGGTGGGGCGATGCGCCCCTCGGCCAGGTCGCGGTCCAGTTCCAGCAATTGGGCGCGGTGCAGGGCCATGGCTGCTTCCCGCTGACCGCGCAGCATCACGGTATTTTTCCGCAGTGACCAGCCAAGGGGCGCCACGCACACCAATGCCAGAGCGGCGATAAGAAGCCAGATCATGGACGAAGTAACCTGTTCAGCCGGTCTTTTTCATCATCATTCAGCGGGGGAATGGTCGTGGTGCGCTTTCTGCGCGCTGCCAGCACGATGGCGGCCCCGATCCCCAGCGCCAAAACGGGTGATAGCCATAACAGCCATGTCAGCGGGGAAAACGGTGGGCGCAGCCGCACGAATTCCCCATAACGCGCTTCCATCCAGGCAATCACCTGGGCATCACTGTCCCCGGCGGCCACCCGTTGCCGGACTTTGGCGCGCAGATCCCGGGCCAGATCGGCTTCCGAATCCTCGATGGATTGATTCTGGCAGACCAGACAGCGCAGTTGGGAACCGATTGCTTCGGCGCGGTGTTCCTGTGCCGGATCGGGCAGCATCTCCGACGGGCTGCTGACCGCCAACCCATGCCGAACAGGCAGAAGCAGAAACAGGATGGCGCTCAGAGCCAGCCAGCGCATGGCCAGCCGGGGCATGGGACGAGACCGAATCATGGATAGGCTTTCAGCAAAGGCTCAATCTGATCCTTGATAACCTGCTCCGTCAGGGGGCCGGCCCATTTCCAGCGCACGACCCCTTTAGGATCGACGAAGTAGGTTTCCGGCACGCCATAGACACCCCAGTCAATGGCGGTGCCGCCCGCTGCATCCCTGGCAATCCGCTGGTAGGGATTGCCATCCGCCTTCAGCATGGCGGCGACGGCTTCAGGCTTGTCCTTGTAGGCAATGCCCCATAACGCGATGCCGCGCTGTTTCAGCGCCATCAACGCAGGTTGCTCGATTTTGCAGGGAACGCACCAGGATGCGAAGAAATTCACCAGCACCGGATGCCCCTGCTGTGTGAGGGAAGCCGAGGTAAACCCTTCCGGAGAGGGAGTCTGCGCTGGCAGATCAAAGACCGGAACGGGTTTGCCGATCAGCGGGCTGGGGACGCCGCGTGGATCGAAATGCCCGTCCTCCATACCATGCAGCATGCCGAGAAACGCGGCACCGGCAGCAACGGCCAGCACCAGCGGCGCGGAGAGCAGCAGCCGGCGTGTCCAGACAGGCCGTGAAGGTGGGGGGGAGGGGATCATGGCATTTTACTCTTCCGACGCTATCAGGCGTGAACGGCTCGGCTGCGGGCAGGGGCCCCAACACGTAACCGGCGGTCGGTCAGGGACAGGCATCCACCAATTGCCATGACCAGTGCACCCAGCCATATCCACGGAGCCAGCGGATTGACATGCAGGCGCAATACGGCAGTGCCATCCCGTTCCTCACCCAGCACGGCATACAGGTCACGCAAACCGTTGGTCTGGATGGAGGTATCGGTGGTGTTCTGCCGCTGCACCGGATAGGCGCGGCGGGACGGGGTCAGCACGGTGACGGGGTGCCCCTGACTGGTCACGGTGATGGTGGCCACCCGGGCGACGTAATTCGGGCCGGGCGCATCGATGATGCTGTCCAGTGTCCAGCGATAGCCACCGAGTTCTGTGGATTGCCCCGGCTTGATCGCGACAATGGTCTGTAGGGCCATCGACATCGCAGCAATGCCGCAGATGGTGATCCCCAGCCCGACATGGGCGATGGCGGCTCCCCATGCGGATCGCGGCACGCCGCTGAGACGGGCAAGGCTGGTACGGAGCGGCACACGAAACAGCTTGATCCGCTCGATGATGTCGGCGAAGGAGCCAGTGATCAGCCAGCCCGCACAGCCAAAAGCCAGTGCCGGCAGGAACTGGCGTCCCATAGCCCCCCACAGACCGGCAGCGAGGGCAACCAGCGCCGCCCACCACAGCCGTGACAGGGCTGGCCAGAGCCGGGCGCGTTTCCATGGCAGCATTGGCCCGACCGCCATGGCGATGAAAACGGGAATGGCCAGCGGCATCACGGTGGCATTGAAGAATGGTGCTCCCACGCTGATCTGCGCTCCGAACAGCAACTGTGCGAACAGTGGATAGGTCGTGCCGGTGAACACGACGGCTGCAATGGAGCAGAGCAGCACGTTGTTCAGCACCAGCGAGCCTTCACGCGAAATCGGCGCAAAGACACCGGACACGGACAGGACCGGGGCGCGGAACACAAACAGCAGCAGCGCAGAGCCGATCACCAGTGCCAGCAGGCCCAGAATGAACACGCCGCGGGCCGGATCATTGGCGAAGGAATGGACGGAATTCAGGATACCCGACCGCACGAGGAATGTGCCGGACAAGGAGAGCGAAAACGTCGCGATGGCCAGCAGGACGGTCCAGATTTTCAGCGCCTCGCGCTTTTCCACGACGATGGCGGAATGCACCAGCGCGGTTCCGGTCAACCATGGCAGCAGGGAGGCATTCTCGACCGGGTCCCAGAACCAGAAGCCGCCCCAGCCGAGTTCATAATACGCCCACCATGATCCCAGTGCGATGCCGCAGGTCAGGAACGCCCAGGAAACCAGCGCCCATGGACGCACCCAGCGCCCCCAGGAGGCGTCGATCCGTCCTTCCAGCAGGGCCGCCACAGCGAAAGCGAACGGGATCGCGAAGCCGACATAGCCGGTGTAGAGAATAGGCGGATGAATCGCGAGGCCGGGATCTTCCAGCAGCGGGTTCATGCCGCTGCCTTCCATCGGTGCAGGCCATATCCGTACGAACGGATTGCTTTCGATCAGGCTGAACAGCAGAAATCCGACCGAGGACGCCCCCAGCACACCGATAACCCGTGCCCGCAGGGCGGAGGGCAGGTTGCGCCCGAATGTTGCCACCGCGCCGCCGCAAAGCGCGAGGATCAGGCACCACAGCAGGATGGAGCCTTCATGATTTCCCCATGTGCCGCTGATCCGGTACAGCAGCGGCTTGGCGGACTGGCTGTTCTGGGCCACGTTCAGCACGGTAAAGTCATTGACCACGCTGGCCCACATCAGCGCGCCGAACGAGGTGATCAGGGCCAACATCTGCCCGAGCGCGAGGGCTGGGGCCGCCGCCATCAGCCTTGCATCACGGCGCTGCGCACCCAAAAGCGAGAGAATGGCTTGTGCGGCGGCAAAGGCGCAGGCCAGTGCCAGCGCGAAATGGCCCAGTTCAGGAATCATGGATCAGCCGCCTGTCCTGTTTTTCTGCAGATCGGCGGTCGAGGCCGGGTTCATTCTGTACCATGTGCTGGCGGCCGGCGGCGGACCGGAAGCCGGGTTCCAGCGGCCGCTTTTTTTCAGGGCCTCGGCCACGTCTTTCGGCATATAGGTTTCATCGTGCTTGGCCAGCACTTCTGAGGCGTGGAAGCTGCCATCCGGCTCGACTGTTCCCAGCGCGACCACCCCCTGTCCTTCGCGGAACAGGTCGGGGAGAATCCCTGTAAAGGTTACCGGAACCGAGGCCTTGCCATCCGTCACCACGAATTTGGCGGCGGGCTGGCCGTTTTCGACCTCACGATGCACGCTGCCTGCCTGCACCAGACCGCCGAGACGAATGGTCCGTCCCGCTGCGACATGGTTGTTCGCGAAATCCGCCGGGGCCATGAAGAACACCAGATTATCGCTGAACGCGAACAGGGTCAGCGCGGTGGCGGAGCCGAGGCCGATGCCGCAGGCCAGCAGGATATACAGACGGCGGCGTTTGCGGGTCATGAGCGAAAATTCCTGAAGCCTGTCCCGCATGCTGCCAGAGGCGCCTGCGGGAGACGGATGCGTATCACTGAATGCGAGCCACTATGTATTCCGGCCGCTGCGCCTGGCTGCACGCGGGCGGGTTTCGAGCGCGACCAGCTTGTTCCGGGCAGAGGCAAGCCGTGTCGCCGTCATCAATCCCATGATCAGCGGCAGGCCCAACGCAATGGTATAGGCCGTGATGATGAAAGGCAGATGCGTCATGGCACATCCCCTTGCTCGGCCCGGGCGGCATTGGCCAGCAGCAGGGCGCGGATACGCCGTTCCATGACCGCCGCCCTGATACGGGTAAGCACCAGAGCAATGAAGATCAGGGTAAAGCCGATGGCGGACCAGAGCAGCGGCCATAGCATCTCGGTGGACATGGTGGGGGCACCGGTCAGGCTGATGCTGGCGGTCTGATGCAATGTATTCCACCAATCAACGCTGAATTTGATGATTGGCAGGTTGACCACCCCGACCAGCGCCAGAATGGCGCCTGCGCGGTAGCCGCGTTGCGGATCGTCGAAAGCGCGCACCAGCGCGATATGGCCCAGATAGAGAAAAAACAGCACTAGAACCGACGTCAGGCGTGCATCCCACACCCACCATGCCCCCCACATGGGTTTGCCCCACAAACTGCCGGTGGCAAGGCAGATAGCGGTGAACATGGCTCCTACCGGGCTGATCTCTGCCGCGGCAAGATCAGCCAGAGGATGCCGCCAGATCAGAGAGGCGGCGGAGGCGGCGGCCAGCGATGCATATCCCATGGAGCCAAGCCAGGCGGCAGGCACGTGGATATACATGATGCGTACGGTATCACCCTGCTGCCAGTCGGCGGGGGCATAGAACAGTCCCCAGACCAGCGCGAAGGCGGTGATGAGGATTCCTGCCACGGCCACTGGCGGGACGATTTTTCCGGCGATGCGCAGGAACCGGCCCGGATTGGCAAAGCGATGCAGGTTGGGTTTGGCACGCATCTCCCCACCCGATCCGGGCATGGCGCGGCCTGAAGGATTTTTCCCCGCCGCGCCTTCCGGCAGCGCGTTCCGGTGAGTATCCTGATCTGATAAAGCTGACGTTTCCACGGCTCCATCATACCCTGCCATGCGTTCCGTTTGAAGCGCCTGCTTGTTACCTTAATTTTAAGCGCCTGATGGCTCTGAAAACGAAAGTAGGAAGGCATGTTGTTCGCAGTCATCTGCACGGATCGTGAAGGCGGTCTGGAGCTTCGCAAGCAGACCCGCCCGGCCCATCTGGAATATCTGCGGGATCACGAATCGCGTCTGGTGCAGGTCGGCCCGGTTCTGAATGCGGCAGGGGAGCCGGAAGGCAGCCTGTTGATCATCGATGCCACCAGTCTGGAGGAAGCAAAGGCTTTCGCCGCGGGTGATCCTTATGCGCAGGCCGGGTTGTTTGCCTCTGTCACGGTCCGCGCCTATCGTCAGGTGTTCAAGGACGGTCAGTTCGTCGGATGACCGCATACTGGCTGGTGAAATCGGAGCCGGACGCCTTCAGCTGGGATCAGCAGGTGGCGCATGGCGTGGAGCCATGGACCGGTGTGCGTAACCATGCCGCCAAGCGTAATCTGGCGACGATGCGTATGGGCGATCTGGCGTTTTTCTACCATTCCAATATCGGTCGGGAGATCGTGGGCGTGGTGCAAGTGGTCCGGGAAGCCTATCCCGATCCTACTGTCGAGGCGGATGAGCTGAGCCGGGATGGCAGCAATCCCTGGCTCTGTGTCGATATGCGTGCCGTCGGGAAAATGCCCTCTCCGGTGACGCTGGCCATGATCAAGGCGGAGCCGCGGCTGGCCGATCTGGCACTGGTGCGGCAATCCCGTCTGTCCGTATCGTCCGTTTCACCGGAACACTGGGCGCTGCTGTGCCGGATGGGGGGCCGGATGGGTGGCTGGAAAGGCGCGGAAGGCTGACGATGACAGCCAGTTGCGCACTTCGTTTTCTGTGCCATGTGCAGGATCTGTCCGATCCCGGAGCCAAAGGGTTTCCTCCTGCGCCGGGCGGTTTTTTGGGCCTGTTCGTCATCCGTCGGGGGGATGATGTCCGGGTTTACGTCAATGCCTGCCCGCATATCGGTGTCCCGCTGGAATGGGCGCCGGATCGCTTCCTGTCTTTGGACGGGCAGCATATTGTCTGCGGCACGCATGGCGCTCTGTTCGATCTGCTGAGCGGAGCGTGTCAGGTTGGCCCATGTGAGGGCGATCATCTGACGACGGTTGCGGTCACGATCGAGAATGGCGCGGTCTATGTGGCTGCGGATGCCGGGCTGTAGGGCACGGTTGCTATGATGAAGGAACAAGGGAGGCACGTTATGGCCGGAACCGACCAGAAACCCGTACCGGACAGGGACGGTCACAAGGGAACAGTGACCCCCATCGATCCGGCAACCATCGCTGATGCGGCTCAGCCGGTGGAGCATGGCGGCCCCAAAGGACCGGAACCAACCCGTTTCGGTGACTGGGAACGTAACGGGCGCTGCATTGATTTCTGATGGGATTTCTGATGGGCGATGCGGTGGAAGGTCTAGTTTTTAGGGCGATTTGCCGCGCTGCGTGCATTCAGGCCGATAATGGCGATCGCCGCCAGCAGTGAAGTCAGCGCAAGACGCAATCCCCAGTGCCCGGCCATGAAGCCGATGATCGGCGGCCCGCACAGACCGCCCGCATAACCGAGCGTTGCCACGGTGGCGACACCGGCATTGCCGCCCCGCCGCCCCGATGCGGCGAACAGGATTGGCACCACATTCGCCATCCCTATCCCCAGCAATGCGAATCCGGCCATGGAAACAAATGGCTGACTGGTGGCAAGCGCGGTCGCCAGCCCGATGGCGGCGATGAGTGCAGACAGCGCACAGGTCAAGACCGGGCCTAGCCGGGTGACGATCCCGTCTCCCAGCAGTCGCATCCCTGCCATCATCAGCGAGAAAGAGGCAAATCCGCCGCCGCTCAGGGCCATGCCTTCTTTCGACAGTGTGCTCATATAAACGGCTGACCAGTCCATCATGCCGCCTTCCACCATAAAGGCCAGAAAGCAAAGGCATCCCAGATAGATCAGCGGTGGCGTCCATCCTTTTTCGGCGGGTGCTTCACTGTGTTTTGAAGCAGTGCCCTCTGGGCGGTTGATCAGCAACGCGGCCAGAAACACCAGCATCAGCATGGCTGCGGACAGACCCATGGCCAATTCCGCGCTCCATCCCCATGCAAACAGAAGGCTGGTAAAGGCGGAACCAGCCATACCGCCGAAACTCCATCCTGCATGGAAGGAGGACATCATGGCACGGCCCCCTTCCCGTTCCAGCCGGGCCGCTTCACCATTCATGGCGATATCGGTGGCTCCATGCGTGCCGCCGATCAGAAACAGTGCTCCGGCAAGGACGGGCATGGCCCAGTCCCCGCACACACGGGAGAACGGTGGCAAAAGCACGGAGAGGGCAAAAGCGGGTCCGCTCCAGCTGGACAGGCATGCGGTTCCGTAACGGGCGGCGAGACGTCCCGCCAGCGGCATAGACACCAGTGCGCCAACGGCCATGGCCAGCAGGGCAAAGCCCAGCGCCCTGTCACTGAGACCGGCATCACGCTGTACATGAGCGACGCTGGCAGCCCATGTGCCGATCCCGGCGCCGCATCCGACAAAAAGCAGGGCGGTGCCGAGCCGTGCACGATGGAATGATCTGGTCAGGAGTCTGCTCCCCCTGTTGCCAGCGTTGCGACCGTGGCCCCCAGCGTTTCGGGGTCTCCCTCAACCCGTACCAGCTTGTCGCGTGCCGTCAGACCCTGAAGCAGGGTGATGCGGGAGGCAGGCACGCGCAGGGCTTTGGCCAGCATGTCCCGCACCGCTTCGTTGGCCTGTCCTTTATCGGCAGGGGCACTGACGGAGATTTTCAGCCGCGGTTTGCCATCAGCCCCGGGAACAGTGCCTCCCAGCCCGATTTTGCGGGCTTTCGGTACGACACGCAGGGCAAGGGTGATGCCGTTTTCGACACTGCGCCAGATGCTCATCGCCAGATGCCCGTGGATGGCATTATTGCAGCAAGGCGTTCCACTGTCCGAATGCGATAGCAATATACAGCTTGCCCAGCATCGGCCGGACCAGCAGTTGTAGCACCAGCAGCACGATCAGCGGGCTGAGGTCGATCGCACCCATATTGGGCAGGATAGTGCGCACGGGGCGTAGAACAGGCTCTGTTATTCGATACAGGAAATCGGCGATCGACCAGACCAGTCGGTTGCGGCTGTCCAGCACGCCGAACGACATCAGCGTCGAGATGATCGCCGATAGAATCAGCGCATAGATATAAAGCTGGATCAACGTATCCAGCAGATTGAAAGCGATCGTGAGCACGCGAAGCGTCTCCGTCAAACATCATGTGACAGTAGGTCTGGTCGTTTGGTCTAGCCGTGCCGGGTCGGGAACCGCAAGCATGTTGCCCCCTCTGCCCTGCAAGTCAGGGGGAAAGGTGCGATGCAGATTCCTCCTCACTATCAGCTTGACTTCGGCGCGCGCGCGCGGCATTACGCGCCGCCTACGCTGCAACACAGTGCAGGAGACGACGCGGAGCGGGGCTGTAGCTCAGTTGGGAGAGCGCCTCGTTCGCAATGAGGAGGTCAGGGGTTCGATTCCCCTCAGCTCCACCACGCTTCGCTGGTCGTTCTGAAATACTCTTCCTCATTCTCATTTGCTTTCCTGAAGCGGCAGGCTGCTCAGGGGCGGGGCGATCTCTTCGAGGGATTTGTTTTCGGCGTCCACACCCAGGCGCAATTCTACCAGCCCGGCCACCATCATCAGAGCGCCTCCCCCAGCGTAACCCCACATCACAGCTTCTCGTCCCGCATCGATCAGATGGCCGAACAGCGCTGGTCCTGCAATGCCGCCAATCCCGGTGCCCAGCGCGTAGAAAATCGCAATTGCGACAGCACGGACTTCCAGCGGAAAATTTTCGCCGACAGTAAGATAGGCTGAACTGGCGGCGGCAGAGGCGAAGAAAAACACGATCGTCCACGCGACTGTCTGTCCTGTTGCATCCAACAGCTCCATGCCGAACAGCAGACCAACCATGGTCATCAGCAGGCCGGAAAGAAGATAGGTTCCGGTGATCATGGTTTTACGCCCAAGCGTATCGAACCATCGCCCCAGCAGCAGCGGGCCGAGAAAATTCCCGAGCGCAAAAGGAAAGATATAAAATCCAACCTGCGCATTGCCGACGCCTTCGAATTTATTCAGCACCAGCGCATACGTGAACAGCAGCGCATTATAGCAGAACGCCTGAGCGCCCATCAGAACGGCTGCGAGAATGGTTCTGTCCCGATACTGCGTGAACAGACTATGCAGGCTGGGCAGAAACCAGCTTTTGACATCGGTGCGCAGACGTAGCCGGGTGGGGGGAATGGGTGGAAGCGCATTATCCGGTCTGTCCTTGGCGACCATCGTTTCGATCTGGCGCATTGCTTCATCAGCCTCGCCGGGTCTGCCATGCGTCATCAGCCAGCGTGGACTTTCCGGAATCCAGCGTCGTGACAGCAGCACGATGAAGCCGATCAGGCCCCCGATCACGAAGCTCGCCCGCCAGCCTGTTTCCTGATCAATCCACTCGGGATGGCCCAGCGCCAGCACTGATCCCAGCGCCCCGATCGCCGCGCCGAGCCAGAACGAACCATTGATCGTCAAATCGACAAAGCCGCGGCTGCGTGCTGGGATCAGTTCTTGAATCGTGGCGTTGACGGCGGCGTATTCCCCGCCAATGCCAGCACCGGTCAGAAACCGGAACAGCGCGAAGGACCAGAAACTCCACGATAATCCGGACAGGATGGTAGCGGTCAGATAGAGCAGTACGGTCAGGGTAAACAGTTTCTTCCGCCCAAGCCGGTCGGTCAGCCAGCCGAAGAACAAAGCCCCTCCGACGGCACCCGCAAGATAGACGCTGGCTGTGAGACCGGCCTGTCCGCTGGTAAGTTTCAGGGCCGGACTGCTGGCGATTGCGCCCGCGAGAGACCCGGCGAGAGTAACCTCCAGCCCGTCCAGAATCCAGGTAATCCCGAGGGCTATGATCACCAGCGTATGAAACCGGCTCCACGGCAGCCGGTCCAGCCGGGCCGGAATGTTGCTTGTGACTGAAGGTGGGGATCTCTCCCTGGAATGTGGACAATCAGAATGTATGCAATCAGTCTGGCGCGCTTCCATGAGACGCAAAACGGCCGGGCAGGAAGGCCGGTTGCATGCCATCCTGTCCGGCTGGAATGGTCAGACCTTACTGTGCGCTGGCGCTCGCCTCGCTGCGATGCGCACCGACGCGGGCGGCCAGGGCGGCAGCCATGAACTCGTCCAGATCGCCATCCAGAACGGCACCCGGATTGCCTTTTTCAACGTTGGTGCGCAGATCTTTCACCAGCTGATAAGGGGCCAGAACATAGCTGCGGATCTGGTGGCCCCAGCCGATTTCGCTTTTGGCGTTTTCCTGTTCCTGCGCTGCGGCTTCACGCTTTTGCAACTCCGCCTCGTACAGGCGGGCTTTCAGCATGTTCATCGCCGTGGCGCGGTTGCGATGCTGGGAGCGGTCGGTCTGACAGGCGACGATGATACCGGATGGCACATGGGTGATGCGGATCGCGCTCTCCGTCTTGTTCACGTGCTGACCACCCGCACCGGAGGCGCGGAATGTATCGACCTTCAGATCGGCTTCGTTGATCTCGATCTCGATATTGTCGTCGACCACCGGATAGACCCAGATACTGGCGAAGCTGGTCTGCCGCCTTGCGGCGCTGTCGAATGGGCTGATGCGGACCAGACGATGCACCCCTGCCTCGGTCTTGAGCCAACCATAGGCGGAGGGGCCGGCAACCTGAAGGGTCGCGGATTTGATCCCCGCCTGCTCCCCATCACTCTGTTCGATCAGCGTGACTTTATAGCCATGGGCTTCGGCCCAGCGCGTGTACATGCGCAACAGCATTTCGGCCCAATCCTGAGCCTCTGTTCCGCCTGCGCCGGAATTGATTTCCAGATAGGCATCGTTGCCGTCAGCCTCGCCGGACAGCAGGCTTTCGATTTCCAGCCGCTTGGCTTCGGCGGCAATGGTTTCCAGCATGCGGCGGGCATCGGTGGCCATGGCTTCGTCGCCATCGGCTTCGGCCATTTCGGCCAGCTCGGTGGCGTCGCTGACTTCCGATTCCATGCGCAGCACGCCTTCCACCTGACTGGCCAGGCGGGTGCGTTCACGCATCACCGCCTGCGCGGCGGCGGAGTCGTTCCACAGATCAGGATCTTCGGCGCGGGCATTCAGCTCCGCAAGGCGGTGTTGAGCGGCATCCCAGTCAAAGATGCCTCCTCAGCAGTGCAACGGACTGCTTGATCTGCTGGTTGAGGGCGTCGATTTCGGCGGACATGGTCCTGTTCCGGTCATACTGAAGTCAAAGGAAACGAGAGGCGCTCAATACAGCCCGCCCATTCCGGTGTCGAGACCGCCGCTGCCTCCTCCACTGCCGGAGGAATCGCCGGGCTGTGCCGTCCCGGATGCGCTGCCGCCATCGATCACGGCACCCCCATCGGGCTGGCCGGGCTTCAACGCATCCCAGCCGGCCGGGCTTTTCACCAGGGTCATGCCTTCCGGCATCGGGAATTGCAGCATGGGATGATCTTTCAGCGCAGCATTCATGTATTCGCGCCAGACAGGGGCTGCCAGCGCTCCGCCGGTTTCGTGTTCGCCCAGAGAGGTGGGGTTGTCGAAACCGATCCAGACGATAGTGACCAGCGTCGGTGTAAAGCCGCCAAACCAGGCATCAACGAAGTCCTGAGTCGTGCCGGTTTTGCCGGCAATGGGGCGTCCGCCCATACCGATCGAGGCCTGATAGCCGGTGCCGTGCGCCACCACATTTTCCATCATGGTGACAATCTGGAAGGTGCTCATCGCATCCGCCACCGGATTGCGCTTGTCATCCAGCACCGGCCCGGCATCGGTGGATATGGACGGGGGGGGAGAGGAGGAAGGAGCCGTTGCGGGCGGGGTCGCAGGCGTTGTGCAGTTCTCGCAGGTAATGTCTTCCGGCTTCCAGATGACATGCCCGTCACGGTCCTGCACACTGTCGATCAGATGTGGCGTGACCAGCCTGCCGCCCTGCGCCAGCGACGCATAGGCTCCGGCCTCACGAAGCACAGTGGTATCCACCGCACCGAGCGCGGCGGGCAGGACTTTCGGCATGGAATCAACCAGATGGAAATCCATCGCGGTCTTGGCCACCGCCTCCATACCGACTTTCTGCGCGACCCGCAGCGTCACCAGATTGAGCGATTTTTGCAGTGCGACGCTCAGCGGCACCGGGCCGGAGAATGTCATCTCATAGTTATTGGGCCGCCACACACCTGCGGCCCCCATATTCATCACGAAGGGCGCATCCAGAAAAGTCTGGCCCGGTGCAATGCCCTGTTCCAGCGCCGTCAGATAGACGAATGGCTTGAAGGAGCTTCCAGGCTGACGGTTGGCCTGTGTCGCCCGATTGAACTGACTGGTTTCGAAACTCCAGCCGCCGCTCATCGCCAGAATACGGCCAGAGCGGGGATCGAGAGAAACGAGCGCCCCCTGTACATTGGGAATCTGGCGCAGCCGGACATGCAGGGCCGGGCCAGGGACTTCCCTGATCTGGGTGGCGGGTGTTTTGCGCGTCGATGAGGCGGCGGGTTGAACAACCGGACTGGCGAGTGCTGCTTCGTCTACCTCGACCATCACGACATCGCCGATGGAGACGATATCATTCATCCGGCGGGGGACGCCGCCCAGCTTCCCGTCTTTCACGGGACGTGCCCATTTCGTATCCGCCAGTTGCATCATGCCATGATGCACCGGGGCGGGGGTTGCGGTGGGCAGCGGGCTGGTGGGCGGATCGGTCCAGGCCAGGGAGGCATCGGCAGGCTGAATTTTCATCACCACAGCCAGTCGCCAGTTGCGTAGCATACCGGCCGGACGTGGCAGCTTCGCCAGTTCGGATTCCCATTGCGGGCTGGAAAGGCTGTTTTCTTCCAGATGGGCAACGGGACCTCGCCAGCCGCCATGGGACTGATCATAGGCCAGCAGCCCCCGATGCAGCGCCTGGTCGGCAGCAATCTGCAAGGCTGGATCAAGGCTGGTGCGCACCGACAGGCCGCCCTGCGTCGTGGTATCGGCCCCGAAGCGCTCGACCAGTTTGCGCCGGACTTCCTCCGCGAAGTAACCGGCACCCGGGATGCCTTCGGGCCGGTGGAACGCGGTAGGCAGCACGGGCTGCTGCTTCGCTTCGGCGGCCTGCTCGCGGGTGATGGCATGGTCTTCCGCCATGCGATCCAGCACCCAGTCCCGTCTGCCCCGTGCGACATCGGGATAGCGGAAAGGGTTGTAATTGTTCGGTGCTTTGGGCAAGGCCGCCAGAAAAGCGGCTTCCGGTATTGTGATTTCGTCCAGCGGCTTGTTGAAATAGGCCTGTGCCGCGGCGGCAACGCCGTAGGCCCCCTGACCGAGATAAATCTCGTTCAGATACAGCTCCAGAATGCGCTGTTTGCTGAGGCTTTCCTCGATCCGCAGGGCGAGAATGGCTTCCTTGATCTTGCGGGCGATCGAGACCTCATTGGTCAGCACCATGTTTTTGGCGACCTGCTGAGTGATCGTCGATGCACCGATGGGCCGCTTTCCATCATGTAAATGGTTGAGATCGGTGACGGCAGCCCGAAACATGGCAACGGGGTCAACGCCGGGATGGGTCCAGAAATGCTGGTCCTCGGCAGAGACGAAAGCTTTTTTTACAATGTCTGGAATGGCTGAAAATGGCACGAATACGCGCCGTTCGGTGGCGAGTTCACTGACGATCTGGCCGTCAGCAGCATAGACGCGGCTCATGACGCGGGGTTGATAGACGCGCAGCCCCTCCAGATCAGGCAGATCGGATGCGTAATGGCGATAGGCGGCATAGATCGCGACTACCCCTGTCAGACCGCCCAGTACGATCAGGCCGGCCAGCGCGCCGATCAGACGGCCGATCCAGCGAAAACGGCCGCCTGCCCGTCTTTTGCCGGCTTCACGCGCCGCATGCCGCGAGGGCTGAGTATCCCTGCGTTGCTTGCGGGGAGGTTCCCGCCCTGGTTCCGGAGAAGGGGGCGCCAGCCGTTCCCGTGCGGTCAGCACCGGGCGCGGCGGAACGGCAATGGAACGGTCAGGGGGCGGCAGATCGGATGACGTCATGCGCGGCTCTGTATCAGATTTCGTGATCCCGTGCATGGGGAAGGTGACTGATCCGCCATGCGATGGCGCCGTGGGCTGGAAGCGTGTGGAAAGGCAGTCAAGGCAGGGCGTTTATGTCCATCAATCCATGATCGGGCACATGTTGCCTGATTTGCGGAACATGCCGGGTCATCCCCGCATGGCATATCCGGCGCTGGTGGCGAAATAGGCTTCCACGGCGCGGGTCATGGCGGCGGCGATTCGTATGCGATGGTCAGCGCGGCGTAACAAGGCCTCGTCCTGACGATTGGACATGAAACCCATCTCCACCAGCACACTGGGAATATCGGCGGCTTTCAGAACGACAAAGCCGGCATGGCGGGCAGGATGCGTCAGCATCGGCACGGTGCTGTCGAGGCTGCTGACCATACTGTGTGACAGTCGGGCTGATCCAATTTTGGTCTCCCGCCGCACCAGACTGGTGAGAATACGGGCGATATCGGGCGGCTGATTGCTAAAGGCCGGCCCGCCAAACCGGTCCACGCTGTTTTCCCGTTTCGCCAGAGACGCTGTCTGCGCGTCAGAGGCTGATGTTGCCAGCGTATAGACGCTGGCCCCGCGCACCCCGGCATTGTGCAGCGCATCCGCGTGCATGGAGATGAACAGGGAAGCTCCCTTGCTCTGGGCGCGATCCACCCTGCCGTCGAGGGGAATGAAGGTGTCGTTGGTGCGGGTCATTTCCACCCGGTAGCGCCCGGTCCGTTCCAGCTGGCGCTTCAGTTCCTGTGCGGCAGCGAGGGCGACATGTTTTTCATAGGTGCCGGTGATGCCAATCGCGCCCGGATCTTTTCCGCCATGGCCGGGATCAAGCATGATGAGACGGGGTGCACCATTTTTCCGGGCGGCGGATAGGCCGGCTGGCGGAACATGCAATGTTTTTGTGGCATGAGGGTGGCCGTGTTTCTGCTGCCCTGCAGCCTCGGCCTCTGCCATGTTGTCCAGCAATGCGGGGGGCAACATCCAGCTGGCAAGCAGGCCCGCCCTGGCAAGGAGCCGCCCGGAGGTCATCGCGCCAAGGAGGCTGCGGCGGTGCAGTGACAGAAGATCAGCCATAGTGCGTGTTTTTAACACCGTGCGGTCGGTTTTGACTATTAGGCTTTGAAATATGGCGCATTTTAGGCGGGCTGTCTCCTTTGGATCACAGGATCGCGTCTTGCAGTGGGCTGGCATTTGTTCCATGCTGGGTGTGCCAGAGAGATTGCCAGCGGCGTCTCCATGCCCGCCGACAGATTGTTCGGATCGTCAGCCGGATACATGGAGCCAACCGTCAGGCTGGTTTCATACTGGACAGCGAGCGCACCCGCGTCGCGGCCACGCATCATGTGGCGTTGGGAAAACCGCCGGGTCTGGCGCCTGAAACGGCTGCCGCACCCAAGTTTTTAGACCGAAGGATCGAGACGCCAGGCTGTGTGGCTATATTCGGAACTGACTGAGACTGTCATACCATGCGCCTCAGGCGCTGGCCCGGATACGGTTGCGGCTGTGCGTGCCCTTCGCGACGATACACCGACACAACGTCATGCCCGGTGGAGCGCGCCGTTCGCGCATATCCCGGGCGTGTACCGGAGCTCATTATTCAATGACCAAAAAAATGCTCATCGACGCCAGCCATGCGGAAGAAACCCGCGTGGTGGTGATGGATGGAAACCGGCTTGAAGATTTCGACGTTGAGGCAGCGTCCCGTAAACAGATCAAAGGGAATATTTATCTCGCCAAAGTCGTCCGGGTAGAGCCGAGCCTTCAGGCCGCTTTCGTCGAATATGGCGGCAACCGGCATGGCTTTCTGGCTTTTAGTGAAATCCATCCCGACTACTATCAGATCCCTGTTGCCGACCGTCAGCGCCTGCTCGCCATGCAGGAAGAGGAAGCACGTGAGGAAGAGGAGGCTGAGGAAGCCGAATTTTCCGCCGCTGAGGCGCGTCGTTCCGCCGCCCGACCGTTGAACAACGCTCGGGAGGTCATCCAGACAGATGCGGAGCAGCCCGAAGCATCCGATCCGCAAGAGGACGGCTCCGATCATGGGGAGCAGGATGAATCCGCCGCCGATTTTTCTGGCGAGGCCGGGGATGACGGGAGCGTTCCCGCCTCCGCCGGGGAAGGCGATGATCAGGAGGAAAGCCGTCAGGCCTCGCGCCCGGCCCGCCAGAAAGAGGATCGTGAGCGCCGCTCCCCCCGTTTCCTGCGCAATTATAAAATTCAGGAAGTTATCAAGCGCCGCCAGATCCTGTTGATTCAGGTGGTGAAGGAAGAGCGGGGCAATAAAGGGGCCGCGCTGAGCACCTATGTTTCCCTCGCCGGCCGCTATTGCGTGCTGATGCCGAACTCGCCGCGTGGTGGTGGCGTGTCACGCAAGATTACCTCCGCCACTGATCGCCGCCGCCTGAAAGACATTATCAGCGCGCTGGAGATCCCGCGCGGCATGGGCATCATCGTCCGCACGGCTGGCGGGAACCGCCCGAAGGCGGAGATCATGCGGGACTGCGAATACCTGCTGCGCCTGTGGGATGATATCCGCGACATCACCCTGCGTTCGTCCGCGCCAGCACTGATTCACGAAGAAGCCAGCCTGATCAAGCGGGCGATCCGTGATGTCTATACCAGTACGATTGATGAAGTGCTGGTCGATGGTGAAGAAGGTTGGCGGGCTGCGCGTGATATCATGCGCATGTTGATGCCCTCCCATGCCCGCAAGGTGATCTGCTGGAACGCTGATAAGGAACGTGCCGGACAGCCCCTGTTCGCTCATTATCAGGTCGAATCGCAGCTCGACGCCATTCTGGCGCCGAATGTTTCGCTGAAATCCGGCGGCTATCTGGTAATCAATCAGGCCGAGGCTCTGGTGGCGATCGACGTCAATTCCGGTCGTTCCACGAAGGAGCGGGGGATTGAGGAAACAGCCCTCCGCACCAATCTGGAAGCGGCGGATGAGGTTGCCCGTCAGCTGCGTCTGCGTGACCTTGCCGGTCTGATCGTGATCGATTTCATCGACATGGAAAGCCGCAAGCATAATGGCATGGTCGAGCGACGCTTGAAGGACGCGTTGAAGAACGATCGTGCTCGCATTCAGGTCGGCCAGATCAGCAGCTTTGGCCTGCTGGAAATGAGCCGCCAGCGTCTGCGCCCGTCCCTGACCGAAACCAGCATGATCACCTGCCCGCATTGCAATGGGCTTGGTCTGGTCCGCACCACTGAGGGGGCTTCCGTCCATGTGCTGCGGGCGATCGAGGAAGAGGGCGCACGCCGTCGCTATGCCGAGATCATGGTGCATGCCGCTGCCGATGTAGCGTTCTACATTCTGAACAATCGCCGGGATTTTCTGGCCACGCTGGAATCCCGCTTCGGCATGAAGGTGCTTTTCTCCGCTGATACGCAATTCAGTGGTTCCCAGTTGCGGATTGAGAAAATTCGCGCCCGTGCGATGGAAGACGTGGTCCGGACTCCGCTGATCGGTGTGGCTGATCCGCAGCCGAGCATTGCGGGTGATCTGTATGATTTCGCTGATGCCTCTGACGGTTTTGCGACGTTCGAGGCGGCCCCGGTGGCGGCCCCGGTGGCGGCATTGCCCGTGGCTGTGCAGGCAGAACCGGTTGGAACCGCCGAGGAAGATAACAAGGGTAGCAGGCTGCTTTCCGTGGAAGGCGATTCTGAAACCGGGCCGGATGATGGAGATCGCCGTCGCCGTCGCCGTCGTCGTCGTCGTGGCAATCGCCGTAATGACGGGGCCGAGAATGGGATGGATGCCCGGTCCGAGCAGGATGGGAACGGCAATCCGGCCGAGGAGGACGAACCTGTCAGATACGGTGCTGCCAATACCTCTCTGCCGCCCCTGGAAACCACAGAGCTGCCGAGAGCCGGAATTGCTTCCGAAGAAACCAGTGCGGAAACACAGGGCGACGCCATCGATGGTACGCAGGCTGTCTCCGGTGAATTGGGTGATGAGTTTGCGGAGGATTCCCGTCCGCGCCGCCGTGGCCGCCGTGGCGGGCGTGGGCGGCGTCAGCCTGCTCAGGTGAATGGCCATGATGCGGGGGAAGTTGCCTATACCGGTCCCACCCCGGCTGATCCGTTCGGTCAGCAGCCGCTGGATGTATTCGACATGATCGATGTTATTGAGCAACCGATGATCCGTGACGGGAAAGTGGATCAGGGCTCCCGGTCCGAACGCCATCCTGACCCGGTGCCTGAGCCGGTTGTCGTGTCTGAGGAACAGGCAGAACCCTATATTGCGCCCCCCATCCAGCCAGTGGTGATTGAGGATGCCGCTCCACGGGCCAGACGAGGCTGGTGGAAACGCTGAGGCAACCCCTGTTGCTGAAGACTGAATGAAAAAAGGCCGGGTCGCGCGTCTCAGAACGCGCACCCGGCCTCTTTTATCTGCGCATGATAAAAATCATGTCGATGGGCTTTACAGGTCAGCCCCGGAACGGTATTACCCGCGCCTGCGCAGGTTGGGCGCATAGCTCAGTTGGTAGAGCAGCTGACTCTTAATCAGCGGGTCCAAGGTTCGAGTCCTTGTGCGCCCACCATCGCAAATCCGCAATCCAAGATTGCGGGTAACACTCAGGGTAACGGCAGCAGCAGAGGCGAGCTGCGTTGCTCAATCCATTTCGGGTATGTTTCGCTCAGTCAGCGAGAAGATCGCGGTGGTCAGTGCTAGGGCAATGCATGCGGAGGGCCGCACCGCTCTATGCAACTGCGCCTGCGCTGCCAGCTTTGCCGCGATGTCGGACAGGAGGGCGCCTATGGCATTCCTTGCCCTGTGCTCGGGTAACGCGTCCAGCACAATCTCTCCCGCATTGAGCACGAGGCTGCCCTTGTCGATCGCATCCGCGATCTCGAAGAGCTTTTGCGACTGTTGATCTGGGCTCATCGGAACCGCACTCCGACCAAACCTGGAACTGATCCGGCGCAGGACGATGCAGACGCTGCCGTCACGGCCGCTTCGTTTCGGGCGTGTCGGGAAACCAAAACAATCGGTACATGACGCGCCTCTCGCGCCATGTGGCTGATTCTAGCCGGGTTGAGCCCCAGGCAGTCGATCAAGCTTGCTGGGGTCATTGATGAGACCTCGGCGGCCGCGGGGCGCATCGCGGTCATTCGGTGCCTTGGCGGGGTGAGTGTCAATCGGCCTATCGCGCTTGGATTTGGACGCTTGGTAGGACGTTGTTTTAGGAAGTGGCGAATGCCTCCGGCGCTTAGCTCAGCACCGATAGCGGAGTATATCCCGTCGCTCTTCGCCGGTGTGAACGGTCGAATCCACAAGGGAGAGCGACCCTACTACCAGAGTCACCCTCGCCCTATCTTCTTTGTTTAAGCGCCAAGAGGTATCTTGAACTTAGCGCTGATCCGTCAGGCGAACGTGTGATGGGTGGCGGCCCCGCCGCCGATCGCCGTGGACCAGAACCGCATCTTCGTGCATGCCGGTGTTGATCCGGCACTGCCGCTCGACTTTCAGATCGAGCGCGATTTGCTCTGGTCGTGGAAGTCGAATCGTCTCGGCCACCAGGGATGCTTCGTCGTTCACGGCCACACGCCGCATCGCAATGACCCGATCACCGATGGTCAGAGCATCGATCTCGACACACTGGCCTGGCACACCGGGCGCCTGGTAATCGATGCCTTCGACGACAAACAGCCGGGTGGTCCAATCAACTTCATCGAGGTGCTGCGTGTTAACGGGGGCAACCCGGCCGTATGAAGCTCCAAGTCTTCTCTAGATCTCCACATCGACTTATCAGGCTCATGGCGGCTTGAACTCGTGGCTGGCGCTGGTGTGGTGCTATGCGCCGGCGACGTTTGTCACTGGCTGAGCGAAGCCGTGCGATCGCTGCCTGCGCGGGTACCGACGCGATCATCAGGGGCGTCGCCAGCGCAGCATCTACGGTCAGGCCATTAACGCGGGGGCCAAGCCAACAAAACAGCCGGAACTGAAAAAATCTTGCCTCTATCCGGCTGTGCCCACCGCCTTTGACTGCGCCCGTTCTCCTGACGCCTCTTGCGAACGACAGCGGCAAAGCTTAAGGTCAGTTCAGAAATTGGGCCCCAAAATGTCAAACACAATAGTCAATCGTAAACAATATTCAACTGTATCTGGCTCTGTGCCGGCGCCAGATGTGGCATTTATTTGCTTTTTTGTTATACTTGCTGTCGTACTACGTCTGATTTTCTGGATGTATACAGACCGTATTTGGGAAGATGCTCTTATTACATTGAACCCCGCACTAAATTTGTGGGAAGGTCATGGCCTTACACATCATGTGGCAGAGCCGCGTGTGTATAGCTTCACATCAGGCCTGAGTATCATGGTTCTGATCGTAGGTGAGGGGCTTGGGCATCCGATTGCCTTTAACAGGATATTGAGTCTGATCGCTGCGGCGCTCACAATCTTTTTCGCCGCTAGAATTATGGACCGAGCGGGACTGAACCGGTTTGGCCAGTCTGTCTGTCTCAGCTATCTCTCGACTGACCACCTTCAGATTTTCTTTGGTATGGGAGGAATGGAGACCCAGTACGCAGTCGCAATTGGGCTTGGAGTGGTCTACGCGGCGACCTTCAAGAAGAATTTGCTTCTAGGCATAATGGGTGGTTTGGCGGCGCTAGCTCGTCCCGAGTTCCTTCTTCTAGATGCAGTGTTTATCGCCTATGCCATCGCTGCATGGCGACGAAAGGCAATTCCCTCAATTGCGATCGGGCTGGCAATATTTTTGCCGTGGGTGGTGTTCACGTGGATTTACTACGGATCGCCCATCCCAAATACAATAACCGTGAAAAGTCTGACTACCGGCAACCCGACACCTGAAATGATGATCGGCTATGCGCTCAATTTTTGGAAGCTCATCGCCCCATTCAAAGAGTTCTGGTTTGTGCAACATTCCCCCGGCCCGAGCTTTTTCCCTGGCTTGGTCGTGACTGCCGTCTTTCTGATGGGAGTGATTGGGATAGCCTGCTGCGGGCAGAAGCGTATCCCGACACTCATGGCAACAGCAGTCGTCGTAGTGGTGTTTTGCGCGTACATGATCCGATACAATGTTAATACATATTTCATGTGGTACAGGCCGCCGTTTTGGGCGCTGTTTTTTCTGTTTGTTGCAGCTGGAGTGGATTGGCTTAGTAAAAAAAACCGTCTTGGGGCAGGCGTTGTTGGTGGGCTTATAATCTTCGGCTATGCGGTCCATCTTCCGTTCACGCTGAATCTTGATCGCACGGTTCAGTACGATGTAGAGTTTGCTGTCCGTGATCGGATCGGTCTCGACCTGTCTAGAATAATGAAGACCGGAGACAGCGTCTTCCTTGAGCCGTTAGGCTACATTGGGGTCAGGAATAGAGCGTATCAGATTTATGATATGCCAGGCTTGGGTTCTAAGATCGCAGCAAAGGCAATCGCAGCACATGGCTGGGGCGCGATCAAAACACTGGATCCGACGTATCTAGTGCTTCGGCCACAAGAAATATTGCGTCTACAAGCAGAATATCCAGGGGTTATGGATCGTTATACGGAGGTCGATCATGTAATCGGCCCTACTGGCACGCGTACTGCGTTCGGAGGTCTCGTTTACATTGTGGGAGACAACGAATTCTATATATTCCAACGAAAGTCCCCAGCCTGAAAGCGTCTAACCGCAGATTGGTCAAGCGCTCCATCACTTGGCTGCGGGTGATCAACTGACTGCTGCGCATATGACGCAAGTCTGATCAAGCTGAACCTTTGCCTCATACGCAGTGACGTGCTCTCCGAGATCGACAACCCGACCACTTGGCACGAGGGCGTTCAGAAACTCTCGCCCTTGAATCTGCTGTGCCCCGGCTTTCGGGCCAACGAATGGCGCGAGTTTCACACGGTCACTAAGGCCTTTTTGGAGACACGCGCGTCCGAGGAGGCGAACATGCGGCGGACTGGCATTGACCTCTTCTCCGTGCGCGACAAGCTCGGCGCGCCTCTTTTTTCGCAGACCTGACCGACAGCTCCATTGTTACGACCACGTTCACAGGACTAATAGTCACAAATACTTTTCGATTATCATCCGGTTGTAACTAACATACAACTACGGCAACAGTTCTGGCAGGGCAGACCATGCCACTGATGAGAATGCTTTCTATGTTTCGCCGCCTTCTTGTCGGCCGATGGGTTAGCGCCCTTCGTAACCTCGGCAAGGCACGCTACGCGAGTTCGCGGGCCGACGTGAGGTCAATACCGGGATAGGTGCCGATGGTGGGCTTGCGTGTGACGCCGTCCGAACGGTAGCGCACGGCCCAAGATCGGGCGCCGGAGGGCTCTGCACAACGAGATAGAGGCCAGAGAGACTAAGCCGTCTGGTACTTTGCGCCGAGGCCGACCCGAGCTGCATCTTCTCTACCGCAAGTGCGGTCAGAGCCTTGCCCATCTTGGCCTCGCTCAAAATCAGCGGGTCCAAGGTTCGAGTCGTTGTGCGTCCACCAACTTGTCGAAAATTCCTTTTATTCTATCGTATACGTCCGAATATTCTGGCGATATACTGCTTGCACGGGATGTGATCACTGCCGCCGTTCAGTGAGGGGGACATCCTTCATCCTTTAATACAGTCAGGCATTTTCTGGCCCCCAAAACCGAGAAAATTTGCATGAAGGCAGTGGTATCGGTTTTTTTGGTTATGGCTGTGGTATTGGCGGGTGTATCGAACACTGCTGCTAAGGCTGATAAAGCCGCTCCTGATCCATCCGTTATGGTGCAGGGGGGCTGGTCTGTTCCCGATATCAATACCCTGCCGCAGGATGAATGGGGCCGTACGGTCATATCTGGCCGCGATTTGATTGTCAGGACAGCGTCCCTGATCGGTCCGGAAGTTTCTGATCAGGCACGGCGTTTTTCCGGCAATAATCTGAACTGTCAGAGCTGCCATCTGCAGGCCGGAACCAAAAAATTTGGTTTGCCCCTGATCGGGGTATTCGCAGATTTTCCGAATTATCGCGCCCGTTCCGGCACTGTCGGGACAATTGAGGATCGTATCCAGGGATGCATGCAACGGAGCATGAACGGTAAGCCTCTGCCTTGGGATGGGAAGGAGATGAAGGCGATTGTCTCCTATCTGCAATTTCTGTCCACTGGCCGCCCTGTCGGTGCGCCTACTTTGGGACGAGGGGTCGGCCACATGCCAGAGCTGATGCGGGCTGCTGATCCCGTGCGTGGTCGGGCTGTGTACAGGCAGGTTTGTGCCGCATGCCATGGTCAGGATGGGCAGGGACAGCGTGTCGGCAGAGTGGGTGATGCACAGGGATACGCGGTACCACCGCTATGGGGCACTGACAGCTTCAATAATGGCGCCGGGATGGATCGCTTGATCAATACAGCGAATTTTATTCGCCATAATATGCCCGATGGTACGAGTTGGACACAGCCGGTACTCTCTATTGAGGATTCATGGGATGTAGCGGCTTTTGTCAATGCACAGCCAAGACCTGCCAAAGCAGATCTCCAGCGGGATTTCCCGGACAGGATGGAAAAACCCGTTGATACACCTTATGGCCCTTATGCGGATGGGTTCAGCCAGAAACAGCATGTCCTCGGGCCGTTTCAGCCTATTCGCGACGCTCTCAAGCGTCTGCGCAATGCAGACAGATAAATATGCTTTTGAGGAATATGATGTGTGGCTGCATCACCATGATGATGGGATTCCGGGATGGAATCTTTTTTGTCAGGCAGGGAACTCAAGATAGCGCGTGATCCGCAGGAAGGCCTGTTGCGCATGACGGATGCATTGCTCTGCTTCCACAGCCGTATGATCCAGCATAGATCTGAAATGCAGCCATCCCCCCGATACTCCATCGCGCCCCAGATGAAGATGCTGCAGACCATAAGTGTCATGCAGCCCATGCCTTTCAAGCTGTCTCGCAATATGCGAAGCGCCAAGCTTTGATCCTTCGGCAACATAAAGCCAGCCAAGAGCTGCGGATGTATTTTTTGCACCGGTTGGAATGGCGGACTGCATGGATGGCAGTGTCAGTCCCAGGGCAGCGGCATCGGCCTCAATGGCTGGCAGCCGGTTGCGCTCGGCAAGGTCGGGGATCAGTTGAAGCAGTGCTTTCTTCTGATAGAGCGGAACGATATCCCTGTGAAAACAATACTGTGCTGTCAGAAAATGCCTGTATCCATCAAGGGTAATCAGAAGTTTTCTGACAATCCGGTCCAGCCTGTCGTGATAGGAATATGTCTGTTGTTTCAGTGTGATTGATAAATTGTCTTGCATTGCGAAAACTGAAAGAAAATATTTTTATCAATAACGATCTACCAACAACATGGTTTCTGACAGCCTTTCCCTGCATCCCTGTTGCAATTCGTCACGTTTGTGACGCCGGCCTGTTACGCAACCGGTGTTTCCTGTGGTTGTTGCCGCCTGTCGGGTGGTAATGGCCAGAATTCAGGAGGATAATTCACAATGCGCAGGATCATACTAACAGGTGCGGGCTTGCTGGCTTTTGGTGTGGCTGGTGCTGTCTATGCTCAGGGAGCCCCTCCGGTTCCAGAGGGGCCAGCGCATGGGGCTGCTGCCCCTATGCTGCCACCGGATCACCATCATCCGTTCGGGCCTCCTCCTCCGCCCCCGTCAAAGGCCGCATTTTTCAGGCTCCATCGCGGCGATCTGAGTGTCGCCGTCAAATGTGCCGAAGGAGAGAATACGAAAACATGTGTCGATGAGGCGAGCCGACTGATCGATCATTTCGCCTCGGTCGCGAATACGCATTGAGTTAAGATGCACTGGCCGGCATCCCCCACGCGCCGCAGGTTTCAGGCGTGTGGCAGGGAGGTCAGCAAGGTTTCGGCCAGATGGGACAGCGGGCCGTTTTTTCTGGCGCCGTTCATGCGATCATTGCGGCGCAGTGTCAGCAGACGCTCGTGCAGGGCGCTGCGTCCGTCATCAGCCAGATGCCGGTCGAGCAGGATCACCAGCTCCCTCAGCATGTCCGTGGCGGCATTCAGCTCATTGCTCAGGGCCAGAATGCGTGCGTCAGGCGTATGATGGCTGAATGGCATGGCAGCTCCGGTATGATTCTGATGGTCTGTTCAGGAACAAGACTGTTTGCATAAACCTGAATGATCCTCGGGAGATACGGAGAACTGTTCGCTGCTTTTTTCAACTTTTGAGCACCTGTCCGGCTGTTGCTGCTGCCGGAAACATAGCTGACCATGGAGATGGCCGTTACTTCATGCGATAATGGTGGGATGTCCCATGTCGAGCAGCGTCCGTTTGCCCCTTTCTCCTCCCTTTACAGCCATGGCCTGGTGAGGGTGGCGGCATGTGTGCCGCCTGTTCACATCGCCAATCCGGCCCGGAACGAGGACGAGATTGCGGCTTTGGCGATGCGTGCCGATGCGCAGGGCGTGGCGGTTGCGGTATTCCCTGAACTCTGCCTGAGCGGATATGCGATTGACGATCTGGTGCAGCAGGATGTTCTGCTGGATGCGGTGGATGCGGCGATAGGCACGTTGCTACGTCGTAGCGCGGGCTGGATGAGTGTGATCGTTGTTGGTGCACCGGTTCGGCAGGGCGGGCGTCTGTTTAATGCTGCCATTGTGCTGCATCGCGGACGCGTGCTGGGGGTGGTACCGAAATCCTACCTGCCGAATTACCGCGAATTTTACGAGCGCCGTCATTTCACGCCCGGGCTTTCGGTGCAGGGGCAGAGCATTCGCATCGGTGATGAGGATGCGCCTTTCGGCACAGACCTTCTGTTTGCAGCCGAGGATGTGGAGGGACTGATCCTGCATGTCGAGATCTGCGAAGACATGTGGATGCCGGTGTCACCGGCCACTCTGGGTGCGTTGAACGGGGCGACGGTGCTGGCCAATCTTTCCGGCAGCCCGATCACGATAGGGCGTGCCGACAGTCGTGCATTGCTGAGCCGTTCTGCCTCCATGCGCTGTATCGCAGCCACGGTCTATGCGGCGGCGGGTTGGGGGGAGAGCACGACTGATCTTGCCTGGGACGGGCAGGCGACGATTTATGAGAACGGAACCCTGCTGGCCGAAACCCCCCGCTTCGCGCAGGAAGCCACGATGGCGGTGGCCGATATCGATCCGGGCCTGCTGATGCAGGAGCGGATGCGGGTGCATGGGTTCGAGGAAAACCGGCGGGAAATGGTGGGCGCAGACATCCGCCGGATCGGTTTCCGGCTGGATCCGCCCTCCTGTGATCTGGGGCTGCGCCGTCGGGTAGAGCGTTTTCCCTTCGTGCCTGCCGATCCTGCCCGTCTGGCTCAGGATTGCTATGAGGCCTACAATATTCAGGTGCGCGGTCTGGCGCAGCGCCTGTCTGCGGCCAAAATCGGCAAGCTGGTCATTGGGGTGTCGGGCGGGCTGGATTCAACCCATGCCCTGATCGTGGCAGCGCGGGCGATGGATGTACTGCAGCGGCCACGCTCCGACATTCTGGCCTACACCATGCCCGGTTTCGCGACCGGGGATGAAACACGCAACAACGCGCTGGCGCTGATGCGGGTGCTCGGCGTGTCCGCGCATGAGCTGGATATCCGGCCGGCCGCGCGGCAGATGCTGGCCGATCTGGAGCACCCTTTTGCCGGAGGGGAACAGGTCTATGACATTACGTTCGAGAACGTGCAGGCTGGGCTGCGCACCGATTACCTGTTCCGGCTCGCCAATCAGCATAACGGGATTGTGCTCGGCACCGGTGACCTGTCTGAGTTGGCGCTGGGCTGGTGCACCTATGGCGTCGGCGACCAGATGTCGCACTACAACGTCAATGCCGGAGTGCCCAAGACCCTGATCCAGCATCTGATCCGCTGGGCCGGGGGCAGCGGCGATTTTTCCGATGAGGCAAGCGTGATTTTCGAGGCGATTCTGAACACCGAAATCTCACCGGAGTTGATCCCGGTTGCGGAAGGGGAGAAGCCGCAGAGCACGGAAGGCACCATCGGCCCCTATGCGCTGCATGATTTCACCTTGTTCCATGTCCTGCGCTACGGATTCCGTCCATCGAAGATTGCTTTTCTGGCCTGGCACGCCTGGCATGATGCACAGCAGGGCATATGGCCGCCCAACTATCCGTCAGATCAGCAGCGCTCCTACGATCTGGCCGATATCAGACAGTGGATGCAGGTATTCCTGAAGCGTTTCTTCGGCTTCAGCCAGTTCAAACGATCCGCCCTTCCGAACGGTCCGAAAATCTCTGCCGGGGGAGCATTGTCCCCGCGCGGTGACTGGCGGGCTCCGTCCGATGGCAGTGCGGAGATATGGCTGCAAGAGCTGGCTGCTCATGTGCCGGATGATTTTTCCTGACCAACCGCGTTCTGCCGGCACAGCTTCGGCTTGATTAGCGGCCCGTTTTCACGTCATCTGTCACAATGCGATTCACCATCGACCGCCTTGATCATCTCGTTATGAACGTCCGTGATGTGGAAATATCCGCATCCTGGTATCAGCGTGTGCTGGGAATGGAGCGGGAGGAATTCGGAACAGAGCGCCGTACCGCGCTGCGTTTCGGCGGCCAGAAAATCAATCTGCGTCCGTTCGATAATGAAACCCGTAGCTGGTCCACCGCGGCTCATCCGCAGATCGGCAGCGACGATCTGTGTTTCATCACGGCGGTCGGGCCGGATCAGGTGATCGAACATCTGCACGATTGCGGTGTCACGGTCGAGGAAGGGCCGGTGCGCAAACATGGTGCGCTGGGTCAGATTCATTCCATCTACTGCCGTGACCCTGATGGTAATCTGGTGGAGATCGCTTCCTACCTTGCTGAATAATCTGTCCTGCCTGGGCGCAGGCAGAGCTTGAAGCGCGGAGGCAGGCCCGGCAGATAGAGGGCCATGAGTACAGCCCCTCTCGATATTGCCGATTTCACTTTTGATCTGCCGCCGGAGCAAATCGCCCATGAACCGGCTCGTCCGCGCGAATCCGCCCGTCTGCTGCATGTGCCGGCAGGGGAGGAGGGGTTCCATGATCATCATATCCGCGATCTGCCCGACCTGCTGAGGCCGGGTGATGTGCTGGTGGCCAATGATACGCGGGTGATCCCGGCGCAACTCACGGCATGGCGCGGACAGGCGCGGATCGGCCTGACGCTCAACCGGCCTCTGCCGGATGGAAGCTGGCATGTGTTGGCCCGCAATGCGCGTCGCCTGCGCGCCGGGGACAGGCTGCGCTTTACCGAGGACGACACGCAGCCAACCGGCTTGCTGGCGGCCGAGGTGGTGGCCCGTGACGAAGATGGGGGTGCTATCCTGCGCTTTGTCGCGGAGGATTTCGATGCGGCGCTGGCGCAGTACGGGGCGCTGGCCTTGCCGCCTTATATCGATCGTCCGCAAGGGCCGACCGATCAGGATGCAGAAGACTACCAGACTGTCTTTGCCCGTCATCGCGGCGCGGTGGCGGCGCCGACGGCGGGGCTGCATTTTACTCCGGCCTTGCTGGACAGGCTGGCGGCAAAGGGGATCGAACGTGTCACGATCACCCTGCATGTCGGCGCCGGTACTTTCCTGCCGATGCGTGATGATACGATCGAGGCCCATCGTCTGCATGCAGAGCGCGGCGTCATCACGCCGGAGGCTGCCTCACGGATCAATGCGGCCAAACGGGTCATTGCGGTCGGCACTACCAGCCTGCGCCTGCTGGAAAGCGCGGCTGATGCTGAGGGAGGTGTGCGTCCTTTCGATGCCGAGACCGATATTTTCATCAAGCCGGGCCACCGGTTCCGCACCGCGCATGCGTTGCTGACGAATTTTCATTTGCCGCGTTCGACCCTGTTCATGCTGGTCTGTGCCTTTGCCGGAACAGCGCGGATGCGGGCGGCCTATGCGTATGCCATCGCTGAGGCTTACCGTTTCTACTCCTACGGCGATGCCTGTCTGATCGAGCGGGACTTGCGCGACAGGCATTAAGGCGGCACAGCGTTGCTCATGTCCCTTACCCTGTCTCTTCAGGCCGAGGATGGCCGGGCGCGAGCCGCCACACTGCATACTGCGCATGGTGACGTGCCGACCCCGACTTTCATGCCGGTCGGTACGGCGGCCACCGTCAAGGCCATGATGATGGATTCCGTCCGCGCCACCGGCGCCGGGATCGTGCTTGGCAATACCTACCATCTGATGCTGCGCCCCGGAGCTGACCGGGTGGAGGCGCTGGGTGGGTTGCACCGTTTCATGGACTGGCCCGGCCCCATCCTGACCGATAGCGGCGGGTTTCAGGTCATGTCCCTGTCCTCCCTGCGCAAGCTGGATAAGGATGGCGTGACGTTCCAGTCCCATATTGATGGCTCTCGTCATCGTCTGACGCCGGAAAGCTCGATCGGGATCCAGCACAAGCTGGATGCAACGATCACCATGGCATTCGATGAATGCACCAAATTCCCCGCCACGCATGCGGAGGCGGCTGCTTCCATGGAGCTGTCGATGCGCTGGGCGGCAAGGTGCCGGGATGCGTTCGTGCCGCGTGACGGGTACGGTCTGTTCGGGATCGTGCAGGGCAGCGTCTATAACGATCTGCGCACGCAATCCGTGACGGCGCTGGGCGATGATTTCCATGGCTATGCGGTGGGTGGTCTGGCGGTAGGAGAGGGGCAGGAGGCTATGTTCGCCACGCTCGACCATACCCTGCCGTTGCTGCCGCGTGGCAAGCCGCGTTACCTGATGGGGGTCGGCACACCAGATGATATTCTGGGTGCGGTCATGCGGGGTGTGGATATGTTTGACTGCGTGATGCCCACACGCGCTGGACGGACGGCCCGCGCCTACACCTCGCAGGGGGTGATGAACATGCGCAATGCCCGTTATGCGGATGATGGCCGCCCGATCGATCCGGCCTGCGACTGTCCTGCCTGCACACGTCACAGCCGGGCCTATCTGCATCATCTGTTCCGGGCCGGCGAGATGCTGGGACCGATGCTGCTGACATGGCATAATCTCAATTACTACCAGTCCCTGATGCGTGGCCTGCGCAGCGCGATCATGGAGGGACGGCTGGAGCAGCATGCCGTCAGGCTGCGCGCTGCCTGGGCGGCGGGAGATCAGGAGAAACAGGATGGCTGAAAATTATGCGGGCCTGACCCAGCTCGGCCAGACCGTTTCCCAGCCCGCCAGCCCTGATCAGGCGGTGCTGGAGAAAGTGCCTAATCCGACACCGGGCAAGGCGTATATGATCCGTTTTACCGCGCCGGAATTCACCTCTCTCTGCCCGCTGACCGGCCAGCCGGATTTCGCGCATATCGTGCTGGATTACGTGCCGCGTGACTGGATCGTCGAGAGCAAATCCCTGAAGCTGTTTCTGACCAGTTTCCGCAATGTCGGCAGTTTTCATGAAGCCTGCTCGATGAAAATCGCGGAGCGTGTGGTCAGCCTGCTTGATCCTGTCTGGCTGAGGATCGGTGCTTACTGGTACCCGCGCGGGGGTATTCCCATCGACGTGTTCTGGCAGACCGGCGCACCACCGGATGGCGTATGGATTCCGGCGCAGGATGTGCCGGGTTATCGGGGAAGAGGTTAAAGCATATGGCTCTGTGGGTCCGTTTTGCGCGGGATGGGGAAACCGGTTTCGGAACGTTGGCGGATGGGTTGATCACGGCCCATACCGGCACCATGTTCGGCGACAATGTACCCTCTGGCGAGGTCGTTCCGCTGGAGACGGTGCGTCTGCTGGCACCCGTTATGCCGCGTAAATTCATCGGGCTGTGGAACAATTTTCATGAGCTGGCGGCCAAGCTGGGCACCTCTGTTCCCGACCAGCCGCTCTGGTTCCTGAAATCGCCGGACAGCGTGGTGGGCCCGGATGCGGAAATCGTGCCGCCTGAATCCTGTCAGGGGAAAGTGCTCTACGAAGGCGAGCTGGGCATTGTGATCGGGCAGGACATCCATAACGGCGATGAGGCCGCCGCTGAGGCCGCAATTTTCGGCTATACAGCGGTGAATGACGTGACGGCGCTGGATATTCTCAATGCCGATCCATCTTTCCCGCAATGGGCGAGGGCCAAAAGCTGCGACACGTTCGGGCCGATCGGTCCCGCCATTGCTACCGGCCTGAACTGGCAAGAAGCGAGTATCCGTGTGGCCCTGAACGGGCGGGAACGCCAGAACTACCCGGCCGGCGACATGATTCTGTCTCCCGCACGGATCGTCAGCTTGCTATCGCGTGAAATGACGCTCCGTGCCGGGGATGTCATTGCCTGTGGCACCTCGGTGGGTGTGCTGCCGATGCGGCCCGGTATGGTGGTGGAGGTCACGATCGACGGGATCGGCACGCTGCGTAATACGGTCGCGCAAAAGGCCGATGCGGTCGCAGCCTGATCATGACGCAACGGGATCCTGCCTCCTCGGTCTGCTCTCCCGATGAATTTCATGCGTGGATCGAGGATGCGGTTCGTTTTGGGGATACGGATGCGCAGGGTCACGTCAATAACGTGACCTTCGCCCGTTACGCCGAGACCGGCTATGTGCCGTTCATGCGGGCGGCCGGGTTGCTGAGCGATCCGGGTCGCATGGCGGTTGCGGCCCGGATCGAGATTGATTTCCGCTCCGAGATTTTCTACCCGGCTGTGGTGCGAATCGGAACTGCACTGGACCGGATCGGGCGCAGCAGCATCACGCTGCGGCAAGGCCTGTTTGTCGAGACGCTCTGCGTGGCGACGGTGCGGCTGGTTCTGGTGCTGATCGACCGGAACACGCGCCGCCCGGTGGTGGTGGATGATGCCCTCATTGCGCGGCTGAGGGCGTTGTCCGAAGGTCTATCCGATCAGGAAACGAGTTTGGCCGCCAGCCGGGCGACGTGATCGCCCAGGAAGCGCGCGCCATCCAGCTCATTGGTGCTCGGCTGACGTGACCCATCGCCGCTGGCGATGGTGGAGGCCCCATAAGGCGTGCCGCCGGAGACTTCATCCAATCTGGTCTGCCCCTGAAAGGAATAGGGCAGGCCGGTAATCACCATGCCGTGATGAAGCAGATTGGTCAGCAGGGAGAACTGCGTGGTCTCCTGCCCGCCATGCTGGCTGGCGGTGGAGGTGAACGAAGCGCCGAGCTTGCCAATCAGGGCGCCTTTAGCCCATAGCCCGCCGGTCTGGTCCCAGAACTGAGCCATCTGAGATGGCAGACGGCCAAACCTTGTGCCTGCACCGACGATGATGGCGTCATAATTCGGCAGTTCCTCCGTTCTGGCAATCGGGGCAGCCTGATCGAGCTTGAAATGATTGGCGCGGGCGACCTCTTCCGGGACCAGCTCGGCAACGCGGCGGATATCGACCTCGGCCCCGGCGGCGCGCGCGCCTTCAGCGACGGCTTCCGCCATGGTTTCGATATGTCCGTAGGTGGAGTAGTAGAGAACCAGAACTTTGGCCATTCGTACGTTCCTTTGCTGTCAGATCGGCTTTCCGGCTTTAATGATCGGGCAGGCCGTAGAGTTCAGAAAGAGAAACAATGGAAATGCATCTTTTCCGGATCTGTGATGCCGTTTCTTCCTGATCTTGAAGGCTGGGCGGTCTTTGCCCGTGTGGCCGACAGTGGTTCTTTCGCCGGTGCGGCGGAGGAGCTGGGCCTGTCCAGAGCCACCATCTCCAAGATCATCGCCCGGCTGGAGGGGCGGATCGGCGCGGCGCTGTTCAACCGTACCTCCCGCCGCTTATCCCTGACCGAAGTGGGCCGTGCCTCTCATGAGCGCGCTCTGAGTATGCTGGAGCAGGCACAGGGGCTGGAGGAAAATGCACGTTCTTCTTCTGCCGCGCCGCGTGGGCTGGTCAGGATCTCGGCCCCGGTCAGTTTCGGGCTGATGCATGTGAGGCCGCTGATGCGCCAACTTCTGGCCGAGCATCCGGGGATTGATATTGATTTACGGTTGGATGATGCGATCGTTGATCTGGTGGCAGGGGGCTACGACATGGCGATCCGGATTGCGCAGATGCCGGATTCCGGTCTGCGGGTGCGCCGGATCGCCCAGATGCAGATGAAGATCGTGGCCGCGCCATCCTTGCTGGAACGTGGGCGCCCAGAGCATCCTCGTGATCTGGATATGGCCCTGTGTCTTGGCTACGGTCACGGCACCATGGCCGGGCGTTGGCGTTTGCGCCGTGAAAGCACGGGCGAAGAAGCCTCGCTGCTGCCTGCGGGCCGTTTGCGCACCAATAACGGTGAAGTCATGCTGGAGGCGGCACGGAGCGGTCAGGGGTTTGCGCTGGCGCCTGATTTTCTAATTTGGGATGATCTGACGGCAGGCACTCTGGTTCCGGTTCTGACGGACTGGTCACTGCCATTGTTGGAGCTGAATATCGTTTTACCACCTTCGCTTTTGCGCCCGGCCCGTATCGCGGCTGTAGCCAGTTTCCTGACCGGGCAATTGTCGAAATGCTGCTGGATTGTTCGTGACAAAGCCAGCTGAGCCTTCGCTGTCAGCGTCGAAGCTGACGATGCAGGAAAAAGCCAAACGGGATATTGCCGTCTATGCACGGGCGCTGGGCTTTGCCTCGGTCGGGTTTTCGTCAGCCACCCTGACGCAGACGGCGCAGGCCGGGTTGACGGCGTTTCTGGAGGCTGGTTTTCACGGCACCATGGGCTGGATGGCGGAGCGCAGCGATCAGCGCGCCGATCCCAAGGTATTATGGCCTGAAACTGGGACGGTTATCGCGTTGGGCATGTCGTATGCGCCGGTGGAAAACCCGCTTGCCAACCTTGATCGGCCTCAGATCGGCAATATCTCGGTTTATGCAAGAAACAGGGATTATCATGATATTATCAAGGGAAAATTAAAACAGATCGCACAGAGGATCGTCTCTCGACATGGGGGGATGGTGAAGGTTTTCGTCGATACCGCGCCGGTGATGGAAAAGCCGCTGGCACGGCAGGCGGGGTTGGGCTGGCAAGGCAAGCACAGTAATCTTGTCTCCCGCCAGCACGGATCATGGTTACTGCTGGGTGAGATTTTTACTACGCTGGTTCTGCCGGAAGATGATCCACACCCGGACCGGTGCGGCAGCTGCCGTCGCTGTCTGGATGCCTGCCCGACCAACGCCTTTCCCGCGCCATACCGTCTGGATGCAACACGATGCGTGTCATACTACACCATCGAATTCCATGGTCCGGTGCCGGAACCATTCCGGCGTGCCATGGGAAACCGTATTTATGGCTGTGATGATTGTCTGGCCGTATGCCCGTGGAACCGCTTCGCCGCACAGGCATCGGAGGCAAAGTTAAAGGCCCGCCCGGAACTGGTGTCGCCTCAACTTGATCAGCTTGTACAACTGGATGATGCGGGTTTTCGGCTGTTGTTTTCTGGATCGCCGGTGAAGCGCATCGGGCGGGATCGTTTTATCCGCAATGTATTATATGCGATCGGCAATAGCGGTGATTCGTCCCTGTTGCCAAAGGCACAGGCATTGACTGACGATGCATCAGCCATCGTTGCTGACGCGGCGCGTTGGGCTGTTGCCAGACTGGCAGAGGCACAGAGTCCGTCATGAGTCTGGTCAAACGCAGCTTCTCCTTATCCGGTCATCGCACCAGCGTGGCGCTGGAGCCGGAATTCTGGACGATGCTGACGAATATTGCTTCCAGTCAGTCGCAGACATTGGCGCAGCTGATTGCCATGGTCGATACGTCCCGCGATCCGGATCGTCCTTTGGCTTCGGCATTGCGGGTGCTGGCTTTGGAAGCAGCGCTGAGGATGGCAGGTGTCAAACAGGCAGAGCAGAGCTGAATTGTCTGGTCCAGAGATTGAATATCAAGCCATCCCGCGATGATGATGCGATATGTTGCTGTTTGATGAACAGGGTGTGTGACCGAAGTGCAAAATGAGGCCTTTATTCCCTCTCCTATCCGAAGCGTCATTCAGGAACGCCTTGAACAGATTGTGGCAGAAAATCATGTGCGTATTCTGCTGGCCGTTGAATCCGGCTCCCGCGCATGGGGGTTTCCTTCACCTGACAGCGATTATGATGTGCGTTTCGTTTATGTCAGGAACAGGGATGAGTATCTGCGTCTGCACGCGCCTCGTGATGTGATTGAAACACCTCTGCTCGACGAAATTGACCTGAATGGGTGGGATATTCGCAAGGCGTTGGGATTGTTGCTGAAATCGAATGCTGTGATTGGTGAATGGATGGTATCTCCTATCCAGTATTGCACCGCGCATCCGGTGATCGAACGGTTGAACGATCTGGCCGGCAAGGTTCTGAACCGGCATCATCTGGCCTGGCACTATCACAGCATCGGCCGCAAATCAGCGGAACGCTGGCTGACGAGGGATGAGCCGGTACCGGTCAAGCGATATTTTTACGCTCTGAGACCTGCCCTTGCTCTGCGCTATCTGCGGCTGCATCCGGGAAAGCGCCTGCCGATGCATGTCAGTGCCCTGATGGAAGCCTCCGAATTATCGCGGCCTCTGCTGGAACAGATTAACACTCTGATCGCGGCGAAACGGCTTACCAACGAACAGACGAACGGCGCACGCTATCCTGACCTTGATGCGCTGATCAGGCAGGAACTCGCAATCCTACCGGCATCGGAGCAGACACGTCCACATATGCTGGATAGACACCGCAGAGAGGCAGATCAGCTTTTTCTGGATCTGATCAATGCGTTATAAGGGAGAATTATGATTGCGTCTGGCGTGCCCTGAAAACCGAAGGATTTTCCCCTGCAACAGCGGCGAAGGCTTTTGCAAAGGCACTGAGCGAGGCATAGCCGCATTCGGCAGCCACTATGGTAACTTGTTGGCCTTCCATCAGCAGACTCATGGCGTGCAGCATACGTGCCTGCGTCAGCCAGGCCTGCCAGTTCATGCCTGCTTCCCGCTGAAAACTGCGCCGGAAACTGCGTTCCGACAAAGCTGCGGCGGCCATCGCTCCGGCCTGCGTGGCTTTTCCGGGTGCGGCCAGAGCGTAATCTATGGCGCGGGTAATGCGTGTACTGCGGGCACCAGGCAGAAACAAAGGCAATTCGTCCTCCAGCCATTCCCCGCAGAGCATTGCCAGAGACTGGAAAAAACAGCGCGCCAGAGGATCCTGTTCTGATGCGCCAACCGGCCAGCGGGTGGCGTAAAGGATCATTTCACGCATCAACGGATTTGCATGAAGAACACGGACCCGCTCTGCTCCACTGATTACACAGTCCGGTGAAAAATAGAGCGATGCACTGTCCATATCCATGATCGTGGTGCGATGACGGATGCTGGCCGGTATCCACACCGCCTGCCCAAGCGGCAGGATATGCTGCCCGGCTTCGGTTTCAATCCGCATGGCCCCGGAGGCAGCGTAAATCAGTTGATGATACGGATGGGTGTGCCAGTCATAGGTGGTGTTGCGTGCATGGTCCCGGAACGCAAAACCCGCTCCGTATGGTTTGTCGATACCGTAACGGTGGAGAATATCGGCTGTTTCGTCTGGGGTCAGGAGCTTCATGACGGCCCTTTCATGGTCGTGAGATGTGGCCGTTGTTCATTGAAATCTGGCCTGAAAGCGTTAGCCGGTCAATGATGTCTTTGCCTATCTTTTCCGCCCAAGCAGGAGAGAGAGAGCCATGACCCCATCAGACACCAAACACGACGGAGCTCGGCAGAGTCATGATCATGCGGTGATCGCACAATTTACACGATGGGCCGGGACTTTTGCCGCATTGCCCGTGCATGCGGAACACTCTGCCATGGTCCGTACGCTGGCCGCCTGTGCCCTGACCCCGACTTCCCGTGTGCTGGATGTGGCCTGCGGTCCGGGCATTCTGACATGCGCCATGGCAGAGCAGGCACAGCATGTATCCGGGATTGATCTGACCGAGGCGATGATCGGACAGGCAAGACGGCGGCAGAATGCAGCCAGTCTGCACAATCTGGAATGGCATGTCGGACATGCCGGATCACTGCCGTTTGAGGATAGGTCTTTCGACTGTGTGACCACGCGCTACAGCCTGCATCACATGACCGATCCGGGGCGCATCCTGGCGGAAATGAAACGGGTCTGCTGTGAAGGTGGCCGGGTGGTGGTGATCGATGCGACCCCTGCACCAGAGAGTCAGGCTGCTTATGACAGGATGGAACGGATACGCGATCCGTCACATACCTCTGCTCTCACTTTGATGCAGTTGCGGGAGGCCGGGCGGCAATGCGGCCTGATTGAACAATTGATTGACGGCTACCGTCTGGAAGCGAAACTGGAGGAGTTGGCCGATCCGGAGGCTATGCCCGCCCTGACGGAGATGTTCGAGGCAGATATCCGCTCCGGTGACGATCGCCTGGGTGTGCAGGCTTACCGTGCCGTCGATGGTCTGCGGCTGTTTTTCCCCATCTCGATTATCGCATGGCAGGTCTAGGGCCACGAGATAAGGAGTGATCAGGGCAGAACCCAGCGTGCGGCATCACGCAGAATGGCACTGTCCAGCGCATACAACGCATCCAGCAGTTCCACCTGCAACGATCCGGGGCCATCGGCGCGGATAGCGGCCAGTTCTCCGGCCAGACCGGTGGCGCATAAGCCGGCACAGGCGGCAATCAGCGGGTCTGGCTCCACCGCCGCAAAAGCGCCGATCAGCGCAGTGGCGGTGCAGCCGAGGCCGGTGACGCGGGTCATCATCGGGTGCCCGTTGGCGATGCCGATCAGGCGCGTGCCATCGGTCACGTAATCTGTGGCCCCCGTCACGGCCACCGCTCCACCGGTACGGCGGGCGAGTATAGAAGCTGCCTCCAGCGCCGCTGTGGAGGAGACGAGGCTGTCTACGCCGCGCCCACCGCCGCCATCTCCGGCCAGGGCAATGATCTCCGAGGCATTGCCGCGCACAATATGCGGCTTTGCCTCCAGCAGATCACGGGCCAGTTCGGTGCGATAACGCAGGGCACCGACCGCTACCGGATCAAGCACCACCGGCTTTCCGGCCTGGCGTGCAGCCGCCATGGCCAACCTCATGGCAGCGGCACGGGGGGAGGACATGGTGCCGAGATTGATAACCAGACTGTCGGCCATACGCGCAAAGGAGTCCACTTCCTCCACCCCCTCAACCATGGCGGGCGAGGCTCCCAATGCCAGCAATGCGTTGGCGGTGGTATTGGTCACCACCAGATTGGTGATGTTGTGCACAAGCGGTCGTTTTTCTCTCAGAAGAGTGAGCAGATAAATGGTCCGCTCTGTCAGCCAGGCAGCAGATAAAGGCTCGTCTGTCATCGCATGCGCTCCATCCTGTGCAACATATTCCCCCGGCAGAAGAAGGGAAACCCGATCCCGGCTGGGACGTAAAGACCAGAGACGGTCCCGCCATCGGTATGACGGTCCGAGATACGAAATGCGCGCCAGTCCGCGCGCCTCGCAGATCAAGGAGGATGTTGCATGGGTAATCGTGATATTGACGCTGCAGTCACCGATCTGAAGGGTAAGGTTAAAGACGCTGCTGGCGGCTTGACCGGTGATACCGGGCTGCAGGCCGAAGGCAAGCTGGATCAGGGCATCAGCAAGGCAAAGCAGTTTGCGCACGATGCTACAGATGCGGTTCAGGACGGTGTCGAGCATCTGCGGGATAAAGCGAACAGCGCTGAGGAGCATGCGCGCCAGCATGCGGAAAGCGTGACTGCCCGGCTGCGTGATCTTGCCGAGACAGCGTGGGAAAAAGCCGCCGATGCGGGTGGCAAGGTTTATGAATCCGGTGTGCGCGGCGGACAGAAACTCGGGGAAAGTCTTGAGCAGAAGCCGGTTCTTTCTGTCGCACTGGCCGGTGTGGTTGGGTATCTTGCGGCTTTCATGATCCATTCTCCCTCAAGCCCGCTGGCTCCGGAGCCTCCGCCGAAACGCCGTTGGCCGTTTTGATGATAGAGGCTTGATGGTGAGGATCTGTTTCTTTCCTGCCGTCATCCATCTGTGGACGGCAGGCGGAGGTGCAGTATAGTCGCAGACCCACCAGAGAAAGCGGAAACAGGGCTTTGAGCCAGTCAACACACTCTGCCGGGGATGGGATATCCCCGGCTTTCATGCATGATGTGTCTTATTCTGATCGTGAATCGACCCTGAAAATTTCGGGATCCGCCACGGATACCAATAATGGAGCAGGGATGCGGCAGGCTCGGGCTCTGGAGCGTATCGCACGTATTCTGGCCTGGGTGGCGGGTACTATTCTCGTTATTGCCGTGCTCAGCTTGCTCTCTGACGTGCTGCTGCTGCTGTTCGCGGCCATTCTGGCGGCCTGTCTGTTGCGTGGCGCAGCCAATGCTGCCGCCAGCCGGCTGGGCGGAACGCCGGGGTTGTGGCTGTCCCTGATCTTGTTGTTGTTCGTCGGGATCATCGCCGGTGCCATCTGGCTCCGCGGACCAACGCTGATCACGGAAATCGAGGCACTGGGTGGCAGGCTGAATGATCAGTTCAGTGCAGTCTGGGACCGGCTAGGCTCGCTCGATTATGCGCAGCAGGTGGTGCACAAGGCGCGTGCCTACCTGTCATCCGCAGGGGAGAAGATCGCCGGTCTTGCGGCGGGCGCGGCAACCAGTACGCTTGGTGGCATCGGCAGTCTGGCGGTGATCCTGATCGTCGCAATATATCTGGCCGCCTCGCCGGGCATCTACGTGCGTGGCACTTTACGGTGTCTGCCAAAATCATGGCGGCCGCGGGGGGCTGAAGTGATGCATGAAACGGCCCATGCGCTGCAATGGTGGTTTGTCGGGCAGGTGGTCGATATGGTGATGATCGGCGTCCTGACCTGGATTGGCCTGTCCCTTTTGGGAGTGAAACTGGCCGGCACGCTCGCCCTGATCGCGGCGCTGTGTAATTTCGTACCCTATGTCGGTGCTATTGCAGGCGCTGTTCCTGCTGTGCTGGTTGCGTTCGGTGAGGGACCGCAGACGGCGCTTTATGTGGGAATGATGTTCGCAGGCGTGCAGGCGCTGGAGGGCAACGTGATTGCGCCGATCGTGCAGAAGAGCACGGTCGATCTGCCGCCGGTGTTGACGATCCTGTCCCAGACCGTGCTGGGCACGATTTTCGGGCCCGTGGGCCTGATTTTGGCGACACCTATTTTCGCGGTTGGCATGGTCGCGGTCAGAATGATCTATGTCGAGAGCATTCTCGGTGACCACGATGGCGCCCTGCTGCCTCCGCTTGAGCAGACCCCGGATGGTCAGTAATAAGGTCAGTAATAGCGGGGCGCAGGAATGGTGCGGAGGATCTGGCACGCCTGCATCTGCTCAGGCGGTAAAGTGTCCGCTGTGTCACAGATCGCCTCTGCACCGGCCCGGCATGATCGTTCTGCGATCAGCCGGTTGCCTTCCATGATATCGACCGACACAGGGTCGGCCTTGCTGACGGTCTGGTTATTGATCACGAGATCAGCCGACGCATTGAAATCCTTCATAGCCTTGAGACAGTCGTTGCTGGCCTGGCCCTTATGAGCCTGCAACAGGTTAAGCTCCGCTGTCAGCCTGGCGGTGGCCGGATCCTTGGGGGCCGGGGCATCACACCCAGCCAGAACGGCGGGAAGGATCAATGAAGCTGCTGCCAGCCTGATCAGTCTGATATCCATCGTACTCTCAGGAATTCGTATTGCGGGTGGGTGTGATCGTGCAATGCTGGCTGCGATTGACGGTCAGGGAGCCGGTTCTGGTGCTGTCTACCGGATCGGGATAGGTCAGAATAATAGTTCCGTTTTTTGGCTCGGCGGCCATTTCAACGCGCGTGGCTCCCACCAGCACGACATTGCTGTCGCAGGTGATCGAGACCGTGTCGGCGGCCTTTGGCGTGTCACTTCCACAGGCACTCAAGGATACCAGCAACGGGGCTGCAATCATCAGGGCGCCATAGAGTGTTCTGGCCTGCATCAATTTTCTCCGTTGATTGCGAATCGGTCTGTGCCAACACAGACAGGAAAAATGCAATGCTCCGTGCTGGCAAGAGTGGACAGGGGCTCGTGCCGAATGTTTCCGCTTTTCGACTGATCTTCGGATTCTGGCCGTGGGGAGCAGATCGGGGCTGTTTTTGGTATGGCTGCCAAGGAGGAAGCGGCGGTGGTGTATCTCGTCAGTGGGTTCTATACGGGCGCACCATGCCTATTCCGGCCTGCAATGTGGATACTGCTAAGAGAAAGCGAGAATGAGCGCGTTTAAATTCAACGCCTTTAACGATCGACGTGAGGCTGCCGCAAAAGCAAAGGCAGCCATGCTGGACCGCTTCAAAAGTGCGCCGAGCCTTGATGATCCCGACATCAAGCAGAAGCTGGAGGAGCAGCGTATCGCCTATGAAGCGCGTGAGGCCCGTCTGGCCGAACGCAAGCGCCTGAAAGCGGAAGAGGCTGCTCGGATTGCCGCGGAAAAAGCCGCTGCCGAAAAGGCCCGTATCGAGGAAGAGCGTGCGCATGAAGCCGCCAAGGCGGCGGCGGCTGTTGAGGAAAAAGCCCGTGCCCTGGCTCTGCTGGCAGAACAGAAGGCCGAGCGGGACCGCCGCTATGCTGCGCGTAAGGCCCGCACCGGCCGTAAATAACCGACGGTCGCGAAAAGGATAGGCGGGACTATTCCCGCAACAGGAAGCGGCGCGAGGGGGGTATCCCTGCGCGCCGCTTTTTTCGCTTCAGCGTTTCGCCGCCGAATCGGCATGTGCCTTCAGCAGTGCTTCCAGCGGTAGATCAAGTGCGGGGCAAAGGGCCTCGATATGCGATGTCTGAAGGGGGATGTCCTTGCGCAGGATGGCGCTCAGCTCTTCTTCCGGCAGCCGGGTAATAGCGGATAGAAGGCGTGGCGGAATGGAGCGTTCAGCCATGGCATTGCGGATCAGAGCAATCGGATCAGTGCTTTTGGGATCAGCCTGAGAAGCGAGGTAGTGCCCGGTCAGGATGGCCCAGACACCCAGCATCTCATGTTCACGGCTACCTGGTTCCGGGTTGTTGTTCATCAGGCGATGCATTTCTACACGCGCCGCTTGCAGATCGGCTTCATCGCGGATCGGTTTGAAATCCATGCCCGACAGGCTCCCCAAAGATGATGACTATGTCTCGGGGGCGTTCTTAAAGCAGATGGGACAGTGAAGAAAAGCGGTCTGGACTGTTATGATGAGGTGAGGGCGATGCTTGAGTGAAAGAAAGGGCGGGATCAGTTATCGTCGCCGTGCAGGGGAACCTTGACCAGCATGGTAGGGGTCGGTTGGAGGTTACGCTCCATCACCACTTGCGACGAGTCTTTCCAGGTATAGCCATCCCCCCTGAACTCGTCCCTCGGCTGGTAAAGAGTGGCCGAAACATACGGTTTTGCGGGTTGGACCGGCTTGGTGGGCTCACCGACATCAAGATTAGGCATCGGGGCCGCGGTATAGTTTTCCTGGTGGGTGGCACTGATGGTTGTCTGTTCGGAAGGAGAAGCGGCAAAAGCTCCTGTGAAGGACGGGATACAAAGCACCGCCACCACCAGTCCTGCCGTGAATACCGGCTTCATGACTTTATTCTGCCTCCCAGCGCCAAAGCGCGTCTCCCGTCCTCATCTGTCTGTCGGACGGTTATCCGATATGCTTTGTAACTGTTCCAGAATTTGCTTGTCTTGCCGGACAATCAAGTAAAACCTGCAACCGCATTGATAAAAAAACGTTATGTTGCCCGTTCGCCGCATTCCGCGCCTGTCATGGAACGGAAGGGCAGAATATTGCAGCCATGAAAAAGGGCTGCCCTATTCTCCTTATTGTCTGATCAGCCGCCGGCACCGGTCCAGGCGGGTTGAGGACGATAGAGCCTGCTCTTGCATTCACTGGGTGGCAGGACGATCTGAAGTGCTTCTACCAGCCGGTCGATCATCTCATCCGTATGCTTCGGTGTCGCGGTCAGACGCAGCCGTTCAGCCCCTTTGGGTACAGTCGGGTAGTTGATCGGGGTAGCATAGATCCCGAATTCATCCAGCAGGCGTGCGCTGATGTCACGGCACAGCGCGGCATCGCCTACGAAAACCGGAACGATATGGCTTTCGGACTGCATACGGGGTAGCTGAGCCTCATCTAGCTTGCGCTTGAGCGTATCAGCCCGTTCGAACAGCTGGATACGTCTGGTGGGATCACTGCGAAGATGACGGATGCTGGCCAGCGCTGCTGCCACGACCATGGGCGGCAGAGCGGTGGTGAAGATGAATCCGGCCGCAGTGGAGCGCAGGAAATCAACGATTTCTGTGTTGCCGGTGATATAGCCGCCATGCACGCCGAAGCCCTTGGCCAGCGTGCCTTCGATGATGTCCACGCGATGGGCGACATCATCCCGTTCTGACACACCGCCACCGGTCGGGCCATACATCCCCACGGCATGCACTTCGTCCAGATAGGTCATGGCGCCGTATTTCTGGGCCAGATCGCAGATCGCGCTGATCGGGGCGATGTCGCCATCCATCGAATAGACGCTTTCAAAGGCGATCAGCTTGGGCGTTCCGGTGGGGGCGGCAGCCAGCAATTCTTCCAGATGCTCCATGTCGTTATGGCGGAAGATCTGCCGTTTCGCATTGGCGGCGGCCCGCATGCCGACGATCATGGAGTTGTGGTTCTTCTCGTCGGAGAAGACATGCCAGTCGGGCAGACTGTTCAGAATAGTACCCAGCGCTGCCTGATTGGAGACATAGCCGGAGGTAAACAGCAACGCAGCCTGCTTACCATGCAGGGCGGCCAGTTCGGCTTCCAGCGCATCATGCAGGGGATTGGTGCCGCTGATATTACGTGTGCCGCCCGCGCCTGCGCCCATCTCATGCGCGGCGGCAATGGCAGCCTGAATAGTGATCTCGGACGTGCCCATCGCCAGATAATCGTTGGACGACCAGACAGTGACTTCCTGCACGCGTCCTTCGTGTTCCCGATGGTAGACGGGGAATTTGTCGGCCTGCTTTACCAGAGGGGTGAACGTGCGATACCGGCCCTGTGCCTTGATGTCGTCGAGCGACCGGCGACAGAGATCATTGAAAGCGTGCATGATGTGGTCGTCTACTTCCTGCTAGCTCACGCCATGGCGTGCCGGTTTCAACCTGGTCCTGAGTAAGCGACGCTTCGCTGCCGATACGCCAATCCCTGGATCGCCCCTCGCTTAATCTTACCGGATATCTGATGGAGCGGGAACACACAATTGTTCTTTGGGGATGGAGACGTCAAGTTTTAGTAATCGTCACAAATGGATAGGGTGCATGGCGGAATTATCATGACCATGCCGGATTTAATCCTGGCCCCGTTTGACGAAGATTCTGATTTCCGAGGTCTGAATGGCGGGGTCTGTCATAGCGGCCAGACTGATCTGGTCGGCGTCGACTCCCATCAGCATCATGTCTTCGGCAACGGTGATGGCTTTCATGCGGGCGGCTTTGGCGCGTCCTATCTGCCGCGTGGGGTTGCCTGTCGCGGGTACGACGGTCGTCACGACATAGACAATCCCGGGATGAGAGATATTGGCCTGTTGCACAGCCGTTCTCAACGCATCCGTATAGCTGCGATCCGCATCGTCATAACCATCATAGCGGATGGTCAGCAGCGGAATGCGCCCTTCGGAGTTCAGGGCAGATATGAGCGCGGAGGGCGGCGGTTTGGCAGGGACCGCGCCGAAAGTGGTGCGATCCACCAGCTTGCACCCGCCAAGGCCGGGGGCCGCAGCAAGCATCAGAACCAGCAGGGATCCCGGCTTCACCCATGGATGCAGCGAGGAGGGTAATAATCTGTGCAGGAAAGGCATTGTGCTCCGGCTCCGCGATGCCCGCAGGCTTGCAGGGTTTGGCGGGCAGGGCAAGATCATCGCCGCACAGGACGCGCAGCAGACAGGAAGAGGGCAGCATGAGCGGCAGTAATCGGCGGATCAACGGTGAGCGTCTGTGGGACAGCCTGATGGAGATGGCGCAGATCGGGGCAACGCCGAAAGGGGGCGTGCGGCGTCTGGCCCTGAGCGCAGATGACCGGATGGGGCGAGACCGCCTGGCGGCGCTTGGCCAGGCGGCAGGCTATGCCGTCAGGACCGATGCGATCGGCAACATGTTCTTGCGGCGCGAGGGGCAGACTCCAGACAGGAAACCGGTTTTGTTCGGCAGCCATCTGGACAGCCAGCCAAGCGGCGGAAAATTTGACGGTGCGCTGGGGGTCATGGCCGGGTTGGAAGTGCTGCGCGCACTGGATGAGCATGGAATCGTCACGGAGGCCCCGGTCGAGCTGGTCAACTGGACCGATGAGGAAGGCAGCCGCTTTGGCCGGGGATTGCTGGGGTCTGGAGTCTGGGCAGGTGTGAACAAGCTGGAGGAGACTCTGGCCCTGCGTGACCATGCCGGTACCAGTGTGGCCGAGGCTCTGGAGGGGATTGCCGGAGATGCCCCGGCAGAGGCTTTCCCGGCGGATAGCTATTTTGAACTGCATATCGAGCAAGGGCCGATTCTCGAGGCAGAGAATGCCGATATCGGAATCGTTACCGGCGCACAGGCCCAGATCTGGTGGGATGTCACCGTCACCGGTCAGGATGCACATGCTGGCACTACCCCGCCTTCTGTGCGCAAGGATGCGCTGCTTTGCGCGGCCCGGATCATTGATCTGGTGGATCGGATGATGCGCGCACGGGGGGAGGCCGGGCGTGGCACGGTGGGGGAACTGCATGTGCTGCCTAACAGCCGCAATGTGATTCCGGGTGAGGTGCGCTTTACCGTGGAGTTCCGGCATCCCGATGATGCCGAGATTGCTCGCATTGCCGCCCAGTTCCCGCGAGAGGCTGGGTTCATTGCCCGGGACTGCGATGTCTCGCTGGCCTTGGAACCGGTGCTGAGGCTGGCATCCCAGCCCTTCGACCCGTCCTGCGTGGCATTGGTGGCGGAGGCCGCGGCGCGTCATGGCTATATAGCGCGCGAGATTGTCTCCGGGGCCGGTCATGATGCCATTTACGTGGCACGCAAGGTGCCGGTGGCGATGATTTTCGTGCCCTGCCTGAATGGCCTGTCGCATAATGAGGCCGAAAGCATCACCAGGGCTCAGGCGGAGGCCGGAACGCAGGTTCTGTTCGATGCGGTTCTGGCGCGGGCCGGGATCGCAGGATGAGCGTGGCGTGCATGGCTGAGCCCAGACTGTCGATTCTTCGCTGTTTCTGCCGGGTTCGCGGCTTCCGCACTTCGTAGGGGCCTGTATAACGAATGATCGCGAGAACCGGCGCGGAAGGCGCGCTGGAGAAAAAATGTTACGCCAGCCTGCCTGTTGCGCGAGATATTCTTGCGTTTCGGTAAGCTGGTGGAGCGCTTGAGGAAAAGGAAGAACGCCATGGCGGTCAAAATCGCGATCAATGGTTTCGGGCGCATCGGACGGCTGGTCCTGCGCGCCATCGTGGAAAGTGGACGCGAGGATGTCGTCCCCGTCGTCATCAACGATCTGGGCAGTGTCGAGGCGAACGCCCACCTGTTCCGCTATGACAGCGTCCATGGCCGCTTCCCCGGCGAGGTGCAGGTGGACGGTGACAGCATCATCATCCACCATAACGGTCGCACCTTCGGCCCGATCCGCGTGACGGCCGAGCGCGATCCTGCGAAGGTGCCGTTGCAGGGCGTGGATGTAGCGATGGAGTGCACCGGCCTGTTCACGAAGAAGGATACGGCAGGGCAGCTGATCACTGCCGGTGCCCGCAAGGTGCTGATTTCCGCGCCGGGCGACGGGGTTGATGCCACCATCGTCTATGGCGTGAATCACAACACGATCACCCCGGATATGACGGTGATCTCCAACGCGTCCTGCACCACCAACTGCCTCGCGCCGATGGCCAAGGTGTTGCATGACCGCTTCCGCATTCTGCGCGGCTACATGGTGACGATCCATGCCTATACTGGCGATCAGCGCACCGTGGACACGCTGCACAAGGATCTGCATCGCGCCCGTGCTGCCGCTATGTCCACCATTCCAACCAGCACCGGCGCGGCCAAGGCCGTCGGCCTTGTGCTGCCGGATCTGAAGGGCAAGCTGGATGGCACTGCGATCCGCGTACCGGTACCGAATGTCTCGCTGGTGTCGCTGGATGTGAACCTCGAAAAGACCGCGACCGTCGAAGACGTGAATGCTGCCATGAAAGCCGCCGCTGAGGGCGAGTTGAAGGGCATCCTCGATTACAACACGGAAAAGTTGGTCAGCATCGATTTCAACCATGCCCCGGCATCCTGCTCCTTCGATGCGACGCAGACGGCGGTGGTGGATGGCCAGATGGTGCGTGTGATGGGCTGGTATGACAACGAATGGGGTTTCTCCAACCGTATGTCCGACACCGCCGCGCTGTTCGGCAGCCTGTAAGAGACGGTCGCACAATATGTCGTTTCGCACATTGGACGGGCTTGATGTCCGTGGACGCCGGGTGCTGGTCCGGCTTGATTTGAACGTGCCGATGCGTAACGGGCGGGTGAGTGATCTCACACGCATCGAGCGTCAGGCCCCGACGGTGCGGGAACTGGCTGAAGGCGGCGCCCGTGTCATCGTCATGAGCCATTTTGACCGTCCGAAGGGGAAGCGGGTGCAGGAAATGTCCCTGCGTCCGATCGCCGAGGCGCTGGGTGAGGCACTGGGTCAACCGGTCGCTTTCGTGGATGACTGCATTGGCGGCGCGGTGGAAGAAGCTGTGGCCGGGATGAAAGATGGTGACGTTCTGGTGCTGGAAAACACCCGGTTCCACGCTGCGGAAGAAAAGAACGATCCTGAATTTTCCCGTCTGCTGGCCTCTCTGGCCGAAGTGTATGTCAACGATGCGTTCTCTGCCGCGCATCGTGCCCATGCCAGCACGCATGGCGTGACCGCGCATCTGCCCGCCTATGCGGGGCGGCTGATGCAGCGGGAGGTCGAGGCGCTGGAACTGGCGCTCGGCTCGCCCAGCCGCCCGGTGGCGGCGATTGTAGGTGGGGCGAAAGTATCCACCAAGCTCGATCTGCTGGGCAATCTGTCCACCAAGGTGGATGTGCTGGTGATCGGCGGGGCGATGGCCAACACCTTCCTGGCTGCGCAGGGCATCAAGGTTGGCAAGTCGCTTCAGGAAGCGGAGATGCATGATACCGCACGCGCCATTCTGGAGACGGCGAAAAAGGCCGGTTGCGAGATTTTGCTGCCGGTCGATGCGGTGACGGCTACCGAGTTCCGGGCCGATCCGCCGACCCGCACCGTCAGCATCAACGAAATTCCGGATGATGCGATGATGCTGGATGTGGGGCCGGAAACGGTGCGTCTTCTGACGGAACGCCTGTGCGGTGTCAAAACACTGGTCTGGAATGGCCCGCTTGGCGCGTTTGAGATCAGCCCGTTCGACAAGGCGACCGTTGCTTTGGCCCAGTCCGTTGCAGGGCTGACGGAAACGGCTGGGCTGGTCAGTGTGGCGGGTGGTGGTGACACTGTCGCGGCGCTGAAACATGCCAGTGTGGTTGAGCGTCTGACCTATGTTTCTGCCGCGGGAGGTGCCTTCCTGGAGTGGATGGAAGGCAAGGAACTGCCGGGTGTCGCGGTGTTGCGCGCCTGATAAATGCCGCTCTCCTGCCTGTTCCAATCGGGACAGGCAGGAGAACGAAGCATTTCTGGGCTAGTGAGGCCGAATTTCAGGATTTTTCCGTTGCAGCAGGCTGATGATATCAGGGGTCGAGCGCATCTTCGCGTTGCCCCAGCCAAAGCAGCATTGCCAGCAATAGAGCGGTGAAACGGAACGCACTGGCAATGCCGTTCCATTGGCTGGACATCCACATGCCGAACCACTCGCCGCCAATCACTATAAAGCCGCCCAGCCAGAGCAAGACGCCACCACTCAGCCCGAGCACGGCAAGGTGTTTGGCGTTGTGAAAAGCAGCTGCCGTCGCGTGACGTGCTTGCCATAAGCGCCCTATACCCAGCCAGCATAGCGTGGCAGCCAGCACCTCCACCATAATGATCAGAGCATAGGCTGCGTGTTACAGTAGCAGCGATTGAATGGCGCGATAATGGAACTGTGTGCATCCGGAAAAATCGTATCCATCATCAGCACGTGCTGCACGAATGCCAGTTAGTGCCGCTGTCAGTCAGATTATCGAAGGCGGCCAGCGTGATCCATAATGCGTCGATGCCAGCACTGCGATTTTGCACAGACATATGGTCATTGCATCACGCCCAGACCGCTCTTGACGCATGTCATGTCAGTCTTCAGGGATCAAACGCAAAAGACCTGATCGCTCAGGTCTTTTTGTTATCGATCCTGGAAGATGGAGGGCGAATTCTTACGCCTCACCCGGCTCGGTGGAGAACAGTTCGGCTTTGCCCGGCTTGTCCTTCCATTCCTCGGCATCCGCCGGAGGCTCGCCCTTGCGGGTGATGTTCGGCCAGACGCTGGCATAGGTACGGTTTTTTTCCGCCCAGGCGGTGGCGCGGTCGTCGCTGTCGGGGAAAATCGCTTCCGCCGGGCATTCCGGCTCGCACACGCCGCAGTCGATGCACTCATCCGGATGGATGACGAGCATGTTTTCACCGACATAGAAGCAGTCCACGGGACAGACTTCCACGCAGTCCATGAATTTGCAGCGGATGCAGTTCTCGGTGACCACGTAGGCCATAAAGTCACTCCCGATCGCCCAAAGCGGCATCGTCTTCTGATGCCGCGCTGAATATGTGGCGGGCATATGCCGGGCTTTCCACCCCGATGCAAGGATTGCCGCTCAGTTTTCGTCCGTTTCGGGCGGGATGCCGCTTTCCGCTGTCGGCATGGCCGGCAAGGAAGGCGGGGAGGCAGCCGTGTTGCCCCCGCCCGGAATATCCTCATACAGCCTGCGTGCCTCGCTGGGTGGCCCCCGGCGGGTCGCCAGTGAAAGCACCCGCAGCACCCGCACAGTCTGCCGCTCCGGCTGATCGCCGAGCGGGATGACCAGCACATCACCGATGCGGAGTCTGGCGTGCGGCTTGTTGGTGGCCTGTCCGTTCAGCCGGATCAAGCCGTGCTCGATCAACCTTGCGCACAGGGAACGGCTTTTCAGAAAGCGCGCGCACCACAACCAGCTATCCAGTCGCTGCCAATTCTGGGAGCTACCGGAATTGTGTGCGGAGATCTCGGGGAAGGCAGGCTTGCCGCTCATCGGTCCTGTGATCGTATGAAAGCTAGCGCCGCAGGGCGGCCAGCGCGGAGAAAGGATGGTCCGGCGCAACCGGTGTTGGCCTTTTTGGGGGCGGCGGTCGTCGGCTGGTCTCGCGACTGGTCTCCCGGTTTGAATCCCGCCGTGGCAGCGGCGCCAGCATAGGCGGGGAGGGTGGTCCATAGAAGGACGGTTCCAGTCCTTTGCTGGCAATTCGCAGGCCCAGCGCTTTCAGAACCATTGGCAGGATGGCGGTTGGAACGGACAGGCGTCCGGCCAGGCCGGCAGGCAGAGGCACTGGGCCGCGTCTTGCGGCGAACTTAAGCTCGGCGGCGATGCGTTCGGCAATGTCCAGCCGCAGATAGACCGGGCCTGTCCGGACCCATCCCATCGCTTCCGCAAAATCGGGTGGCCATCCAAGGCGGCTGGCCTCGGCCAGCGGCATCGATACCAGCGCCGGATGGGGCAGGGAGGGAACGGCATTCAGCCCACGGGCAATGCTCAGTAATCTGGCGCGTACCATGACGCAGGCAGCGTGGCGTAAAGCGGGAATGCTCAGGCCGAATCGTCCGGCCCGGACCCCGATCTGTTTCAGGGCGCTGCGTTCCGCCGGGGGAATGGCATCCTCGGTCGCGCCGGGCACCAGACCACCGTTTTCCATCAGACGGTGCAGATGTCCGCGCAGCATCGCATGGGGCCGGGCGGCTTCCTGCGCCTGAAACAGCGGTGCCATGGTGGTGGCAATTGTTTTGTCCAACCAGGCTTGCAGCCGCAGCCGGATACGTTCACGCAGGCTGCCGTCGAGAAACTCGCTGTCCGCCACCGCGATCATGGGGTTCAGAAAGCCAGGGCCGGGCCGCAACCGTGCGATCGGGTGGCCTTCCCACAGAATCTCCAGCCGGTCGGAGATGGACAGGGCCTGATCCGGTGTGGCTTCCAGACTGATGACCCGCCGCGGCATGGATTCGCGCAGGGCCCGCCTTGCGGCGCGCATGACCAGTTTTCTTTCTTCTCCGGCGATACCGGCTTCCGGTTCAAACCCGAAGCCCGTGATGTGACCGACCGCGTGGCCCTCCACGATTACCTGTCCCGCCTGCGTGACGGCAGAGAGCAGCGGGGTGTCATTCTGATCTTCCAGCCGTCGCAGCAAATGTGTGGCGCGGCGATCCACGAAGCGGGCGGTGAGTTTTTCATGCAACGCGTCGGAGAGCAGGTCTTCCACCTCTCTGGTCCGGCCCTGCCAGAACGGAGCATCATTGACCCAGTCCTGATGCGCGGCGATATAGCTCCAGACCCGGATGCCGGACAGGCGCTGCATCAGCGTGTCGATATCCCCATCGGCGCGGGCCAGATGGTCGATCTGACTGGCCAGCCAGTCAGCTTGCAGGGTTCGGCGCTGCAAGACCTGCAAAAAGACCCGGCCGCAGAGCTTGGTATGGGTGTCGTCTGCCAATTTGCGGAAATCGGGGATCTGGCAGGTCTCCCATAGCAGCCTCACCCGGCTGCGTCTGGTGCTGTGGCCGCAGACCAGTGTGCGGATCTCCTGATCCCGTAACAGCGCATCGAGGGTTTCGACATCGCTGGCATCATGCCCGCGCACCAGCCCGGTGCGGGGTGGCGGCGCATTGAGGCTGGCCAGCAGGGCATCGCCATCACTGAAATCGAGATCGGCATTGCGCCAGGCCAATTGGCCGATCGCCTCGAAACGATGGGTCTCCACCGCTTCGACCAGTTCTTCCGGCAGCGGTGGACAGTCGGCGGTGGTGCCGAAGGTGCCGTCCCGCATACCGCGACCGGCGCGCCCGGCAATCTGGGCGATCTCCGGCGCGGCCAGACGACGGGCGCGGTGGCCGTCGAATTTCGACAGGCGGGCAAAGGCGACATGGTCGACATCCATGTTCAGCCCCATGCCGATCGCGTCGGTGGCGACCAGAAAATCGACCTCTTTATCCTGATACAGCGCCACCTGAGCATTTCGGGTGCGGGGGGAGAGGCGTCCCATCACCACGGCGCAGCCGCCTTTACGGCGGCGGATCAGCTCGGCGATGGCATAGACGTCGCCAGCGCTGAACGCGACGATTGCACTGCGGGGCGGCAGGCGGCCGAGCTTGGCTGCCCCTGCATGACGCAGTTCGGACAGGCGGGGACGGGTCTCGATCTCGGCCTGCGGCACCAGGCTTTTCAGCAGCGGCCGGATTGTCTCCGCACCCAGAAACATGGTCTCGACCATCCCGCGCGCATGCAGCAGCCGGTCGGTAAAGACATGCCCGCGATCCGGGTCGGCGCAGAGCTGAATTTCATCCACCCCGATCCATTCGACCGCCCGGTCCAGTGGCATGGCCTCTACGGTGCAGGCAAACCACCGTGCTCCGGGCGGAATGATTTTTTCTTCCCCTGTTATCAGGGCGACGCGATCGGCGCCTTTGGAGGCCACCATACGGTCGTAATTCTCGCGGGCGAGCAGACGCAGGGGAAAACCGATGATGCCGCTTGCATGCGCCAGCATCCTGTCCATCGCCAAATGCGTCTTCCCGGTATTGGTGGGGCCGAGCACGGCCTTCACCCGGGGGAGTAACTGCGTCATGGATATATAGTCTGTGTGCAGGGAGACGGATTGCAAGCGGGCATCATGTGCGCCATCTCCATGACTGAAACGGAAGGGAATGCAAGAGGAGGTCCGTCCGCCGTCAGGGGCCGGTTCCTGTTCCCGCCGTGTTTGAGCATTTCTAACGATGGAGCGTACTCAGATCATGAGCGACCAGACAACAACCGGACAGGCTACCGCCGGAGAAACCGGGACCAGCGGTTCGGAGCAGCATCGTTTTGGGGCCGAAGTGGACCGGCTGCTGCACCTCGTCATTCATTCCCTGTACACCGAGCGCGAGATTTTCCTGCGCGAACTGGTTGCCAACGCTGCCGACGCCATTGAGCGCCGCAGATTCGAGGCTTTGTCCGACACCACCCTACTGGCTGGCGCGGATGAGGCGAAGATCCGTCTTTCCGCCGACAAGGCTGCCCGCACCCTGACCATTGCCGATGGTGGTATCGGCATGACGCGAGATGATCTGATCACCCATCTCGGCACCATCGCCAAATCAGGCACCCGCGCCTTTGGTGAGGCCCTGAAAGCCCGCGAGGAGCAAAAGGAAGGAGCTGAAAAGCCCACCACGATCGGCCAGTTCGGTGTCGGTTTCTATGCTGCTTTCATGGTGGCCGACCGGGTGGAGGTGACATCTCGCCGCGCCGGGACGGAGGATGCCTGGACATGGTCGTCTGAGGGAAACGGCACGTTCGCCATCGCGCCGGGCAGCCGGGATGCAGCAGGCACGACCATCGTGATGCATATCAAGGCTGATGCTGACGAATTCCTCGATTCCTGGCGTCTTGAAAACATTATCCGCAAATGGGCCGATTTTATCGCCGTTCCGGTACTGGTGGCACAGGAAGATGGCGAGGACAGGGCCGCCAATGATGGGGCCGCGCTGTGGCGCAAGAGCAAGTCGGAGGTGACGGAGGAGGACTATGAAGCCTTCTACCGTCATGTCGGCAGCTTTTTCGATCAGCCGTGGGCGACCCTGCACTGGCGGGCAGAAGGGGCGATTGATTTCTCCGCCCTGCTGTTCATCCCCGGCAGTCCCGGCTTTACGCCGATGGATGAGGAACGTGAAAGCCGCGTCCGCCTGCATGTGAAGCGGATGTTCATCACCGATCGTGCCGAGATCCTGCCTGCCTGGCTGCGTTTCGTGCATGGTGTGGTCGATACGGATGATCTGCCGCTGAATGTCAGCCGCGAGATGTTGCAGGCCACCCCGGTGCTGGCGCGTATCCGCAAGGCGGTGACGAATCGTGTGCTGACAGAGCTGAAAACCCGTGCCAAGGACGAGGAAAGCTACCGGACCTTCTGGCAGAATTTCGGCCGTGTGCTGAAGGAAGGCGTGTGGGACGATTCCGAGCATCGCAAGGATCTGCTGCCTTTGCTGCGTTTCGCATCCTCTGCCATTCCGGCGGATCAGGATGGCGGCCTGACCTCGCTGGATGCTTATGTCTCGCGTATGAAGGAAGGGCAGAAGGCGATCTACTACCTCGCCGGAGACCGGGTGGAGACGCTGCGCAACTCACCCCAGCTCGAAGGCTTCCGGGCGCAGGGCTACGAAGTGCTGCTGCTGGAAGACCCGATCGACGCATTCTGGCCGGAGCGTGCCGGGTCGTTCGCGGATAAGCCGATCCGTTCGGTGGCGCGCTCGGCGGAGGATCTGGCGGCACCGGAAGGCGACGTGCCGGATGTGTCGGCGCTGACCTCCGCCCTGAAAGCCGCGTTGGGCGAGCGCGTGTCGGAGGTGCGTGCCAGCACCCGTCTGGTCTCCAGTGCTGTTATTCTTTCCTCTGCGGGCGTGGGGCCTGACCTTCAGATGCAGCGTCTGCTGGCGCGTGCCGGACGTGGCTTGCCGCCCGCTCCGCCGGTGCTGGAAATCAACCCGCGCCACAAGCTGATCGCCTCTCTCGCCAGCGCTGCCGCGCAGGGTGAGGGCGAGGCACGCGGTATGGAAAGTGTCGCGGAAACCCTGCTCGATCTCGCGCGGATTCAGGAAGGCGAGGCCCCGGCCGACCCGACCGCCTTTGCAGGGCGGGTCATGAGCTGGATCGAGCAGGGTCTGCCCGGTCATCAGGCTGCGGAAAAGGCCTCCGCGTGAGCGGCGCTCCGGAGTGCCGCTCACGGGTGGTTGCTTCCCCGCATGAAATTGTCTGGGGGCGGCCTCTGGAGTGTTTCGTGGAGGGGGAGAGTCGTTCTCTCCCCATCTTTCCGTTGCGGCCGAAGGGTCTGGAGGCTTTTCTCGCCGGAGACGGGGCGCATGCTGCCGGGTTCCTGCGGGGGGCCGGGCTGACGGCGAAAGAGGGGCAGCTTCTGCTGTATCCGGCAGCGGATGGAACTGGTCCGGGCGGCGCGGTGCTGGGTCTTGGCGCCAGCCGTGATCCGTGGAGTTTTGGTGATTTGTCCAGTCGCCTGCCTGCCGATACGGTGTGGCATCTGGAGCCGGGGGATTATGCCCCCGATCAGGCGGCGCTTGGTTTCGCGCTGGGCGCTTATCGGTTCGACCTGTTCAAGGGGCGACAGGCTGCTCCGGTGCCGGCCCGTCTGGTTGTGCCGGCGGAAAGTGCAGGGGCGCTGGAAGAAGCCCGTGCCGTGTGGCTGGCGCGTGATCTCATCAACACGCCTCCTAACCGGCTGGGACCGCAGGAGCTGGCGGAAGCCGTGCGCCGGATTGGCCATGAGGCAGGCGCGGCAGTGGAAATCGTGACCGGTCCGGCGCTGGAGACAGCCTATCCGGCCATTGCCGCAGTGGGGGCAGGATCAGACCGGCCTCCCGCTGTGGCCATTCTGCGTTGGCAGGGTAGCCGTGCGGATGAGACTTCTCCGCTGATCGCGCTGTGCGGCAAGGGGGTGGTATTCGACACGGGCGGGTATGATCTGAAGCCCTCCGCCGCCATGCTGCGGATGAAGAAAGATATGGGCGGTGCTGCGGTGATGTTGGCGGCGGCGCGGCTGATCATGCAGCGCAATCTGCCGATCCGGCTGGTGCTGCGGATCGGATGCGTTGAAAATAGCGTCTCCGGTCGCGCTATGCGCCCATCCGATGTTTTGCGCACGCGCAGCGGACTGACGGTCGAGGTCGGCAATACGGATGCTGAAGGCCGTTTGGTCCTGTGTGATCTTCTGGCAGAAGCTGCTGAAGAATCGCCTTCCCTGTTGGTGGATGCCGCCACCCTGACCGGGGCGGCTCGTGTCGCAGCCGGTCCTGATCTGCCAGTGCTGTTTTCCAACGATCCGCTCTGGGCGGAGCGACTGGAACGGGCGGGCGGTAACGTCTCCGATCCGGTCTGCCGGCTGCCTCTATGGGACGGGTATGATTCATGGCTGTCCAGCGATGTGGCAGATCTGAATAGCGTGTCCAGCCGTCCGTTTGCCGGCGCGATTATTGCAGCCCTGTTTCTGCGCCGTTTCGTTCCGCCTGAGACTGCATGGGTGCATTATGACCTCTATGCATGGAACGATGAGAATAGGCCGGGTCGTCCGCGTGGTGGTGAAGGCCAGATATTGCGCGGCTTTGTAGGTTCATTGTCTTATTATTACAAATAATTCATTACGAGAAGTTTTAAGAACGCGATCGTCAATTTGATAGTATTTTCCTTTTAGCACAGACCATGCTGCATCGCAGATGTAGGGTCGGCTGCCATATAATCAGATAATATATGGCGGTTGCTGGATAAAACATTTTGTAACTCGGCTGTTGAAACGATTTCTGCGATTGTCGCGTTACAAGCAGGGAAAGGATCATTATTATGGCTAGTGTTAGCAATACGGATCAAATGGTCGGCATTCTGCGCGACACGGTTGTTGCAATGGTGCGTCGTGACGGTCCCGATCTCTCCGCCCGGCAGCTTGGCGTTTTTCTGACATGCTACATGCAGGATGGCGCTCATACGGTGCGTGGACTGGCGCAGGAACTGAATGTTTCCAAGCCCGCCATTACCCGTGCGCTCGATCGGCTGGGTGAGTTGGATTTGGCCCGTCGCAAAGTGGACCCGATGGATCGCCGCAGTGTGCTGGTGCAGCGAACCATGAAAGGCAACGCTTTCCTGCGCGATCTGCGTTCGATTATGGCCGAGGCAGCTGCCCCGCAGCGTCGCGGCAGCAACGAAGGACGACGCGTTGCGAATGGCTGATTTCTGCCCGCTACCTGTTTCCGACCGCTGCCATCAATTCTGACCCGATGGTATGCGGGGCGGGTGTCTGCCCGCTCATAAAGACATGAAAGCGGACTGATATAGGCGATCTGGGCAAGGCGGCCTTTTCCATCGGGAAAAGCGTTGCTAGTCTCGTCGCCCCCGCAGCCGGGCGCTCATGCATGGTGCTGTGGGCGCTGGCAGGATTGAAGCAATGAAGTTCAAGGCCGAACGCGCTGTGCTCCTTAAGGCGCTGGCGCATGTTCAAAGCGTGGTCGAGAAGCGGAACACCATTCCGATTCTGGCCAATGTGCTTCTTGAGGTGAAAGACGGTTCCCTTCGGTTCACCGCAACCGATATGGAAATTGCCATTGTCGAGGATGTTCCCGCAGAGGGCTTTCGTGATGGTGCTGTAACGGCTCCGGCTGGTACGCTCTACGAAATTGTCCGCAAGCTGCCTGACGGGGCGGATGTGGAGCTCGATCATCAAGCCGGTGATCAGCAATTGATGCTGAAATCCGGCCGCTATGCCACAAAGTTGGTGGTGTTGCCGACCGATGATTTCCCCAGCATGACCACGGGTGCACTGCCGCATCAATTCAAGCTGGCAGGCAATGTGCTGAGGGGGTTGATAGACCGCACACGCTTTGCCATCAGCACTGAAGAAACCCGTTATTATCTGAACGGTATTTATTTTCATGCGGCCCAGGGTGGCCCGGATGGAGCCGCCCTTCGTGCCGTTGCGACGGATGGCCATCGTCTGGCGCGCGTCGAGGAGCCTTTGCCGGAAGGCGCGCTCGGTATGCCGGGAGTGATAGTGCCACGTAAAACGGTCGCGGAATTGCGCAAGCTTCTGGATGAAGTAACGGATACGGTCGATGTCGCCCTTTCCGATACCCGTATTCAGTTTGTGGCGGGACCAGTCACCCTGACCAGCAAACTGATCGACGGTACGTTCCCGGAATATGAGCGTGTGATCCCCAAAGATAACGACAAGATTCTGCGGGTGGGGAAAAATGATTTCTCCGCTGCTGTGGCCCGTGTCGCGGCTATTTCTTCCGAGCGCTCCCGTCCAGTGAAAATGGCGCTCGACCGCAATCTGCTGGTATTGTCTGCCTCCAGCCCGGATCAGGGAACCGCGACGGAGGAACTGGATGGTGACCGCATCCAGTATGAAGCCGGGGCGCTGGAGATTGGTTTCCAGGCGCGTTATCTGAACGACATTACCGATCAGATCGCCGAGGAAGTTGAGTTCCGCTTTGCCGATGGCTCAGCTCCGACCGTGGTGCAGGATGCGGCGGATTCCAGTGCGCTTTATGTGCTGATGCCGATGCGCGTCTGAGGGGTCACCGCTGGCTATCTCTCTTCCCGCAGCTGCAGCGGCGGCTTTCTCCAGCGTGGAGGGGCCTTTGCCCCATATCCTGACGCTGACACTGACCAGCTTCCGAAATTATGCATCGCTGGCATGGTCTCCGCCGCCGGGGCTGGTGGGGGTTGTCGGCCCTAATGGCAGCGGCAAGACCAATTTGCTGGAGGCGATTTCCCTGCTTTCCCCCGGTCGCGGGCTGCGCAATGCCCGCACGGACCAGCTTGCAAGGCAGGGGGAGGGGGGAGATGGCAGTTGGGCAGTGCATGCCCGGATTCTGTCCCCGACAGGGCCGGTAGAACTGGCAACCGGCGTCCTCCCCGGCAATGAGCGTCGTCAGGTGCGGATTGATGGCGATGTCATGCGTGGTCAGGCCGAACTGGGCGAACATATCACCACAGTCTGGCTGACCCCGCAGATGGATCGGCTGTTTCAGGAGGGCCCTGCCGGACGTCGGCGCTTTCTCGATCGTCTGGTTTATGGGCTGGAACCGGCGCATGCACGGGAAGTCGCGGCTCAGGCGGCGAGTCTCACGGAACGGGCGCGGCTGCTGGCTATGTGGGCCGATCCGGCCTGGCTGGCAGCGGTTGAGGATTCCATTGCCCGTCATGCGACGGCGGTGACGGCTTCACGCCTTGCTTATGTCACACGGTTGAATGATGTTCTGGCTCAGGGAGGCGCAGGAGGTTTTCCGTCTGCAAGGCTGGATCTGAACTGCGCCATTGCCACCCGTCTTTCCCGCCATCCGGCGGTCGAGGTTGAGGACTGGCTGCGTGCCGCCTTGCGTGACAGCCGCGAGACTGATGGAAAGAGTGGCACGCAGGGAATAGGTGCCCATCGCAGTGATCTGCTGATGAAGGATGCGGCAACCGGCCGCTCGGCGTCGATTGCCAGTACCGGGCAGCAGAAAGCCCTGCTGATCGGGGTGACTTTGGGTCATGCCGTCCTGTTGCGGGCGGTGAGAGGGCGGCCGCCTGTGATGCTGCTGGATGAGCCTATGACCCATCTGGATGCCGAACGCCGGAAGCTTTTGCTGACGGCATTGAGGGGGCTGGGTGGACAAGGTTTTCTGACAGCGACAGACCGCGATGCGTTCGATGCGAATTTATCCTGTGTGACCTGTCTGGAAGGATGCCTGCACCCGGTATCCTAGAGGATAGACTCCTCTTTTCAGCCCGATGGGGCAGCTTGATGGGGCAAGCCTCGGTTAGGGCTGTCCCTCGGGGGGATAGTCGAGTATAAATAGGTGATTCCCGCGCTGTCCTGGAGCTTTTTGCCGGCATGTCCGATCCTACGCCGCTGCCGCCTGATTCTGATGCTTATGATGCGTCTTCGATTTCCGTACTCCGGGGGCTTGATGCAGTCAGAAAGCGCCCGGGCATGTATATCGGCGACACTGATGATGGCTCCGGCCTGCATCACATGGCGTTTGAAATTATCGATAATGCAGTGGATGAGGCTCAGGCCGGGTTCGCGAGCGAAGTCACTCTGACCCTGAATGGGGATGGCAGCGTGACTGTAACCGATGATGGGCGCGGTATCCCTACGGACATTCACGCCGAGGAAGGCATTTCCGCGGCGGAGGTCGTGCTGACCCGCCTGCATGCGGGCGGTAAGTTCAACCAGAATTCCTACAAGGTCTCCGGCGGTCTGCATGGCGTGGGAGCGGCCGTGGTCAACGCTCTGTCCGAATGGATGGAAGTGCGCATCTGGAGAGAGGGGCGTGAACATTTCATCCGCTTCCGTCATGGCGATGCGGAGGCTCCGTTGGTCGAGATCGGCCCTTCACCACGTGGTTCCGGCACGCAGGTCACGTTCAAGCCGAGCAACCTGACTTTTACCAGGGTCGAATTTGAATTTGCCACTTTGGAACGTCGCTTGCGGGAGCTGGCATTTCTGAATTCTGGCCTGAAGATCGTACTGCGTGACGAACGTCATGTTCCGGCTCAGGAAAGCGTGTTCTGCTATGAAGGTGGGCTGACCGCTTTCGTTGAATGGCTTGATCGCGGCAAGGTGGCGCTGTTTGATCCGCCGATCAGTGCGGGTGGCTCCGCCAGTGCCGACCAGGGAGACATCAAGGTTGAGTTTTCGCTGGTCTGGAACGACAGTTTCCATGAGACCATGCTGTGTTTCACCAACAATATTCCCCAGCGTGATGGTGGCACGCATCTGGCCGGTTTCCGTCAGGCGCTGACCCGCGTTGTTTCCAAATATGCTGAAGGGCTGGGTAAGAAAGAGCAGCTGGCTCTGGTCGGCGAGGATATGCGCGAAGGCATGACCGCCGTTTTGTCGGTCAAGGTTCCGGACCCGAAATTTTCTTCGCAGACCAAGGAAAAGCTTGTCAGCTCTGAAGTGCAGCCGGTGGTTCATGCGGCCGTCGCCGATGCGATCGGGCACTGGTTTGAAACGCATCCCAAGGAAACCCGCTCCATCATCCAGAAGGCGATGGATGCGGCCTCGGCCCGTGAAGCTGCCCGGCGGGCGCGTGAACTGACCCGGCGCAAGGGGGTGCTGGATATTTCTTCGCTGCCTGGCAAGCTTGCCGATTGTCAGGAGCGCGATCCTTCTAAATGCGAAATTTTCATCGTCGAGGGTGACAGCGCCGGTGGCTCTGCCAAGCAGGGCCGTGATCGTAAATTTCAGGCAATCCTGCCGCTCAAGGGCAAAATCCTTAATGTGGAGCGGGCACGTTTCGATCGTATGCTTGGGAGTGCCGAAATCGGTACGCTGATTACTGCGCTCGGTACCGGTATCGGTCGTGGAGAGCCTGAGCAGGGTGGATTCGATATTGCCAAGCTGCGTTACCATCGCATCGTCATCATGACAGACGCTGATGTGGATGGTAGCCATATCCGCACTCTGTTGCTGACTTTCTTCTTCCGCCAGATGCCGCAGCTTTTCACCAATGGACATTTGTACATCGCCCAGCCGCCTCTGTTTAAAGCCACACGCGGCAAGGATGAGCGCTATCTGAAAGATGAACGTGCTCTGGAAGAGTATCTTCTTTCCAAGGCGCTGAACGAGGCGCAACTGACTCTGGCGGATGGACGGGTGTTTGCCGGTGATGAACTGGCCGAGGAAGTCAACCATCTGCGTGATGTTGTTGCCCGGATGCGCAGGCTGGCCGGTGGTATTCCTCTGGCGCTGCTGGAACAGGCAGTGGTGGCGGGGGCGCTGCGTCCTGATGCTACGCCGGATACCCTGCAAACACTCAGCGCGCGGCTGAATGCTATTTCTCCCGCGTCTGAACGTGGTTGGATCGTCGCTTCGGAAGGTGAGGGGCTGACCATGCGCCGCACAGTACGGGGTGTCGCGGAGCGTCATACGCTGGAAGCCACTGCTCTGCGGAGTGCGGAAGCCCGCTGGCTGGCGGAGCGGACAGACCAGCTGGCAGCCCGCTATACGCAGCCGGTGAGTCTGGCGCTGGATGCAGCCCGGCTGGAGCTTGCCGGCCCGGCCTCGGTTCTGGAGCGTATTCTGGCCCATGGGCGCAAGGGTCTCTCCTTCCAGCGCTTCAAAGGGCTGGGCGAAATGAATCCCGAGCAGCTCTGGAGCACCACGCTCGATCCGGCGACCCGCACCCTGTTGCAGGTGAAGGTCGGCGATATCGAAGATGCAGGGCAGATTTTCAGCACGCTGATGGGCGACGTTGTCGAGCCACGGCGCGATTTCATCGTCGGTAATGCATTGAAAGTGGCTAATCTGGATGTATGACCGTGCAAAGGCGATCCTGTCAGCACTGGAACGCGTTGTTACGGAGCCGGAATCTCAATTGGGATTGACGCTGACTGCTGTCGCGGCGGCGGCGAATGCCTGTGGCTTCCTGGCGGTCGGCCGCTTTCTGTCGCATATGTCCGGCGTGGTCTCGACCATGGCCTTTCATGCAGCAGCCGGTGAGGTCGAGATTCTTCTGCTGATGGCAGGGGTGTTCACGTTGTTCGTGGCCGGCGCGGCCTGCTCTGCCATGATTGTGAATGAAGCTGTCCGTAGACGCTATCGGAATGTCTATATCTGGCCGCTGATTCTGGAAGCAATCCTGCTTGCAGCATACGGGATCGGTTCGACCATGGCGCTGCCGGAGTGGCGTTATGATGTCGTGATCGGTTTCAGCTTCCTGATGGGGCTGCAAAACGCGACGATCACCACAATCTCTGGCGCGCGGATGCGCACCACACATATTACCGGGGTGGTCACGGATATCGGCACTGAAATCGGTCGACTGCTCTATGAGCGGTCAGGGCGCCGCGTGATCCCCAGCCTGACCTCCAACCCTTACAAGCTCGTTCTGCTGCTCTGTCTGGTGACTTCGTTTTTTCTAGGTGGTGTGCTCGGTGTACTGAGTTTTACCCAGATCGGGTTACTAACCTGTGTGCCGCTGGCTCTGATCCTTGCCGTCGTGATCATGATCATGCACCGGTATTATCCTAACCGGCCGGAGAAATAAGACACAGGATCGACAGCAGCGGTTTTTTCCAAGCTACTGCATCAGCACGGCGTGGATCAGATTATCTCCTGACGCAAGCTTGGTTCCGTCCGATGTATAGATGTCGAGATATTTGCCGCTGTTGAGAAGATATCGCGTTGTCGTATCGCTTGTGGGATAGGTACGGGTGATGCCTTCCTGCTGACCGATCAGCGCAATACGATCGTGATTCGGGTCAAAATTGTTAATCGTCAGTGGCCCGGATGCCAGGCTGTTGACCCAGACGGTATCATCTCCTGCGCCCATCACGATGGAAACGGTACCCCCACCGAGAGCCGGTCTGGTGGCTCCAAAACCGATCGAGACAAAATCCCCGGCACTTCCCAGTTGCAGGCTGGCATCCTCGTGACCAAGGAAAATAGCGCTTTTCACGCCGCCCCCGACGAAATTCAGAGTCTGATCCTGGTTAAGACCATCGCCAATCACCCAATGGCGATATGTGCTGTCTCCCGCGGGCTGAAGAGTTGAGGCTTCCGTGCGATAGGAAAGCGTCCCGGCTGATCCCAGAAACACAAGCTGCTGACCGGTTCCTCCCGTCACGGTGTCATTCCCCGTGGACAGAACCGGCACGCTATAACCGCTGCCTCCGACCAGTTTCATGCCGGGACCATTGGCAAAAATGAAACCATCCGCCGATCCTGCGTAAACAGTATCGTTGTTGCTGATGACGACATTGGTATGAAGTGTCTGACCATTCATATCAATGGATGTGTTGCCGGATGGGGATGCAAACCACCACTGGGTTTTTGCCGTGCTGGCAAGCCCGGTATCGTACACTGTCTGATAGTTGTTGGAGAGGGTGACAAATTTTGAATTTGCCATGGAAGGGTCAAAATTCTGGTCGGTGTCACGGGAAATGACTGGATCGGCGATGTCGAAAGTCGCTCCTGAGCCATCAAGGGACTCACCGCCGTAGAAATATGAACCAAGATTCCAGAGAGACATGTTCATCAGGGATGATGAATACGATGAGTGTTCCAAAGCAAGATTTCTGGCCAGATCTACGACAGCGGAATTCAGATCAATTGTAATATGATGCAAGGCCCCCTGATCTTCTCCCCATTTCAGATAATCCCCGCCTGCATCAGAGGAAAGTGCATTCCAGGCAAAATTGGTGCCTGCAAAATAAAGGCGCCCCCATGAAGGTGGGGCACCACGGGAATCTGCCAGTGGAAACTGCAGAAAACCGTTCAAAGTCGGCAGAGTAGCATTATAATTCGGGTTGGACTGACTGTTAAAAGCAATCGTAAACGAATTCAGTCCAAAGGTTGCACCTTGTCCGCGGCCAGTCTGGAAAATCTCTGACAGGCGTTGTTGAGAAGAAAAAGTAATTTGTTTGTCGAAGGTGTAGTTTGATGCCGCATTAAGCGAGGTCGACAAAAACAGATTGCGGCCTCCGGGGGATGTATCGCCCATATTGGCGGAAGAACCGTCCTGCCCATCTATCGTCGTAATACGATACGTCCATTGACCAGGCGAACCATAGACGGACAAAGCCATTGTCGAGGCTTCGTTGGTCCATGTGTAATCAGCGGTCCCCAGAACATTGTCGGCATAAAGTGGGTTTCCAGCGGTATAGATCGAAGGATTCAGAAAACTTTCGGAGTGCCATTGGATGATGTCCCACTGAGAATTCACAGTATAGGGAAGCGCAGGAGGACGCGCATAATATTCTGCTCTGCCATTATCGACAGAGCCAGTATTAAACCTGAAGCGGGGAGAAAGGAGGCTTGGATTATTGAAAGCCGATATTTTGGGCATAAAAAATAAGGCTTTCTTTGAAAGGTAGGAATATTACGGATCAATCATCATTTTGTTGATGATTTTATTATATATATAAACTTATAGTTGAAAAACAACCAATTATTTTTAGAAATTTAAAGAATAGATTCATTTATTTATGAAAAAAATCTTTAAACTATAATTTATAGTATAAAAATGGAAATTTATAGTGTATGAAAATATTATTATGGTTTTTATTGTAAAAATATTTACTAAACTTAATTAAAATATTATTTTTTTGAAGCAGTCGTTAAACTGTCATATAAGCAGTGATATCTATAAAAATTTGTGGACAGTATGAATATTATTGGAATAACAAGAGTATTTAATGAAGATGATATTATTGAATCATTTGTCCGTCATCATTCTATTTTCTTTAATTCCCATATATTCATTGACAATGGAAGTTCAGATCAAACAGTTGATATATTAATAAAATTAAAAAATGAGGGATTTAATATTATTCTTTTTGAAAATAAATCTATTATTTTTCAGGAAATGCAAATCAATACAGAATTTTATAAATTTGCAAATAATATGAGTCCGGATTGGATTATGTATATTGATGCAGATGAATTTATAGACATAAGAAATAGTGAAAATCTGTTTTATGAAACGCTCAAAATTCAGAAAGAAGACATTGAAAGCGTTTTGTTTGAGCTGAACAATTATCAAAATACTTTTGAAGATGATCGTGATGAAATTGCAGTGCCTGTCAGAATTACCCATCGTCTGCCATATGGATCCAATGTCTGGAAAACCGCTGTCAGGGGACAAATCCGGTCAAATGTGGTTATCGAAGCTGGTAATCACGGGGTTATCATAGATGAGCGTTATGCTCGAGATTGCAAAAGCCATCAGGTAAAACTTGCCCATTTCAATAGACGCTCTGTCTGGCAGGAATTAACAAAGATTATTATCGGTCATCTGAAAGCAATCAGTACAGGAAAAGAAGCAAAAGAAAGAAACTGGTCTGCTCATTATAAACCATTTTACGAAAAAATTAAAAACAACCCGTGGGAAATATTTAAAAGTGATTATCTTTTATCGAAAGACAATAAAAATGGACAATATTTTTATGATCCCATGAACTATTTGGGCGGTGATTTGAGATATACGAATAAAACTGACTATGATATGAGAAGTATTATATCAATAATAAATTATTTTGAAAATCTTTCACAAAGCCATGGAGATATCGTTGATCTGTTAAGAGAAAATAATATTGAGAGCATGCATTCTGTCATCAGAAGAATATTTTAATTAAACAGCAGATCATAGCTATTTTTTACTTTCCTGCTGCTGAACAAAAATGGCTTTGTGCATGAAGGAAATCCATACTCGTCGGGTAGCCAGATAATCGGTTCCCAGCAGCATATCGCCCCCTGGTAATGTGATATCGCCGACAGCGATGGGCTGGTTCAGGAATTCCTCCCTACCGACGGTCAGTCTGTCAAAGGCATGGCGATAGATGGAAACTGGATGCATATCCATGCCTGATCCATGATTCAGCACGTCATCCGGGTGGAGGGTTTCTCCAGCCTTATGGGTGCTGGCCAGGGTGATGACGGATATCGAGGCTCCACTATCAAGAATAGCTGTCAGAGAGGTGTTATCAACGTACACCGGCAGTCGAACCAGCGCGTTCCGCCAGTCGGTATGCAGGGGTAAGGCGGCATATTGACCTTTCCATGGCAGAAAAGCACCGCTGCATGCTTCGCTGTCGTAAAGATCCAGCGTGCGATGAGGAATATCGAGCGCAATGTCATATTGGCCCAGTATATCGAGGCCGAGCAGGCCCACTGCCGGAGAGGCAGTACCCTCGATCTCCGGAACACCTGCGACCGCCAGGCTGATATCATGGATGCTGGCCTGACCGAGTTGCAACGTATGCAGCTGAACATTGGCATGGCTGTACAAACCACCGATGCCCTGGATGATGGAGGACTGGGTCGGATCAGGCGCCAGATGCAGTTTCTGAATGGCATTGACGGCAATGACAGTTGCGGCTGCACCCGTATCCACGATCATCGTTGCTGGCTGATCGTCAATGATGACTGGTACGGCGAAAAGATGTCCATACGGGATCAGCGTCAGATGGGCATGGCGCGTCAGTTCGCAACGGGATCCAGCTGAGGCATCGCAGGCGGACAGTAACAAGGGCAGCCACCACCACCCACCACGCCGCATGCCGATAGCTTTCAGCAAGGATCTGATCAGGCTCTGTGCTGTATAACGCAGGGTGTGGCTCCACATGATCAGGGCTGGTCGGGAACAAAACGCCTGACCAGATCAGACAGATGCCCGATTTCCTCCAGCTTCAGCCCTTCTGGCGGGGAGGGGCGATTCTTGCCGCGTGCCACCCGACGCGGTCGGCAGGCCGCTTCGAAGCCAAGCTTGGCGGCTTCTTTCAGCCGTGCTTCCGTTTGCGGTACTTGTCTGATTTCGCCGGACAGGCCGACTTCCCCAAAAAAGACTTCATTGGCGGCAACGGGCTGTTCTGTTGCGGCTGAGATCAGCGCGGCGGCAACGGCCAGGTCGGCGGCTGGTTCAGTGATGCGCAGCCCCCCTGCGATATTCAGATAAACGTCGTTCTGCGCCAATTTCAGTCCACAGCGCGTTTCCAGAACCGCCAGCAGCATGCCCAGCCTTGCACTGTCCCAGCCGACTACAGCCCGACGTGGCGATCCGCCTGCATTGGGAGCCAGCAGGGCCTGCACTTCCAGCAGGACCGGGCGGGAGCCTTCCATCCCTGCGAAAACCGCGCTGCCGGCGATATTACCGCGTCGTTCGGCCAGAAACAGGGCGGATGGGTTGGCGACTTCGGACAGACCCAGATCGGTCATCTCGAACACGCCAATTTCGTCCGTGGCACCAAAGCGGTTTTTGACGCCGCGCAGAATGCGGAACTGATGACCCCGGTCACCTTCGAAATACAGCACGGCATCCACCATGTGCTCCAGCACGCGCGGCCCGGCGATGGCGCCTTCCTTGGTGACGTGACCAACCAGCACCAGCGCGAAGCCGACGCTTTTGGCCAGCCGGATCAGCTCGAAACCGCAGGCACGGACCTGCGCGACTGTGCCGGGGGCGCTGTCCAGACTGTCCAGCCACATGGTCTGGATCGAATCGATCACTACCAGTGCCGCATCACGGGCCGTTTCCAGCGTGGCGGCGATGTCGCGCACATGGCCGCTGGCGGCGAGTTCCAGTGGAGCATCGGCCAGATGCAGGCGGCGCGCCCGCAGGCGTACCTGCTCCACCGCTTCCTCACCGGAGACATAAAGCGCCCTGCCGCCTGCCCGGGCCAGCGCCGCCGCGGCCTGCAACATGAGGGTGGATTTGCCGATGCCGGGATCACCCCCCACCAGAATGACAGAGCCAGGCACCAGACCGCCCCCTAACACACGATCCAGCTCCTCAATCCCGGTTGCAATGCGAGGGGGAGGGGCGGCATCCGCGCCACTGGCGGGCAGGCTGACGAAAGCCAGCCTGCGACCCGGCGTGACCCGCACCGGAGCAGAGGAGGGCGCTTCCTCGACAATGCTGTTCCATTCGCCACAGGCTTCGCAGCGGCCGGCCCATTTGGGATAAACGGCTCCGCAGGCCTGACATACATAGCGGGCGCGATCTTTGACCATCCCCGATCAGAAACAGGTGGATGGCGTCATCGTCAAGCCGCCATTCTGAAAGCTGGAGGTCGGTGCAGGGTCTTGCTATGTCCAGGCTGTGCCCCAGATCCGATCGAATGCCTCCCGTTCTGCCCGCGGTCCGCTCGTTGCCGTCGTCCTGCCGGGCAATGAGCGTTTCCAGCCGTCAGCGGCAGGAGCCATTGCCTTGCTACAGGCTCAGCTGGCCCCGCACGCTTATCATACACGCCCGATTATTTTCGCGACGGAACCAAAGAAAGAGGCAGCTTTTCCCGGCATTCCGTTCTGGCCGATCAGACCTTTGCCTCTGCCCATTCCTCGCTCCGCGCGCTATTTTCAGGCCCTGAAAGCGGCTCTGGCGCAGGCACAGCCCGATCTGATCGAGGTGCATAACAGGCCACGCCTTGCAATTGACCTGGCAAGGCGCTTTCCGGGCTGTCCGGTAAGCCTGTTCCTGCATAACGATCCTATTGCCATGAAAGACGCGCGGACAGTCGAAAAGCGGATCAGGCTCAGCCGGGTACTGGCCGGTGTGACGGTGGTCTCCGCTTTTCTGCGGGATCGCTATACGGGTGGTCACGAGGATATTACCGCCCCGGAGGTTCAGCCCAACTGTCTTGATCTGGCGGCCTTGCCACCTTCTTTGCCGCCGGAGCAGCGGGAGAAGCTGATCCTGTTTGCCGGCAGGCTGGTGGAGGAAAAAGGTGCCGACCGTTTTGTGGCGGCGTGCCGCGCAGTCTTGCCGCAGAGGCCGGGATGGAGGGCAATGATGATCGGCGCGTCACGTCTGCGACCCGGCAAGGATCTTCCCTATGCATGTAGCGTGCGGGCGGAGGCAGAGGCGGCAGGCATCATGGTCGATGGTTATCAGCCGCATGGTGCCGTGCTGGCGGCCATGGCGCGGGCTGCCATTCTGGTTGTACCGAGCATCTGGGAAGAACCGTTCGGTCTGGTGGCGCTGGAGGGTATGGCCTGTGGGGCTGCTGTCCTGTCCAGTAACCGGGGGGGGCTGCCGGAAGTCACGGGCGATGCCGCGATCCTGATCGACCCGGAACAGCCGGAGCAATTTGCGTCTTCTCTCCTGGCTCTGACCAGTGATGACACGCGCCGGGCTGCCGTGTCGGAAGCCGGACGGGTGCAGGCAGCGGGATTTGACGCACCATTGGCCGCGGCCCGGCTGGATGCGTTGCGCCTGAAAACTATCCGCACTTGGGGGCAGCGCTGAGATTGGTCAGCGCGGCCTGATGGCAGGCAGAGCGGCCAGGACCTCTTCCGGCGGCAGCGTGGAAAGATCGTCGCGCTTGATCCAGCGGGCGTCTTTTCCCCATGGCGCGGAAATCACCGGGTCGGTATGCGCGGACATCAGCATCAGGGTTGGGGTGCCAAGGGCAGAGGCAAGGAAAGTCGCACCGGTATCGTTGCCGACAGCTAGGGTGCTGCGTCGCGCTACCGCCGCCAGAGCAGGCAGGGACGTGCGGCCAGCCAGATCGATCAGAGCGGGAAATTGCTGACGGATAGCATGAATGGCATCCCGATCCGCCTCTGTTCCTACCGTGACGGAAGCCAGTCCCTGTTGCTCCAGGGCCTTGGCCAGCGCGGCATAGCCCGGTGCAGGCCAGCGTTTCCAGGGCAGATGTGGAGAGCAGCCGGGAATCAGCAGGGCAAAGCGCGATGGCAGTGCCAGCGCATCAATATTCGCATCCAGCCAGTCCATCGGTGCGGGTGCAGACGGGGGCAATCCGGCGGTGCGGAGCTGTGCCGCCATTTTAGCCCGGTTGGAAAAGGTGCCGATGGAAAAATCCGGATTGGGATGAGACGCTCCCCGTGCCGCACCGATCCATTCTGGCCGCTCGCGATGAGGGATCAGCGCGAAGTAGCGCGCCGTCCGGCTTGAGCACTGTAAATCATACACGCGCTGAAACCGCATCCGGCGGAACCATTGCCGCCGTGATAGCAGGGCATCCAGCCGCCACCATGCCGGGCGCGGATCAAAGACGACGTCATCGAACCATGGAATCAGGCTGGTCAGCCCGCGATAGGCTGGTGCAGTCAGCAAGGTGATCCTGGCGGCGGGATGATGAAGCCGAATGGCATGAAATGCATCCAGCGCCTGCACCAGATCGCCGAACGCACCATGCTTGATGACCAGAATCCGTTCCATCACTGTCGCGGGTGGCTAGACGGTGAATTGCTCGGCGATGATCCGCTCGGACAGGTTGTGATCCGGATCGAACAGGACGGTCAGCGACATGGAGCGATCTTCGCTGACTGTGACGGAGACGACATCCCGTACTTCGCGTGAATCGGCAACCGCGGCCACGGGGCGCTTTTCGGCCTCCAGCACCTCGAACACGACATGGGCATCGCAGGGCAGCAGCGCACCGCGCCAGCGGCGGGGTCGAAACGCGCTGATCGGCGTTAAGGGCAGTAAATTGGCCGACAGCGGCACGATGGGCCCGTGGGCTGACAGATTATAGGCGGTGGAGCCAGCCGGGGTGGAAACCAGCACGCCATCGCAGATCAGCTCCTCCAGACGGACCCGATCATCGACCAGAATGCGGATTTTTGCGGTCTGGCTGCGTTGCCGCAACAGGGAGACTTCATTGATCGCCACAGCTTCCTCTACGGTGCCATCCTGCGTGACGGCCCGCATGCGCAGCGGATGCAGATGGGCCGCATGAGATTTCCGCAGGTGCTCCGGCAGGTGGGAGGCCACCGTCGGGTTCATCAGAAACCCGACCGACCCGCAATTCATGCCGTAAACCGGCAGATCCTTGCCCATGACATGATGGAGTGTCTCCAGCATAAAGCCATCACCGCCCAGTGCTACCACACAGACGGCATCTTCCAGCGGGCAATCCCCATACTGGGCGACCAGCCGGGCGCGGAATTCCTCCGCCAGCAAGGTCGGTGCAGCCATAAAAGCGATCCGCCCGGGGGCTGCCTCGGCTGCACGGCAGCTGAAAGCGGCTTCCGGTATCAGCGGGGCGGAAGGGAGCGGATGGGGACTCAAGCCAGAACCCGATGAGTCAGGACCGGCATGGATTGGCGGACTCGCGCGCTCAGGGCGGTGTCGATCCGCGTGGTGGCCCAACCCGTGCCATCAGACACGCGGGCCACCACCATGCCCCACGGATCGGCGATCATGGAATTGCCATAGGTAAAGCGTGACTCTCCTTTTTCTTCATGCCGGCCATAGGTACCGGATGCGGCCAGCCAGCACTGGGTTTCAATAGCGCGGGCACGGATCAGGGTTTCCCAGTGATCCTTGCCAGTCAGCAGGGTAAAGGCGGCTGGCAGCATGATCAGATCCGCGCCCTGTCGTCGCAAGGCCAGAAACAGTTCTGGAAAACGCACATCATAGCAGATCGCACATCCCACGGTCAGCGGACCAGCGCGATAGGTGACAATCTCCCGTCCTGCGCCATAGGTGGCGCTTTCCAGATATCCCACCCCGTCCGAAGTCTGGACGTCGAACAGATGAATCTTGCGGTAGCGGGCCAGTTCGCGCCCCTCTGGATCAAAGGCGAGTGTGGTGTTGAACAGGCGTTCTTCCGATCCTGCCGGATCACGCTCACCGATGGAGCCGCCATGCAGATAGATGCCATGGCGACGGGCCGTATCACGCAGAAAAGCATAGGCAGGGCCGGTCTCCGCATTGCTGCCGGGGGCCGGCAGATATTCTGCCTGAGCGAATTTATCGGCCCGTTCTCCGCCCAGACAGGCCCACATTTCCGGCAGCACCACCATTTCCGGCCGTTCTGCTGCGACGGCAGCCTCGATCAATGTGGCCGCCTGTGCGATATTCGCAGCCCGATCATGGCCGGGATTCATCTGGATGACGGTGATGCGCATGGGCAGCTTTCTTCCCGGCTCTGTATAAGAGATGCCTTCTATAGCGGCAAACAGTTCAGGCTCACTCCCGGTCGAAGCGCGGCTCTGATCTGCTGAAACGGGTTGCCCCGTCCCGTGGCCGGCTGTTCTGGCGGGGTGTCCGCATATCATCCGCCCGTCGCCTGGACTCTCCACGCATCTGGCCATGCATCTGGGGCAGGTCATTCTCATAGCTGGGCGTGTCATAGGCCGATGGAGGAGGAAAATACTCCGCTTCCTGTGGGGCTGGCGGAATTGGCGGACGCGTGTATGCAGGGCGATCCTGCTCCTTTCGGGTCACGGGAGGAGACAGATAGTTCAGCGCCATGTCGTCATATTGTCCGCGTATCGGCTCGGGCAGGCGCAGGGTCAGAGCACGAATTTCCCCCTGTATCTCGTCCAGCCGGGCTTCCAGATTATCCAGTCGGCTTTTGACGCCGAAAACGCTGAACGGCATCAGCAGAAAAACCAGCATATACAACAGCGCCGGGACCAGAACCGCGAAGGTCAGCCAGGGAGGAGCCCAGTCGGGCAGGGAGAAAGGTATCGTCATGCGGTTGAATGTATCTGGAAATCAACCGTCTTTGCACCTCGTTTCAGAGGAACCGACAGGTTTTTACGCTCTTGATGAGTGCCGCGCCGGTTACTGGTGGGTCAGTTTCTCTACAAGCTGACGCAATTCATCGGGAAGCGGCTCTTCCAGAACACTGGCCAGACTGCCCTTGAGAGAGCGGCTGACCCATAGATCAAGGACATCCTGAGCCATTTTCGGTTTCCTGACACCACCCGAGGGGCGGGCAGTGCCTCCTTGCTGTAAAGGGTAGTGCGCCATCATAGGGTGATAAGTGCTGCCGATACAGTCGGTTGCACCCGACACTTTATTTCCTTGGCACGTTACATCAATCACATGATTAACCCGCCGAGGATGACAGATGCTTCATTTTCCGGGGGGCTGATAGGGTGTTGAGGGGTTTTCCGGTTTGATGCCGGCCCCCTGCAGGATGAAATGCATCAGGCTGCGGGCAAGGCATACACGATGTTGCAGGGCGATGTCCTTGATACGCATATTACCCTCAGTATGCCGAGACATCGCCCCTGTCGTGACCCATCGCCGCATGATGTCGAAGCGCGGATACAGCGCGACACCATCCGGCACGGCGGCCTGCTCCAGCGCGTCCTCGTAAAGGGCAGGATCGGCATAGGTGTTCAGCAGGTGGCTGTAGGGCAGGTCAATCAGCACAATATCGGTATTGGCAGACAACAGACGACTAACCCCGTCCTTCAGCGCATCATAATAGGCTGAAGGCGGCATATTCCGTTCCGCTTCCACAGTGCCGCTCTGCCACAGTGCAAGATCGTAATGGGCATCCTTCAGGATACTGGGTAGCCGGTCAGCGGTCGTCTGTGCCTGTTCGCCGCGTGCGCCTTGCGGGCTGAGAAAAATCGTAACCTGCGGCAGGGCCTGTTTCAACATGACCGCCGTCAGCCATGGGACGGCAGGCATGGCCTTGCCGGTCCGGCTGGCTGGTGTCCCCCATGGTCCCAGCGTGACGATACGAAGAAGATGGCCGGTCTGTATGGCCTGCCGCACATGGGCAAGTTCATCCGGATATTCTGCCCCGGCATCCGGGGGGCATTCGGCCGGTCCAGAGGGCAACAGGGCCACATCCTGCGGGGTGATTTCCACTATGGTGGCCGGAAGACCTGCCCCGTGCGGAGCATCGTTCCCGCCCAGAGCAAGGGGCATCGTGAAGAGCAGACTGCTACCGGTGGCCAGCAGCAGCACTGTCCAGCGTGCGGCCGGGAAGGAGAGAGAGAAAGCCTGTTTCATCACCGGATTCCTTCAGCTTCCTGCGCGGGTTTGGCAGCCTGGGCATTGCGGGTGGAGCGATTGCGGCTTTTGGCCTGATACCAGGCGGCGACCATCGCAATTCCCGCCAGAATCAGGGTGCCGGAGGCATTGACCCAGATCTGACGCCACAGGCCGCTTTCCTGCTCCATCAGCAGGCGCCCCATGAAAGACAGGAAAATACCGCTACAGAAGACCGGCAGGGAATGCTGCCCTGCCAGAATGAACGGTGCGGCGATCCCTCCCCGCAGCCAGTTGGCCGAGGCCGGAATCAGACGCGCCGCCAGCCATGCCATAGCGAGAATGGAGGCGAGGCGCAGCGGATGCAGGCTTTCCTTGTCAATGGAGAAGAGCAGATGTGGCAGCGTGGCAGAAAGATCGTGGACCGTATCCGGCCAACGGGAAAGAATTTGCAGGCCTAACCCCAGAATCAGCATGATGGCAGCCAGCGCATCAAGGCCGATTTGAAGGCTCCGCTGCCGGGGATGCGGAATAGTGGAGGGCGCATAGGCGACGATTGCGCCAATCATGAACAGCACCTGCCATGCCAGCGGATTGAAATACCACCCCCCACCGGTCCAGTTCGGCAGGATCAACCCATCAAGGCGGGTGGCAGCATACAGCGTCAGAGACAACCCGCCCAGCAGCCAGGGTCGTCTCAGAAGAGGCATCAGAACTGAAAAAGCCAGTAGTAGAACCACATAGACCGGCAGGATATTCATGTAGGCAGGCTGATAGTGCAGCAGCAGCACATGCAGCAGCGCCCCGTAAGGGTCTGCCCCCAGCACATCCAGATTGATCTCATCCAGATAATCGGTACGGTCCATGAACTGGGCGGCATAGGTGACCTGCGCCGCGAAGACCACGAACAGGAAGATATGGGCGATATAAAGCGTCCAGGCCCGCCGGGCGCACTCGGCGGCGGCATAAAGCCAGCCGCTGCGATCCATTGCCTTTCCGTACGCCAGTCCGGCTCCGTATCCGGCCAGCATGACAAAGACTTCCATCGCGTCGGACAGAGCGATGTTTTTCAACGTCAACTCGCCCAGCACATTGCCTGGCATGTGATCGACAAAGATCATCCAGAGTGCCACCCCCCGGAAAAAGTCGATCCTGAGGTCACGATTGAAGCGGATCAGATCCATGGCGGTGTCTTGTTCCACATGGCGGGGGCCTCAGAAATGTTGGCCCATCCGTGTCAGGCGGGCCGCCAGTTCATCCGGCGGCCCAACCACTGACGAAGCTGTAGCAACGCTTCCGTGGTGGGAATGGTGGCCAGTGTATTGCTGGTGGCGGCCCCATGGGCCAGCAGGCTGATGGCTCTGGTATCTGCGAAAGTGGCCAGATCGGTCGCTGTGACGGCCTCCCCGGAGGCCCTACGCCACAAGGCAATCGTTGCTGCCGGGGAAAGATGAGGCAGAACCAGCGTAAAGCTGAGGCGTGATGCCGCCATGGCGGCATTCAACGCGAGCAGCAAGGCCGGGCTCGAAACTCCCCTGACACCGTATTGCGCCAGAATTTCGCCGCATCGTGGAATACCTGCCAGAGCCGGATCGCGTTCTGGCGCGCCATCCTCGGTCACGCAGTCGAGCGTAAAAAGAGGCTGCGCGACATTGCTCAGGGCTGGTAGAGACTTATGGATCGCCGGCCCACGTAACAGAATGGCATCCACTGAACCATTGGCCAGAACCGAACTGGCGGCTGCTGTATCCGTGATGCCCAGCACCGGCACGGGGTCAAGACCGAGCAGATCCAGCGCAAGCACAACCGGCATTTCCGGCCCGACAGAACCGGAAACGGCAATACGGGGGCGGCTGCCGGATTTCAGCGAGAAACTGTCGCGCCGGCAGAGGACAACACCGGATACCGTTCCAGCCATAACCGGAACCCAGCGTGATGCATCGAAGTGAACCCGTGTATCGCCGGCAAGCCATGCGAGGGCGGCGGCACCGGGTGCCAGCAGAGCGGTCTGCCCATCCGGTGCGGTGCGGGCTTCAAATTGATTGGCGCCCGTTACGCCATCGGCTGCGCCTTGAAACACAATGGCGGGTCGTGTCGATCCGTTCAGATGCCCGCCAAGAGCATCCGCGACAGCATGCGCCAGCGGGGCCAGTGCACCGTTTTCGGTTCCGGCAACCAGAATGGCCTGAGGATTTGAAAGCGTGCCCTGGGCACGGCCATAGCGGGGAATGGCGAGCACAGACCCCGGAATCGCCCCCATAGCGGCGCAGGAAAAAAGCTTGATCAGGAAGGAGCGGCGGGCCTGCTCGGTCAGCAGGGAGTCAGGAGATCCTTCCCTGTTTCTGATGCCTGACAATAACGGCTGATTGGTCTGTGGCACAGGGTTCCCCTACCTTCATGCCTGAGGTGGAGGAGGGCCGGCCCAGCCCGGTCTCCTCACGGCCCGAAGTATTTGCCTTAACCGAGTTGGGTGGTGACAGCAAACGCTCCGGGGAACGCGAAAGATATTTTTATCCGTTTTCAGGCGAAAACACGGCGCATATGCCATGAATTTGCCTGAAATCGGGATATAAATGACACATCATCAGAAAGTGGGATCAGTCCTGATAATCAACCAGCGTTTCGCATGGAACGTTCAGCCGCTCGCGGCCTTTCAGGAAACTGAGTTCGATGATGGTGGCGGCAGCGGCGACGTCAGCGCCGATTTTGTGTAGCAGGTCGATGCCGGCAGCGAGTGTCCCGCCTGTTGCCAGCAGATCATCCACAATGACTACGCGCTGTCCCGGCTTGATCGCACCTTCCTGAATTTCCAGACGGTCGGTACCATATTCCAGCGCGTAATCCAGACCGATGGTCTTGCCCGGGAGTTTGCCGCGTTTGCGCAGCATGACGAAGCCGCAACCCAGTTTCAGCGCCAACGGGGCGGCCAGCAGGAAGCCACGGCTTTCAACCCCGGCCAGTATATCAGGATGATGAACGCGCACTCGGTTGGCGAGTCGGCCCATGGTGACCTGCCAGGCATCGGCATCTGCCAGCAGGGTGGAGATGTCGTGGAACAGAATGCCGGGCTTTGGAAAGTCCGGAATATCCCGAATATACTTCTTGAGATCCATGCGCGCGGGTCCTGCTTTCGTCCAAAATTTTACCTGCCCGGACGGTCGCATGGCGCGGATGCGCCTCTCTAGCGGTAACCACGGGCGCGCTTCTATAGCGGTAACTGTCAGGCGTTTAAATGCAGGATGTGATCCTGTCAGACCAGTTATTGCTCTCCGATCAGTCGGCAATGAACAGGAATGGTCTGCCCGTTCTGTCTGGGCAGCGGACCCTCGTGGCTGGGGCAGTCGAGAAGATTGTCGGGGCCTGCTCGTCTGGCCGAATAGACGTTGATCAAAATCCTGGCAGAGTCCGGCATGATCTTGTCGAGATCTTTCTGCCTGAAGCCGCTTCGGGAAATGGTAGTGCGCCCGCCAGTTGCAGGGAGGGTCGTTTTTTCCTGACCCAGAGCAATTTCCCCTTCCGTGGCTTCTTTTTGAGTCGCTGGGGTGGGGAGGCCATCATAAAAGACGGCAACGGTGATAACTTCATGGCGCTTGAGCAGCATTTGCCGCGCCAATGGCGAAAGGGTGACATCAACCGCAAAGGGAACAAGAGGCTCAGGGCCCTTTGCATTGGCCAAGCTACCGGCCATCAGGCACAGCAACGTCATAGCTTTGATGGGATATATTATCATAGGAGAAGCCCGAACCATGTGATGGGGTTCATCAGACATGCGGGAAAGAAAATCGGCTGGTCGGAGTGAGAGGATTCGAACCTCCGGCCCCTGCGTCCCGAACACAGTGCTCTACCAGGCTGAGCTACACTCCGGCCGAGGCCGGGCGTATAACCAACCTCCTGTGATCATGCAAGATGCCTGAGCATAAAAGGTGATCGTAAATCTCTCTTGTCCTGCCCCTTTCTGGATGTCGTTGCTATGCGAGTTTAAAGACAAGCCTCCGCTATGGGCATTCACATGCGGCGGTGGATATCACGGCGAACAAGGGAGGCACCATCACTGGCCCTGACCAGTGATGGTGCTGCCATTGAGATCAATGATGGTTCAGGTTGGCTCGCAGGTCTGGTATCCACTTTGATACATCCCCGGCATGCTGGCACATCTTGGGTACAAAATGTACTGTTTCATCATAGATGTAACCGTAATCATCAAGAATGCTCAGCCGGAGTAGATCCTTGCGGGGAATAGCTATGCCTGAGCAGTTAGCTGCTGCTGCGCGGTTGGAGAGAACACGCATTTCTACTGATCGAGCATGTCCCCAGGACGCCCCCGTGATAAGTGGAACGATTATGAAAGCCGACGCTACAGAAGGCGCAAATTGTCCGGGAAGGCAGTCCAATGCATATATTGCGATGCCGATAAAGAAAGGCACCAACATAGGTGCTTCGTGAAAATCGTCAAATGCCCATGCGACTCCCAGGTTTTCTCTGCCAACGGTAAATTCTGCCGTCCACAATAACGGTATTACGGTTAATACAGCACCAAGGCGTTTTTCTATTGTGTTAAAGCTCAGGGAAAGGGTGAATAGAAACGCCCAGATTATAAGTGAGATTGCTCCTGCAATGAGGGCAAACGACTCATTTTGATTTCCAAATCCACCCCCGATCATTTTGGTGAAATAAATCAGGTGTTCAAAAATGCTGGTAACCTTTTCTGATTTTGTAATATGTATATTAGGCACAAGCATAGTCAGCCATACAGCAACAAGAAAAAGAATGGCATGTAACAAGCCAATCAACAGGCCCTTGCGTATTTCTTTGGAGCGTAGCGAGATCATGATAAAATGTGCGCCACTTGCAAGCCACAGAGCGCCGCCCTGAGCTTCAGATCCTGTTGCAAGCAGGCATATAATGAAAATGGCAGGGTAGGCGCGGAAACCATAGCGTTCGATCAATAGAAGCGAGCATGCCAGCATAGCTAGATCTAGATACCACCATATCTGGAAGCTCCATAGCAGGTAGCTTGTCTGTGATGGATTGAGAAGTGGCAGGGTAACGGTCAGAATGGTCAGGAATGGATAGGTCTTTATGATGGTTGATTGACGAAGTGCAAACCAAAGCATGATACCACTCGACAGCAGAAGAATAGCATTTTCATAAATAAGGGCTTTCATCCAAATTCCAGTCGCTTTCAAAGTTGCTAAAGCGACAAATAGATGAAAAGCAATGAGATGTTCGTTGCTGCGGGCCTTGATAAGATCAATTATGGTTCCATTTTCATTAGAAAAGAAATTTATATATCGCAGAAAACCATAAGAATCATTTGATGGCCATATCGGCCCATAATGATAAACCCATGCAAATAAAATAATTCCGGTGATAGAAAAAGAACTTAAAAATATTATTTTATGGAATTTATTTTCTATTTGATTCATTTTCTATGCCTTCCTAATTCTAAAAAAGTCATAAACGGCCTGAAGGACCATTTTCTTTTTCTGGAAGTTGTTTCAATGCTTCTAGCAAAGTGGTCACATCTGGCACGACCTCATATAATCGCTGGCAACTGGCATCGGCGAAGCCGTCTTCTATGGCGGTGTCCAGCACCTTAATCAGGGCATCGGCCCAGCCATCAATGTTACAGATCAGGATCGGCTTATCGTGGAGGCCCAGCTGCCTCCAGGTCACGATCTCGAACGTCTCATCGAATGTACCGAGGCCGCCGGGCATGGTGACGAACGCATCCGCCAGATCGAACATGTGGCGCTTGCGTGTATGCATGCTGTCAGTCACGATCATGTCCATGACCTTTTCATGCATGACCTCCTTCTGACGCAGGAAGTCGGGGATCACGCCCGTCACTCTGCCGCCTTCTGCCAGCACGCCATTCGTGACGGCCCCCATCAGACCGATCTTGCCGCCGCCATAAATCAGCGTGATCCCGGCCTTGGCCAGTCCACGTCCCAGCGCCAGGGAGGCTTCGTACCAGACCGGACGATTGCCAGTGCGGGAGCCGCAGAAAACGGCGACCGCTTTCGCAGTGGGGTACGGAGTGGCGGTAAGAGGAAGCCCGTTCATTCCGGCGTCTTTCAAGAGTGGCTCCTGTATTGCGCGATGCCCAAAAGGAATAAATCGAAGGATCAATCAGGCCCCGAATTGCCGCAAGAGCAGCAGGGTGAGCAGCAGGGCGCACAGAAGCACCAGCGCTGCCATGCCTGGTCCGGCAAGTTTTGGTGTTCTGGTGGCGGCGGGCAGGCGTTTTTTACCGCTGATGAACTGCCGTAGCGGGCTTTCCCCGGAGATACGCCCGGCGATCAGGAGCAGGAGCAGATGCAGCGCAAACAGTGCACCAAGCACCATCAAGGCAACACTATGCGCAAAAGCGGCGTTGGCCGCTGCCTCCGACGGGAGCAGATGGAAAAAAGGATCCGATGGTGAGGCACATAATCCCGTCAGGCAGGCCCCTGACAGGGCTAGCAATATCACCAATATGAGCCATCCCCCTGCAGCACCATGGCCGAAATCGGGGCGTGTGGCCTGACCGGGTCGCGGAGCTGTGAGGCGGGTTGTTGTGTGGCGTTTTGCATCCCGCTTTTCCACCCCGCTCAGTGGCGCGACGAGGAATGCACTGAATCGGGAGGTCTCGCTTCCCGCGAATCCCCAGCCAAGACGGAACAGCAGAAGAAGAAGCAGCGTCTCTGCGGTCCAGCGGTGAATATCAGGCCAGCCCTCGACCCAGCTCAATGCCAGCAAGGCCGCCAGCAGGGTGGAGGCCCCATGAAACAGGCGCAGAGGCGCATCCCAAACCCGCATCGATAACCGAATGCCACTCGCCGATTTCATGCTCTATCCGTTTGTTCAAGCCGATTATTCAGGGTCGAAGCCGCGGCACCTTGACGCAAGGCAGCGCATCACGCGATCCCCTTTTGCGACAAGTTGACCGTTTTGTGGAGGCCAGCACCGCATGGCAATCGCGGCATCCCAACCGCCGGGCCTGCTTCAGACGATACCGGGTGGTCCGGTGCCCTATGCGCTGGTTCTGGCGGCCCTGATACCATGGTTGTTGAGGCGGGGGGCAGCATGGTCCGGCCTGAACGGTCTGGCGACGATCAGGGGTGGTGCCGCCATGCTGGCGGGCTGGCTGCTGTTGGCACCCGTACCGGCGCCTTCTCATGCAGGTGGCAAAGCGGTTTCATTATTCGAGTCGCTGCTGCTGTTGGCGGTTGTGTCTACTCTGCTGTTGCCATGGCGATTACCCTCCTTTCTGTCCCGTGCTGTGACCGCTGTCAGTGCAGGGAAAAGCGGGGTGCCGCTTATTTCCTGTGTGCTTCTCCTGCTGGCAGCAGGCTGGTGGCTGACCCGCGTGACCGGGATTCCTGTGGGTATCCCCAGATGGGTGACGTTTGCATTGGCTGGTACTGGCGCCGTTCTGTTGCTTGACCGCTCCATGCGTCAGAGGACAGCGGGGCTGGTAACGGCAGCGTCCTGTCTGGCTCTGACGCTGGACGCATGTCATGTGACAAGCCCGGTGGGGCTGCGATGGTCCGGTCTGGCATGGGTCGTGGCGGCGGCCGCGCTTGGAACATGGTTCGGCGGGGGAGGGGAGCGGCCTGCCGTCGTCAAACGCCCGGCTACGGGCAAAAAAACGTCGGGCGCTTCTCATCGCACCGGGAAAAAAATCGTGCCGACCAAACAGCCTGCCTTGTCCCTTGGGGCGGATCGGGCGGAGCAGGCCGATCATCCTCTGCTGCCGCTTCAATATGCCGCGGCGACACTGATACTGGCCGTGGCGCTGGTCGCCCTGCATCCGGGCGGGGCATCTGTTTCTTCGCTTTCCCGAGCCGGATATGCAACTGGGCTGATCTGGTTGCCTCCCTGGATAGGCCTGTCCTTATACAGCCGTTTCCAGCGGAGAGGACGGCTGCTGAAGCCGGAGCCGGTTGCAGCCACCATAGCTGTCCTGCTGACTGCGTTGGCAACCTATTCAGCTGCAGCCCTGACCGGATTGCGATAGGCCGGAGCAAGGTGAAACCTCTCTCGCTTGCCCCTCTATTCAGAAGGTTTCATAACCGCATGTTCCATCCCCAAAGGGAAGTCTGCCCAGATGTCCATGGTTCAATCTGTCAAAATGGTCCTTGCCCCTCCGCATCCGGCGGCGCGGCCATTCCTGATCGGCGGTGTGGGTGTCGCGCTGGTCGGACTATTTCTGTCTCATTGGATTGTCTGGCTGGGTGTGGCCTTCACCCTGTTCTGCCTGTTCTTCTTTCGCGATCCGGAGCGTGTGCCACCGGGCCGGACGGGGCTGGCGCTGGCACCGGCCGATGGTCATGTCGTATCCGTGGCCCCCGCCGTTCCTCCGCCTGAGCTTGGACTGGGGGATACGCCGCGCTGGCGGGTGGCGACCTTCCTGTCTGTGCTGGATGTGCATGTAAACCGTATGCCGGTGGATGGGACGGTCACGAAAATCGCCTATCGACCCGGCAAATTTCTCAATGCGAGCCTCGACAAGGCCAGTGAGGATAATGAGCGCAATGCGCTGGCGATCCGCATGCCGGATGGGCGCAAAGTGGCGGTGGTGCAGATTGCGGGGCTGATTGCCCGCCGTATCCTGTGCGATGCGCGGGAGGGCGATATGGTGAATGCCGGAGCACGTTTCGGCATCATCCGCTTCGGCAGCCGTACGGATCTGTATCTGCCTGAGGGCGTATTACCGCTGGTCACGGAAGGCCAGACCATGATCGGGGGCGAGACCGTGATCGCCGATCTGACGCCATGAGCGGCGACGAAACACCAGCGACCCCGCATGGAGACGCACCAAGGCATCCGCGTTTTGCCAAATCGCTTGGCATGCGCCGCCGCCGTCGGTTGCGTCGTCGCCCGCGTTTCGCGGGGCCTTCTTTCAACCGGATCATTCCCAATCTGCTGACCCTGCTCGGGTTGTGTGCCGGGTTGACCTCGATGCGGCTGGCGCTGGAGGGGCGGTTCGGATGGGCGGCGGTGGCCATCTGTGTCGCTGCCTGTATTGATGGTCTGGATGGCAGGTTGGCCCGGCTGCTGCGGGCCACCACGCGCTTTGGGGCTGAATTCGACAGCCTGTCCGACTTTCTGTGCTTCGGGGTGGCTCCGTCTTTCGTGATGTATCTGTGGTCGTTACGCCCGGTTCATGGATTCGGCTTTGTGCCGTGCCTGATGTTTGCGGTCTGCATGGCTCTCCGTCTGGCACGGTTTAATGCTGCGCTGGATGAGCCGAAGGACTCCAGCGTCAGCAAACCGGCCTATGTGCAGAATTTCTTCACCGGTGTGCCGGCTCCGATGGGGGCTGCACTCGTGTTGTTCCCGCTGTTCATCGGGCTGGAAGCGCGGGAAATGGAGTGGCCGGCCCTGCTGGCATTGTCTCATTCCCCGTTGTTCTGCGCCCTGATCCTGATCGGCACGGCGTTGCTGCTGGTGTCTACGCTGCCGGTCTGGAGTTTCAAGAACTTCAAGGTGCCGTCGCAGTATGTGCTGCCGCTTTTGCTCGGCCTGACGGTCTATATTGCTTTCCTTGTGGCGGATCCATGGGCTGCACTGGCCGCGTTTGGAGTGCTCTATGCCGCCATGCTGCCCTTCAGCGCCCGCAGCTTCCGACGTTTACAGAACGAGGCGCTGCTGGAGGATCAGGAGGTGACGGAGGCGGACGGGCAGGGGAACGGCGTCAGCGATTCAGGCAGATAAAGCGGATGGTGGGGGCAGCCATCGGCTGACAGGCGCAGGACATGGGGCACGATTCCCGCATCACGCAGCAGGCGCATGACGGCAGGCCCACGTGACTGGAGCGGTTTCAGCTTTGGCCGACCATAAGCGAGAACGACCAGATCGGCTTCATCGGCCATGCGCAGCAAGGCTTCATCATTGCCGGGCCCGACAGGATCATTGACCGCGGCCAGTTGAAGCTGATCGGTCGCACGATAACCGAATGTATTGCCCACCAGCAGCGTTCCATATCCCCAGCGCCGGGCATAGCGGCCGCATTTGGCGACACTCGGGTCATCATGGGTGGGAATGGCGGTGGAGGGGTTCATCATAATGAACATGACCGCAGGTGCAGCCTTGTCCCAGCACCGTCGCAATTCGTAACGATAGCAATTGCCGGGGCCATCAAAAACAGCATTGCCGATGGTGCCGGATGGCAGGGGCAGCAAACGTTTCCCGCCTGGATCATGCTCCGGCAGGGAAGAAGAGGCTGGAAGACGGCGAGCGGTGATAGTCATGGCCCTGTTCTGCCATGCAAAGCGGCCGTAAAAAAGGGGGCTGTGCGCCCCCCTTTACCGTTATGTTTTATTTTACATTTTTACTGATATAATCTTTGAGATTACCAAGACCGGCCTTGATCATCGAGGTCATGGCACTGACGGCGGCGGCATCGTTCAGATTATCCGGCGGCTCATTGCCGGTATCGCCACGGTAGAAGCGGCCATCCCAGGTGATTTTCGATCCGTTGCCATCCGGCGTGACCGTCAGCTTCACGTTATAGGAGCTGACCGGCAGAGCGGTAACATCGTCATCGACGCGCCGCCAGCCGATCTGTTTGGCATTCTCGTCAATGAAATCCAGACCTTCGACAATCTTTTTGCCGGATTTCAGGGTCAGGGTGCGCTCCTGCCCCTGATCCTTGTCGTTTTTGAAAGTGACTGCGGTGAACTGGGAATCCCATTTACCGACTCCACCGAAGTCCTTGACGATCGCCCACACCTTGTCAGGCGGGGCCGACACGGTGACGGATTCGTCCACCTTTTGCGGCGTGGGGCCGTGCGCATGCGTGGTGAGGGGCGAAATCAGGGAAACGCCGAGAATCGCGCCCATAAAAAGCCGTCTTTTCATCGAATAACCCTCTTGCGAAGCATGTGAGCAACACGGCTGTACGCAAGCTCGAAGAGCCCGCAAACCTCATGAAGAGGGTTGTTATTGAAAAGCAGAATAAATCGGTGTTTTTTCTATTATTTTATGCATATTATGCAATTATGTGTTCTTATTTATAACTTGTTAAAAACACTATATGCTTGATTTAGACAATAAGTCCTTAATTGAATTTTGCCTCTAGGAAGTCGACGAAACCCGTTCATACGATCCGCCCAACGAAACGGGAGGAGACGAAAAGTCGATGCGCAAATCCAAAACAGGACTGCTCGCGTCTGCATCGCTCTGTGCGGTGTTGGGCGTTGCCGCTGGCGCTACGTCCGCCATGGCCGAGGACAAGCTGATCGAGCTGTCCAAGAGCAACGAAAACTGGCTGATGCCGGGCCGTACGTATGAGGCCCAGAACTACAGCCCGCTGAAGCAGATTACCACGAAGAACGTGAAGGATCTGAAAGTCGCGTGGACTTTCTCTGATGGCGTTCTGAACGGCCATGAAGGTGCGCCGCTGATCGTCAACAATACGATGTATGTCACGGGTCCGTTCCCCAACCGCACTTTTGCGCTGGGTCTGGACAATCCTGGCCGCATCATCTGGGAAAACAACCCGAAGCAGAGCGCCAATGCCCGTTCTGTAGCATGTTGTGACGTTGTCAATCGTGGCATGGCTTACTGGCCGGGTGACAGCAAGACCCCTGCTCTGATCTTCAAGAACCTGCTCGATGGTCGCCTGACGGCGATGAACGCCAAAACCGGCGATGTCGTTTGGCAGATGGAAAATGGCGATATCAAGGTGGGTCAGACCGAGACCCAGGCTCCTTATGTCGTGAAAGATCTCGTGATCACGGGTAGCTCCGGCGCTGAGTTGGGTGTTCGTGGTTACATCACCGCCTATGATGTGCACACCGGTGCGCAGAAATGGCGCGCTTATGAAACTGGACCGGACTCTGATCTACTGCTGGCGAAGGATTTCAACATCCACAACCCGCAATACGGTCAATTCGGCCTCGGCACAGAGACCTGGCAGGAAGAAACCTGGAAGATCGGTGGCGGCACAAACTGGGGCTGGTATGCATATGACCCCGGCACCAACCTGATCTACTACGGCAGCGGCAACCCGGCTCCGTGGAACGCGACGATGCGCCCGGGTGACAACAAGTGGACGATGACCATCTTCGGTCGCGATGTTGACACCGGTGAAGCCAAGTTCGGCTATCAGAAGACCCCGCACGATGAGTGGGATTATGCCGGCGTCAACGTGATGATGCTGTCCGAACAGAAGGATAAGGACGGTAAGCTGCGCAAGCTTCTGACCCATCCTGACCGTAACGGTATTGTCTACACCCTCGACCGTACAAACGGCGATCTGGTTTCCGCCAACAAGATCGACGACACCGTCAACTGGGTGAAGCATGTCGATCTGAAGACCGGTATCCCGGTTCGCGATCCTGAATACGCGACCTATATGGATCACAAGGGTCGTGACATCTGCCCGTCCGCGATGGGCTATCACAACCAGGGCTTCGACAGCTATTCTCCGGAAAAGCAGCAGTTCTTCCTGGGCGTGAACCATATTTGCATGGACTGGGAACCGTTCATGCTGCCGTATCGCGCTGGTCAGTTCTTCGTCGGTGCGACGCTGAACATGTATCCGGGTCCGAAGGGTAATCGTCAGACCTACGAAGGTCTGGGTCAGATCAAGTCCTACAACGCGATCACCGGTCAGTTCAAATGGCAGAAGATGGAACGCTTCGCTGTTTGGGGCGGCACGATGGCTACGGCCGGCAACCTGGTATTCTATGGAACGCTTGATGGTTTCATTAAGGCTCGTAATCAGGATACCGGTGAGCTGCTGTGGAAGTTCAAGCTGCCGTCCGGCGTGATCGGTTACCCGATCACCTATGAACACAAGGGCACGCAGTATGTCGCCATCTACTACGGTGTTGGTGGCTGGCCCGGTGTTGGTATGGTGTTCGACCTGAACGATCCGTCTGCCGGTCTCGGTGCGGTTGGCGCCTTCAAGGAACTGGCACACTATACCCAGCAGGGTGGTGGCGTGTTCGTGTTCTCCCTGGGTGGCAAAGGCCCGTATGACGATCCGAAGGTTGGCGAGTACGCCAACTAATCGGGTTCGCCTGTGAAGAAAGACCCGCCATGATATTCTTCGTGGCGGGTCTCACAGCTTCAGCAATCGAATGGTTTTACGATGCGCTATCGTCCTATGAACAACCGGCGTCGCTACGTTGCGGCAGCAGCTTTTGGTGCATTGTTTGCAATGTCTGCCACAGCGCGGCCCGCATGGTCTGATACGACTGGAAGCGCGTCTTCCGGCCAGGATACGCAGAAGACCTTGCGCATCTGTGCCTCTACCAAACAGGCTCCGTTCTCCGAACCTGGAGCAACAGGTATTGAGAACAAGATTATGACTGCGGTTGCGGAGGCAATGGGCCGCAAACCGGTTTTTGTCTGGACTGATCGGCCTGCTATTTATGCTGTGCGTGACCAGCTTTACAAAAATACCTGCGATGTGGTTGCGGGCCTGGATGAAGGCGATGATCGTGTTCTGACGACGAAGCCCTATTATCGGTCCAGCTATGTTTTTATCACTCGTGAGGATGGTAAGGCGCAGCCCAAGGACTGGAAGGATCCAGCGTTCGAGCATATCTCCAAAATTGCCGTTGCGTTTGGCTCGCCCGGCGAGCTGATGCTGCGTCAGATCGGTAAATACGAAGATAATCTCAGCTATCAGCAGTCTTTGGTTGGTTTTAAATCTCCTAGAAACCAGTATATTCAGGTTCCATCCGACAAAATCGTTTCCGAGGTTGCATCCGGTCATGCTGATCTCGGAGTTGCGTTTGATCCGGAGGTAGCACGCTACGTCAAGGCGTCTCCGGTAAAGCTGCGCGTGACTGTCATTCCCGATAATGCCACTCGCTCTGATGGCCAGAAAGTGCCGATGCATTATAGCGAGGTCATGGGCGTGCGCCGGGATGATGCGGCGTTGCAGGCAGAGCTCGATGGTGCTCTGGAAAAGGCGAAGCCACAGATCGCCAATATTCTCAAGGACGAGAATATTCAGACTCTCGCGCCTAATTCCTGAGAACTCTTAAAGACCGATAGCTGTGTAATATCGAGACGCACAGCCGAGAAGAAATGGAACGAACCCTTGACGTTTAAACATATCCTGAATGGAACTCTGGCTGCCTCCCTGTTAGCGGCTGCTATTGCGGTTTCTGTGCCTGCGCATGCGGGTGATACGCCTGTTCCGCCCAGCGCCCTCAAATTCACCAACACAGTCAGTGGTGATCCACTAGATTTGAACGACTCCTTGCCAGATGGGCGTGATACGCCTGCCGTCAAGCAATTCCTTCAGACCGGGCATAACCCGTATAATCTGATTGAATCCTGCCTTCCCAATGGCAAAAGCCTGTGGCTTTCTGCCTGTTCCGGTTGTCATGGTGGAGAGATGGAGGGCAAGGTTGGTCCCTCTCTGGCTGATGACTACTGGACTTATGAGACGAACAAGACCGACCAGGGCTTGTTCTCCACGATCTTCGGTGGTGCGAACGGTATGATGGGTCCGCATAATCAGGATCTGACCATGGATCAGATTCTGCGCGTGATGGCCTGGATTCGTTTCCACTATGAAGGCCCGAAGCACACGGATGAAGACATGCCGTGGCTGACGGACGCTCAGCGCAAGAGCTTCAAGCTCTTCAAGAAGGAAGATGAGGCCAAGTTCCCCGCGAGCGAGGACGCAAAAGCCTGCAAGCTTCCCGGCTAACCATCCAAACCAAATCAGGAGGAAGTCATATGTTCAAGAGAATCATCCAGGGAACCCTGGCAGCGGCCCTGATCGCCGGTGCGGCTGGTGCTTCCGTTGCTCATGCCGCTTATGACGGCACGCATTGCAAGGCGCCGGGCGTGTGCTGGGAGCCGGAACCCGGTTATCCGGCAATCCTGAAAGGGTCCAAATATGACCCGCATCATGATCCGAAAGAACTGGCGAAACAGCAGGCTGCTCTGGACGCTCAGGAAGCCCGCAACAAGTTGCGTGTCGAAAACTTTGTCAAGACCGGCAAGTTCGAGTTCGATGTGAACAAGCTACAGGGTCAGGGTAACTGAGGTCTCTGACTTTTATGTCAGGATCAATGGCCGACGCCAGCGCCGAGGCTTTTAGCCTCGGTGGTTGGCGGGAGCGTGCGATTGCGTTCGAAGCGGCAGTGTCTGGTGCCGTTCTGGGGCAGCAACGTGTCGTTCGTCTTATGACCATCGCTATTTTGGCACGGGGCCACGTGCTGCTCGAAGGCGATGTGGGTGTCGGTAAAACCACTCTTTTAAGAGCCGTTGCAAGAGCGATTGGCGGTCCATACGAGCGTGTCGAAGGCACGATCGATCTGATGCCTGGCGATCTGATTTACCATGCCGCCATTGGCGATGACGGTAAGCCCAGGCTGGAGCCGGGGCCGGTGTTGCATCATGGTGAAGATCTTGCCGTTTTTTTCTTCAATGAAATCAATCGTGCCCGTCCGCAGGTGCATTCCCTGCTGCTGCGTCTGATGGCTGAGCGAAGTGTAACGGCTTTTAATCGCGAAATTCTGTTGCCTCATCTTCTGGTTTTTGCAGACAGAAACCGTCTGGAGCGTGAAGAAACCTATGAGCTGCCTGCCGCGGCCCGCGATCGTTTCTTTATGGAAATTCCAGTTGAAACCCCTGCCGATGATACCATTCGGCGACAATTGATCTTCGATCGTCGTTTCCATGATGTGGACAATCTGATCGGTTCGGTTGAGACCAATATTCTGCCTCATACCACACTGGATGGGGTGGCAAGGGCTATTCAGGCCCGTATCCATTCTTCAGATGCGTTCGAAGCGTATGTGGTACGGCTCTGGAATGCTCTGCGTTATCCTGGTCAGCATGGCATCATGCTGGAGGGTGTCGATATAGATCGTCTGGTGCAGGGAGGCGCCAGCCCGCGTGGTCTCAGCTATCTGGTGCGTGCGGCCAGGGTCAATGCTTTCCTCAATGGGCGCGATATGGTCGTGCCGGAAGATCTGCGTGCCGTGTTTATGGAATCGATGGCGCATCGCATCTTCCTTGATCCACTCTATGAACTTCGACGGGAGACTCTGGTGCCGGCGCTGTGCCGCCAGGTGCTAGAGCGCGTGCCGGCCCCGTGAGCGACGCAATGCCGGCGTTCGATGACGCCGCGTTGCCTGATCTGGCCTATAAAGTGCGTTGGCGAGTGCCGGGGGCTAGACCCGGCAGTCACCGGGGCCGCCAGAATGGCAGCGGAGGGGAGTTGAGGGGATATGTTCCCTTCTGGTCCTCCCCGGACACACGGCGTATCGACTTTGCCCGCTCGGCGAAGGAGCCGGATGGCACGCTTATGGTCCGCCAGATTGAGCAGCGCAGCGCCATTGATGTCTACGTTATAGCCGATCTGTCGGCGTCGATGGATCCGACCGAGGATGGTGCACGCCGCGCCGAAATTGCCAAACTGGTGAAGGTTCTGTCACAATCAGCCCGCAGAAGCGGGGATGCGTTCGGCTTTATCGGTTTCGGAGAAACTGTAATGCGGGACGGCCTTCTCAAGGCTTCCCGCGTCAGGGGAGCAGAGCAGGCTGTTCTTGAGCGTTTGCAGACGGAGCCGCTGACGGCACGCAACATCAATGGCCTGAAGGATGTCGCTGCCTACCTGGGTACCCGTCGGCGTCTGGTGTTGCTGGTGTCTGATTTTCATGCCCCCCGATCAGTGCTGGAACCGTCATTGGCGGCGTTGGGGCGTCATGACATCGTCCCCATTGTTTTGCGGGATCGGCGCGAGCACGAATTGCCATCGGGTTTTGGCTTTATCCATGTGCGGGACGTGGAAACCGGGCAGCCGCGCAGTCTGCTGTTGCGTCCGGCTTTGCGTCGACGATGGTCGCAGGCGGCAGCCGAGAATATGCGGATGCTGGGACAGTTGTTGTCTACATATGGCCGGCCTCCTTTCTTCGCTTGGGACCGGATCAATTATGAACGCTTGAGCGAACATTTGCTGGCAGGCTGAGATGAATGCATTTTCGCACAGATCGGCGGTTGCGTTGCTGTTGGCAATAACAGCTGCGACCGTACATCCATCCTGTTCCGTCGGGGCCGCCGACATGGCGCATCATGATGCCGCCATAAAAGGTGCCTCTCTGGCATTTCATCCACCTGGCCGTCTGTTCGGCTATTATATTGGGGATGTTCTGGACAGTACGGTCGATATAACCCTTGCAAAGGGTGAGATACTCGACCCGTCTACTGTGCCGACACCCGGTGATATCAATTACTGGCTGACACTGCGCAGGGTCGATGTCATCCGGCATAAGCTTGCAGATGGTGGAGAACAGGTTCGGCTGACTCTACAATATCAGACGTTTTACGATCCGTTGGAACCAAAGAAGTTGCCGGTTCCCGGCTTTACGCTCGTGATCCATGGGGCGGGAGCGGACAGAAAACTCAGCACGCCGACATGGCAGTTCTTAAGTTCACCTATCCGCGAAGTCAGCCCTGGCGAAGATGTCGATGCAAGTTTTCTCCAGCCGGACCACTGGCCGCCATTGCCGGATGTCACCATCCCACGCAGGGCTACGCTGGCGGCGCTGGGTGTGGCGCTGCTGTCTCTGATCTGGCTCGGCTGGCTCTCGGGCTGGTTCGGCACGGTGTTGCGTCGACGGTCACGGCCTTTTGGATTTGCGGTCCATCAGATTCGCCGGGAGCGTGGTCGGGAGGAAAGCGAAGCGTATCGCAACAGCCTAAAAGCCTTGCACGAAGCTTTCGACCGTACCGAAGGCGGTCTCGTTCTGGCCGAGGATGTGCCGGGTTTCGTCACCCGTCATCAGCGTTTTGTCGGATTGAAAGCAGAGATCGAGCAATTTTTTGAGGCATCAAGATGCTGCTTTTATGCCTCCGATGTTGTGCAGGCGATGCAATCTTTTCCACCGCAAGCGGTCCTGGCACTGGCGCGTCAACTCAGCCGGTCTGAACGCGCATGATGCATCTCGCCATTGATAGACCATGGGTCTTGCTGGCGGGATTGCTGGCATTGTGGCCGTTATTGGGCGCTGGCTTCCGCCGGGTCGCTTTTCCATCTGTCATGGTGGTTCCGGCGGATCGTCTCTCTGCTGTGGTGGCCTGGGTTCTGCGGGTGCTGGGGGCGATTGCGATCATTGCGGTGGTATTGGGGCTGGCAGGTCTGCATCGGGAAAAGCTGACGATCCAGAAAGTCGGCCAGGGTGCACAGATCATGCTGTTGATTGATCGCAGCATCAGCATGGACCAGACCTTCGATAATCAGACACCGAATGCAGCCAAGGAATCGAAGACGGATGCGGCCATTCGGCTGGTGAAAGATTTTTTCCGTCAACGCCAGCATGACCGTTTTGGTGTTGTCGCTTTTTCAACGTCTCCTATTCTGGCAATGCCTTTGACCGAGCATCGTGCAGCGGTAGAGGCTTCTCTGGATGCCATGCGGCGTCCGGCCATTGCCCGCACCAATATCGGTCGTGGCCTGTCGCTAGCTTTCGCGCAGCTTCAGAACAGTTCTCCAGATGCGGCGCGTGTGGTTCTGTTCGTATCAGACGGCGCAGGTGTCATCGATGGAGAATTGGAGCCTCGGCTTCATGCCGAGGCCGTAAAGCTCGGCGTACATATCTATTATTTATATCTCCGCACGGAAGGCGATCCAGGCTTGCATGCGACAGGCGAAACGGCGGATGCCGATGCCCCTGCCGCGTTGGATGCATGGTTTTCCGGTCTGGGTGTGCCATACAAAGCGTTCGAGGCTGATAATCCGAATGCCCTGAAATCCGCTGTTGATACCATCAATCGACTGGAAGCAGCGCCTATCGTCTACAATGAATATGTGCCGCGTGAGGATTACAACCGCTTCTGCTACGGTATTGCAGCGCTGGTTCTCGCGGTTTTATGCATGGCACGATTTCTGGAACGCGATCTGTATCGCGGCAGGAGGGCGGCATGACAAGCAGAATACAATGGTTGACGCCCGGCAGAATCAGAATCGCTTTGGCATGGCTGGTGTTCGGCGGAGCTTTAGGGGTTACTGGATGGCAGGGGATGCACTGGCAGCGTGCCCTGCGTGATACGCATCTTATGAAGCAGTTGCGGTATCGCAATGATGTGACCATTCCCGCCAATGCGGCTCCCGAGGTGTATGTAGCCCGGGGACACTATCTGCTGGAAATGGGCAAATACGAGGATGCGCGGTCGGTACTGGAGCATATGCAGCATGCTCCCCCGCATCTGCGTGCGATGCTGTCTTATGATATTGCCAATACCATGATGCGACGGGCTATCGACGAGATTGACAATGATGCTCTGGAGAAAAGCATTCCGCTGGTGATCAGTGCCAAGCAGGATTATCGTCGCGCGTTGAAAGATGATCCCCTGAACTGGGATATGAAGTACAATCTGGATGTGGCCATGCGGATGGTGCGGGATTTCCCCGCTGCCGAGCAGGAAGAAGGTGATTCCTTGCCTGCGACCAAAAAATTGTGGCCCAACATGCCGGGTCAGCCGCAGGGATTACCCTGATGGGAAGGGCGCGCATTCTTTCCTGGCCGGCCGCACGTGATCCACGGTTCTGGTTGAGCGCGGGTGCTATTTTTCTGTTGGTGTTGGCAGTCATTTTGCCGCGGGTTTACCATACAGGCCCGTCTTACCGCATGGTTGCCGTGGTCGATATCACGGGCAGTATGAATACGCGGGATCAGATGCTGAATGGTCAAGTCGTCAGCCGTCTGGACAAGGTGCGGCATGATCTGAGTGATTTTGTCGGGCGACTGCCGTGTGGATCCCAGTTCGGGCTGGCGATTTTTACCGAGCGTCGCCCCTATCTGGTGGTTGAACCCGTTGAAACCTGCGCGAATTTTCCAGCCCTGGACGATGAGATCACGCATTTGGACTGGCGCATGGCGTGGGAAGGAGACAGCCATATTACAGAGGGGCTGTACCGCTCGCTCGTTCTTGCGCATGATCTGAATGCCGATCTGATGTTCATGACGGATGGGCAGGAAGCCCCCCCTCTGCCATGGACTGGGCCGCCGCCTTTCGACGGAAAGAAAAGCATTGTCAAAGGGCTGATCGTCGGTGTCGGGGGGCTGACGCCTACACCGATTCCCAAATACGACGACCATGGCCGTCAGGTCGGATTCTGGAGACCGCAGGATATTCCGGCAGAAAACGAGGCGGCACCGCCGCCGCCGGATGCGGAAAACCGTGAAGGATACAACCCCCGTAATGCGCCTTTTGGCAATGTTGGCGGTAATGCATCCGGCTCATTATCAGCGGTGGATGAAAAACACTTGCAATCACTGGGAACAATTACCGGCCTCGACTATTTTCACCTCGGCGCAGGTGATCTGAATGGTGTCGCCGAAAAGTGGATGACGAAACGTCCGGTCAGGCAACTGGTGGAAATTTCGTGGATTCCTGCCCTGCTGTCGCTTGTGGCGTTGGGTTTATGTTATCTTGTCCTTCCCGTATGGGGCGTGGTCGCAGTCTGGCGATCCCGTGCGCAGGCCCGGCGGCGGCTGGAGGACAGAAATGCAGGACGAGACAGCAATAAGGCGTCCTCTGTGGCGGTCAATCCTGCTCCCCAGGCCCTTTACCGCGCTTAAGCATTCTATCAAGGCCCGTCTGATCGTGCTGCCGCTGGTTATTCTCGCGGCAGCAATCCTGTTTGTCATCGGCGTGGTCCTGTTCGATTCCAACCAGCGGATCGAGCAGGAAATTCAGTCCGGCACAGAATTGGGCGACATGCTGATTCACTATGCGTTGCGTAGCCTGGGCCATTCTGGCGATCAGGATGCTGAGATCGAGCATTTGATTTCTGATCTCTCGAACATTCGCCATGTGATTTTTATCTATGTGCCTTCCGGTGCTACGCCGCCTCATGCGGCTCCACCGCTTGTGGGGAGCGGGGCACCCGCATGGTTTGCGGGGTGGTTTCATGTTCCACGTCCCGTTCGTTCCTTCCCGGTGCAGATTGAAGGCGTATTTCGTGGCGATATCGTTATGGTCGGCGATCCTCACAACGAAATTGCCGAAATCTGGGAGGAGCTTAAATTTCTGCTCGGATTACTGGCGTGTGTATCCTTGATGATCATGGCGGCCATGTTCTGGACCGCCCGCTATGCGCTGAGGCCGATCAGCACGCTGGCGGAGGGGTTGCAGCGTATGCGAGCCGGGCAGTTCGACGCGCTTCCACCTCTTTATGTGACGGAGCTGAAGCCGATTGGGGAGCGCTTCAATCAGCTTGCCGAAACGCTCCGTGCGGTGCGCGGCGATAATGAGCGTCTGCTGGAACAGATGGTTTCGTTGCAGGAAACGGAACGTCGTGAACTGGCTCGTGAACTGCACGATGATTTTGGCGCTACCTTGTTTGGCGCTCGTGCAGAGCTGGCTACCTTGTTGCTGGAAGCCCGCAGGCAGGGCGAGGCAGGGCAACTCATTATCGAGCGCGCTCATGCTGTCGCAAGATTGATCGATCAGATTCAACAGCAGAATGGCCGTATTCTGGAACGGCTGCGCCCGATGGCGCTGGATCACATGGGGATTGCCGATGCTATTCGGGATCTGATGACCCAATGGCAGGATCGCTATCCAGAGATGGAGTGGTGGCTTTCCATGCCACGTGATCTCAGGATAGAAAATGATCAGATCAACCTGGTTCTCTACCGGACTGTGCAGGAATGCCTGACCAATGCGGTGCGGCATTCCTCTGCCGAGCAGGTCAATGTCACTCTGTCATGGCATGATGGAGTGTCAGGACAGGGCTCATCGCGCCGTCTGCAGCTTCTGGTAACAGATGATGGCACTGGCCTGCCGGAGCATTTCCGGATGGGATTTGGATTGTTGGGAATGACGGAGCGGTTGCGGCAATGCGGGGGCGAGTTGAAAGTGCGGAACAATCATCCGCATGGCACCGTGGTGGAAGCAGTTATGCCGGTTGCAGCCGTGCAGAAGGAAACAGCGGAATGACGCAGCCGATGATCAAGGTTCTGGTTGTGGAGGATCATCCGCTGGTGCGTGCCGGATGCCATCGCGTGCTGAGCCGCCGGGACACGCTGGAAGTGCTGGAGGCCAGTTCCGGTCAGGATGGTGTTGCCATCAATGCTGCACAGAAACCGCATGTCATCATCCTCGACATTAACCTGCCGGATAGCAATGGCTTCGATCTGCTTGATGATCTGCTGAGTGATAATCCTGATGTGCGTATTATCGTTCTCAGCATGTATGGCGATACGCATTTCGTGCGCCGTGCCCTTGATCGGGGCGTCAAGGGATATGTCACCAAGAACGACGATCCGGAGACAATCCTGCTGGCCATTGATCAGGTGATGAATAACGGCGTCTATCTGGGGCAGGTGGTGGCGCAGTCTCTGGCTCTGGGAAGGCTGATGCCGGATTCCAATGTTGCAGCTGAGCTGTCTGTCAAAGAAAAGCGTGTGCTGGAACTGCTCGGCGATGGGTTGAGCCTGTCGGAAATCGCTTACGAGCTGGGCGTCAGCTACAAGACAGTGGCCAATATGAGTGGCGCTCTGCGCACCCGGCTTAAAATTCGCACCGGGGCTGCGCTGGTCAAGTTCGCAGTGGAATGGAAGGCGCGTACCCAGCCGTAAAGGCAACGGTGTTGCGCCTGCCTGACATGGAAAATTATTGCCGCCCGTATGTGTCTTCCAGGCGGACGATATCATCTTCACCCAGATAGGCGCCGGACTGTACCTCGATCAGGGCCAGCGGGATATGACCGGGATTGGACAGGCGATGCACAGTGCCGAGCGGCAGATAGATGCTTTCGTTCTCCCGCACCAGAATGTCTTCCTCATCGCGGGTCACGATGGCTGTGCCTGCGACAACGACCCAATGTTCGGCCCGATGGTAATGTTTCTGAAGGCTTAGACGATGACCGGGGGAAACGACAATACGCTTCACCTGGAAACGGTCACTCTGGATCAGGCTCTCATAAAAGCCCCAGGGGCGATAGATACGGTTATGGCTGGCTGCTTCGGGTTTGCCTGAGCGTTTCAGGCGATCGACGATCTTTTTCACATCCTGCGCATGATCGCGATGCATGGCCAGCACGGCATCTTTTGTCGTGACGATCACCGCATCTTTCAGCCCGATCACGGCGGTGACGATGCCGTCAGACCGCACATAGCAGTTGCTGGCGCTTTCCAGCATGGCATCGCCCTGAACGACATTGCCGTGATCATCCTTATCGCCCAGTTCCCATAATGCGCTCCAGCTGCCAACATCGGACCAGCCGATATCGGCCGGAACCACGGCAGCACGGCTGGTTTTCTCGGCGACGGCATAATCAAGGCTGATATCCGGGCATGCCATGAACGGTTCCCGGGCCAGTCGCAGGAAATCGAGATCCTGCGTACGCCCGGCCACGGCGGCGGTCACGGCTTCCAGTACGGCGGGGGCGTGCTGGCGCATTTCTTCGATCAGTGTGCGGGCCGTAAAGACGAACATCCCTGAATTCCACAGATGCTGGCCGGAACTGACCAGTGCCTGAGCGGTGGTGGTATCGGGCTTTTCCAGAAAGCGGCGCAGGCGATGCACACCGGAAAGGTCAGTGATCGAATCGCCGACTTCGATATAGCCATATCCGGTTTCCGGAGCGGTAGGCTGCATGCCGAATGTGACGAAATATCCGGCCTTCGCCGCAGCCACGGCCTTGCCAAGCGCCGCAAGCAGAGCATCCGGCCGGGTGACGGAGTGATCGGCTGCCAGCATCCACAGCACCGAATCGGGATTGGTTTCAGCGGCAAGCAAGGCAGCTGCCAAAATCGCCGGTGCACTATTGCGCCCGCATGGCTCCAGAACGATGCGTACGTTCTCGACTCCGGCCGATCGCGCCTGCTCGGCAATCAGAAAGCGATGATCCTGATTACACACCAGAATGGGAGGGGCGAATTGCGGTCCTTGCGCCCGGTGCATGGTGTCCTGGATCAGGGAATGGTCCCCTGTCAGATTCCAGTATTGCTTGGGAAACGACTCGCGGGAGACGGGCCACAGACGGGTTCCTGTGCCTCCCGACAGGATCACCGGGATAATGGCTTCCGGCGGAGAGAGCGGCTGGAAAGGCGCTTTGAGGGAGTCCGGGCCGCTTTCAGTCTGATCCATGGGAACCATTATCCTGCATCAATAAAGGCTTGGGCCGGAAAAAGCGGGTGCAGGCCGATGGCCTTTGGGGCGGTTATTCCGACAATCACGGGATTACCGTTGGCATAGTCCGGGAGCAACGTTTCTCTCACAGCGGCCGACGTGCACGTTCCAGCAGGCGTCCCAGAAAACCGGGTTTACGCGGTTCCGTTGGAGCGTACGCAGGTTGGGCTGCTTGCTGACGGGCGGCCTCGGCTTCTGCCCGTTTTACTGTCAGCCATTTGTCCAGTGACATACCGGCCTTGGCGGCGCGCCGCTCCTCATAGGCACGCTGGCCTGCGGACAGGGACTGCGCTGCCTGCGGGGATCCGCTGGCGGTCGTTCTGGTAGAGGAAGCAGAAGAAGATCTGGTCATGCGGTTCCCGGTGCATACTGAAATAAGGAGGCGTGGTCTGGCTTGCCTGTTGAAAGGCAATTTTATCCGAACCTCCACGATTCTCCTGCTTGTGCCAAAGCCGCTGAAGGCCAGCAAGCCAGGGTATAGGCAGGTAAAGGAGAGAAGCCGGAGGAAAACCCATCGGGATTGTCTGGTTGGCGGGAGCGTGGTTTCATGACGCAATCACAATCAAGTGATGTCGACCATCAGTCGACCATCAATTGGCATGATCGGATTGGAATGGCTGCCATGAGTGAGGCAAGGATCAAGGCCAGACTTTGGGTGCAGGCTGCACTTCGTCAGGCTGATCTGACAGGCCGCCCGGGGATGGTTCTGCGTCATGGCGATGATGATGCCGGTGGAATCGCAGCTGTTCTGCGGGGGCGCGATGGATTTTGCGTGCTGATGCAGACGCGGGCGGCGGATGGAAGTCCCGCCTGGATGCGTGCGGGAGGAGGAGCAGGTTCCCTCACACAGGATCAGGTCGATCAATATCTGACCCGCCAGACCTCCATAGACTCCGACCTGTGGGTGGTTGAATTCGATTCCCCCGATCTGACTCCACCATTCGAGGCAAAAATATTGTAGGAAACAGACGCTTTTATCGTGAGAAGCTGACAAACTTCCCAGTGGCAGAAGGAATCTGTGTCCGTGCTGCCACAGTGATGGATAAAGGCATCATCCCCACCTGCAACTGTGCGACTAACCTGCTACGTTCTCGTTTACCGAGCACAGGCGAACGGGCAAGCCCAGCCCCGTGCCTTGGCTGCGCAAAAGCGCAGGTTTTGAACGAGGAGAGATAGAATGAAGCTCCGGAGTGCGCTCCTGGCTGCGACCGTGCTTGCAGCACCTGTCGCTGCGAAGGCTCAGCCCGTCACCGGCCTGTATGTCAGCGGCGGCGTTGGTGTTAATCTTCAACAGAACCAGACCGTCAATGCCGGCGGCATCTTTTCCGGCGCCGGTTTCAACACCCGCTCTGAACCCGGTGTGACCGGTCAGGCCAGTGTTGGTTACGGTCTCGGCAATGGTCTGCGCGCAGAACTCGAAGGGTTCTACAGCTGGAACGACCTCCGCTCTATCAAGAGCAGCGGCCCGACCAGCAGCAGCGGCAAGAACGAGAAGGCTGGCGCTTTCGTCAACCTGCTCTATGACTTCGACCTGGGTCTGCCGGTCTACCCGTATGTCGGCGTTGGCGCCGGCTACGTTTGGAACCACAACGTGATCAACTCCGTGGGTGCCGGTGGCAATGATGCTCTGCACTACGACAAGAGCACCGACAATTTCGGTTACCAGGGTATCGCTGGTCTGTCCTACCCGCTGCCGGTTCCCGGCCTGTCTCTGACGGCTGAATACCGCTTCATGGGCCTTCTGGACCCGCAGCCTGCCGCTGGCGGTGCTGTTTACGGCCTGACGAACGGTGCTGTCACCAGCCAGGCGCGTGGCAACATGAAGTTCGGCAACGACTTCAACCACCAGATCCTGATCGGCGTTCGTTATGCGTTCGGCGTTACCCCGCCGCCGCCGCCGCCGGCCCCGATCGTGGCGCCGAAGCCCACCGCCGCCCGTACCTATCTGGTGTTCTTCGATTGGGATCGTGCCGATCTGACCGCCCGTGCGCGTGAGATCGTTGCCGAAGCCGCCCGCGCTTCCACGCAGGTTCAGGCAACCCGCATCGAAGTCAACGGCTACACCGACAAGTCCGGCACGCCGCAGTACAACCAGCGTCTGTCCGTCCGTCGCGCCCAGAGCGTTGCGGCCGAGCTGGTCAAGGACGGCGTTCCGCGTAACGTCATCTTCATCCATGGTTTCGGTGAAACCCACCCCCTCGTGCCGACGGCACAGGGCGTGCGTGAGCCGCAGAACCGCCGCGTGGAAATCATCCTCCACTAAGCGTTTCGCACTCTGGATGGAAAGGGAGGGGCATTTCGGTGCCCCTCTTTTTTTGCTTATTTTCCGCAATGCGACATTTTAAGGGGACTTGCCCGTTGCGTTTTTGTCGTAAAGCAGCCGGAATAGCTTCCTGACATCGTATGATACGTCTGTCCGTCACGGAGCGCCCATGCAGGTTCCTCTCGCTGTTTCAGTCGACTCCGCACCCCATCCGGATCCGTTCCTTGGATACGATCCAGGACAGTATTTCTGCGAACTGACTACGCACAGGGAGGGCGGTAGTCAGGCCGGTGAGAAAGTGCGTCAGCGTCTGGCGAAGATTGGCCTGGATAATCTTCGTCAAAGGGCGGCAGCGGCGGAGAATGATCTTATCAATCTGGGGATCACTTTTACAGTCTATTCAGAGGCGACGGCGATAGACCGAATCCTGCCGTTCGACTGCATTCCCCGTATTATCACCAGTGCCGAATGGGCCCAGCTTGAGGCAGGCGTGAAACAGCGTGTCACAGCGTTGAATGCCTTCCTGCACGATGTTTATCACGAGCAGCACATCCTGAATGACGGCACCATTCCGCGTGATCTGGTGCTGGGCAACAGCAATTACCGTCCCGAAATGGAGCATTTCCCGATTCGTTTCGGCACCTATGCCCATATCTGCGGGATCGACATTGTGCGTGATGAAAGCGGTGCGTTTCGTGTTCTGGAGGATAATGCGCGCACGCCGTCCGGGGTGTCCTATGTGATTGAAAACCGTCATCTGATGCTGCGGGCCTTCCCTGATCTGATGTCGGGTATGCGCTTGCGTCCGGTGGATGATTACGGACACCGGCTGAGGGAGGCGATGGCGGAAATCGCGCCGGAGGGTGTGGATGATCCGCAGGTCGTGCTGCTGTCACCCGGAATTTATAATTCAGCCTATTTCGAGCATGTGTTTCTGGCCCGCGAGATGGGCGTGCCGCTGGTCGAGGGTGCTGATCTGACGGTCGAGAATGACCGCGTCTATATGCGCACGACTGCCGGACTGAAGACGGTGCATACGATCTATCGCCGCATCGGTGACGATTTTCTGGATCCGACCGTGTTCCGTCCAGAAAGTCTGCTGGGTGTTGCCGGTCTGATCGGCGCATGGCGGAAGGGCAATGTCACTCTGGCCAATGCAGTCGGTACCGGCGTTGCCGATGACAAGGCGATCTATGCCTACATGCCCCGGATCATCCGTTATTATTTGAACGAGGATCCGATCCTGTCGAATGTGGATACCCATATCTGCCGGGAAAAAGACGGGCTGGCCTACACGCTGGATAATCTGGACAGGCTGGTCGTCAAACCGGTTGGTGAATCAGGCGGCTATGGCATCACCATCGGCCCGCGGGCTACGCGGGAGGAACTGGATCATGCGCGTGCCGCCTTGCTCGCGGATCCGGCCAATTGGATCAGCCAGCCGGTGGTCAATCTCTCGGTTGCGCCGACCCTGACACCGGCGGGTATTCAGCCCCGCCACCTCGATCTACGCCCCTTTGCAGTGACTGGCAGGGATACCTGGGTTCTGCCGGGTGGTCTGTCCCGGGTGGCGATGAAAGCAGGCAGTCTGGTGGTCAATTCTTCCCAGGGCGGTGGGTCGAAGGATACCTGGGTGCTGGAGGATCCAGTGACGGCCCCCCCATCCTCTTCCGGTCTTGTGGAGCCCGGGGCCATTGGTAGCGATGCTCAGCCAATGGGCGAAACCAAACCTGTTACACTGATCTGACGAGAAAGGTTTTCTCATGCCCTCCCGTCACGTGCCGCTGCTTGCCCGTTATGCCGAATCCCTGTTCTGGATGGCCCGTTATCTGGAACGTGTGGAAAATCTGGCCCGTCTGATTGATGTCATCCAGAACTTCGAAAGTCCGGGACGGGAAACGGAATCCTGGTACAGCCTGATCTGCATCAATGGGGACGAGGCCAATTTCCGCGAGAGCGGTTTGCAATCCGATGCTGAAGGCATCAAGCGTTTCTACCTTTTATCACCTGATAATCCGACCAGCATGCAGGCCAGCATCGAGGCAGCCCGGACCAATGCGCGGGCTTTGAGGCCATTGATCAGCACGGAAATGTGGCTTCAGCTCAATATGTTCCATCGCGACGTCATGGCGATCCGTGACAGTGACCTGGAGGGGGATCATCTCTCACGTCTTTGCACCCGTCTGAAGGAAGGAGTGCAGGCACATACGGGAATTACCGAAGGCACGTTCTTTCGTGATGAAGGATGGCATTTCTATCAGTTGGGACGGCAGATCGAACGGGCTGACCAGTCTACCCGCCTGCTGGATATTAAATATAATCTGTTGATGCCCAAAAACCTGGAGGAGCGGCGGGTTAAGGAACTGACGCAGTGGATGGCTATATTGCGTGCTGCAGCCGGGTATCATGCATTCCGGCGCATTTCTTCGCCTTCATTTCTGCCGGGTGATATTGTCGCCTTTCTGCTGAATGACACGTCTTTTCCGCGTAGCGTTGCGGTCTGTGTTTTGCAGATCGAATGGCATGTGACCCAGCTTCGTCGCCAATATGGGTTGAAGGGGACAGCACCTGCATTGGAACAGGTCGAGACCCTGCGTGATTGCGTGATGGTGCCATCCATCGCTGATATTCTGGCCAGCGGACTGCATGATTTTCTGGATGGATTACAGGATGGGCTGAGCAACCTTTCCTTCGAGATCGGGCAGGCATTTTTCCGGGATTGGCCGCCCCGTTTAACCGAGGAGCCGACCGTGCCTGCTTCGCAGAGCCAGATGCAGACTCAAAAATAGTCCCCGCGTTTACCTCCGATGTGGGCGGAAACCTGCCCAGCCATTGGCGGCGTCGTATAGATAGTCATATCCGTTGAGGAAGTGCACACCGGTATTGACAAAGATCGGTCGCTGCTCATGTCCGTCGGTGCGGCCTTCAACCAGTATCACGGCAGAGGGGGTCATCAGGCCGGGATCCCCGGTGATGAAGCTGTATTGTGCGGCTGAGTCTCCTGCTGTGATCGTGACAGGGGTTCCGGTGGCCAACTCTTCCCCGTTGCGGGAGAGATCAGACAGCCAACTGACGGGAACCGTCGCGAACATGCGTGTGACGCCGGTATCCATCAGCAGGGTGCCGCCGCATGCAGGCGAATGAGAGGCGACGCCGATACAGGCCGGGATTGGTCCCCACTCGCCCTCAATATTGGAATGGGGCAGTCTGACCAGGGAAAATCCCCTTTTAGCCAGGGTCATCTCACCACCAGACGGCAAGCCTATCCGAACCGAACGGAAGGTGATGACGTAGCCGGGCGTGCCTGTATCGCCCACCATCCCGGGGGAGGGATTGAGGAATGGATTGTGAGAGGGGCCACTCTGTTGCTGGTGGTCGCCTTCGCGGGCAAATCCGATTCCCAGCATGGCGACGTGGCGAGGATGATCGCTTGGCGTACAGCTGCGGGCTGTCGGCTGACAGGCGATGTGCGTGACGGCCAACACGGGGATCGGGGAGGAGATAAATTGATGCCCGTGTGCGCCGGTTACGGTCACGCGCGTCAGTACCCACCGCCCGATCATGATGCGGCCTGAGCTGCTGTAGGTCAGTTCGGCTGGCCCCAGATCGCGCACTGTTGCATTCTCCGGCAGGGCTGTCGCACTGATCACGACGCCGGTCGACCCGGTATCCATGACGGCCTGCATCCGGACACCCCCCACCGAGACAAACAGAGAGGGCGACTCTCTCCGTGCCTCTCCCGGTGGTGGATTGTTCAGGAATGTCAGCTCTACACTGCCATCGTTATTGTTTGTGAAGCGTTCGGAATGGCCTGTATGAGGTGCGCAGGAGGCCGCAATGAGCGCTGTGCAGGCAGTTGTCACGCGTGCCAGCCATAATAAAGCAGCCTGCCTGCTTGCGTGGTGCTGATCGATCGACATGGACCGTGACCTTGCGCTGAAGAAACCGATCCTCAAATAACGGAGGCAACCCGTATTGCGTTGGTGCCGCCTTTCAGACCCAGCGGAATACCGGCGGTCACCACGATTTCCTCGCCAACGGAGGCAAATCCTTCCGACTGTGCATGTCGTATGGCGCGGCTGACCGTATCGGTCATGGATTGGGTGGGTGGTGTGACCACTGCATGTACTCCCCAGGCCACGGCGAGACGACGGGCCGTGTTTTCCTCGGTCGTCAGGCCGATCACCGGGCATTCCGGGCGTTCCCGGGCTACGCGCAGGGCGGTGCGTCCACTGGCGGTGTAGGCGGCGATGGCGCGGGCCTGAATGGTCTGTGCAATCTGCCGGGCCGCGGTGGCAATGGCATCGGCGGTTTTCGGCTCGGGCGCGGGGCGGTTGGAGTCGGTAATGGCGCGCCAGCCCGCATCGCGCTCTACGCGGGCAACGATTCGGTCCATGATGTTGACGGCTTCATACGGAAATTGCCCGGCGGCGGTCTCCGCCGAGAGCATCACCGCATCCGCGCCATCAAACACGGCGGTGGCGACGTCGGAGGCTTCGGCGCGGGTCGGGGCGGGCGCATTGATCATGCTTTCCAGCATCTGTGTTGCCACGACCACGGGCAGACCCAGTTTCCGGGCGGCGCGGATGATGTTTTTCTGCGCCAGCGGCACTTCTTCCGGCGGGAGTTCAACGCCCAGATCGCCACGCGCCACCATCACTGCGTCGGAGGCTTCCAGAATGCCTTCGAGGTTTTCCAGCGCCTGCGGCTTTTCCATTTTTGTCATGATCCAGGCGCGGTCGCCAATCAGGGCACGCGCTTCCAGCACATCCTCGACCCGCTGCACAAAGGAGAGGCCGATATAGTCGACTCCATGGTCCAGTGCGAAAGCAAGATCGGCGCGGTCTTTCTCGGTCAGGGCGGGAATCGGCAGCACCACATCCGGTACGTTCACACCCTTGCGGTCTGAGAGCGGACCACCGACCAGCACGGTGCATTCCAGATGATCACCCCGGTTGCGGTCCACATGCAGCCGCAGCTTGCCGTCATCCAGTAGCAGGGTGGTGCCGTAGGTCGCAGCCTCGATAATTTCCTTGTGGGGCAGCTGCACCCGTTCGCGATCCCCGGGGGTCGGACTGAGATCGAGACGGAATTTCTGTCCTGTCTGAAGATGCGCCCTTCCACCGCCGAACATGCCGACACGAAGCTTTGGCCCCTGTACGTCTGCCAGAATGCCGATGGGGCGGCGCATTTCGGCCTCCAGCTCCCGGATCGCACGAATGCGCTCGGCGTGATCGCTGTGGGAGCCGTGGCTGAAATTGATGCGGAACACATCGGCCCCGGCCTGAAACAGGCGGGCCAGCATCTCGGGCGAGGAGCTGGCCGGTCCAATGGTCGCGACGATCTTGGTACGCCGCTGGCGGCGGAGACGGGAACGAATGGCCATTGATTTGATCCGGCGTAGTTTTTTGCAATGGTGGTTGGCGGGACCGGTGGTGACTGAGTTTGTCACCACCGGTCTGATACTCAAAGGATAACGATGGCCCGAATGTCGTTGACGTTGGTCAGGGTGGCGCCGGTTTTGATCAGATCACCGACCGCATCGAACAGCGAGTAGCTGTCATGGCCATCGAGGAAGGCGCGGGGATCGAGTCCTTTCGCCTGGGCGCGGGCGAGCGTATCGGGGGTCACGATGGCCCCGGCGGCATCCTCGGTTCCGTCGATACCGTCCGTATCGCCTGCCACGGCATAGATGTTGCTGGCGCCGTTCAGGGTCAGCGCCAGGCTCAGCAGGAATTCGGTATTGCGTCCACCGCGTCCGGCGCTTTGTCCCTTGGCGATAGTCACGGTGGTTTCACCACCGGATAGGAGCACGGCAGGGGCTTTGAGTGGATAGCCATGTTGACGGACGCTCTGGGCGATTCCGGCCAGCAGGGTACCGGCGACATGGCTTTCACCTTCCAGACTGTCGCCGAGGATCAGCGGGGTCAGCCCTTCGGCACGGGCGGCGGCGGCGGCGGCCTCCAGCGCCATCAGCGGTGCTGCGATCATGCGGAAATCGCCTTTCGGCTGAGCCGGTTTGGCTGCTGCGGCACGGTCCAGCAGCGCGGAGACTTCCGGAGGAACCTCGATCCTGTAACGCTTCAGAATAGCCTTGGCATCCTCGGCGGTGGTTGGATCGGGGACGGTCGGTCCGCTGGCGATCACGGCGGGCTCGTCGCCCGGGACGTCGCTGATGCCCAGTGTGATGACCCGCGCCGGAGCTGCGGCCGCAGCCAGACGGCCACCCTTGATACCGGAAAGCTGACGGCGCACCGCGTTCATTTCGCTGATCGTAGCGCCGGAGCGCAGCAGGGCACGGTTGATATCCTGCTTGTGGGCGATGGTCAGCCCTTCACCCGGCAGCACCATCAGGGAGGAGCCGCCTCCGGAAATCAGCGCGATCACCATATCATCTTCGGTCAGCCCGGACACGGTCTCCAGAATACGGCGTGCAGCGGCTTCGCTGCGTGCGTCGGGAACGGGGTGGGAGGCTTCCAGAACGTCGATACGCTGTGTCGGGCAGGTATGTCCGTCCCGCGTGACCACGACGCCGGACAGGTCCACATCGGGCCATGCGTTTTCAAGCGCTGCCGCCATCGCTGCCGCCGACTTGCCGGCACCGACAACGATGCAGCGCCCGCGCGGCTTTTCGGGCAGATGCGCGGCCAGAACCTGATGCGGATCGGCAGCCTTCACCGCGGCGGTAAAAATTGTGTTCAGCGCACGGCGGGCGCGGTCCTCGGTCCATTCCATCGTTGCTCTCCCCCTCCCGGATACCTGTATTGATCAGGTGGCCGGTGTCATGGCGTCCTGGCAGTTCTAGTCCGTCGGGTATGGCGCAGTGACCGGGGCGATGCCATCTCTGTCAGCCTGCCATAGCACCATCTGTGCCGTCCTTCTGGACTGCATGAGGAGAAAAGCCAATGCCCGTTCCCGATTTCGATGCACAAACCCGCCTTGAACTGGAAGCAGCCGCCTTTCGCAGGCTGCGTGATCATCTGCGCGAACGCAGCGATGTGCAGAATATCGATCTGATGATTCTGGCCGGATTCTGCCGCAACTGTCTCTCCCGCTGGTACAGGGAGGCCGCAGAGGAGAAAGGACTGACGCTGGCGGATGCCGATGCGCGGGAGATCGTTTACGGGATGCCTTACAAGGAATGGCAAGCCCTGCATCAGAAACCGGTGACCCCGGAGCAACAGGTCGCGTTCGAGAAGGCGCAGAAAGCACACTGACTGCAAGCCCATCTGGATGTACCGGGCTTGATCCGGTGGCCTGCGCGGGCGTATGCCCGCCGGCCTGACGGCGTGGTGCATCCGTGGGCAGCCTGCGGGATAATGACGCGCAACAGGTATCTAAGGAAGGAGCCGGGGATCATGGCCTTGGACGATACGGACAGAAAGCCGGATGACGTGAACAGTGGCGGCATCGCCGCAGACCGTCTGCGCAGCATTATTGAGCGTATCGAGCGGCTGGAAGAGGAGCGCAAAGCCCTCGGCAGTGACATCAAGGATATTTATTCCGAAGCGAAATCCGCCGGATTCGACGTCAAGGTGATTCGCCAGCTGATCCGCATTCGCAAGCAGGAACCTGCGGAAGTGGAGGAGATGGAAAGCCTGCTGGACGTTTATCGCCGCGCTCTGGGCATGTGAGACATACGCGCCTGGTGTGGGAACGGTTTGACGCCGCCGCCCGGGCGCTTAAATGCTGGAGCCTGACGAATGACAAGGATGGCTCCGCATGCGTTATCGACTTCAGTGTGTCCATACACCGGACGGGCAGGCTGTCACCGCCGGGTCCGGCAGTGATGCGGGTGGACAGCTTCCGGCATGGGATCTGTCCGATCTGTATCCCGGTCCGGACAGTCCGGCGCTGGAGGCTGATATTGCCGCGGCGACCCGCGACTCGGTCCGGTTCGCGGAGCGCTATGCCGGTCAGCTGGCCAGTCTGGACGGGGCGGGGCTGGATGAGGCCCTGCGCGACTATGAGCGGATCGAGGAAATTCTCGGACGCCTGATGTCCTACGCCCAGCTTCGCTTCAGCGAAGACAGTTCCGATCCTGAAATTGGCCGATTCTACCAGTCGATGAACGAGCGTGTGACGGGGATCAGCAGCCACCTGATCTTTTTCACGCTGGAACTGAACCGGCTGGATGACGCAACACTGGAACGGCAACTGTCCGATCCAAAGGCGGCACGGTGGCGGCCCTTCCTGCGTGATCTGCGTGTGTTCCGTCCGCATCAGCTTTCCGACGACGTCGAGAAAGCCCTGCATGAAAAGGATGTGACCGGCCATTCCGCCTGGACCCGTCTGTTCGATGAGACCATCGCCGCCATGCGCGTCACGGTGGGCGGGGAGGAACTGACGGTCAGTGCCGCGTTGAACCGCCTGTCCTCAGGCAACCGTACGATGCGGGAGGAAGCCGGAAAGGCGATCGGGGCTGCGTTCGGTGCTCAGAAACGGCTGTTCTCCTTCATCACCAACACGCTGGCGAAGGATAAGGAGATCGTCGATACGTTGCGCCATTACGAGCGTCCGGGCAGCTATCGCAACCGGGCCAATATGGTCGAGGATGAGGTGGTGGATGCGCTGGTCTCCGCCGTTCGTGCCGATTACGGGCGGCTGTCGCATCGGTATTATGCCCTGAAAGCGAAATGGCTGGGGCTGGACAAGCTCAGTCACTGGGATCGCAATGCCCCCCTGCCGGGCGATGATGACCGGGAGATTCCCTGGCCGGAGGCGAAACGCCGGGTGCTGGATGCATATGGTGCGTTCTCACCGGAGATGGCGGAGATAGGCAGCCGGTTTTTTGATCACCCATGGATTGATGCCCGTTTACTGCCGGGCAAGTCGGGCGGGGCTTTTGCACACCCGACCGTGCCTTCGGTGCATCCCTATATTCTGCTGAACTATCATGGCCGTACCCGGGACGTCATGACGCTGGCCCATGAGTTGGGACATGGGGTGCATCAGGTGGTGGCCGGGCAGGCACAGGGTTATATGCTCTCCAACACGCCGCTGACGCTGGCGGAAACGGCCTCTGTCTTCGGGGAGATGCTGACTTTCCGCGCCATGCTGGAGGCCGAGACCGATCCTGCGCGCCGCCGTCTGATGCTGGCCTCCAAGGTGGAGGATATGCTCAACACCGTGGTGCGCCAGACCGCGTTCTACGAGTTCGAGACGCGGGTGCATAACGAGCGTCGCTCCGGGGAGATCCTGCCGGAGCGGCTGGGGGAAATCTGGCGTCAGGTGCAGGTGGAAAGCCTCGGCCCGGTCTTTGACTTCACGCCGGAATATGATGTGTTCTGGGCCTATATTCCGCATTTCATCCACACGCCGTTCTATGTGTATGCCTATGCGTTCGGCGATTGTCTGGTGAATGCGCTGTATGCAGTGTTTCAGGATGGGCATCCCGATTTTCAGCAGAAATACATGGATATGTTGCGGGCCGGGGGAACGAAGCGACACCGTGAGCTGTTGGCTCCATTCGGGTTGGATGCCTCTGATCCGGCTTTCTGGAAGAAGGGGCTGGATGTGATTGCCGGCTTTATCGACGCGCTGGAGGAGAGCGCCTGATGGCGAATGACGAGCGGCGCAGCCTGTTCGGGGAGGTGCGGCGTCTTGCCCGTACCTCCGGCGCGGTTGGCGGTATCGCCGCGCGTGTGGCGGGGGAGCGCGTATTCGGTATCAAAACCGATCGTTCGGCCCATGCCGATGATCTGCGGGTGATTCTCGGCGGGCTGAAGGGACCGCTGATGAAAGTGGCGCAGTTTCTCTCCACCGTGCCGGATGCGCTTCCGGCGGAATATGCCGCGCAACTGGCGGAGTTGCAGTCCAATGCGCCGCCGATGGGGCCTGCCTTCGTGCGACGCCGGATGAGCGGTGAGCTTGGACCGGACTGGCGATCCCGCTTCGAATCGTTCTCTGAAACGGCGGCTGCGGCGGCCAGTCTGGGTCAGGTGCATCGCGCCCGGCTGCATGACGGACGCGATGTGGCCTGCAAGCTGCAATATCCGGACATGACCAGCACGGTGGAAGCCGATCTGCGTCAGCTTCGCATGGCCATGGCCGTTTACCGGCGGATGGATAACGCCATCCAGCAGGAGGATATTTACGAAGAACTCGCCGATCGTTTCCGGGAGGAACTGGATTACGAGCGTGAGGCGAAGCAGATGCGGCTTTATGCCTCACTGCTGTCCGGCACGCCGACGGTGCATGTGCCGGAGCCGGTGCCTGAACTCAGCTCCCGCCGTCTGTTGACCATGACATGGCTCAACGGGCGTCCGCTGTTGCAGCGTCTGAAGGAAGACCCGCCGCAGGAGGAGCGCAACCGCATCGCCGAAGCGCTGTTCCGGGCTTGGTACATCCCCCTTTATCGCTATGGCGTGATCCATGGCGATCCGCATCTCGGCAATTATCAGGTGACAGAGGAAGGCCACGTCAACCTGCTCGATTTCGGGGCGATCCGCGTGTTTCCGCCGCGTTTCGTGCGGGGGGTTATCGCTCTCTATGAAGCGGTGCGGGATGGCGATGACGAACGTGCCATGAACGCTTATCGCACATGGGGCTTCACCGATCTGAATAACGAAAAACTGGCCGTCCTCAATGAATGGGCGCGCTTCCTGTACGAACCTTTGATGCAGGACAGGGTGCGTCCGATTCAGGAAACCGATGATCCGAATTTCGGCCGTGCGGTGGCGGAGCGTGTGCATCAGGGGCTGAAGCGCACCGGCGGCGTGCGTCCGCCGCGTGAATTCGTGCTGATGGACCGCTCGGCGATTGGACTCGGCAGCGTGTTCCTGCGGTTGAAGGCGGAGCTGAACTGGTATCGGCTGTTTCAGGAAATGATCGAAGGCTTCTCCAGCGAGGATATGGCACGCCGTCAGGCCGAGGCGCTTGCCGCGGTCGGGTTGGAGATACGGCAGGATTGAGGCGAGGGTAACGTCTCAGCTACGGCTGGGCGGCAAGGCGGCGGCGATGTCATGGAACAGGCGTGCGGGCAGGCTGCCGCCGGTAATGTTTCGCATAGGCATTCTGTCGTCATTGCCGACCCACACCCCGATGACTGTGCGATCATCAACGCAGCCGATAAACCACGCATCACGGTAATCCTGTGTGGTTCCGGTCTTGCCACCCACCACATGCCCGGGAATGGCGGCGGCCCGGCCGGTGCCTCGCGCTACCACGGCCTGCAGCATGCGGGTCATGTCCTTTGAGACTTCCGGCGTCATCACTGCTTCCCCGACCGGGGCGGTGATCTGGATCGGGCGATGATCGGCGGTGCCTGTCTCGATGGCACGGGGTGTTACGCGATATCCGCCATTGAAAAAACTGGCATAGGCGGCGGTCATTTCCAGCAATCCAGCATCGGCTGTTCCCAATGCGATGGAGGCATTGCGGGGGAAATTATCCTCCACCCCCAGACGATGCGCGGCCTCGATCACGGCGGCGGGTCCGCCATCGCGCAGCAGCAGACGGACGGCTGCCGTATTGACGGAATGGGCCAGCGCCGTTTCCAGTGTGATGTCACCTACCGAGCCGGGTTCGTAATTGGAGGGGCTCCAGTTGCCGACCTTGATGGGGGCATCCGACACGGTATCATCCGGTTCCTCGCCATTTTCCATCGCCACCAGCCAGACGAAAGGCTTGAAGGATGAGCCGGGCTGACGCCGCATGATCGTGGCGCGGTTGAAGGAGCTGTGTCGATAATCGGCCCCGCCTACCATGGCGCGCACAGCCCCGGTGCGGGCATCCATGACCACCACGGCGGCCTCATGCACATTGGCCGCAACACCGGGGCCGGCCAGCATGGCGGTCAGGCGCGCTTCGGCAATGCTCTGGATATGGCTGTCCAGCGTCGTTCTGATGACGGCATCGGCCCCTTGCGGCAACAGGCTCTGTGCCCGTTCCGCCGCCCAGTCGGCAAACCATGGGGCTCCGGTCGGGGCTTGCTGACGGAAAGAGATTTTTGCGGTTTCGGCGCTCGCCTGCGCGGCGGTTAGTACGTGGGTTTCCACCATGGCCTGAAGAACTTCCCGGGTTCTTGCAATGGCGGCGGCGGGATCGACCCGTGGGTTAAACCGGGATGGTGCGCGCGGTAATCCGGCCAGCATGGCAGCCTGCCAGATGTTCAGATGACGGGCGGAGATGCCGAAATAGACATGCGCCGCCGCATCCACCCCCCATGCGCCCGCACCGAGATAGACGCGGTTGAGCCATATTTCGAGAATTTCCTGCCGCGTGAAATGCTCGGACAGCCATATGGTCAGCATGAGTTCCTGCACCTTCCGGCGCAGGGTGCGCTCGTTGGACAGGAACAGGGTTTTTGCTACCTGCTGGGTAATGGTGGAACCACCCTGCCGCAGACGGCCGGAGCTGAGATTGACCCATATTGCCCGGGCGATACCGATCGGGTCGATGGCGCCATGGGACCAAAAGCGGCGGTCTTCCACGGAAACGGCTGCATCCTGCATGGCGCGGGGCATGTCGCCCAGACGCAGGCTTTCCCCTACCACATCGCCATAGGTGGCGAAGGTCAGCCCTTCCTGATCGCGCAGGATCAGGCTGGGTCGGCGGGGCGCATCAAGTGCTTCCTCGGGACGCGGCAGATCCCAGGCGAAATAGACCAGAAACACCGCCGCTGTGAGACCACCCCAGATCAGGACCATGATCCCCCAGCGCAGCCAGCGCCATTTTTTCCGGTTGGAAACCGTTTCTTTCGCAGTCTCTCCCTTGCGCCGGGAGGAGGGGGGAGGGGAAGAAGGCCGCCGCTTTGCACGACCCGGCGGCGGGCCACGGCGGATGAAGTCTGGATCCTGTACGGCGTCCTGATCCGCCCGATATCGGGCATCCGGGCGGGCGGTACGGCTACGGGGCTGGTCCTGACGCGGCATGAGGGGCGTATGGATGAACCCGCGTTGTGCGGGCGTCAACAGTCGTGGCAGGCCGGGCTGTACCGATGCAGGTACCACAGCAGCCGGCAAAACAGACCTCATGGCTGATGAAATGGGTACATGGTCCTTGCAGTGGCAGGGAGCCGACGTTACGCACGCCTCCATCATGATCCAGTTGCGGTCCTTGTTCCGCCCGCCCCGCATCCGTCAGTACCGGCTGTCTCTCCGGCTGATGCAAGGTGTACTGACGCGGGCGCTGGTAATTCTGGTCATCGTGGGAATGCTGGCGCAGATGGCGCTGATGGCATTGTCCCGTCCCGGCGAGGTCCCGAGGGCCGCGTTGGAGCGTCTGACCGGACTGTTGCTGACCGATCCGGTGAATGTGCCGGCAGATGCCTCGTTGGGGGAAGGTGACTGCCTTGATGCTTCCCACAAGGCGGATATGTCTGTCACGGTGCCGCATGAACTGATGGTGCACATGCATCATGGGGGGCATGAGCAACGGGACCATGACCAACCGGGGCATGATCAGCATCAGGCCTGCTCCATCTGTGTGTTTCTGGCCATGGCAGCAGCATTGCTGGTCATGCCCGTGTTGCCCCCACTCTCTTCCGGCATATGGGTGCGCATTATCCGGCGCGTCATGCAGCCACGGGCACCACCCGGTTCGGTGTGGCTGTCCGCCTATGCACGAGGCCCTCCTGTCCCTGTCTGAAAGCGACGCGTCGATCGTGTGCGCATCTTTTCAAACATCAGGTCAGGATTTTTCATATGATCAGGCATCTTCAAGGTCGGGCAGGGCGTGCTGCGCTGCTCGCCTCCGGAACCATTCTTGCTGGCAATATGCATGCTGCAGGATGGCTTTTTTCTCCCGCATGGGCGCAAGGCGCTATTTCCGCTCCCAATGCCGCGGCTGGCTCCACCTCTCTGCCCACCTTGCGTGTGCTGGGGGACAGTCCGCTTTCGCTGATCGAGGAGCCACTGGATAAGACGACAGTGTCGCAGACCATGATGGATCGCAACCGCTTGAACAGCCCGGATACCGCCGAACTGTTCAAGGGGGTGGCTGGCGTCAGTTTCTATCAGGCTGGTCGTGTCTCGGCTCTGCCGGTCATCAACGGCATGAATGATGATCGTGTGGCGACTGAGGTAGATGGGGTGCGGATCAGCGCGGCCTGTCCCAACCATATGAACCCGGCCCTGTCCTATGTAGACCCCGGCATGGTGAAAACCGCGAGCGTGATTGCCGGGATCACTCCGGTCAGTGCGGGTGGCGACAGCATTGCCGGTACCGTTTCGGTGGAACGGGCCGATCCGATCTTTTCGAAGGACAAGTCCATTCTGGCGACCGGCCATGTCACAGCCAGTTACCGCAGCAATGGTAACACGGTCGGTACGTCCGGCGCGGTCACGGTCGCCAATGATACAGTCAGCCTGCGTTACGAAGGATCATGGTCGCAGGCCGGTAACTACGAAGGCGGCGGAGACGCTGGGATCGTTCGTTCCACCAAATATCAGAGCTTCAATCATGCGGTGACGCTGGGCCTGAAGCGGGACAATCATCGTCTGACACTGGCTGCGGGACAGCAGGACATCCCGTATGAGGGCTTTCCCAATCAGTTCATGGACATGACCAATAATCGCTCCACCTTTGTGAACGGTCATTACGAAGGTGATTTTTCATGGGGTGAACTGGATGTGCGTGGCTACTGGCAGCGCATTACCCATGTCATGAACATGCTGGATGACAAAGGCGGCCATTCCGCCACTACCGGCATGCCAATGAATTCGGATTCCCGTCTGGCCGGTTATGCCATCAAGGCGACCATTCCACTGGGAAGCTGGAACACGCTGCGCCTTGGCAGTTCTTTCGATCATCAGGGGCTGAACGACTGGTGGCCGCCGTTAATGGGCAGCATGATGATGGGGCCGGATACCTATCACAACATCAATAACGGGCATCGTGACCGGTTGGGTCATTTTGCGGAGTGGGAATCCCGCTGGACCAACCGGTTTTCCTCCCTGCTCGGTTTCCGCAACGATATCGTGATGATGAATACCGGGGAGGTATCACCCTATTCTTCCGGTGGGATGATGATGGGTATGGGTGGCATGATGGGCGGCATGAGCAATCCCGATGCCGCCGCCGCCAAGGCCTTCAACGCCATGTATCGGGGGCGGACCGATGTGAATTTCGATGTCACGGCACTGGGACGTTACCGTGTGTCGGACATGATCAGCCTCGAAGGCGGTTACGCCCGCAAGACGCGCTCCCCCAACCTGTATGAACGCTATGCCTGGGGGCGGAGTGCCATGACCAGCCAGATGATCGGATGGTTCGGAGATGGGAATGGCTATATCGGTAATCCGGATCTGAAGCCGGAAATCGCACATACGATCAGCACCACCGTCCTGTTCCGTGATCCGGAGCAGGAACGCTGGAAAATCAGTATTCAGCCCTTCTACACCTACGTAGAGGGTTTCATTAACGCCAATCTGCTGAAATCCCTGTCGAGCGACTTCAATCAGCTGCAGTTCGCCAACCACAATGCGCAGCTCTATGGCGTCAATGTGTCGGGTTCGGCGCGGCTGTGGCATTCCGCGCGTTGGGGCCATGGTGAACTCGGCGGTACGCTGAGCTATGTGCGGGGTGAGGATCTGGAGACCCGTCACAGCCTGTACCACATGATGCCGATTAACGGGCTGATCGGCCTGTATGAGACGCGCGGCAACTGGAGTGGACGTGCCGAGGCTACGTTCGTCAACAGCAAGACCATCATTGACCCGACCAGAAACGAACCGCGTACACCGGGTTATGCGCTGTTCGGTCTGGGGGCTGGCTACAGCTGGAGAAACGTGAAAGTGGAAGGGGGGATCGAGAATATGTTCGATCAGAAATATTATCTTCCGCTTGGTGGTCTGTCGCTGGGTGACTTCGATGACACAGGCGTCCTGCGTGCCCTGCCGGGACTGGGGCGGTCATACAACCTGTCGATGACCGTTTCCTTCTGATTGACGAGCATGGATCTGATCCCATCCCGCTTTCTGCGGGATGGGATCAGCATCCAAAAAATGAAAGGCCGGGTTCCGCCGTAAAACAAGTTACGCTAGAAGGCTGCCGGACCGGGCGTGGCGGAACGGTATACGCATTCGACTTAAAATCGAACGCCTTTATGGCTTACGGGTTCAAATCCCGTCGCCCGGACCAGCACATATGCCCTGACCGGCTTTTGGGAAACAGTCTCTGCATGTCCGACTATGGCTTGCCGCCCGGCCTGAACGATATTGCGGCGCTCGCCGAACGCGCCTTGCATGAAATTCCTCTCGGTCAGTTTCCCAGCATCCGGGAATTGACCATCGCGGTGGAAGATTCACCGGATGACGACATGCTGGCCGAGCTTGGCCTGTCCTCCCCGTGGGAGTTGACGGGGCTTTACAAAGGGATTCCACTCGATCAGCGCGGGATCGCAGAGTGGGGGCAGGAGCCTGATCAGGTCGTCCTGTTCCGGGAGCCAATCCTGCTGGAATGGATCGAAACCGGGGAATCGCTGCCTGAGCTGGTGCGGACCGTGCTGATCCACGAGATCGCACATCATTTCGGCTTCACCGATGAGCAGATCGAGGCGCTGGAGCAGAAAACCCGCGACGGTGCCGCCCGACACTGAGACAGCTCAGTCTTCGTGATCGTGCAAAGGCTTTCCTTCGGCGTCCTCTTCGTCATGTGGTTCGGTCATGTGGTCGATCATGGCGGTCAGCATATCCCGCACATGGCCGTCGGCGATGGCATAGAACACCTGTCGCCCCTGCCGTGCCGCTTTCAGCAGCCGTGCCGCCCTCAGCAGGCGCAGATGGTGGGAAACCAATGACTGGCTCAGCGCGGTTCGTTCCGCCAATGTCCCGACATTCAGCGGTTGTTCGAGGCAGGCAACGACGATCATCAACCGGTTTGGCTCGCCCAGCAGACGGAATGTTTCCGCCAGCTGGCTATATTGATCTTGTGGAAGGTCCATTGCCGCGCCGCACCTGATCTACCAAACGAAGACATGCTCTAGCCTATCCGCTGTAACGTGCCAAAGGGGCCGCCTCATTTCCCTATGCCAGAGCGTAATCCGCTTCCACGGTGTAAACCGACTGTTCCTTGCCCAGTTGAGAGCTGAACAGGGTGAAATGCTCCATCGGGATGGGGTCGGTACGGAACAGATTATGGCTCTGGACATAGGAAGCCAGACGATTTTCTGCCGTGCCATCCAGGCGTGCCAGCGTGACATGGGGCATGAAGCGGCGGCGTTCTGCGGGCAGGCCCACGCGCTGTAACCCGGTTTCGATCTTGTTCTGAAGATGGTCCAGCTGCGGATTCTTTTCCACGCCGACATACAGTGTGGAGCGTCCGGCCCGCTCGAAAATACCGATCCCTGTCAGCACCAGAGAGAAACCACGTGCCCGCAAGGAGGACAGGGCCAGATCGAGCTCATCGGCACGATGGCCCGGCACCTCACCGATGAAGCGCAGGGTCAGATGGTAATTTTCCGGTGAAATCCAGCGTGCTCCCGGCAGACCGTAGGCAATCCCGTAGAGTTCATCTTTCAGAATCCAGGGAAGATCGAGCCCGACAAACAGTCTCATGGGTGCTCTCCCGGGGGGAGGGGGTGGCGGGGGCAGCATGTGCGAGGCAATCCGGCTGGCAGGACCAGAGCAACGCAAGACGGTGCCCGGTAATATCAGCCATGGTCAACCATGACGGATCATGACCGATTATTCATTTTCCATGCAGGGGGGCAGGCGGTCAAAGGCGTTTCTTTTACATCTTGTCATAAACGCAGAGCTTGATCGCTTTTTGCCCTGAAACAAGATAATGTGACATCAAGATCCATGGCCGGGCTTTGTTCCGACCGTTACAGGAGAATCGTGTATGGCCTTTCGTCCAGATAACAGCGTCCGCCCGGGCGTCTGGGGTGCCGCCGACACCGCATCCATGGATGCCGGTCTGCGCGCCTACATGCTGCGTGTGTTCAACTGGATGGCATCAGGTGTCGCTCTGACCGGCATTGTGGCCTACGCCATTGCCCATACCAGCCTGATAAATGCTTTCTATCATCCGGTGATGACCGAGCAGGGTGTGAGCATTCAGCCCACGGCGCTGGCCTTCATCTCCATGATTTCGCCGCTGGCTTTCGTGCTGGTGCTGAGCTTCGGCATCAACCGCCTGAGCCTCGGTACGGTGCAGGCGCTGTTCTGGTTGCTTTGTGTCGCGATGGGCGCCAGCCTGACCAATATCTTTCTGGTTTATACCAATGCCTCGATCGTGCAGACCTTCTTCGTGTCTGCGGCGACATTCGCGGCGATGAGCCTGTATGGCTACACCACGCGCTCCGACCTGACCCGCCTCGGCAGTTTTCTGATGATGGGGCTGATCGGGATCGTCATAGCCTCGGTGGTCAATCTGTTTGTCCATAGCGGCATGATGGGCTTCGTGATCAGCGTGATTGGTGTGCTGGTGTTCACCGGGCTGACCGCCTACGACACCCAGCGTATCAAGGTGGATTATGCGCAGTTCGCCACTCAGGGAGGCAGCGATTTTGCGGCTCGTCGTTCGGTGTTCGATGCACTTCAGCTTTATCTGAACTTCATCAACCTGTTCATGATGCTGCTTCGCCTGCTGGGTAACCGCGCCAGCAACGACTGATCCAACCCACTGTCAGTCCTGAATCAGAACCGGCCGGGAATTACGTCCCGGCCGGTTTTTTTGTGTCTGCTGGAGGAAGAAACAATCCGGCTCAGCGGGCTGCCGGAGCGATGGCGTTTTCCAGGGTCGGCAGATCGACTGCACCGGGAAACAGCTTCGACCCGATGACATAGGCCGGTGTGCCTTCCAGCCCCAGCGAGCGCCCGAGAGCAATATTATCCGCCAGTCGCTTTTCGATGGCCGGGTCCTGCATGTCCTTGTGAAGTCTGTCGACATCCAGCCCCAGCGTGCGGGCCTGCCGGTCGATGTCCTCCTGCGTCAGGTCGGGAGAGCCATGCATCAGGGCGGCCCGCAGCTGCACATAGCCACCCTGTTTCTGTGCTGCCAGCAAAGCACGGGAGCCGAGTTCACTTTTGTCGCCGAGAATGGGCATGTCTTTATAGACAACGCGGAGCTCGGGGTGTTTGCGGATCAACTCATCCATGACCGGCACCATCCGGCGGCAATACGGGCAGCGCACATCATAGAATTCTACGATGGAGGTGGATCCTTTCGGATTGCCCGCAACGGGATCGGCCGGATCGCTGGTCAGACGTGACGCATTGGCTGCAATGGCGCCTTCCCGGGCGGAGAGGGCGCGGCGGTTTTCATCCTGTTGCAGGGCGGTGATAGCATCTTTCAGAATCGTTGGATCTTTGACCAGAGCCTGACGCAGGATGGTCACGATTTCCGCGCGTTGGGCCGGTGTGAAGGTTTCGCTGTGGGCGTCACCGGGCAGCAGCAGGCCGGCAAGGATGGGCAGGGCAAGCAGGCCATGCCGCCGAAAAGACTGGCGCGGGGCACGGGAATAAAAGAGCGGAAGGCTGGACATAAGGCTGTTTCCTGCACTGCTTTTCTGCCCGAAGCCGGGCGTGGCGGCCTATCGATTGGCCGTGATACGCAAGCTTTGGCGGATCGGGGCGGTAACGTCCAGTTACGGTCAGGTCAGGATTGGCAGAGGAAAGCCGCCAAGGGGCAGACCAAGGGGGCAGACCAAGGGGGCAGATAGGCATGCGGTGCGACGTTATGATCCCGCTCCGCGTTGCCCGCAGCGGGAAGCTGTTTTAAGCCTTGACTGATTGCGGCATCATAGCGGTGCCGCCGAATCAATCATGAGGGGTCGCAGTCTGTGAATTCCGCCCGGATACGATGGACACACCGTCTGCGGCAGGGTGTCGCATTGTCGGCCGCCCTGATGATGGCAGGCTGCTCGACAGTCAGCGGCATGAGCGATCTCGTGTTCGGCTCCGACAAGCCTGTTGGTCCCCAACCGGGTTATATCAAGGGGTTTGTTGGCGGAGTGGCCGCTGATGAGCCGCGCGCGGCCCTGGTGGCGCGCGATGTGCTGTCTTCTGGCGGCAATGCGGCCGATGCGGCGGTGGCGCTCGCCATGATGCTGACGGTCACGCTGCCATCCCGTGCGTCGCTGGGCGGAGGCGGTGCCTGTCTGGCCTATCGCCCTGATGGCAAGGGAGGGCTGAAGGAACCGCAGGCAATCATGTTCCTGCCGCAGCCCGCATCGCAGATTGGCGGTTCTTCCCGTCCGGCAGCCATCCCGGCCATGGCGCAGGGCTTTCAGCTTCTCAACAGCCGTTTCGGCAGCAAGAGCTTTCGCAGTCTGGTTCTGAAAGCCGAAGAAACGGCCAGGTTCGGCTTTCCGGTTTCGGCTGCGCTGGCGGCGGATTTTCAAGTGGTTGGCGGGGCTTTGCTGGAAGATGCCGGCAGCCGTGCGGTGTTCGGTGGCAATGGCTGGCTGCCCGGGATTGGTGATCAACTGGTTCAGCCCGAACTGGCCAACAGTCTGTTGCGACTGCGTGGGTTTGGCGATCAGAGTTATGAAGCGGCCATTGAAGCTGCTGCTCCGAAGCTTGGCCTGAGACTGACGATCGACGCATCACAGGCCAAACTCGTGCCTCCGGTGGTGGTGCAGGCAGGGCGGGACAGTGTCGCTTTTCTGCCGCCACCTGCCGATGGCGGGATCGCTGCCGCCGCCGCGTTCAAGCTGTTGCAATCTGATCCGGGTCAGTGGCGCCGGGCGCAACAGCGTGCAGAAGCTGCCGCTTCCGCATGGCGGAGTGGTCATGCCTCGGTGGAAGGGGTTCTGAACGGGGCTGGCAGCAGCCGTGCCCTGCCGCCTCTGCCGGCCTCAACCAGTTTTGTAACCATGGATCGGGACGGCAATGCGGTTTCCTGTGCCCTGACGATGAATAATCTGTTCGGGAATGGGGAAGTCCTGCCGGGAACCGGTATTCTGCTTGCCGCTTCGCCTGATCGTGGTCCGCAGCCGCTGTTGTCGGCGGCACTGGCATGGAATCCTGCGAAAGACGCCTTTCGTGCGGCAACGGCGGGATCGGGTCAGGAAGGCGCCCCGCTCGCCGCTGGCGCCGCGATGGCCAATGCCCTGCGCAGCCGTGAAGCCATTGCGACAAAACTGCCGGAACCGGCGCGGATGAATGCCATCGGCTGTGCCGGTTATCTGCCCGGTAGTAGCGGAAGCTGTGGCTGGGTGACCGATCCCAAAGGGGCGGGAGTCGCCTTGGGAGCACGCTGATGGCTTTGAAAATCGGGCGGGGTGGTTTGACTCCTCCTTTCATCGTCATGGATGTGATTTCAGCTGCCAATGCGCGGGCGCAGTCTCTGCCTCCCGGCATGCCGGGAGTGATTCGTATGGAGGTTGGTCAACCCTCCACCGGCGCCCCTGCCCGAGCGATCGAGGCCGCGAAGCAGGCGCTGGGGAGTGGTGATCCGCTCGGCTATACCGAAGCGTTCGGCCTGCCGGTGCTGAGGGAGCGTATCGCTGCGCATATTCGTGACTGGTATGACATTGAGGTGCCTGTTTCCCGTATTGCGGTCACGGTCGGTGCTTCCGGTGCTTTCCCGCTGGCTTTTCTGGCTGCGTTCAATCCGGGGGATCGGGTGGCATTGGCGGCACCCTATTATCCGCCTTACCTCAATATCCTGAAGGCGCTGGGGCTGGAGCCGGTCGTTATCGAAACCGGACCTGATACACGCTATCAGCCCGATCTTGCGGCGCTGGAGGCGCTCGATCCGCGCCCTGATGGGCTGATCATCGCCAGCCCCTGCAATCCGGCGGGAACAATGCTGCTGCCGGATGAGCTTAAAGCACTGGCGGAGTGGTGTGAGCGGGAAGGGGTCAGATTGATCTCGGATGAGATCTACCATGGACTGCAATATGAGACATCGCTTTCGACCGCTTCGGCTTTTTCGTCCTCTGCGATCGTCATCAACAGTTTCAGCAAATATTTCAGTATGACCGGATGGCGGGTCGGCTGGATGGTGCTGCCGGAGGATCTGGTTCGTCCGGTGGAGCGCCTGGCACAGAATCTGTTCATCAGCGCGCCGCATATCAGCCAGCGTGCGGCTTTGGCGGCGTTCGACTGTACGGCAGAGCTGGAAGCGAATCTCGACCGCTTTCGCTGCAACCGGTTGGAACTTCTGGCCAATCTGCCCCGCTGCGGTTTTGCCCGGCTGTCGCAGGCACAGGGCGCTTTCTACATCTATGCCGATATTTCAGGCCGGACCGGGGACAGCGCTGCCTTCTGCACCCGTATGCTGGACGAGCTCGGCATTGCTGTCACACCGGGACTGGATTTTGACGCTGCGCGCGGGCATCGTACGATGCGCTTCAGCTATTGCGGTGCGGAAAGCGATGTCAGAGAAGCCGTGGAGCGACTCTCCGGCTGGCGCTGATCCTGAAAGACTGGCGGATCAGGGAAGCTTGATAATCTTGTGATAGCCGCGTCCGAAATAGATCAGCCCTTCATGGGATGGGCCAGTACGAATGGCCTCTACTTCACAGAAAAACACGGTGTGGGTGCCGACATCCGTAGTCTGCGCAATGCGGCAGTCGAAGGAAACGACGGCTCCGTCCAGCATCGGCGCGCCTGTTGCCAGAGTGGTCCATTCAGCCTGTGCAAAGGCATCATCGGCTGCATGATCGGAGGACGCAAAAATATTGGACAGCGCTTCCTGATTCGCAGACAGCACGTTGACGCACAAAATACCGTTCCGGGCGAAAGTGGCATGACGCTGGCTGGAGCGGTTCATACACACCAGCAGGGTCGGCGGATCATCCGTCACACTGCACACGGCGGAGGCGGTGAAGCCGCACCGCTCCTGTCTTTGCCCTGGGCGCAATGGAGAGGCTGTCGTGATGACGTTGACGGCTGCACCCAGCCGGGCCATCGCGTCCCGGTATTCCTGTCTGGATACCATGATTGATCTGATCCTGCCTGATACGCTTTCCGGTCGTCAGACCGGGAGATGATTGAAACCGTTATCACGCGGAGTTTGGCGTGACATACGATCCTGCCATGTGAGTTAAGCCGCGGGGCGGCCTTTTTCCAAGAGATGTGGTCGCAATTTCTGCCATGCAGGCGGAGCACGATTGGTTACAGTATCAATCCGTATGAACAGGGTTTCACCCCGCCGCTTTGTTCCTGTCACGTGTTGTGGGGCATAGAAGAGACACACAAGATTTTTCGGCGTCGGATTGGCCGGAAAACGACATTGTCAAGCTGATCTTTGTTCACTGTCATCTTTCGGTCACACCAAAAGGATTCGCTGTATGTCTCTTCGTCAGGATCAACCTGAAATCCATGTGGCACCCGATTATTCGGCTTCTGCCACCATTCTGCACCATGCCCCGCGTCGCGCCCGCATGTTCCTGGCGGCGGCGCTGCTGGCTGCCACGGCACTGACCGGCTATGGCATTGAGCATGTTACCCAGGCTGAAGAGTTGACGAAATCGGTTCCCGTCGCTGCGCCGATGGGTGATTTTTCTGCTCTGGTGCAGCATGTGCGCCCAGCGGTTGTTTCCATCACCGTGAAGATGGTGCCTCGTCAGGTAGCGCAGGAAGTGCCGGGCGGCATTCCTTTGCCTTTCGGTATGCCGGGTGCTGGTCCGGACGTTGAAGACGGTGGGCGGCCTGCCCCCCGCATGGCGGAGGCTCGTGGTTCTGGTTTTATTATCGATGCCAATGGCACGATCGTGACCAATAACCATGTCGTAAAAGACGCGAAAACCGTCTCCGTCACTCTGGATGACGGAACGGAGCTTCCCGCCACCATTGTCGGTCGTGACCCGCGGACCGATCTGGCCGTGTTGAAAGTTTCGGCTGGTCATCCACTACCGTATATTGAACTGGGTGACAGCGACCGTGTCCTGCCGGGGCAGTGGGTGGTGGCTGTCGGCAATCCGTTCGGGCTTGGCGGCACTGTGACGGCCGGGATTGTCTCGGCGCGGGGACGGGATATCGGCTCAGGCCCCTATGACGACTACATTCAGGTTGATGCGCCGATCAATCAGGGTAACTCGGGCGGCCCACTGTTTTCTCAGGATGGCAAGGTGATCGGCGTGAATACGGCGATTTTCTCACCGACCGGTGGCAGTGTGGGTATCGGCTTTGCCATTCCTTCCAGCATTGTTCGCAATGTGGTCAGCCAGCTTGAGAGTGGTGGCAAGGTCACACGCGGCTTTATTGGGGTGACGGCCCAGCAGGTGGACAAGGATATGGCGGCGGCGCTGAACCTGCCGCTGGCGAAGGAAGGATCGCCCAAGGGTGCGCTGATCTCCTCTATTGAGCAGGACAGCCCGGCGGCAAAAGCCAGCCTGCGCCCGGGTGATGTGGTGCAGACTGTGAATGGTCAGGTTGTCGGCTCGCCGCGGGATCTGGCGCTGAAAGTTTCTTCCCTGAAGCCGGGCAGCAATGCGACGCTTTCTGTGGTGCATGACGGTACGGCGCGGGATGTCACGGTGACTATCGGTGCCATGCCGTCCACAGAAACTGCCAGCCTTCAGAGTGGCACCGGTGCGGAAAGCGGGCAGGGCCGGATTGGTGTGGCGTTGCAGCCGCTGACGCCGGAGCTGCGCAACGAGCTTGAAATCCCCGCTGAGGTCAAGGGAGCGGTGATCGCCAATGTGCAACCGGGATCAGCTGCCGAGCAGGCCGGGATCAAGGCTGGCGATGTGCTGGTAGGGGTCAATACGACAAGCGTGAGCAGCCCCTCGCAGGCGGCTTCCGCTATTCATGCGGCCAGCAAGCGTAACACAGTGGCGCTGCGTATCATGCGGAATGGCCAGATCGGCTTTGTCGGAGTAAATCTGAAGGGTGACACCACCGACGGCTGATCAGATAGGAAGGATGGCTGGTTATCCCGGCCATCCCCCTGTTAGTCCCTTTGGCAGTGCTGGCTTGTTCAGCCGGAGCGGATCATCCGTTCCGGCTGATTTCATACAGAGCGATGGCGGTGGCGACGGAGACATTCAGGCTCTCCATCCCCTCAGCCATGGCGAGGGATACGATTTCATCGCAGTTTTCCCGCGTCAGGCGCCGCAGCCCGTCCCCTTCTGCGCCCATCACCAGCGCCACGCGGCGCTTGCCCAGTGCCGGGCCGGATAAGGGGGCGCCTTCCGCATCGAGACCGACCACCCATAGATCGGCGGCTTTCAGCGCCGCGAGGGTGCGGGCGATGTTGACCACGCGCAGCATCGGCAGCCGGTCCAGCGCACCGGAGGCAGCCTTGGCCATGGTGCCGCTTTCTTCTGGAGCGTTCCGGTCCTGCACGATGACGCAGCAGGCCTGAAAAGCTGCGGCAGAGCGGAGAATGGCGCCGACATTGCGAGGATCGCTGACTTGATCCAGCACCAGAACCGGGCCGGGACGCTGCGCCAGAATCTCATCCAGCGGCGGGGAGGGCAGCTTGTCCGCCAGCAGGGCAATGCCCTGATGCACCGATTCGGTACCGAGCAACTGATCCATATGTGCGCGTTCCGTGCGCTCCGGTGCCAGTGCCCAGGGTGGCGGCAGGCGTTCGGCAAGGGTTGCCTCGGCCTCTTCGGTCAGCAGCAGGCGACGGAGACGACGTGCCGGATTACGCAGAGCGGCCTCGACCGCGTGCAGGCCATGCAGCCAGACTGCGCCCACCGGTGCCTGCAATGCCCGTCCGCCGGAGCGGGAAGGACGCTCTGCAGCGGGTTGCGCATGCGCGGTGGTGTCCGATCTGGAATGGTCGGAACGCGGGCGGCGCTCGGCATGCTCATCGGAGCGGTTGGCTCCATCACGCGGACGGAAAGAGCGTCCTCCTGACGGTCGTTCACCGCCCTGCCGATGACGGGTGGGGCGTTCCGTGCGTTCCCCGAAACTCTGCTCATCCCTGGGAGCATCGAAACGCGGACGCCGTTCCGTGCGCTCGCTGGAATGATGGCCGGATTGGGAGGCTCCATCATGGGAACGAAAAGAGGGTTTGCCGCTTGCCGGGCGTTCTCCGCCCTGATAGGGGCGCTCCCCACGCTCGGCGAATCGCTGTTCACGCGTGGGCCTGTTGCCCTCGAAGCGCGGCTTGTCGGAGCGTGAGCGGTATTCCCCGCCCTGTTCGCTGCGTGCGGCCCCCTCACGGGATCGGAAGGATTTTCCTCCCGATGGACGGGCACCGCCGCTTTGATCGCTGCTGGAGCGTCCTGAGCGGGAAAAACCGCTGGAGGATGCGTTTTTTGTGGGCCGACCACGGCCCGTATGTTTTGAAGGTGGCTTCATTGCGCTGGTATAATCTGCTTTCGCGGGGCTTTAAATATCCAGAAATGCGTATCGGATACGTTGACAAGGCTGCCTTTTGGCTCTAGTCCGCACCCCGCTCCGGAGGGGTGCCCGAGTGGCTAAAGGGGACGGACTGTAAATCCGTTGGTTAACGCCTACGTTGGTTCGAATCCAACCCCCTCCACCATCCTTTCTCTTTGACAGGTCACAGGCCCGGATATCAGGGATGGAAAGCAAGGTACGGTTAAGGCTCGACGCCGTTCACGTCTTGCGCTAATCGGTTTCAGGGCTGCGGGTGTAGCTCAATGGTAGAGTTCCAGCCTTCCAAGCTGGCTGTGCGGGTTCGATTCCCGTCACCCGCTCCAAAATTTCCCTGATTAATCAATAGCTTGTGTGCGCTGGCGCGGCCTTCTGGACCCAGCGCCCCCTCTTTGAAGCTGTCGCAATTATGGGCCGCAGCCAGCGGCGCTCATCACCCCGATTTTTTCGCTGATAAACCGCTTCGCCAGCCATTGAGACGCCGGTCCCTGTGGCCGCTGCTTGTGCCAGATTAATTCCATGGCGACTGGCCAGTCCGCCGTGTCGAAGGCGAGGCGCGGAATGACGAGGTCACTGGCGGCGCTGGATGCGGCAATGATGTGATCGGAGACGAACGCCCAGCCGATTCCCTGTCTGGCCAGTTGCAGGATGACCCACTGGCTTTCCACCCACCAAACATCGGCTGCAATGCGCAGACGGCGCTTTTCCTCACTTTCGCTGCGGGTGGCGACCATCAATTGCCGGTGCCGCTTCAGTTCCTCCCACTCGATTACCTGACTGGCGAGGGGGTGATCACGTGCGCAGACCAGTTGCAGCGGCACCCAGCCAAGTGTGTGAAAGCCCAGCACGGCCGGCAGCGTTTCCTGCCGCCACATAATGCCCAGATCGGCCTGACCATCGAGGACAAGGCGGCTCACATCCTCCATGAATGGAAACAGGATTTCCAGTTCTACGCTGGGGAAAGCTTCGGCAAAAGAGTACAGAAGGCGCGCGAGGACTGGTTCCGGGTATAATTCGTCAACGGCCAGAACCAGCCTTGTCTCGACATGTTTTTCCAGACTGCAGGCAACGCCGATGAAATGGGCATGACGATCCAGCACGACCCGCGCCTCTGCCAGCAGGCGGGTGCCGGCTTCGGTCAGGGATGGCGTGCGCCCGGCCCGCGAAAACAGCGTCACACCCAGATCAATTTCCATATTGCTGATCGCGGTGCTGATGGCCGACTGGGCTTTTCCCAGATGACGCCCGGCAGCCGAAAAAGAGCCTGTTTCGGCTGTGGCGACGAAAATGGTCAGTTGCTCAAACGATATGTCCATGGCTGAACGCAGGCCTATCTGAAAAATAGATAGTATCTAACTTTATCTACTGAATTCTACTGATAGATAGAGCCAAGTCGCCTGTTCAGCGGGCTTAATGAAGTGAAAATGGTGACCATCATGCGTTCGTCGTGGGATCGTATCCGGCATGCCATCCTGTTCGAGGTGATCGGTCTTCTGTTGCTGATTCCGATCGGTCATGCCGTACTGGGTGTGGATACGGGGACTTTCGGTAGTCTGAGCGTCATTGTCGCAGTGACAGCTGCGATCTGGGCTTATCTGTTCAATCTTGGTTTTGACCAGGTGATGCTGCGATTGACTGGCTCTACCCGCAAGAACACGGCTGTGCGCGTGCTGCATGCGGCATTGTTCGAGGGGGGGATGCTTGCCATGTTTCTGCCGCTCACCGCCTGGTATTTGTCGATGAGCCTCTGGGCGGCGCTGATGACCGATATTGGCATTTCCGGATTCTATTTCGTCTATGCGTTTGCTTATAACTGGATCTACGATCAGGTATTCCCCGTCTCCCATACACGCATTTGCGAGGCTGGTCGCTGAGGCGGTCGCATTGGTAACGGCCCCGTATTCGGCTATGGCGGCATCATGAACACATTGGTTTTCAACAGCCGGTCCGCCGGTGCTGATGTCGCATGGATGGCGGATGGTACCGTGCTGGCCTGTCGCTCGGCTGAGGCTCAGGATGCCGCATCACGTCTGCCGGTGCTGGCTGCGGAGGTTGTGGAGGAGGTGGAGCGGACATATCCGGCTGGTCGCCAGCCTGATGCAGTCATCGCTTCCATCGGTCCGGGCAGTTTCACTGGTATTCGTGCAGCTTTGGCAGTGGCGCAGGGCTATGCGTTGGGAGCCGGGCTGAGGCTGGCCGGTGTTGCAGTGGACGAGGCACTTGCCATCATGGAGCCGCCTGAGCCGGGTCATATTCTCTGGACGGTCATTCCTGCCCGGCGGGATCACGTCTATCTGAACAATGGATCCGGTTTTGGGGTGGTGCCGCTTGAGGGCATCGCTGGATTGCCGGTGCCTGGCAGTCGGATCTGGCTGATGGGGGCAGCCGCAGAGTCATGTGCCGGGTTGCTGTCCGGCCGGACCGACCTCCATCTGCGTGTCGGTGCAATGCGGGAGCCGGATGTAATGGCACTGGATCGGGTTGGTCGTGCACGCTTATCCGGGGAGATAGCATCTCGCCCGGCATTGCCTGTTTATGCGGAAGAAGCACGGATCAAGGCTGGAACAGTCCGTCCCGCTCCCCGGACATGACGGCGCCTTTGCCGGATGATCATGATGCCGTGATAGTGGTGGGTCCTGGTCATGCGGCGGTATTGGCGGTCCTGCACGAAGCGGCTTTTCCGCCGGAGGAGCAGTGGGATGAAGCGTCTTTCATTGTACAGCTTCAGCAACCGGGGACTGTGGCTCTGATGGCGGTTGCGGGGGAGCACGCAACTGAGCCGGTGGGTTTTGTGTTGTTCCGGACCATTTTCGAGGCGTGTGAGATCCTGACCCTTGCCGTTGCACCGTATTGTCGCAGGCAGGGGATAGGTGATTTGCTGATGCGGACTGCCATGAAGCGTGCCGCCGATCAGGGTGCAGAGCATATGTTGCTGGAGGTGGAGACCACTAATCTCCCTGCCCGCACATTATATGACCGGCTCGGTTTCAGCGCGATTGGGTTGCGTCGTCATTATTACCATGGCGGCGGTGATGCGCTGGTTCTCCGCCGTTCTTTGGGCCGTTCTCTGGACAGCACAAAGATTACTGGCGGCGAATAAGAATACGCGTCTGCCCGGGCTGCGGATGTTCGATAGCGATGATTTCGTGGCCGAGTGCGGCGGCACTGTGTGGTACGTTACGCGATGCTTCGTCTCCGGCCGTCAGCACGGACAGCAATGCTCCGGATGGAAGCTTGTCCAGTGCGATCCGGGTCCGGACGAAGGTCATCGGGCATATATCCGCAGTGACATCCAGCATTGTCATTGTTTCGCTGGTTCTTTCCGGTATTGAAAAGGGATATGATTCATACTGGTGCATATAGATACCATTATTTTAAGAAACACCCTGTTGATTAAACAGCGTTGACAAGTATAATAATGCGATCATTTTGTTTTTTAACAAGGCTGTTTCTTGATGTCCAATTCAGAGGCGTCTGCTGATTTACTGGCGTTGACTGCACAGATTGTTTCCGCCCACATCTCCAATAATGCGATTCAGACCGAATCACTTCCTGGATTCATTCAGGAAGTCTATCGTGCGATCTCGAATCTTGGGCATGAGGAACAGGTTCCGGTCGAAAAGCCACAGCCTGCCGTTCCTGTCCGCAAATCCGTTTTTCCAAATTATATCGTCTGCCTGGAAGACGGCAAGAAGCTGAAAATGCTGAAGCGGCATCTGAAGAGCGTCTATAACATGACCCCGGAACAATACCGGGAGCGTTGGGGCCTGCCGCCGGACTATCCCATGGTGGCACCTGAATATGCGACGCATCGCAGTTCCCTGGCCAAGAAAATCGGCCTTGGGACCAAGCCCAGGGTGCGGGACTGAACTGCACAATTGTAGTCGGAAAAGGCGGCCGGATCATGTCCTGCCGCCTTTTTTGTGCATGCTGCGATTATAAGCATGGTGATCTGGCTGTCTTTCATGGCATCGTCATGATACCGGTTATCGACACGCTATGTCTGATCGGCTACCTCGCAACAGATCAGCAACCTGTCTGAGTGATCGGGCCGGGCTGAATGGGATCAATCGGACGTTAAGGATCGATGGGAAGCCGCCCGATGGAACGCCGCTCTTCTGAGCCTTCTCCGGTTCGCCGTACTCCGGCAAACCATTCCCCCCATGCGCCAGAACGGCAGGGTGGCAGCAGCATAGAGCGGATGTGCGTTGAGCGGGGCCTCAAAATGACCGGCCAGCGCCGTGTGATCGCCCGCGTTCTGTCGGAAGCCAGTGATCATCCGGATGTGGAGGAGCTGTACCGCCGCGCCTCCGCCCTTGATGCCCGTATCTCCATCGCGACGGTCTATCGCACTGTGCGGCTGCTGGAAGACAAGGGAATCCTCGCCCGCCGTGATTTCGGCGGTGGACGTGCCCGCTACGAGGCCAGCGAACATGGGCCTCATTATCATCTGATCGATGTCGAGACCGGCAAGGTGATCGAATTCGAGGATGAGGAACATGAACGCCTGATGCGGTCCATTGCGGCCCGGCTGGGGTTCAGCCTCGTTTCACTACGTCTGGAACTGTTCGGTCGGAAACTGGTCGACCCTGCAGCCGCAGATCAGAAAACGGCTGCTGCAAAACGAAAGTCAGGCCGATGACCGCTGAGACCCCCTTAGGAATTGCGACACGAAGCGAACGAAGCTTCGGAGAACTCCGTGCCGGCAATCTGGGGGTCCGTATTGCGGAAAGCCCGTCTGAAATCATCGCGGCTCAGGCGCTGCGGTATCGCGTATTTTACGAGGAAATGGGAGCCGAGCCAGCCCCCGCCATTCGCCGGGACCGGCTGGACCGGGATGAATTTGATCCCGTCGCCGATCATCTTCTGGTAATCGACCATGAGCGCGGCAGCGGACCGGAGGCCATTGTCGGCACATACCGCCTGATTCAGGATGCGGATGCGCGCAAAGTCGGGCGTTTCTATACTTCCAACGAATATGACATTTCCATCCTCACCTCCTTTCCGGGCAAGCTGCTGGAGTTGGGTCGCTCCTGCATTGCCTCCGATTATAGGGGGCGTGCCGCCATGCAACTGATGTGGCGTGGCATTGCCGCCTATATCTTTCTGCACCGGATCGACCTGATGTTCGGCTGCGCCAGTCTGCCGGGTACCAATGTCGAGGCACTTTCGACTGAGCTGACTTATCTCTATCGCAATCATCTGGCTCCCCCGGGTCTACGCCCCCGTGCGCTGGAAAGTCGGTATATCGACATGCGCCGGCTTGATCCGGTTGAGCTGGATATCCGGCGGGCACAGGCGATGCTGCCGCCCCTGATCAAGGGTTACCTTCGGTTGGGCGGGTTTATCGGTGATGGGGCAGTCGTTGATACCGAATTCAACACCACTGATGTTGCAGTCGTGGTCAAGACGGATCTGATCACGGATAAATATTACCGCCATTACGAACGTCAGCTGCGTGATGCACTGACTTGATTGCATCGCCTGTAATGGCTGTACCTGCTTCTTCTGCCGGCCCCGCTGCGCGCTGGTATTTGTACTTGCGCGATCTGACAGGCTGGCGGGCTGATGGCACTGGGGCTTTGGCCGGTGCTGCGGCGGCCCTCGCCCTGCCGCCCTTCTTCTGTATTCCTCTTTTGCTGCTTTCCTTTCCCACCCTGATGGCGCTGATCGGAGGGGCGGCTAATCGGCGTGCGGCGTTCAGGCGGGGCTTCTGGTTCGGTTTTGGGCTCAATGCCGCCGGTTTGTATTGGATTACAGAAGCCATTCTGCTGGAGGCGGCGCGGTACTGGTGGTTCGTGCCGATTGCGGTGCCCGGATTGTCCGCCCTGATGGCTCTGTTCATTGCCGCCGCCTGTGCATTCGCCAAAGGTTTTCTGCGTGGCCTGCCCCGTCTGCTGGCCTTTGCCGCCGCATGGACAGCAATGGATCTGCTGCGCCAGTTCCTGTTAACCGGCTTTCCATGGAATCCACTGGCCAGCATTTGGGCAATCCCCGGGCTAGCCGGAGATATCATGCTCCAACCGGTTGCCTGGATTGGCACACCAGGTGTGACTGCGTTGACAGTGTTTCTGGCGTGTCTGCCGGTGCTGCGTCCTTTTGCATGGGGCGTAGGGGTCTGTGCCATGGTGGTGTGGGCTGCTTTGGGGTGGATGCATCTGTCTGAACATCCGGACCGGGCCAGTGCCCTCAATGTGGTGCTGGTGCAGGGGAATATTCCGCAGGGCCAGAAATTTGACCGGCGTTTCCTGCGCACAACGTGGGACACTTATCTGCGCTTGACCCGTGAGGGCGTGGAGGCTGCGCATAAGGCGATGCCTGGCGATCCTGTGGTTGTCGTCTGGCCTGAAACAGCGAGCGTCGCGCTGTTGGCTGATGATGCAGCTGCGCGTCAGAGCATCGCCGAGGCCGCAGAAGGCAATCCGACCCTCATTGGCTCCGTGCGGTTTGGCGAAGATGGTCGTCCCCGCAACAGTCTGATCGCGATGGATGGCCAAGGGGGCGTTCAGGATTTTTATGATAAATGGCATCTTGTTCCGGGCGGTGAGTTTGCGCCGGGCTGGCTGCCTTTCGCGGTGCAGCTTGTGCCGGGTGGTGGCTTTGTCCCTGGTCCGGGACCACGCACCCTCGACCTGCCCGGTCTGCCGCCTTTTGCGCCGCTGATCTGTTATGAGGCCATTTTTCCCGCACAGATCGTCAATGAGATCCAGCGCCCTGCCTGGATCGTGAATATCACCAATGATGCATGGTTTGGGCAGTCGACAGGACCACATCAGCATCTTGCCGCTGTCAGGATGCGTGCGGTGGAGGAAGGGCTGCCGATCATGAGGGCAGCCAATACCGGTATTACCGTGGGCTATGATGCATATGGGCATCAGGTGGCGCGTATGAATCAGGGGCAGGCCGGTTTTCTGCTGGCCAGGCTGCCCGGCCCGTTGGCCCCTACTTTTTTCAGCCGATACGGACTGATCATTCCGGTCTTTTTGGCGATCCTGCTGCTATTGGCGGCCATTATTTGCGGGCGCCATAAAATCCGAGCATGGCCATTATGAGCGGCCCAAAGAGATAATCGCACAATAGTTTCTGGATAAGATTTATTTTTTTATATTGCCTATCAACATAACAGACTTGAAACCGATCTGTGTTCATATGATGTTCGATAGTTTCCACTTTGTAATGTGAAGGCAGATTATCCAGTTGTCGGAAAGTCACATCGGTATCGGCCAGAATTTTGAAAAAGATGGTCAGCCCAATGCGCTGGATCTTCACGTGGGCAGGCGGATTCGTCTTCGGCGTGCTTTTCTTGGTGTGTCCGAGCAGAAACTGGGTGATCTGATCGGTATCAGCGCATCACAGATTCAAAAATATGAGACAGGCACCGTACGGGCCGGAGCGATCAGATTATTTGATCTGGCCCGCGCCATGGATGTGTCGATCAGCTTCTTTTTCGACGAAATGCCGGAGCAGGAAGTTGCCAATCATGGCGTAGCCGCTATCTCCCGGCTGGGCGGGTTTGCGGAACCTCAAGAGGGCTTTGGCGATGGTGATACCATGCGGCAGGAAGCGCTGGAGCTGATCCAGGCCTTTTTCCGCATCACTGATCCGGCCGTGAGGGAACGTATTCTGGAACTGATAAGATCACTGTCGAAAGAGTGATCTGTCCACCTCATATGTAAGCGGCATGACTGTGGAACGGGCTTCCCTCACGGCGATGAAGGTTGCAAAGTCCTTCCTATGAATGCATCGGTGCAGTTTCGGGGCCAGAGATACGCAAGCTGTGCTGCAAGGCCGGAGATGGATGCGGCATTCCCGCCTCCTGCTGTACTGATTATCGGACCGGCAGGGGCGGGCAAGTCAGATCTCCTGCTGCGCCTGATGGATCGCGGTTTCCGGCTTGTTGCTGATGACCGGGTTGATATATGCGATGGTCTTGCCAGCCCGCCGGCGGCGCTGGCCGGGCTGATTGAAATCCGCGGCCTCGGGATCATGGTATCTTCCTTTATACCGGTGGCGAAGCTGTCGCTGGTTGTCTCGCTGGAGACGGAGGAACGTCTGCCATCCCCCCGCCGCGATACTGACCTCGACCTTCCCTTGATTGACATTAATCCTCGCGCTGCTTCCGCGCCCTGTCGTGTGGAATGGGCTCTTGAATGCGCGTTGGGGCGCCGTGCCAGCAGGGCAGGTGCCTTCGCGCGGGAGGAAGCAGTATGAGCACTGACCAATACCGCAGGGTGGTCGTGATCACCGGCCTGTCCGGCGCAGGCAAATCTACAATCCTCCGGGCTCTGGAAGATGCGGGATATGAAACGGTGGATAATCCTCCGTTGCCGCTGGTCCATGACCTTGTGGCCCGAGGGGAAGGGCCTCTGGCTTTCGCGGTGGATGCACGCAGCCGTGGGTTCACCGCGGATGGGCTGGCCCTGGCCATGGAACGCATGAGGCAACTGCCTGGTGTCAGGGCGGATCTGGTTTTCGTGCGGGCTGATACGGCGGCTCTGCTGTCCCGCTATACGGAAACCCGCCATCGCCATCCGCTGGCTTCAGGAGTGGGGGTTCGGGATGGCATCCGGGCCGAAGAAGTCCTGACCGCATCACTGGTGGATGTGGCGGATCTGGTTGTTGATACCACCGATCTTCCGGTCACAAGGCTGAGGGCAATGATCGCCGAACGCTATGGGCCGGAGGAAACCGGGCAGGGAATGGTCGTATCCCTGATTTCCTTTGCCTATCCCAAGGGATTGCCGCGGGAGGCCGATCTGGTGCTGGACGCACGGTTTCTGCGTAACCCCCATTACGATCCCACCCTGAAGCCGCGCACCGGTCAGGACAGGGATGTGGCGGCCTATATTGAAGCAGACCCGGATTATGCCATTTTCCATGACAGGATCGATGCGTTGCTGAGGCTTTTGCTGCCGCGCTTCGTTCAGGAAGGAAAGAAATATGCCACCATCGCCATTGGTTGTACCGGCGGACGGCATCGTTCGGTTCATCTGGTGGAGATGCTGGGTGAAGAGTTGCGCGCTCAGGGCTGGTCCGTCCTGCGTACGCATCGGGAATTAGGAATCAGTGATGATGCTCCGCAGGCGGGAACCGCCAGAGCAGCCTCTGTCGATATGAGTGGAAGACCGGAAGAGTACGGCAGCCCACAGGCGCCGGATGCACTCTCCCACACAACATCATAATGGAATACATGCCATGATCGGTTTGGTTCTGGTGACGCATGGACGGCTCGCGGATGAGCTGCGCCGCGCCATGGAACATGTGGTTGGCGCGCAAAGCAGCGTGGTGACCGTGTGCATCGGCCCTGATGACGATATTGAGGGCAGGCGCTCTGATATCCAGGCCGGGATCCAGCAGGTGGATAGCGGGGATGGTGTCATCCTCCTGACCGACATGTTTGGAGGTACGCCCAGCAATCTGGCCATTTCCATGATGGACCGACCGGGTGTCGAGGTGATCGCCGGTGTCAACCTGCCCATGCTGGTCAAGCTGGCGAAAATCCGCTGCACACAGCCATTATGCGAGGTGGTGGAAGGGGCTCAGACGGCCGGGCGTAAATATATCGCTGCTGCCTCCCATGTACTGCACGGCTGCCGATAAACAGAACCACAGGTAAAACGCGCCATGGAAAACTCTGTGCTCAGCCGCCGCCTGACTGTCTGCAACCGGCGTGGCCTGCATGCCCGTGCAGCTGCCAAATTCGTCACGCTGGCAGAACGTTTTGGGGCTTCGGTGGAAGTGGGGAAAGATGGGCAGTTCGTCTCCGCCCGTTCCATTATGGGGCTGATGATGCTGGGTGCGGGTAAGGATTCCGAAATCGAGCTTCGGGTCGAGGGCTGGGATGCCAAGGAAGCGCTGGAAGCGCTGACCGAGCTGGTCGAGGCTGGTTTCCATGAAACAGATTGAGCCGCCTTTGGCGGGTCCGTGTTCTGCTGATTCGCTTTCTGCCGGGCCCTCTGGTCTGGGGCAGGATATTCGGCTGGAAGGGATTGGCGTCAGCCCTGGCATTGCCATCGGCCCGGTTTTCGGGGTGGTGGAAATCGAGGCTCCACAAGAACGGCGGGACATTCCCGCGCATGAGGTGGAGCATGAGCGTGCGCAGCTTAGCCGTGCGGTAGAGGAATCCAGACGTCAGCTTGAAAAGCTGCGGCAAGGGCTGCGGGAACTGCCGGAGGCCGGGCAGGAGGAATTATCGGCCCTGATCGATGTGTATCAGCGCATGCTGGCCAATTCACGTCTGGTGCGGGGAGCGCATCGGCGGATCGAGACCGCGCTGGTCTCCGCCGCGACAGCCGTGGTGGATGAGGTCGAGGCGACTGTTGCCGCCGTGCTGGCCCCCGGCGGAGAATGGGCAGAGCGCACCATGCGGGCCCGGCAGGCCTCGGAAATTCAGGAGGTAGGACAGCGTCTGCTTCGTACCCTTGCTTCCACGCCATTTCGCAGCTTCAAGGCCGCGCCGCGCGGGGCAGTGCTGGTGTGCGAGAAGCTGCGCCCGTCCGATGCGGCGCTGCTGGATCCGGCCATGATCGCAGGCGTGGTGACGGAGGAAGGCGGTGCGGACGGGCATGTGGCGATCATGCTGCGTGCGCTCGGGATTCCCTCTGTGCTTGGGGTTCCGGCACTGATGCATACGATCCGGCAGCTGACTTTGCCGGGCCTGGTCCTGAATATGGTGCTGGACGGAGATCAGGGTGTGGTTACGGTCAACCCATCCGACCACACACGACAGCAAGCGAAGCAGGGCCTCGCCGCCCATCAGCAGGAAACATTGGTGCTGGCTCAGCTCAGCCGCCTGCCTGCCGTGACGACGGATGGCGAGGCAGTGATATTGCAGGCGAATATCGAATTGCCCGCCGAATTACCCCAGATGGTGCGGGCCGGTGCCAGTGGGATCGGACTGTTGCGGACCGAATTCCTGTTTATGAACCGGGAAAGTCTGCCCGATATCGCAACCCAGATAGAAACCTATTCCCATGTGATCTTGGCGGCAGAGGGGGAACAGGTCACGATCCGTGTGCTCGACTGGGGTGGCGAGAAAGAAAGCGAGGCTCTTCGCACCGCCGGTCTGTTGCGCAGCGAGACGGAACATAATCCGGCGCTGGGTCTGCGGGGGATCAGGCTGTTGCTGGCCCATCCCGAGTTGCTGGAAACCCAGTTCACGGCGATTTTACGGGCATCGCGTGGGGTGAAGGCAGAAAGCTGTGTGCGTATTTTGCTGCCGATGATTACGACCTTGCAGGAAATGCGCGAGGCACGGAAGATCTACACCCGGATTTTGCGTCAGGAGGCATGGGATGGGGCTGCCCTGCCGTTGGGGGCGATGATCGAGACGCCAGCCGCGGCCCTGATTGTGGAGGAACTGGCGAAGGAGTCGGATTTCCTGGCGATCGGCACCAATGATCTGGCGATGTATACGTTGGCCGTTGATCGTGGGGATGCGGGGCTGGCGGGTCTATATGATCCCCTTCATCCGGCCTTGCTGCGCTTGATTGCCGCCTGTGCCATTGCGGCGGCGCGGGCCGGTAAATCTATGTCACTCTGTGGCGAGATCGCGGGTAATCCGGCAGCGATTCCTGTTCTGCTCGGGCTTGGTTTCCGGCAGTTCAGTATGGGGGCGGGTGCAGTGCCGCGTGTGAAAAAGGCGATCCGGGCCACCTCCCTTGATCAGGCAAGACGTGCCGCTCAGGAAGCGCTGACGATCATCTGATTGTTCATGACGCCTGTTATCGGGTCTGATCGTATCAGCGTATCAGAAGGACAGGGCTATGAAAGTGGTGCTCGATGTCGACCGTCTGCTGCGGGAAGGGCAGATCACACCGGGGGAGCGGGACAGGCTGATCCGGCTTGGCAAGGTCCAGACAGGGTCTCTGTTCGTGAACGTGCTGGTCGGTTTCGGAGCGGCTGCGGTGTGCGCCGGGTTGTTTGCGCTGGCGCCTGATCCGCTTCTGGGCCTGCTCATGGGGGTGGTTGCCATCGGGGCAGCGGTGTTGCTGCGGCATGAGCGGGCGCAGCAATGGGGCATCCTGTCGGATATTTTCGCTCTGCTCGGCGTGTTGACCACCGGCATGAGCCTTTACTGGATTGGCCAAGGACCCTCTTCAATGCTGCTGCTGGCGCTTTGCTGTGCCGGTGGAGCCCTGTTCGCCCGTAGCGCGATGCTGAGCGTTCTGGCCGTTCTCGCCTTGGCGGCCTCGCTCGATACCTCGTTCGCTTATGTGCATGCCACCTATATGCTGGGGGTGGAACGGCCGGCACAGACGATTCTGGTGTTTACCGGTCTTGGCCTTGCGTTGCTGTTCGCCTCGACCCGTGTGTCGCCTGTGCTGGAGGGTGTGGTACTGGCGGCCGCCCGTTGTTCGGCCTGGATGGTCAATTTTGCTTTCTGGGTCGGCTCCCTCTGGGGAGAGGAGCAGATGCTGTTCAATGATAACAGGGGTGCAGTTCTGTTATCCGCCGATACTTTCAGTATCGGCTGGGCCTTGGTACTGGTGGCTGCGGCTGCATGGGGGGCATGGAGCGGTCGCCGCTGGCTGATCACCACAGCCGCGATTTTCGGGGCGATCCATTTCCAGACTCAATGGTTCGAGCGTTTGGGGGCGACCCCGACCAGCGTGTTGACGGCAGGCATTCTGACATTGCTGCTGGCAGCATTGCTCTGGCGGGTGCTGTACGCCCGCAAACCGTCAGTGCCTGCATAAGGCGCTGACGGTTTCTTCCGATAACGGAGCGTATCAGCGGGACAGGGGACGCGGACCGATCTGGGCGATGATTTCCGCTGCGGCCCGGCTGCCCTGGAGGCCGCAGTTTTTCAGATCCTGTCCCTGTGCGAAGCTGGCAAGGAACCCGGCTGCATAGGCATCGCCCGCACCGGTCGTATCCAGCACCTTCGTGGAGACAGCCGGAATCTGGATTGTATCTGAACCGTGAAGAATGACGCTGCCAGCCTCGCTGCGGGTCAGGGCAGCGAGTGCTACGTCAAGCCGTGCCAGTTCAGCGGCTTCCTCGAATGTATTGCGTTCGTACAGCGAGGTGATCTCCGTTTCATTGGCGAACAGGATGTCCACGTGCGGCAGCAGAGCAAGGAAACCATCACGATGGCGATGCACGCAGAATGCGTCGGACAGGGACAGGGCTACCTTCCGGCCCGCCTCATGCGCGGCAGTGGCGGCCTTGCGGAAGGCTGCCTGCGCAGCCGGCGGATCGAACAGATAGCCTTCCAGATAGGTGATGGCGGAATCAGCCACCAGAGACGTATCCACATCCTCGGCGGAGAAGGTGACGCAGGCACCGAGATACGTGTTCATGGTCCGTTGCCCGTCAGGCGTGACGGCGATCAGGCATCGCGCGGTTGGCGCGCCGCCCTGAAGGCTGGGAGTGGGGAAATGCACACCGGTTTCCGTGATATCGCGGCGGAATGCCTCCCCCAGTGCGTCGTCTGCCACTTTGCCAAGGAACGCAACCTTGATCCCCATGCTGGCAGCCACGGCGCAGGTATTGGCCGCAGAGCCGCCGCTGACTTCCGTGCCACGGGGCAGTGCCGCATAAAGTGAGGCTGCCTGTTCCGCGTCGATCAGCGCCATGCTGCCCTTGTGCATGTCATGGCGACTGAGAAAGGTGTCATCGGTCAGCGCAATGACATCGACGATCGCGTTGCCGATGCCGAGCAGGTCGAAGCGGGGTGCAGTCATGCGGAGAGGCTCCAGAATGTCCATCAAGGGGCGGCGGGCGACCTGCCCGATACCGACGCTCGCAGGTATCACCGTGAGGGGCTTGCCACAATGGCGGTCTGGTCAAATTGGCTTCTCCGGCGGACTATCCGCCTATGAGTGATGATCAATTGTCCATTGTCGAGCGGGCTTCTGTCCTCCAACCGCTCCAGCGGGCGATCACTCAGTTGGAGGATGCGCCGTTTCGGGCTGTGGTGATGCGGTCTCTCGGCTGGGCCCTGCTGCTGCTGTGCCTGTTAGTGTGGCTCAGTTTCAAGGGGGCAGGCTGGTTGCCCGTGCATTGGTGGCATGGCGACCATTGGGGCGGATGGGACTGGCTTGCTGGAATCGTGGGAGCGATGGCGATTGCGGCACTCGGCCTGTGGCTGTTCGTGCCGATCAGTGCGGCGATCGGCGGGTTGTTTGCTGATACGGTGGCGATCTGTGTGGAGCGTCGCTGGTATCCGGAATGGCAGCCCGCCACACCGGCCTCACTTCAGATGCAGATATGGGACGGTCTGGCGCTGGGTCTGCGTGTGCTGGTGGTCAGCCTGATCACGCTGCCTGTGGTTCTGTTGCTGCCGGGTGCTGGATTTGTGTTGGGATGGCTGGTTTCCGCCTGGGCACTGGGGCAGGGGCTGTTCGTCAGTGTCGCCATGCGCCGGATGAGCCGGGCTGATGCCAGACGTCTTTATCGCGCATGGCGCGGCACGGTACTCGTGCAGGGGGCAATTCTTGCCGCGATTGGGATGATCCCGGCTATCAATCTGCTTCTGCCCGCCCTTGGGCCGGCTGTCATGGTGCATGTTCTGACCCGGATTACGATGCATCGCCGGGCCTTTTAACAGCGGGACAGCAGGCACGCCCGGATTGATCTGTATGCGGAATGTCCTGCAACATATTGAGGAAGCGGGTTGTTCTGCTTCTCGGAGCATGTTAGCGAATCGAATCGTGACGTCCAGAATGATGGAGTGCACGTGTTTAAGCGACGCAAACCCGACGACCAGCCTCCCGAGGCTGGGGATATCAAATCAGCGGCGGGAGCTTCCCCCGGCGCGGGAACGTCACCCTCTGACGGCCCGGTTCGTCTGGGCGTGCCGCCTGCTCCATCCGGCACTGCCCCCGGCCAACAGGTCGAGAGCGGTTTCGGCGTTCCCCCTTTCCGACCAAGCCATCAGAAGGAGGCCGAAGCCGTGAGTCGTGCGCCTTTCGCCAATACCCCGTCCTCTACCGCTGTGCCGCCCCGCCCTGGCGCACCCGCTGCCACAGGCTCATCCCGCCCGCCCGGCAAAGATACGCCCGAGCGCCGCACGCTGGTGGTGGGCCGTGGCATTTCCGTTCAGGGCACGGTTCAGGATGCCGAACGTCTGGTGGTTGAAGGCACGGTCGAAGCGACCATGATCCGGGCGACCGAGCTGTCGGTTTCACTTGGCGGCGTTTTCAAGGGTGAGGTCGAGGTTGAAGATGCGGAAGTCGCCGGCACCATTGATGGCACTCTCACCGCGACCGCCAGCCTCATTGTGCGGGCCTCTGGCAAGGTGCTGGGTACGGCGCGCTGCCGCCGCCTGCAAGTCGAAGATGGTGGCCAGATCACGGGCAGCATCCAGATGCTGACCGATGGCGCCCGTCCGGTCGATGCCCCGCGTCCAGATGCGTCTGCTCCCAGACCAGCGGTAGATCCGATACCGGGCCAGTTAGGTGAATAAGCCTTCAGGAAACTGAATGTTCTGCATGAGCCTGTCCGGTCTGATGAAAAGCCGCTCCGCCCAACGGGGCGGTTTTTTCGTTCCTGCGGTCGATTCCAGCCATGAGTTCAAGCTGTCCGGCGATACGGTGCAGGGCTTCCTGTAAAGCCTCGGCGCTATCCTCGACCGCTGGCCGGGGCGGCAGAGATGATACTGGAACTGCAGGAGCGCAGGGGGCATCAAGACGAGCTTCGATAATGTTGAATGCGATGGCAATCCAGTCTTTCCAGATGATTAACTGATCTCGATCAATCCTGTCCCTGCTGGCCAGATGCAGCACGCTCAGTCGCCCGGCGATGCGACGCAGGGCAGCGTCGGCCAATATCACCGGTTCAATGTGTGCTGCAATGCTGGAGCGTCGCGGTTCCAGCATGGTGCGGGACAGGCTGGCCTCCAGATTATTGCTGGTGAGACCGGCCTGACGTCTGGCCTGATGCGCCATATCTTGTGGAGCTTCGCCGATCAGGGCGGACAGGGTCAGGTTGGCATAATGCGCATGGGCCTTGATGCTCTGGCGCAAAGCGGTATGCAACCGTCCCGGTTCCCAGCTCGGCCACAGCAGCAGATTGCCAACCAGAGCTGTTAAACCGCCGAGCACCGTGAACAGCGCCCGCATCGCGGCAATATGCAGGTCATTTTCCGATCCCTGCTCATATTGGGTCAAGAGTACGATCATGGGCGTCAGAAAGACAATGAACAGGGCATAGCTTGCCGGCCGAAGCGACAGGGCAAGAACGGCCAGCGGAAACAGCGCTATGGCGGTTGCCAGCGGACCATGGATCAGGAACGTCAGCACGCCTGCCAATGCTCCGCCTGCCAGTGTACCGGCGACTCGCTCAAATGTGCGCTGCATGGTCATCGCGTAGTGTGGTTGCAGGGTCACGATCAGGGTGATGATCAGCCACTGATGATACGGCATCGGATGAAAGGAGCATGCGGCAAGCGCAAGCATCACGAGCAGGCTGGTGCGTGTGGCATGGCGCAGCATTGCGGAGGACCATGCCAGATTGGAGGCCAGAGGAGTCATAATGACATCCCGCCCCGTCGCAGGGCGCGTCTCATCGCCGGGCAGACGGGTTGCGGGCGTCTGAACGGCGATAATGACCCTCAACCGCTCCTGTATGACGGCTTCCAAAGCCGCCAGCGTGGCTTTGGTTTCTGCTCGGCCACGTGTCAATGCCGGAATGATGCGGGACAGGCGCTGTTCGGGTAAAGCGGTCTGGCTGTGTATACGGCGCGCCAGCATCGCCAGCACAGGGCGAAGGCGGCGCAGGAACACGGCGGCATGCGCGTAGCGTGTTGAGGAGGCAGCGGTGACAGGGCTGCTGCCTTCTGCGGCCTCCAGAATGTCGCTCATGGCGATCAGGGCGCCGAAGATCTGGTCGGCTGCCTCCAACCTCGCCAGCAGCATGGTGCCTAGTTCACTCCCCACACCGCGCCGATGCCGCATATCGACCAGCAGCCCGCGTGCCCGTTCGATCATGTCCCTGATCCGGGCGCGATGCATGCGTGCCATGTTGGACCATAGAAGGACATGGTCGTAATCGGCCAATCGGGCATCCAGTGGGGCAGCCAGTTGAGAGGAGGAGATGGACAACACCTCCACCATCTCCCCCACCATGTCAGCGAGAGAGGAAAATACGGCCGAGACCGCGCGTTTGGCCGGGATGAACGGACGGATGTTCCAGACCCCCAGTGCGATCATCTGCGTCCACAAGCTGCCGGCGAGAAAGGCGGCGGCTCCAGCCCAACCCAAAAGGCTGGTATCGTGATCCGGCACGGCGGCACGTCCCATGCAGAGAGCGACGACAACACCCAGCAGATTGCCGACACTTTGTGCTGAAAGACCGTAAATCCTTGCGAAGCTGGTCATGAAGACGATCATCCCCGCGACAGGAATGGAAATCTCCGGCCAGGGAGCCAGCGTGCCGAGCAGCAGTGTGATTGTCGCCCCGAGTACCCCGAAAATCGACAATGGCCTGATGCGTTGCTTGGTAGGGCCGCCTGGATCGCAGTAGGAACTCAGCAGCGCCCCCAGCGCGGCTTCCAGCAGCAGGGGCTGATCAAACCATGCATTCGCAGCCACCCATGGGGCGGTGGCAAAAGCGGCGCGCAGGCCTTCGGCCACGCTGATCGCCCAAGGATCCATAGACAGCGAAAGCCGCCCAAGATCCTTGGGCGGCTTTGCCGATAACAGGGAGGTCGGCAAAAGGCTGTAACGGCGCGTCATGGTCTTTTCCCATGCTCATTCCCCGGACAGGGAATGATTTGGTCGTGCCGTATGGCCTGTTTACCCGCCTCTGGCGGAGTGTTCTTACGCCGCGCGGGCCATGCCGCGCAGCACGTAATGCAGAATGCCGCCATGCTTGTAGTAATTGACTTCGTCAGCCGTATCGACACGGCATAGCAGCGGTACCTTGTCGACCGTACCGTTGGCACGATGGATGACCAGGGTCAGGTCCATACGCGGTGACAGATCATCCAGCCCGACGATGTCCAGCGTCTCGCTGCCATCCAGCCCCAGCGTGTGGCGCGTCATGCCGTCCTTGAACAGCAGGGGCAGCACGCCCATGCCAACGAGGTTGGAGCGATGGATACGCTCGAAGCTTTCCGCGATCACCGCCTTCACGCCCAACAGCAGGGTGCCCTTTGCTGCCCAGTCGCGGGAGGAACCGGTGCCGTATTCCTTGCCGCCGAAGACGATCAACGGCACGCCATCGGCCTTGTATTTCATGGCGGCGTCATAGATCGGCATGACCTCGCCGGAGGGCTGATGGGTGGTGACGCCACCTTCCGTGCCTGGTGCCAGTTCGTTCTTGATGCGGATATTGGCGAAGGTGCCGCGCATCATTGCTTCATGGTTACCACGACGGGCACCATAGCTGTTGAAGTCCTTTTCCAGCACCTGCCGCTCCAGCAGATATTGCCCTGCCGGAGAGGATTTCTTGATGCTGCCGGCCGGGCTGATATGGTCGGTGGTGATGGAGTCACCCAGCAGAGCCAGTTCACGCGCGCCGAAAATATCGGCGACACCCGGCGGCTCCATGGTGATGTTGGTGAAGTAGGGCGGGTTGCGGACATAGGTGGAGCTGTCCGACCATTTGTAGGTGTCGGAACTGCCATCGATCTCGATCGCCTGCCACTGCTCCGGCCCCTTGAACACTTCAGCGTAACGGGATTGGAACTGTTCGCGGGTCAGATTGGCATGGACCGTATCGGCCACTTCCTGTGTGGTTGGCCAGATATCCTTCAGATAGACGGGCTTGCCATCCTTGCCGGTGCCGAGCGGAGCGGTGGTGATATCTTCCCGGATATTGCCGAGGAAGGAATACGCCACCACCAGCGGCGGGCTGGCGAGGTAGTTGGCGCGCACGTTCGGATGGACGCGGCCTTCGAAGTTACGGTTGCCGGACAGTACGGAGACGGCCACCAGCTTTCCATCCTCGATCGCATCGACGATGGTGTCGTCCAGCGGGCCGGAATTGCCGATACAGGTGGTGCAGCCATAACCGACGGTGTTGAAGCCGACGGCATCCAGATCGGCGGAGAGGCCGGAACGATCCAGATATTCCGTCACCACCTGTGATCCGGGGGCGAGGGAGGTCTTGACCCACGGCTTCGGCGTCAGGCCGAGTGCACGGGCCTTCCGCGCCACCAGACCGGCGGCCACCATCACATAGGGGTTGGAGGTGTTGGTGCAGGAGGTGATGGCGGCGATCACCACGTCACCATGACCGATCTCGTAGTTCTTGCCCTTCACGGCACTCTTGCGGGCAACATCACCGGCGGTGACGCCCAGGCTCCTGGTCAGTTCAGCATTGAACGCGCTGGCGGCTTCTTTCAGCAGCACGCGGTCCTGCGGGCGCTTCGGGCCGGCCAGGCTCGGCTGCACGGTGGACAGGTCGAGTTCCAGCGTGTCGGTAAAGATCGGCTCCTGCATGGTCTCGTCGCGCCACATGCCCTGCGCACGCAGATAGGCCTCGACCAGGGCGATACGGTCTTCGTCACGGCCGGACAGGCGCAGATATTCGACGGTCGCCTTGTCCACCGGGAAGAAGCCGCAGGTTGCACCGTATTCCGGAGCCATGTTGGCGATGGTGGAGCGGTCGGCGACGGGCAGATGATCCAGCGCCGGGCCGAAGAATTCGACGAACTTGCCGACCACGCCCTTTTTACGCAGCATCTGGGTGACGGTCAGCACCAGATCGGTGGCGGTGGCGCCTTCCGGCAGGCGGCCGGTCAGACGGAAGCCGATTACGTCCGGGATCAGCATGGCGATGGGCTGGCCGAGCATGGCGGCTTCAGCCTCGATCCCGCCGACGCCCCAGCCCAGTACGCCCAGACCATTCACCATGGTGGTATGGCTGTCCGTGCCGTACAGGGTGTCGGGATAGGCATAGGTCGCGCCATCCACATCGGCGGTCCACACGGTCTGCGCCAGATATTCCAGATTGACCTGATGGCAGATGCCGGTGCCGGGTGGCACCACGCGGAAATTCTCGAACGCTTCCTGACCCCAGCGCAGGAACTTGTAGCGCTCGCCATTGCGGTCGAATTCGATATCGACATTGGTCTTGAGCGCACTCGGCGTGCCGTAGGTATCGACCATCACGGAGTGATCGATCACCAGATCGACCGGTACCAGCGGGTTCACTTTCTGCGGATCGCCACCCAGACGGGTGATGCCGTCGCGCATGGCGGCCAGATCCACCACGGCGGGGACGCCCGTGAAATCCTGCATCAAAATGCGTGCGGGCTTGAACGGAACTTCCTCGGTCGAGGAGGCTTTTTCAACCCAGCGCACGACGGCCTTTGCATCCTCGACGGTGTAGGAAGTGCCGTCCTCGAAACGCAGGACATTTTCCAGCAGGATTTTCAGCGTCACCGGAAGACGGCTGATATCACCGATTGTCTTGGCTGCTTCGGGAAGGGAGAAATAATTGTAGGTCTTGCCGCCGACAGATAATGTCCGGCGTGTTTGCAGGGTGTCCCGACCGACTGACTTCATAGTGCTTGCCTCATCAATGGCACGCCTGCCCGCCCCCGCGGATGGCTGCGTTGCAACACGGCACCGCTTAGAGCATAGGCAGCATCAGGACAAGGATGCAGGGATGCCGTCAGCGTGAAAGCGATAAAATCTGCACGAGAGATGGGCCTGGCGGGATGCTGACTGCAAGGGGTCTGGCTGTTTTCCGAGCGGAGCGTCTGGTGTTCCGCGATCTGGATTTTTCCCTCGCGCCGGCCACTTTGCGACCGGCAGGAGAGGGGGCACCGGATGCCCTGACCCTGATCGGACCGAACGGATCGGGCAAGTCGACGCTGCTGCGACTGCTGGCTGGTTTCGTCCGTCCCGCCGCAGGGACCGTGTGGTGGCAGGAGGAGCCTCTGCCGGCGGATCCCGCTGATCGCGCCCGGATTGTCACCTATATCGGGCATCAGGATGCGGTCAAGCCGGGGCTCACGGCGGCGGAAAATCTGCTGTTCGATGCGTCATGGCACCCGCGTGGCCGACGACGGGAAGCCATTTTGAACGCGCTGGAGGCAGTAGGCCTGTCGGCGCTGTCGGCCCTGCCGGGCCGGATGTTGTCGGCAGGGCAGAAGCGACGCTTGGCCCTGTCGCGGCTGATGCTGAGGGAAACTCCCGTCTGGCTGCTGGATGAACCCACTCTGGGGCTGGACGATGCGTCGATTGCCCTGTTCGGTGATATGTTGCGTGTCCATCGCGCCCGGGGGGGCGTTGTGATGGCGGCCACTCATGTGCCGCTGCCTCTACCGGGTGCGGGTGTGCTGTCGCTACATCCTCATGCACGGGCTGCTGAAGCGGGGCAGGCCGCGATGGAGGAGGCCGGGGATGAGTGGGATGGGGATGACTGGATGATCACATCATGATCGCGGCATTGCTGGCCCGCGAGTTGCGTCTGTCCCTGCGTCACGGGGCCGATACGCTGGCCGTGCTGCTGTTTTTCTTCGTGACTGGTAGTCTGTTCCCGTTGGCGATCGGGCCGGGGCCGGAGATGCTGGCGCGGATGGCGCCCGGGGTGGTGTGGGTGTGCGCCTTGCTGGCGGCGTTGCTTCCGCTGGAACGGTTGCTCGGCGCGGATCAGGAGGATGGATCGATGGACCACCTGTTGCTGTCCAGCCTGCCTGCTTTCGGAGTGGCACTGGGCAAGGCGATGGCCCACTGGCTGGTCACTGGCCTGCCGCTGCTGCTCTGTGCCGGTCCACTTGCCATGATGCTGCGCATGCGGCCGGAGATCGTCCCGGTTCTGCTTGCGGGATTGCTGCCGGGGACGATGGCGCTCTCCCTGCTCGGCACAATGGGGGCTTCGGTGGTGCTGGGGGCACGCAGGGGCGCGGTGCTGTTGCCGCTGCTGGTGCTGCCGCTGACAACGCCGATCCTGATTTTTGGTGCGGCGGCGGCCGATGCAGCGGCGGGAGGTCTCTCCCCACGTCCGCATCTTCTACTGCTCTGCGCTGTTGCTGTGGTGGCGGCGTCCCTGTGTCCGTTCGCTGCCGGCGCGGGCCTGCGTGCCGCGGCGGAATGAGTATGCCATATTCTGCCACCACCCGAGATTTTGAGCGTATTAAAGGTCATCCATGATCCAACCCCTCTCTCCGTCTTCTCCGCCCGTCTGGTCCGAAGAGGATGTGATCCGGCAGGATTGTGAGGATGGCGGCAACCAACGGCCCGGCCAGAAGATCGCTTTCAGCGTGCTTGCCCTGATCATAACTGCAGGCGCACTTTGGACGCTGGGCAGTTTTATGCCTGCGCTGGCGTGGGCCGCGGTGTTCGCCATTGCGACCTGGCCGCTTTATCGACGCGCGCGCAATGCTTGGCCGGGCGGCGGACGCGTGTTGCTGCCGTTGTTGTTTACCGTGGCGGTCACGCTGCTGTTTCTGGGGCCCTTGACCCTGGCGGGGATTGAGGTCGCCAATGATGCGCGCGGTGTGATCGACGGGGTCGAGCATGTGCTGCATAATGGTCTTCCAGTGCCATCAGCCCTGTCCTCCCTGCCATTCGGCAGCCCGGTGGTGGAGTGGTGGCAGGATAATCTCGGCAGTGGTGAAGGAGCGGCCCGCCTCGCCAGACATATCGACCGTTCCCAGCTGGTGGCGATCAGCCGTCATCTGAGCGCCGTGCTGGCACATCGTGTGGTCCTGTTCAGCTTTATGCTGGTGACGCTGTTTTTCCTGTACCGTGATGGGGATACGCTGACGGCTCAGCTTTCCCGCGCCAGTGCCCGTGCCTTCGGCCCTCATGGAGCACGTGTCGGACGGCAGGTGATCGCCTCGATCCATGGTACGGTAGATGGGCTGGTTCTGGTCGGGCTGGGCGAGGGAATTTTGATCGGTATCGGGTATGCCATTGCGGGTGTGCCACATCCCACTTTGTTCGGTGCGGTTACGGCGATTGCCGCGATGATCCCGTTCGGCGCACCGGCGGCGTTTCTGCTGGCTGCCCTGCTGCTGGCCGCGAATGGTGCACTGCTATCTGCTGCGATCATTGCCGGATATGGTTGTCTGATCGTGTTCATTGCGGATCATTTCGTGCGCCCGGTCCTCATCGGTGGGGCAACGCGACTGCCGTTTATTCTGGTCCTGCTCGGTATTCTGGGCGGTGTAGAGTGTTGGGGATTGTTCGGCCTTTTTCTCGGCCCGGCACTGATGGCCGCTGTGACCCACCTGTGGCGCGAATTCAGCGCTGTGGGACCGGATATGATTGATCCGATCTAAGCAATCTGCTGAATCTGATATTGATCAGGGCGTTAGAATGGATGTCCCTTGATCATGTTATCAACCAGATTGGCAATGCTCACGGTTAATTTCATCCCGATTACGAAAGCATCCGGGATGGATTTCGGACGGGTTGGATAGCGAAGCTGATCCGGGTTTACAATATATTGCAGGTTCGGAGTGATTCTTACCGTTTCCAGCGCCTGAAATGTATAGTTCAATTCCATCATGATCTGGTTGCGGTTGGTTTCGGGCGACAGTCCGGCCAGTGTTCTGGCTTCGCTGACGCCTTGAAGGGCTGCACCGCTCAGAGATTGATTGTTGATCATGAAACCCATCGTATCGTAAGGACGCTTCTTGAAAGGCGCCGTCATCACCATGCCTGCTTCCAGAAAGTAATCCTCGCCCAGCCGGCCGGATATGCCGGTCATCGCCACCCCGAACACGGTCAGTCCGCGTTGCGAATGACCAGGGCGCCATACCATCTGATCAAACCGAATATAGGCGCCTGAACGGCCATACAGCGATTGGGCTGGAAGGCCGCTTACCTGCACATAGCCCCCTTGTATGTCCCGTGACGGATCATCGTAATGGGTGGCATCATACCATCCGCCAATCTGATAATGACGTGGCAGACGGTCATTTTCAAACGTCGTGGCATATCCGAGCTCGAACGGCACAATCACGCCATTGGCACGGTTGGTGGACCAGTTGAGACCGTGGTCGTTATTACCCTGAAAACTGCGGTTCACTTCATAAGCACCGGCATGCAGATAGATGCGTGGCGTCATCCAGACTTTGACGCGGCCCATCCAGCTGGATGCAGGCCACCATGTCAGGCTGCTGGTGCGGAATACGAAAGTAGGACTGCCGCAGACGGAATTTGACTGAAACTGGCAATAAAGCGGTGATGAGAGAAATTCGGGGTTGGCAATGCCACGGCCTGCTTCAAGAATGAGCCTGTCATTGAAGGCTTTTTTTTCGATGGTAAGCTGTGTGAGTCGTGTCGTCTGGCCTCCGCCCCAGATTTCCTGAACCGACGTGCTGTTGCCAATGGCATCGCGGGACAGGCTACGCCCCTGACGGTTGGTGATAGCGAGATGCACGCTGACGCCGTTTAACCGAGCCAATTTGTTCATGTCAAAATCGGCACCGACCAGAATCTGCCCGGCATAAGCTGCTTCCTGTTTGATGCCACCCACCGGATTAGAGGCCATTTCCGCCGTATAGGCGGCGATGAAATTGACCCCATTCGCCAGTGAGACATGATCAGGAAGATTGGGAGGTGTTGCGTCGATACCCAGTCTGCTTACATCCATGACGATATCGTCGGCTGAATTTTCCTGTACCCGCCATGGATCATGGCTGGGCGTTGCAGGCTTTGCCGGAGGAGAAGCAGTACTTGGTACAGGAGCCAATAGGGCTGCTATTAAAAAGGAAAAAGTAAAATAAAAACGGGACATGGTCATTCTGTTTTGCTAGTGGAATGATTTTGTGAGCCTAATCATGTCGTTCGCTTTTTTTTAAACAGTCTGGCAAGGAAGGAAGTGACGATTGTCCCCGCTGCAAGCGCGACCAGATACCAGAATGGCTGACTGATGGCGTTCGGGATCGGCAATACGAACACGCCCCCATGGGGTACGCGCATCTGTACATTGCAGGCCATGGAGATGGCTCCGGCGATGGCGGCACCCCCTGCTGTGGCCGGAATGACGCGTAAAGGGTCAGCGGCGGCAAAGGGAATGACGCCTTCCGTGATAAAGGCCAGTCCCAGAATGGTAGCGGCTTTGCCAGCCTCTTTTTCCTGTGCTGTAAAACGGTCCGGATAAAGGCGCGTGGCCAGCGCCATGCCGAGCGGCGGCGTCATTCCTGCAATCACCACTGCCGCCATGGGCGTATAGATCCCGCTTGCGACTAATCCGACGGCGAAAGTATAGGCGGCCTTGTTGATCGGGCCGCCCATGTCGATTGCCATCATGCCGCCCAGCAGAAGACCGAGAAGAATGGCACTGCTGCCCTGAAGAGTTTGCAACCAGTGCGTCAGAGCAGAGAGCAGGTGGGCTGCCGGATCGCCAACGCCGTACATCATGGCGAGGCCCGTTACCAGACTACCGAGCACGGGCAGGATCAGAACCGGTTTCAGACCATCCAGATTACGACCAAGCTTGATCCAGCGATTGAAAAAAGCCGTGCTGTATCCAGCGATAAACCCTGCGAGAATACCGCCGAGAAATCCGGCGCCCATTGAGGACGCGATCATGCCGCCGGTCAATCCAGGAGCAATACCGGGACGATCAGCAACAGAATAGGCGATATATCCTGCCAGAACCGGCACGATCAGTGGAAAAGCCGATTTCGCACCGATGAGAAACAGGGCATGTGCCAGTGTGCCTGCCTGCGATGCATCGGTGACATTGACGCCGCCCAGTGCGAAGGCCATGGCGATCAGAATGCCGCCTGCCACCACGACGGGCAGCATGAAAGAAACACCGGTCATCAGATGTTTATAGGGGCCTGTGCGGGGCGGCGTGGCGTTATCTTTCGACCGGTCGGAGGTGGAGGGAGCAGCCTGCTCTCTGTTGTCCTGCCCCCATATGCCGGCCTGATCAAAAGCTTCTGTAATCAGGGCGGCTCCATCCCTGATGGCCGCTTTGGTGCCGGTTTTAAAAAGTCGCTTTCCGGTGAAGCGGGATAGATCAACCTGTGTATCGGCTGCAATAATCACCAGATCGGCAGAGGCAATTTCTTCAACACTTAGCGCATCCCGTGCCCCGACTGATCCCTGCGTTTCCACCCGGATCATGCAGCCATGCGCGGCAGCACCCTGTTGCAGTCCCTCGGCGGCCATGAAAGTATGGGCGATGCCAGTGGGGCAGGAGGTGATGGCAACGATCTTGCCTCCCTTTACAGGTTTTCCATCCCGTGATGCAGAGGGTGAATTTTGTACGTCTCCAATATTATCCAGAACAAGATCTGCATCAGCCAGAATAGTATCTAATGTAGTCTTATGTTTTGGAAAAGCTGAGAGCTTGTCTGCTATATCCAGATGTGTGCTATCGCTTTCAGCTTCACCAACCAGCAACAGGGTGGAGATCATGCGTGTGTCTGGCTCAGGTGATGCTGAGCCAACGACACGCAGATCGATTTCAATGCTACGGTTACGGTTGGATGCAGCTTTGCGCAGTGCTTCGGCAGCCAGTAATGCATGTGTGCGGCGTGCCTGTCCATCGATGATGGCGAGAATGGTCATGACGGCAACACTCCCGCGGTATGGTCGGTATTTCGAAAATGGCACGCATTATCTTGCAGCTTCTGAACGATCAGGCGGCTTTCAAGCGTTAGCACCAGATCAGGTCCCGGCAGGGATGCGCCCGGTAACGTCAATTTGGCGGAGGCAAGGGCCACGGCGCGGCGTGCCAGCTGTTCCAGTGGCAGATCGTCATGCAGCGCCGTGACAATCCCGGCAACCAGCGCATCACCCGCGCCAACAGTGTTCAGCACCTGCATGGGGGGATGCTGCACATGGACAGCCTGATCGTCAGTGACAAACAGGGCACCCTCTGCTCCTAATGAAATAGCGGCGAGGGTTACGCCACGCGCTGTCAGCTCACGCCCTGCACGCAGGAGATCGGTCACATGGCCCAGCGGGGTACCCGCCCATTCTTCCAACTCATGTCGGTTGGGTTTCAAACAAAAGGGCAATGTCTCCGCTTCGTTCAGCACAGCTCCCAGCGCGGCTCCGCTGGTATCCAGTACTGTGCGGAGACCTTGACGGTGCAGCATGTCCAGCAGCGTGACATAGATATCGTGCGGCATTGCGCTGGGGACACTGCCGGCCAGTACGGCAATATCTCCGGCCTGTGACACTGAAGAGATATGCGCGATGATCGCCGCACCTTCATCATTGCAGGGCAGGCCCGGCGTGTTGATGTCGGTGGTCTCTTCGGCTGTATGATCGATCAGTTTCAGGTTGCGGCGTGTATGACCGGGTACGCGGAGGAACAGATCCTCGATCCCGCGCTCGGCAAAAAACGTCGAGAACAGTGCATCATTGGCCTCCCCCAGAATGCCGCAGGCTCTGACGGGCGGCGCATTTTCATCTCCGGCCGCGAACCAGTCCGCAAGGCAGCCTGCGACATTGACCCCTTTCCCACCGGGATAGGAGGCCGCAGCCAAGGCCCGGTTGACCTGTCCGGGATGCAGGGCCGTCAACTCCACTGTTTCGTCGATGGCGGGGTTGAGGGTGATGGTTAGAATCGCGCTCATATGGCTTCTCCAAAGCCGGTATCAGCATGAAAGGTAGTTTCCAGCGCTCTCACTTCAGCCGGAGAGGAAGCTGCCAGAGCGCGCTCGGCCAATGCCTTCAAATCGTCCATGCGGTACTGGCGCAGGCAGGCTTTGACACCGGGAATGTCGCGGGGCGTCATTGACAGCTCGGTAACACCCAACCCGGCCAACAGCGCCGCACCGAACGGATCACCGGCCAGACCACCGCAGACCCCGACCCAGCGGCGCAGAGGGGCGGCGGCTTCGGCCGTGCGGCGGATCAGCGCGAGCACGGCAGGGTGTAATCCGTCCACCTCCGCGGCCAGCCCGGAATTCTGCCGGTCCATGGCCAGTGCGTATTGTGTCAGATCATTGGTGCCAATGGAAAAGAAATCGACATGGGGAGCGATTCGGTCGGCCAGCAAAGCCGCTGCCGGGACTTCCACCATGATGCCTAATGGCACTTCCGGAGCTTGCAACGCGGTGCGGACCCGGTCGCAGACGGCACGGAGTCCGGCAATTTCCGCCAGTGACGTGATCATTGGGAACATGATTGACAGTGGTGCTTCTGCGGCGGGTTCCGTCTCTGCCTGCCAGCGCCTGACATGACCGGCGGCACGGTACAGCGCACGCAGCTGAGGCTCCAGCAGATCAGGGCGACGCAGCAGAAGTCTGGCACCACGCACGCCGAGGAAAGGATTTTCCTCGTGCGGAAGGTTCAGATGCGGCACCTGTTTGTCACCGCCAATATCCAGAGCGCGCACAACCAGCGGCCTGCCATCCAGTGCTTCCAGCATCGCACGGTAGGTTTCAAACTGCTCTTCCTCATCCGGGGCGTGGTCACGCTCCAGAAACAGGAATTCGGTCCGCATCAGGCCGACACCTTCCCCGCCCTGTTCCAGCGCGAAAGCCACCTGATCGGGGCGATTGACGTTGGCGGCCACGGTCAGGTGATAACCATCCGTGGTACGGGCCGGTCGGCTCCGCTGCGCAGCTTCTTCATTGCGCAGCTCGGTCTGGCGCAATGACCAGTCCTGTGCCGAGGCAATGGCTGTCTCATCCGGGTGCAGATGCACCACACCGGCACGGCCATCAAGAATGACCATGTTGCCCGACGTCAGTTCCATCACATCCGGTCCCGCTGCCGCAATGGCGGGAAGGCCCAGCGTCCGGGCAAGGATGGCAGTGTGGGAAGTCGGGCCGCCCAGCGCCGTGATCAGCCCCAGCACGCGCTCCGGGTCCAGCCCCGCCGTATCGGAAGGGGCGAGATCATCAGCCACCAGAATACAGGGATAATCCGGCAGGGTCATCAGCGATCCCCCGGCCTGGGACGGATCAAGCTGGGCCAGAACCCGCCTGCCGACATCCCGCAGATCGGCCGCGCGCGCGGCCAGAACCGGGTTGCCGAGTGCAGCCATACCCTCGGCTGTCTGTTCGACGGCATGATGCCAGGCCCAGGCCGCGCCATGTCCATCCACCATCAACTGACAGACGCGGGTGATCAGATCGGTATCATCCAGCAAACCTGCCTGCGCCTGAAAAATCGCGGCATCCGCGACCCCCAGGCGGCGGCCTGCGTCATCGGACAGGGCATGAAGCTGCGCGCGTGTGACGCGCAATGCCTCATTCAGCCGATCCGCCCCCTCCCGCAGATCCTGCGGATGATCAGTCACGGATATGCTCTGCCCTTTCAGGACATAGACCGGCCCGATAGCCAGTCCCGGGGCGGCGGAAACACCATCAATCCGCATCAGCGCATGGGGCGGCGTCCAGCCTGCGACGGGCCGGGCAGCCCGCATGGCTTTTTCAGCGGCGGCGCGTTCTGCGGCAGTCAGGCTGTCCATGGTGGATTTCAGAGCCTGCAACGCCTGTTCTGCATCGTCCCCATCGGCGGAGATGGTAATGCGGTCGCCCTGTTTCAGCCCAAGCTGCAGCAGGCCAATCAACTGGCGCGGATCGGCAATTTCAGCATCATGCCTGATCTGAAGCCGAGCCCGGAAGCGTTTTGCGGTTTCAGCCCACGCTGATGCGGGTCTTGCATGCAGGCCGCTTGGATAGGGGACGCTCCATTCAAAGTGATGGCGGAGATCGGTTATCACCGTATCAGAGGACATGCTGACGGCGGCAGGATGTGCATCCTCGCTCAGGGCAGCTTGCAACAGTGTGGCATCGCCAGTCTGGAACAGTGTTTTCAGGCGCTCCTCATCCTGCAACAGCCGGGTCAGACGACGGAGAATGGCGATATGTGCGTCAGATCGGGCGGCGATCCCGACCACCAGATGAGCGATCTGTCCCGGATTCCACAGGACGCCTTGCGGCACCTGCAGCACCGCGATGCCATCGGTGCGCACCATGGCGCGATCATCCACCATGCCGTGAGGAATGACGACGCCATGGCCGAGCCATGTATTGGCGACATTTTCCCGCTTCAGCATGCTTTCGGTGTAGGCGGGATCAACATGACCGGCAGCAGCCAGAAGCTGGGCGACTTCCTCAATCGCCTGTTGCTTGTCTGCCGGAGCCGCTCCCACGCGCACCATGGCACGCGGCGCGGTCTGTGCGCTCGCGATTGCATTCATCTCGCGGCGTTCTCCCCAATCCATTTTGAACTGCCGGTCTCTATGCCGGATGTAAAGACTATATGAAAACGTTTTCAGAGCTGCGTCAAAGAATTTATTTCGTAAAATTGATTTATTCCGCATTCTATCTTTGCTGCACCTGCGAAAAACTTGCTGAAAGTTGCTTATGCAGATAGCTTCCAAAGAGGATAAGGAAAACGTTTTCCAGATGATTTTGTCGCTGGTAGAACGACGGAGAAAGTCTTGAACCATTTAGCGGATGGAACTTCCTCCAGGATGCGAGCTGTCGGCATCAAGGACGTGGCAGAGGCGGCGGGTGTTTCACCTGCAACGGTCTCCCGCGTGTTGGCTGGTGGCAAGGTCAGTGCAGCCCTGAAGGCGCAGGTGGAGGACGCTATTGCCCGCTCCGGCTATCGCCCCAATTTGTCGGCCCGCCGCCTGCGCTCCCGCAATACCCAGACGATTGGTCTGATTGTTGCGGATATCCGGAATCCATTTTTCACCGCTGTCAGCCGTTCTGTCGAGCAGATTGCCTTTGCGTCTGGCATGCGGGTGATCCTGTGCAATACGGATGAAGATCCGGAACGCGAAGCCATGTACCTGCAATTGATGGAGGAGGAGCGCGCAACCGGCCTGATCCTTGCCCCGACTCTCCCTGCGATAAGCCGTCTGGCGATACACAAGCCTTCGTTACCGGTGGTTCTGATCGACCGTGAAGGGCCTGCCGGCTGTCTGGACTCCGTTGTGCTGGATAACCGGGAGGCCAGCCGCACCCTGACCCGCCATCTGCTGCAAAATGGATATCGCCGTATCGGCGGCCTGTTCGGGATGGCCAGTACCACGGCGGTGGAACGTCGGGAGGGCTATGAACAGGCAATGCGTGAAGCGGGATTGGCTTTTGAATCCCGGCAGTCTCCCGCCACGATCCCGGACAGCGAGCAGACAGCCCATGCCTGGCTGGGCAGTCCTTATCCGCCAGAGGCATTGCTGGTCAGTAACAGTCTGACCCTGATGGGGGTTACGCGTGCCGCTCGCTCGCTCGGCCTGTCGATTCCCCAGCAACTGGGGCTGGCTGGATTCGATAATGATCACTGGACCGAACTGGTAGGGCCAGGCATGACCGTCATGGCCCAGCCGGTCGAGGAAATCGGGCGCATGGCGATGGAGATGCTGTTCAGCCGCTTGCGTGAGCCGGATCAACCGGTGCGCAAAATCGTGCTCAGTGGCCGTCAGATTACCCGTGGGTCTTCTGTCCGGACAGCCGCCTAGCCTTCAAAGCTGGCGAAACGTGCCGATCGTCCGATCTTTTTCGAACTGCGTACCGCTCAGAACCTGATCATGGAATGCCAGATGCAGCCCCGGTGGCAGCAGGCGCAGCGCCGTCAGCGCGGCTGACAGGTTCTGCACGGCATCCGAGCCATCAATATGCAGGGGCGCCATGGCCCCCGTAAACACGACAGGGCGCGTCAGGACGCCTTTTCCGGCCGCGACGCGGGCTTCCAGGTGACGCATCGTCTCGCGCACCGTATCGGTGCCATGAGTGACAAGAATGCCGCCAAAGCGGCTCTCTGCACCAAAAACCGCGTCTGCGACCGCATCACGATCCGCGTCGGTGAAGTCCAGACTGTCCTTCAGCACCGGCTGCACCATGGTGATCTCTGTCTGTGGCAGGCGCAGTCGCGGACCAAGCGCCCCGAGCCAGTCCGGATGTGGGTCCAGTGCCCCGGTTGCTTCGACATAACGCTTGGATATTGTCCCGCCGGTGGACACGATCAGAACGGAAAGAGGGCCGCTGCGCATCACAGGCTCCAATGGCAATAAGATGTTGGAATCGATCAAAACGGGTCGTTAAAAATCATCACCGGTGGCATGTGTGCGACGCATCGGTGGAGGCAAGGGCATGGGGCCGGTATCATCGGGGGAGGTCAGTGCCCCCAGCAGAGCCTGTCTCAACTTGGCGAGCTTGCGTTCGTTTTCGACTTTTAGCCCGAACACGTCTTTCACATAGAAGACGTCCACCGCCCGCACACCGTAAGTGGTGATGTGGGCGCTGGCAATTTGAAGGCCCTGCTGTGCGATCGCGGCGGCAATATCATGCATCAGTCCGGGGCGGTCACGCCCGTTCACTTCCAGAACCGTATGGGTATGGGAGGCGTGATTATCGACGACCACCCGCGGCGGCACATGGATCGCCCGCATCCGTGTACCAAGCAGAGGATTGGAAGCCTTGCGGATTTCCTCGTCAATATCGAGCTGACCAGACAGGGCCTGTTCAATCAGCACGGCGATTTTCGCCAGCCGATTCGGCTGATCGAAGGCTTCACCGGACGTGTCCTGCACCCAGAACGTATCCATGGCCATGCCGTTGGTCATGGTGTGAATACGGGCATCGACGATCGAGGCTCCGGCCACGGCCAGCGCACCGGCGATCTTGCCGACCAGACCGGGCGTATCGGCGACATAGACGGTCACTTCCGTCACAGCGCGGGCAGGTAAAGGCTGGGTATCGACGGTCAGAAGCTGCGTGCCTGCGGCACGGATCATGCGGGCATGACGCGCATGGGTCTCGGGGTCGAAGGACAGCCAGTACCCGGGATAACCAAGCGTCAGGAAGGCTTCCCGCTGCTCCTCCGGCCAGTCATAGAGCAATTCGGCGGCCGCTTCCTTGGCACGGGCGACGCGGGTGTCGCGTTCTGTGGTGGCCAGCCCGCCCGCCAGAACCTCGGCCACGCGGGCATAGAGTTCACGTAGCAATGTTGCTTTCCAACCGTTCCAGACCTTTGAGCTGACGGCCCGCATATCCGCGACCGTCAGCACCAGCAGCAGCTTCAGCCGCTCTGGTGACTGGATGGTGTCGGCCAGATCGAGAATGGTTTTCGGATCGTCTATATCGCGCCGAAACGCGGTCTGGCTGAGCAGAAGATGATGCAGCACCAGCCAGGAGACCATTTCCGTCTCTTCTGAATCCAGCCCCAGTGCCGGGCCGATCTCCAGCGCCAGTTCGGCCCCGAGTTCGGAGTGATCGCCGCCCCGTCCCTTGGCGATGTCATGCGTCAGCATCGCCACATACAGGGCACGGCGGGACTGAAGGTGATCAACCACCCCAGTGGCGACCGGGGCTATATCGGCCAGATCGCCATGTTCAAGCTGGTTCAGAACACGAATTGCCTCGATCGTGTGCTCATCCACGGTAAAGACGTGGTAAGTGTCGAACTGCATCTGTCCGACAATACGCGCCCATTCGGGAATGAACCGGCCCAGAAAACCGGTTTCATTCAGGATCGACATCCAGCGTGCGCCGCTCGGCCGCTGGGTCGGGCGCTGGACGCCATCGGGTACTGTATTGCCGCACAGCAGATCAAGGAACAATTCGGCAGCGCGTTGATCGTCACGCAGGGCGATGGCGCCCCGCTCATTGCGGATCAGGCTGCGAATGGCGAGAGGATGGATTTGCAGATCGCGATCACGCGCAAGCTTCATGATGCGCAGCATCTGAATCGGCTCGCGCTCGAAATCGTGAGAAGGGGCAGGCAGGAGTTTGCCTTCCGCCAGCACGAAGCCTGCATTGATCAACGCTATATCGGTTTCAGCGGCGATAGCGGGTGGGCCGAGCGCAGCACGGATCAATGCCGGTTCAAGCACGCGGGTCAGGCGCAGGACTTCGCGGGCGGTCAGAAAGTAGTGGCGCATGAAACGCTCGACGCCATTCTGGCGACCATGGCGCGTATACCCCATCCGTGCGCCAATCACTGGCTGGACATCGAAGGTCAGGCGTTCCTCTGCCCGTCCGGCGACGTAATGCAGATGAAATCGCAGCGTCCATAGGAAATTCCAGGACCGTTTCGCCAGCCTGGCTTCGTTTTCCGTGATCAGGCCGCCGCCAGGTGCGCCTGTGCCTACCAGATCGGCCAGTTTGCGGGTACCGAAGACATAGCGGGACAGCCAGTAAAGTGTTTGCAGATCCCGCAGGCCGCCACGGCCTTCCTTGATATTCGGCTCGACGAAAAACGGACTTTCGCCATAACGCAGATGGCGTGCATGGCGCTCTGCCTGTTTCGCGGCGATGAAATCATGTTCGCCCGCCTCGGTGCAGGCTTCCCGGAACGCGGTAATGAATGCGTCGAACAGGGGCTGGTTACCGGCCAGATGGCGTGTATCCAGCAGGGTGGTGCGGACGGTGGTGTCTTCGGTTGCGGCTTGCAGGCTCTGGCTGATGGAACGGGTGGCGTGCCCGACCTTCAGCCCCAGATCCCACAGGAAATACAGCATGAACTCAACCACGGCGAGCGTGCGGGCTGAAGGGGTATCCGCCGTGATGAACAACAGATCGATATCACTGAACGGTGCCAGTTCCTGCCGTCCATAGCCCCCCGTGGCGGCGACTGTGACGGGTTCAGTCTGCTGTGTGGCAGAGGCCGGAATGGCGATACTGTCAGCATATTGGTACAGTGCGGCGACAAGTCCGTCGGTCAGGTCAGACAGCAGATGGGCAGCTGTCAGGCCAGCCAGTCTGCCCTGTTCAAACGTATCCCGCACCCGGCCCTGAATCCGCGCCAGATGGCGACGGAACACACCCAGCGCGGCATTACGTTCCAGTTGCGATAAAGGCCCCTTGCGGGGGCCGGGGCCGAACTCTTCCTCCAACGCCGTCAGAGCACGATCTAGTTCCAGGGCGGCAAGCTCGGATGCCGTCTGTCGAGGCGCTTTTTGCGCAAGGCCGGGGGAGGAAGATGTCACCATGATTCCGCTTCTACATCGCCATTGTGCGCCTGCGAAGAAAGCATAGACTTAAAATGATATATAAGATCGAGTGCTTCGCGTGGGGTGAGTTTATCCGGTTCCATCTGATGCAGTGCCTCGATCAATTCCGGCGGTAGGCAAGCGGGTTTTGCTTCATGAATACCTTCTGCCGGTTCTGTCACTGTTTCGCTGCCATGGCTGGCGGCGAACAGGGGCAGAGTCGCGTTATCGGTCAGCCCGGCGGAACGTTCCTCCAGTGCCGTGAGCAACTGCCCGGCCCGGCGGACTGTGGCGGTAGGCACCCCAGCCAGTTTCGCGACATGGACACCCCAGCTTCGTCCTCCGGCTCCTTCCGCCACTTCATGCAGAAACACGACCTTACCACGCCATTCCTGCACTTTCATTGTACAGGGGCGCAGCATCGGCAATTCCCCTTGCAGGCGCGCCAGTTCGTGGAAATGGGTGGCGAAAATCGTGCGTGCGCCGATACGGCTATGCAGGGCTTCCAGCACTGCCCATGCAATGGCCAGACCATCCAGCGTGGAGGTACCACGCCCGATTTCATCGACGACGACCAGGGAACGGGGGCCGGCCTGATGCAGAATGGCGGCGGTTTCAGTCATTTCAACCATGAAAGTCGATTGCCCGCGGGCCAGATCGTCCGATGCGCCGACCCGGCTGAACAGGCGATCTACAATACCGATATGGGCTTCTCTGGCCGGAACCGGTAGCCCTGCCTGCGCCAGAATCACGATCAGGGCGTTCTGCCGCAGATAGGTGGATTTTCCCGCCATATTCGGCCCGGTCAGCAGCATGACGCGTCTGCTGGCCGACAGATCCGTATCGTTGGGCATAAAGGGGGTGGGACTGCCTTCCAGAGCGGCTTCCACCACGGGATGGCGTCCCGCCTCGATGGTCAGTGTCTGGTCATCGGTCATGACGGGGCGGCACCATGTGCCGTTTTCCGCCAGACGGGCAGCGGATTGCAGGACGTCCAGGCGGGCCAGCGCCTCGGCGCAGGCGGCGATGGAACCGGAATGGGTCTCCACCTTCTGCCGCAGGGCGGTGATGACGATCATTTCCCGCTGCCGGGCGCGCTCGGCGGCCTCGGTAATACGGCGGTCCAGCTCGGACAGGTCCGGATGGGTAAAGCGTGCCCCGTTGGCCATGCCCTGCCGCAGGATCAACTCCGGCACCGTCCGCAGTGTTTCCACCGCTACGGCAGGCACTTCGATCATGTAGCCGAGTTGCGCGTGATGACGGATCTTGAGGCTGGCGACGCCATAGCGCTGGGCGTATTCGGTCTGAAGTGCGGCGATGACCTTGCGGCTGTCATCCCGCAGCCCGCGTTCGGCATCCAGTTCACCGTCGAAGCCGCTGGCGATCACGCCGCCATCCTCGATGCGAGCGGGTACTGGATCGGCGAGCGCCGCCTCCAGCATCTCCGGCAGATCGGGCGGCAGATGCAGGGCGGCGTGTAATTCAGCCAGTGCGGAGGGCAGGATGCCTTCCAGCAATCCGGCGGCTTTCATGGCAATGTGTGCACCATCGCGAATGGCGGCCAGATCGCGTGGCGTGCCGCGTCCCAGCGCGATACGCCCCAGTGCGCGGGCCATATCGGGGCAGCCGCGCAGCGTCTCCCGCAGGCGCATGGACAGAGTTGGCTGTTCCAGCAGCCAGCCCCATCCATCCTGTCGGGCGGTGATGACTGTTCGGTCGGTCAAGGGAGCACCCAGCCATGCGGCGAGCATTCTGCCGCCAGCCGGGGTCAGGGTGCGCTGAACAGCGGACAGCAACGTGCGTTCGGTGCCGCCATCGCGGGCACGGTCGATCTCCAGACTGGCGCGGGTGGAGGCATCCATGGCCAGTCGCCCGGCCTCGCCCACCGGCACGGGATGACCGAGGCGAGGCAGGGCACCCATCTGTGCATCCCGCACGTAATCCAGCGCCTGCATGGCCGCCATGGCCTCGGCATCGGTAAAGCTGCCGAATACGTTGATATGGCTGACATCGTATGCTTCAGCGAGTCGTGCCCTGGCATTGGCCGGGTCGCTCACCGGTTGTTCCGGTCCCCTCCTTGCGTCCCACATTTCCAGATACAGGGAAGAGGGGCATAGAATTTCCGCCGGATCGAGCCGGCCCAGCAGTGCGGTCAGGCCGGATTCGTTCAGCGATTCCGTCTCGAACAGCCCGGTCGAGATATCCAGCCAGGCTGCCCCCAGTTGATTCCCGGACTGTGCAATGGCCAGCAGCAGATTGGGACGGCCCGCATCCAGCAGAGTTTCCTCGGTAATGGTACCGGGTGTTACCAGACGTACGACATCGCGGCGGATCGGGCCTTTTCCGGCGCGGTTTTTGGGATTTTCCATCTGTTCGACAATGGCAACACGCCAGCCGCGGCGGATCAGCCGGGACAGATACATCTCGGCGGCATGGACCGGCACGCCACACATGGGAATCGGTTCGCCTTCATGCAGCCCGCGCTTCGTCAGCTGAATATCCAGCGTGGCGGCGGCATTTTCCGCATCCTGAAAAAACAGTTCGTAGAAATCGCCCATGCGGAAAAACAGCAGCGCATCGGGATGCTGGTTTTTCAGGACGAACCATTGCGCCATGGCGGGTGTAGCGCCTGCCGGAACGGCGGCAGCCGTTTCACTGCCGGCCCCGTTGGAGGCACGGGCGGCATTGCTTCCGGGAGGGCGGCCCCGGCGTGTGGGAGTCGATGCAACGGACATGCAGTGCAGTGTAATGGCTCCCATTTTTTCGGCCAGCATGCAGAGATGGCGGAGCATAGGCTGTTGTATAATCGCAACATCTTTTTGATGGTCAGCCGTAAGCTTGATCTGTGGTCGGGCAAAGAAAGCCGACTCTGTTCCAGTTTATGCAGCCTGTCAGAGGCGCCCTCTTGAAAATCAGGATATTGTCTCTAGTTGCGGTTGATCCCGCCAGAGTCTGATGCGACTGGGGGCGGTATGGAAAGGAACGGCAGATCGTGGCGGCGCTGATCTTCGGCGTATTTTATCTGGCCGCGATTATCGTGATCGTGGCGTCGCACGGCTTTGCGACCTCCCGCTATCAGCGTGAAATGCGGCGCTGGGGCGATGAGGAAGCCGCATTTTTCGGCTGCTTTACCCGGCTGGCAAGCGATACGGTCAGTGGCTGGCTGCTGGACAGGCGGGTTGATCGCTCGCAAGGGCCGATTGTCGTTTCTGCTCATCGCCATGGCCGGATGATCGGTCTGACGACACTGGCGATGCCGCAGGACGGTGATTCTCCCCTCGATTTTACGCTGACTCTCGAAAACCCGGTGACAGAGAGCGATCTGTTGAGCGAACGTGTCGTTCTCTGGGCAAGGGATGGCCATCTGGTGCGGCAGGTTGTGATGGATGCCATGTTGCAGCGCCGCCTGATCGGCAATATCCATTGATACAGACTGCATTGGGAGCGGGCGCATGGCTCTGGATAATGAGACATATCCGCGTGATCTGATCGGCTACGCCAAAACGCCGCCCTTTGCGCGCTGGCCGGGGGGCGCCAGAATAGCAGTCAATTTCGTCGTGAATTATGAGGAGGGTGGGGAGAACAGCATCCTGCACGGCGATCCGGCATCGGAGGCCTTCCTGTCGGAGATTATTGGCGCACAGCCCATTCCCGGCCTGCGCCACATGAATATGGAAAGCCTGTACGAATATGGCAGCCGGGTGGGTTTCTGGCGGTTGATGCGTCTGTTCGCCTCATACAGGCTACCCTTCACCTGTTTCGCTGTAGGCATGGCGCTGGAGCGTCATCCGGAAGCGGCGCAGGCAATGATGGCAGCAGGCCATGAGATCGCGAGCCATGGTTATCGCTGGATCGACTATCAGTTCGTGACCGAGGACGCAGAACGGGCCGATCTGGCGCGCGCGATCGAGGCACATCACCGTGTGACGGGCAAGCGCCCCCTCGGCTGGTATCTGGGCCGCTGCTCCCCGCATACGCACCGCCTGATCGCGGAAGAGGGCGGCTTTCTCTACAATGCCGATACCTATGCCGATGATCTGCCGTACTGGGATCTGCACCATGAGCGGCCGCAACTGATGGTGCCGTATACGCTGGATGCCAACGATATGCGTTTTGCTACGGCACAGGGATTCAATACCGCCGAGCATTTCTTCACCTATCTGCGCGACAGTTTCGATACTTTGTATGAGGAAGGGGCCATGACCCCGCGCATGATGTCGATCGGGCTGCATTGCCGTCTGGTCGGGCGACCGGGACGTCTGCCGGGGCTGAAGCGCTTCATCGACCATGTGCTGGCGCATGACGATGTGTGGATCTGCCGTCGCGAGGATATCGCTCGCCACTGGCATGAGACCCATCCTCCCCCGGCCCAATGTGTGCCGGGATAGCAGGCCGGACTGTTTTCAGCCTCCTCCGGCGAGTGCCAGCCATTCCCCTTCAGACAGGGTGCGGATACCGAGTTCTGCGGCTTTTTTTGCTTTGGAGCCGGCATCCGCCCCTGTTACCACAAAGTCGGTCTTTTTGGAGACGCTGTCTGTCACTTTCGCGCCCATTGATTCGGCCCGGGCTTTTGCTTCAGGGCGGGTCATGGCCTGAAGCGTGCCGGTGAAGACGATGGTTTTCCCATTGAGAGGAGAGTCCAGCGTCGCAGAGGACAGGCCGCCGGACGGGGCGGTGATGGTCAGCATCCTGGCCAGTTCATCCAGCGTGTCTATATTGCGTGGCTCGGCGAAGAAATCCACCAGCTCCTCGGCGATGGTGGGCCCGATTCCGGTGATGCTGCCCAGCGCCAGCCTTTCGTCAGAGCCGATTTGTCTGGCGGCCAGCATCTGGGTTCTCCATTCCGTGAAGCTGCCGTAATGGCGGGCCAGCAATCTGGCATTGGTCTCGCCGATGCGCCTGATTCCCAGCGCATAAAGAAAACGGTCGAACGGGATGCTGCGCCGCGCCTCGATCGCCTGGGAAAGATTGCGGGCCGACAGGGATCCCCAGCCGTCACGATGGGAGATCTCTTCCTCGCGGGCGGGGAGGCGGAAAATATCAGCGGGGCCGGAGACCAGCCCGTCACGGTGAAATTCGAGGATGCTTTTCTCACCCAGTCCGTCAATGTCGAAGGCAGGACGAGATACCATGTGGATCAACCGTTCCACCACCTGTGCTTCGCAGGTCAGGCCGCCAGTGCAGCGGCGTACGACCTCTCCCGGTGGCCGTACCGCCAGACTGCCGCAGACCGGACAGTGCTCCAGTGGCGCGAAAGGCCGGGCACCGTCCGGGCGTTTTTCCAGCACGACCGAGACGATCTGTGGAATGACATCGCCCGCTCGTTGCAGAATGACGGTATCGCCTTCCCGCACATCCTTGCGGGCGATTTCATCCTCATTGTGCAGAGTGGCGCGTGTGACCAGAACACCGCCGACATTGACCGCCTGCAGATGGGCCACCGGGGTCAGCGCGCCGGTGCGGCCGACCTGAATGTCGATTTTCTCCAGCACGGTCGTCGCCTGTTCGGCGGGGAATTTCCACGCCGTCGCCCAGCGCGGGGCACGCCCGACAAAACCGAGTCGTCGTTGCAGAGGCAGATCGTCGATCTTGAACACGACGCCGTCGATATCGTAGGGCAGCGTGGAACGCTCCGCCGCGATCCGGGTGGTGAACGCCGCGGCACCGTTTTCATCCTCGATCAACTCCGACAACGGATTGACGACGAATCCCCACTTTTTCAGACACGCCAGATAATCCCAGTGCGTTTCCGCGACCGGTGCGCTGCTCTCTCCCTGCGCATAAGCGAAGAGCGCCAGCGGACGGCTGGCAGTCACGGACGCATCCAGCTGTCGCAGTGATCCGGCGGCTGCATTGCGTGGATTGGCAAAAATCTTTTGCCCCAGCCGAGCCTGCGTTTCGTTCAACTCCAGAAACGCGGCCTTGCTCATGAAGACTTCGCCGCGAATTTCGATGAAGGCGGGCGCTTCTCCATGCAGGGTTTGTGGCACGTCGCGCAGGGTGCGGACATTGGCCGTGACATCCTCCCCCTCCATCCCGTCACCGCGTGTTGCCGCTCTGGTCAGGATGCCGTTTTCATAGGTCAGGGAAATGGACAGACCATCGATTTTCGGCTCCGCCACGAAGCGGGGCGAGGCTGGTAAATTCAAAAACCGTCTGGCGCGGGCGCAGAATTCGGCAAACTCTGCTGCATCGAACACATTGTCCAGCGACAGCATCGGCACGCGATGCCGGATTTTCGCAAAGGCGGAGGAGGGGGCCGTGCCGACGCGGTTGGCGGGGCTGTTTTGCAGAATGGCATCGGGGAACAGACGCTCGATCTCGGCATTGCGCTGCCGGAGGGCATCGTATTCTGCATCCGTCGCCAGCGGAGCGTCATCGCCATAATACGCTTCGTCCAGCTCGGCGATACGGCTGGCGAGCCGTACCAGTTCCGCCCGTGCTTCCTCGGGTGACAGAGCGTCTGGGGCAGTTAGGGAAAGAGAGGGAAAATCCGGATTTTTCATGGTCTTGCCAGCAGATCGTCAGCGGCGGCACGGGCTGCCTCGGTAATGGTTTCGCCTGATAGCATCCGGGCAATTTCCTCACGCCGTTCGGCTCCGGTCAGAACCTCGACCGTGGTGGTGGTGCGGTCTTTGGTCACCGATTTGGCCACACGAAGATGCGCCTGACCGCGCGCGGCCACTTGCGGGCTGTGTGTCACGACCAGCACCTGACTGTGCCGGGCCACCTGCGCCAGCCTTTCGCCGACAGCGGCGGCGGTCGCCCCGCCAATGCCGGAATCGACCTCATCGAAGACCAGTGTCGGCACGGTGGAGCGACTGGCCAGCACCACTTTCAAAGCCAGCATGAGCCGGGACAGTTCCCCGCCCGAGGCGACTTTCGCCAATGGTCCCGGCGGCTGACCCGGATTGGCGGCAATCAGGAAGGCGATGCTGTCCTGACCGGCTTCTCCCCATTGCCGTTCCGGCAGGGTTTCGATCCGGGTAAAGAAACGGGCGCGTTCCAGCTTCAGCGGTGGCAGTTCGGCATTGATGGCCTGTTCCAGCAGGGTGGCTGCCTGTTGCCGTGCCGTGCTCAGAACGGCGGCCGCTTCCAGATAGGCGTGGCGTGCCCGGTTTTCCTCCGCCGTCAGTACGGCGACGGCGTGATCGCCGCTTTCCAGTACGGATAGTCGTTGGCGCAGCGTTTCCAGCAGGCCCGGCAGTTCCAGCACTGTTACATTGTGCTTGCGGGCCGCGGCCCGGAGCGCGAAAAGGCGTTCCTCGATATTTTCGAGTTGCCGGGGATCGGCATCGGAATCGTTGATCAGACGGCTTAGCAGCATCTCCGCTTCGGCGAGCGCTTCTTCCGCCCTTTCCAGTGCGGCCAGAGCCGGGGCGGTCGGCAGGTCTGCTCCCTGATCCTCACCATGAAGGGTAGTGGAGGCCCGTTGCAGAGACCGTGTCGCCGCCCGCAAGGCGGCGGCAGGACCAGCCGAGCGCCGGTCCCGTGGTGTCAGCTCTGCCAGAGCGGCGGCGATCGCTTCTCCTCGCCGTTCCGCCTGCTGAAGCCGGGTGCGCTCGGCGGCAAGTTGAATGTCCTCTCCTTCCTGTGGGGCGAGTGAAGACAACTCGTTGGCGGCGTGCGTCAGCCAGTCACGATCCCGTTCTGCTTCTTCCAGTGCGATGCGGGCTTGTGAAAGACGCTCGATCACCGTGCGCCAGTCGGCCCAGCAGGCGGCGACTGCTATCCGCAGGGGCGGATCGACGCCGAACGCATCCAGCATCGGCCCATGCAGTGCGGGATCAGCTAGACCCATCTGCTCATGCTGACCCTGAACTTCGACCAGTAAAGCACCCATACGGCGCAGCAACGCAATGCTGACTGGCTGGTCATTGACGAAGGCCCGCGACCGTCCATCCTTGCCGAGGATACGGCGCACGACCAACTCATCTTCTATCTCCAGCTCATGCTCGGCCAGCAGGGCTTCGACCGGATGGGATGGCGGTGGAGCGAAACACGCCGTTACTGATGCCTGATCCGCCCCGGCGCGCAGCAACCCGGCCTCGGCCCGTGCGCCCAGCGCCAGACCGAGACTGTCGAGCAGGATGGATTTACCGGCCCCGGTCTCGCCGGTCAGAACGGTCAGCCCGGTGCTGAACGTCAGATCAAGACGTTCGATCAGCACCACATCCCGGATCGAGAGCGCCGTCAGCATCGGGAGGAACCCCGTTCAGGAAACGCCAGCCACCATTCCGTCAGAATACGGAGTGCCACATGCGGGAGAAGAAACCGGAACCGGTGGCGCCGGAGCGGGGCACCGGCTCCCCCTTCACCAGATTTTCGGCGGCCAGATCATCCCAACTACTCTGATACCAGGAACTGCCGGGATAGTTGTGTCCCAGCACCGCAGCGGTGCGGCGTGCATCGCTGCGCAAACCCAGCAGCAGATAAAGTTCGGTCAGGCGGTGCAGGGCTTCGGGAACATGATTGGTCGTCTGATATTCCTTGACGACGGTCTGGAACCGGTTGATTGCGGCGGCATAGAGATGCTCCCGCTCATAATAACGCCCGATTTCCATTTCCTTGCCGGCCAGATGGTCACGGCAGAGATCAATTTTCAGGCGGGCATCGCGGGCATAACCGCTGTCCGGGAAGCGGGAAACCACTTCCTGAAGAGCAGTCATGGCATCCTCTGTGCCTTTCTGGTCACGCTGGATATCCGCGATCTGCTCATAAAAAGACAGCGCGCGAAGATAGTAGGCGTAGGCAATGTCCCTATGAGTCGGATGCAGCTGGATGAAACGGTCGAGCGAACCGATCGCATCCATATATTTATGTTCCAGATACTGGGAATAACCCTGCATCAGCTGGGCATTCGCCGCCCATGATGAGTAGGGATAATATTGCTGGACGGCATCGAATTGCTGGGCCGCCGTGTTGTAGCGGTGGTCCTGCATGGCATCGACGCCGGTATTGTAGAGTTCTTCAACCGACATTTTCGCCGGATCGAGTTTGGCCAGTTCGTCATCTTTGCTACTGCCGCACCCGCTGGCGAGCAGGGGAAGAAGCAGGGCTGCGCCGATGCGGCGAGCCGCCTTTGCGCGCGCGAAGGATGAGAGAAGCACCATGGACACCGACTGATCTGTGAGACGCACCTTACCGCGCTTATAGCACGGACCGGCGCGGGGCAAGCTGTTGTCGCAAGACAAGGACCAGCGGAAGGGGTATCAGGCGGCAGAAAGCCAATCCATTGTATTGGTTGAAACGGTCTGCCAGGCGGATGCGTCACTCAACAGCGCACGCAGCAGGCGGTTATTGAGGGCATGGCCGGTACGATGCCCAACGAAACGACCGATCAATGGGTGCCCTGCCATAGCCAGATCGCCCACCACATCCAGCAGCTTGTGGCGGACGAATTCATCCGGCATACGCAGGCCTTCAGGGTTCAAGACCTGATCGCCATCGACAACGATGGCATTATCGAGGCTGCCGCCACGGGCTAGCCCGGCCGCGCGCATGGCCTCGATTTCTTTTGCCATGGTGAATGTGCGTGCACTGGCCAGATCATGACGGAAATTATCTGTGTCCATCGTCATGGTCAGAGCCTGTCGCCCAATGGCAGCGGCATCGAATTCGATAGACAGCGAAAGGGAAAAGCCGCTTTCCGCAGGATGCAGCTCGGCGAAGGCACTCCCTGCCTCGACGCGAACAGACTTCAGGATTTTGATGCTGAGACGGGATTCGGATTGTTCTTCGACCCCGGCGCAGTCGATCAGGAACATGAATGGTGCGGCGGAGCCATCAAGGATCGGTACTTCCGGCCCGTCAATTTCGATCAGCAGATTGTCGATACCATGCGCGGCCAGTGCCGCCATCAGATGCTCGACTGTTCCGACATGCGCATCAGGGCAATCCGGCGCAGTCAGCAGAGTGCACAGGCGTGTATCTGTCACGTTGTCGAAAGCGGCTGGAATATCAAAGCCGAGATCAGTGCGGCGAAACACAATACCGGTTCCCGGTGCCGCGGGGATCAGCCGCAGCCTGACCGGTGCACCACTGTGCAATCCGTGGCCGACGCAGTCGATCGGTGATTTGAGGGTCACCTGTTGCCTGCCCGGTGGGGAAAAAGGGTTGGAAAGGGAGGCAGGCGAAAAACCGCTCGGCATTCCCGTCATTCCATCCATTCCTTTACCCTTTCCTGTCATCCCTGTCCCGCCCGGCTGGTTACGCACATAGCTGCGCAGGAAGGATTGAAGCCCACGCCCACCCATCATGAAAATGGCCGGCAGGGGGAAGCTAACGCGCTTTGCCCTGCCGGCCAATTCAAGGATTATTTCTGACTATTACGCTACAAGCTACTGATTTTCAAAGATTTTGTAGCAGTTTGTTACACTTGGCCAGACTTTGTTATTCAGGAGGACTGACGACGCAGGAAGGCCGGAATATCCAGTCCTATTTCTTCGGTTGCCGCTGGCCGAACAGAGGGGCGGGCCTGCTGGTCGGGCGAGGCATGATTGTCGGCGGCATGCTGAGCATCATGCAACACGGGTTCGGTACGGGGCGGCTGCGATGTAACCGGGGCTTCATGGGCGGGGGCGCTGCCCCCCCCCATGCTGCGACGGATGGCGCCGGTCACCACATTGAAGATGCTGCTGCGCGCCGGTGCTGCCTGGTGGGCAGGCTGTGGCGTATAGGCAGGCTCCTGCGTGAACAGGCCACGCGGTGCGCTGGCGGGTAGCGGCGCACGGGGTGCTTCAGTGTCCGTTCCGGCATAGCCATGCCCATGGCCGGCCGAAGGCGGCGGCGACTGCACGAAAGGCGCCCGGGCCGGAGCGGTGGGGGAGGGAGCGTGCGGAGCCTGATACTGCTGAGTCGGTGTAACACCCTGCGCAGGGAAAGGGGCCGTTTCTGCCGGCGCATAATGGCCGGGCTGATAGGCGGCGAAGGCGGCTGCCTCAGCCTGCTCGGCAGACTGTGCCGACAGGGAAGGACCGGGCGAGACGGCATCGACCGGCATGGCCGCACCACCGCCGACCGCCACCAGACGGGGACGTTCGGAAGACAGGGAAGACATATGGTTGGCCGGGCTGTCGATGCCGGTGGCCACGACTGAAACCCGCACCTTGCCGTTCAGGCTTTCGTCAATGGCGGAGCCGAAGATGATATTGGCTTCCTCATCCACTTCCTCGCGGATGCGGTTGGCAGCCTGATCGACTTCGAACAGGGTCATGTCCTCGCCGCCGGTGATGTTGATCAGCAGGCCGCGCGCACCGCTCATCGACGTATCTTCCAGCAGAGGATTGCTGATGGCCAGTTCAGCGGCGCGGATGGCACGGTTTTCACCTTCCGCCTCGCCTGTGCCCATCATGGCCTTCCCCATTTCGGCCATGACGGTGCGGATATCGGCGAAGTCCAGATTGACCAGACCCGGTGCCACCATCAGATCGGTCACGCCGCGCACGCCCATATAAAGGACATTGTCGGCCATCTTGAACGCTTCTTTCCAAGAGGTGCGCTCATTGGCCAGGCGGAACAGGTTCTGGTTGGGGATGACAATCAGCGTATCGACGTATTGCTGAAGCTCCTCGATCCCGGCCTCGGCTGATTTGGCGCGGCGGCTGCCTTCGAAGCTGAACGGCTTGGTGACGACGCCGACAGTCAGGATGTTGCGTTCCCGTGCCATCCGGGCGATCACCGGGGCAGCTCCCGTGCCGGTGCCACCGCCCATGCCGGCGGTGATGAACACCATATGGGCACCGTCCAGATGCCGGTACAGCTCATCGGCGGCTTCCTCGGCGGCGGCGCGGCCGATTTCCGGCTTGGCTCCCGCGCCCAGACCCTGTGTGATGTGCGGGCCAAGCTGCACGCGGCGATCGGCGCGGCTGTGCATCAACTGTTGCGCATCGGTATTCGCAACGACGAAATCGACACCGGCCAGATTGAGCGCGATCATGTTGTCAACCGCGTTCGTGCCACCGCCGCCTACACCGATCACGGTAATGCGCGGGGTGAAATCTGTGTGCATCTGCTGCGGGATGGTCAGGTTCAGAGTCATGGGCGGTCTCCCCCCTTGGGCGCTGGCTGTACGAAATGGGTGACAGGAACAGGCATCAGACCCGCTCCTTCAGAAAATTGACGAAGCGGCGCACCAGGCCGGTCGGGCGCTCCGCCTCAAGATCGAGATCATGCATGCTGCGACCCTGCCCGGCGGCCCAGGCGAGCAGCCCGGCTGCGGTGGCGAAGGCCGGGCCGGATGCATTATCGGGCAGGCCGCGCAGATTATGTGGCCTGCCCTGCCTTACTTGCTTGTTCAGGATGGCGGCTGCCATTTCCCGAACGCCGGAAAGCTGGCTTGCGCCGCCCGTCAGCACGACACGGGCACCGGAGGCACGACCCAGGCCTGAGCTTTCCAGCCTTTCACGCACCAGCTCGAACGTTTCTTCGAGCCGGGGCTTGATAATGGAGACGATGGTGCTGCGCGGCACCTTCGTAATGTGTTCTTCGTCTTCCCCGACCAGAGGAACCGGCAGCATTTCTCTCTCATCGTCGGGGGATGCTTGCGTGCTGCCGTACAGCGTTTTCAGCCGCTCGGCATGCGCGACCGTGGTGGACAGCAGTCGGGCAATGTCGTTGGTGACATGCACGCCGCCAATCGGCAGCTGGGCGGTATGCAGCACCTGTCCTTCTGCAAAAACAGCCATTCCCGTGGTCCCGCCGCCCATATCGATGACGGTGGCCCCCAGTTCACGCTCATCATCCACAAGGGTTGACATGGACGCTGCCATCGGTGCGGACACCAGTTCGGCAATGTCCAGATCGCACCGCCCGATGCAGGCGCTGAGATTACGCAGCGCGGTGTTGGTGGCATCGATCACATGCAGCCGTGCGGTCAGTGTATCGCAGTGCATGCCTCTGGGATCGGCCACCCCCCCCATCTCATCCACTGCAAAATTGAGCGGTATCGCATGGAGCGTTTCCCGTCCTTCCGTCATGGCGCGGGAGCGTCCTTCCTGCACCACGCGGCGAATATCGGCATCGTTTACCGGTCTGCCGCCCACGGGCCACTGTACGTTGAACAGCCTGCTCTCCGGCTGACCACAGGAGAGGTTAACGGTGACACTGCGCAGCCTTGTATCGGCCATATCCTCGGCCTGACCAACCGCCGCGCGAATGGCGCGTTCGGCTTCATCCAGATCGGTCACGCCGCCACCGCGCACGCCCCGTCCTTTCTGCCAGCCGAAGCCCAGCACACGCAGGGTGCCGTCGGCCTCGGCACGACCGATCACGCAGGCAATCTTGGTGGTTCCGATATCGAGCACGCCAAACGGTCCGCTACGGAAATGGCGATTCCGTGGCAGTGTTTCAGGGCCAGCCGAGGGCTGGTGCAGATGGCGTGCGCTGTTGCTCACGTCTGCCTCCGCACGGTCCGGATTGCGGGTTTTTCCGTGATCGCCTCGGAACGGGGACGCAGCACCATGCGGTCAGGCAGTCGAAGATCCACCGATTGCAGGGGGCGGTCGAGCAGTTCATGCTCCTTATGAAGGGCCGCCAGACGTCTGATAGCCTCCAGCGGATGATCCTCCGGCAGCAGCACGTCGGTTCCGTTCTGAAGCCGGAGATTCCAGCGGCGCTCATTGACCCGGACGGCGGCGATGACGTGGGCTTTCACCTCCGGCTCGGTTTTCAGCGCATCCAGCAGCGTGGTGGCGGCGGCAGGGGCGCCCGCTCCGACCACCAGAGGCAGGGTGCGGAAGGTGGCGACATCCTGATCGGCCACGATCTGACCGTCACGGTCGATCAGCACGAACTTGCCCTGATTCTGCCAGATGGCGAAGGGACGGCGTTCGGTCAGCTTGACCACGATGGTACCGGGCAGTCGCCGCTCCACCGAAGCATTTTCAACCCAGGACAGAGTTTCGATGCGCTGCCGGGCTTCAGCCACCGAGAAACCAAGCAGCGGATCGCCTTTACGCACCCCAAGCGCCGCATTCAGCAGCGGTTCCGGCGTGTTGGAACGGCCTTCGATCACGATGTCCTGAATGCGCATGCCAAGGGTGGCCGTATGATCCCCCAGCGTTTTGCGCAGGCTGGCCAGTGTGGCGGAGGCTCCGTTCCCGTTGATATTGGGTTGCGGTGCAGCGGCATGCAGCAGCACGCCAATGCCCACGACGGCGCTGATTCCCAGCACCCCCCAGCCCAGCGGGCGCAGCAGCCTGCGTTGCCGCCGCAGCAGGATGGTCATGCGCGCAGGCCGGTCCTGCATGCGTCGATTTTTGGGAGAGGATGCGCGCCGTTCGCGCGTCTGGGTCACGCGCGACATGTTGCCTCCTCCACCATCCACCGGCACAGGGAGACGAAGTCCATCCCCATCAGGGCTGCCTGTTCCGGCAGCAGGGAGGTCGGCGTCAGACCTGGCTGAGTGTTGACCTCCAGCAGCACCAGCCGTCCCGGCTCGCCCCGTGTATCGTCATAGCGGAAATCCGAACGGGTCGCGCCCCGGCATCCCAGCGCATGATGCGCCGCCAGAGCCACATCCAGCGCCTTCTGGAATGCATCCGGGTGCATCTGGGCGGGCAGGATATGGCGGGAGCCGCCTTCAGCATATTTGGATTCGTAGTCATAGAAAGCGGAGCGCGGCCTGATATCCGTGACCGTCAGGGCGCGATCATTCAGCACACCCACGGTCAGTTCCCGACCGGGGATATATTCCTCGACCAGAGCCTGTCCGCCGAAGCTCCAGCGATGGGCAATTTCTGTGCGCCGGTTATCGCCTTCATGCAGGATATGGACGCCCACCGCCGAGCCTTCATTGGCCGGCTTGATCACGAACGGGCGTGGAAGCGGATCCTGTTCCGCCAGTTCCTCGACCGTGACCAGCCTGCCTTCGGCCACCGGTAGACCGGCGGCCAGAAAGGCGGTCCGTGCGGCGGCCTTGTCCATCGCAATGGCGGAAGCGCGAACCCCGGAATGGGTATAGGGAATACCGAGCCAGTCGAGCACACCCTGAATGGCGCCATCCTCGCCGAAACGGCCATGGAGCGCATTGAACACCACATCCGGCGCGGGGGTCAGGGCGGCGATGGTATCGCGCAGATCGGTCCGGACTTCGACAGGTGTGACCTCATAGCCCGCTTCCCGCAGGGCAGCGACGACCTGTTGACCGGAGACGAGGCTGACGGCCCGTTCTTCGGAGATGCCACCGTACAGAACCGCAACGCGTCTGACGCTCATGACTGACACTCCGGCTGATGGAACGGGATTCCGATCCGTTTGATTTCCCAATGCAGGGTCATGCCACAGCTGCTTTGTACCCGTTGCCGGATTTCCTCACCCAGCCCCTCCAGATCGGCGGCGGTGGCTTCGCCCGTGTTCAGCAAGAAGTTGCAATGCTTTTCACTGACCTGCGCACCGCCGCGGGTCAGACCACGGCAACCCGCTGCATCGATCAGCTCCCACGCTTTTTGCCCGTCCGGATTGCGGAATGTGGAGCCGCCGGTACGCGCCCTCACCGGCTGGGTGGCATCACGGGCGGCGCGTATGTCCTGCATGCGGGCGATGATGTCGGTGGTATTGCCCGGTCGGGTTCGCAGGCGCGCCCGTACTACGGCACAGCCCGGTGGCAGGGCGGCATGGCGATAGGACAGCGACAGGCGGGACGCTTCCAGCCGGACGATGTCGCCATCCAGCGCCAGTTCCACCCAGTCCAGCACGGATGCGATGTCGCTGCCATAAGCGCCTGCATTCATGGCGATGGCGCCGCCAATCGTCCCGGGAATGCCACACAGAAATTCCAGCCCGGCCAGACCTGCCTGGGCTGCATGTTCAGCGACGGTTGCATCCAGTGCTGCCGCCCCTGCGATCATCCCGTCACCATCGGTCGTTATCTCACTGAAACCGCGTCCCAGTTTGACAGTAATCCCCGGCAGCCCGCCATCCCGGATAATCAGGTTGGAAGCCGCGCCGATGATCGTCATCGGAACCAGATTGCTGACACGCCGCTGCAGGGCGCACAGATCATCCGCATCGGCGGGACGAAACAGGGTTTCGGCCTGGCCGCCTACCCGGAACCAGGTTTGCGGTGCCAACGGCGCAGTATGCGTCACCCGCCCGCGCAGGGCGGCGAAGACGTCCGGGTTCTGCTGCGCCGAAACGATCATCCTCCGCTCCCTGTCCTGCGGATTTTGCCGCTTTTCGCCTGTAATGTGGCGAGTTCTTCCGGCAGGGTCTGCGCCCATGCGGTGATGTTGCCTGCGCCGAGGCAAACCACGAAATCACCGGGGCGTGCTATGGCATGGATCATCTCGGCAAGATGCTCCGGACCGGGGAGCGGTACAACACTTTTGTGCCCGCTGGTGCGCAGGCCATCGACCAGACTGTCACGATCCACACCCTCGATCGGAGATTCGCCCGCATTATAGACATCCGCAACGATGACGGTACCAGCATCATTCATGCAGGTACAGAATTCGTTGAACAGACTGGCAAGACGGGAATAGCGGTGCGGCTGTACCACCGCGATCACATCGCGGGCGCCGGCCTGCCGGGCGGCCCGTAACACGGCGGCAATTTCCACCGGGTGATGGCCGTAATCGTCGATGATGGTGATGCCGCCGGTTTCCCCGGTTTTCGTAAAGCGCCGCTTCACGCCCTTGAACGATGCAAACGCGCTTTGCAGCACGGAATCGGAAATCCCCATTTCCACTGCGACAGCAATCGCGGCCAGCGTATTGGCGATATTGTGCTCGCCGAGCATGGGCAGGCGCAGCGGTGGCGTGCGGCGGGTGCGGCGTGTCTGCCGGTCGGTGATCACGACCTCGAAAGTCGCCCCGAATTTATCGGTCTTGATACGCTCGGCCCGCACATCGGCCTGCGGCGAGAACCCGTATGTGATGATGCGATGATCCGAAAGCTGCGGGATCATTTTCTGCACGGTCGGATGATCGATACACAGAACCGCAAAGCCGTAGAACGGGATATTGCTGACGAATTGCTGGTATCCGGCCTCCATGGCCTCGGCGGTGCCCCAATGGTCCAGATGTTCGGGGTCCATGTTGGTTACCACGGCGATGACGGCAGGCAGACGCAAGAAGCTGCCATCGCTTTCATCGGCCTCGACCACCATCCATTCGCCTGCTCCGAGCCTGGTGTTGGTGCCGTAGGCATTGATGATGCCGCCATTGATGACGGTGGGATCAAGCTGGGCCGCTTCAAGCACCGCAGCGATCAGGGAGGTTGTGGTGGTCTTGCCATGGGTGCCGCCTACGGCCACCGCCCATTTCAGCCGCATCAGCTCCGCCAGCATCTCCGCGCGGCGTACCACCGGGATCAGCTTTGCGCGGGCGGCGGCGACTTCGGGATTGTCACGCCCGACCGCGGAGGAAATCACCACCACCTGAGCAGTGCCGAGATTGGCGGCCTCATGCCCGATCATCACCTGAATGCCCGCTTTCCGCAGCCGTCGCACATTCTGGTTGTCGCTGATGTCGCTTCCCTGCACGGCATACCCAAGATTGTGCAGCACTTCTGCGATGCCGGACATGCCGATGCCGCCGATACCGACGAAGTGAATCGTGCCGATGGTCAGTGGCAGCGCTCTCATGACTTAGTCTCCCCCTTGTAGTCGCCCTGGGGCGCACGGGCTGTATCCAGACTCTGTTCCACCGTGTCGGCCAGCCGTGCCACGGCGTCTTGCATACCAAGGCGGGCCGCGTTGCGGGCCGCATCGGCAAGGGTGCCGGGTTCGGCCAGCAGCGCGGCGATGCGGGCGGCCAGCGTATCCGGGGTGAAATCCGGCTGACGGATCATCCAGCCACCCTGCGCATCCACGAGGATGCGGGCATTGGCGGCCTGATGGTCATCAATGGCCCCCGGCAGAGGCACCATGATGGCCGGTCGCCCGATTGTCGCCAGTTCGGCGACGGTGGATGCTCCAGCACGGGCGATCACCAGATGCGCGTCTGCGATCAAGGCTGCGACATCGGTGAAAAACGGCGCCAGAGTAGCCTCGATTCCGCAGGCCGCATAGGCTGTCCGCACGCGATCGATGTCTTCGGCACGGCATTGCTGTGTCACCCGCATGCGCTGCCGTAGAGCCGGGGGTAACAGCGCGAGAGCGGCAGGTACCACATCGCTCAACACGCGTGCGCCGAGTGACCCGCCCAGTATCAGCAGATTGATGCCCCCTTCAGCGCCGGGCGGTGTGTAGGATGTGCCTGCCAATGCGGCTATGGCGGGCCGGACCGGATTGCCGGTCACCAGAGTTCTGGTGCCTGCCGGCACATGGCTGGTGCTGGCGAAGCTGAGCGCCAGACAGTGTATTTTGCGGGCCAGCAACCGGTTGGCCCGTCCGAGCACGGCGTTCTGTTCATGGAGGATGACCGGGACGTTGCGGGCGCGCAGCCTGGCCCCCAGCACGGGCGGAATGCAGGGATAGCCGCCGAAACCGACGATGCAGCCAGCCTCCAGCCTGCCCAGCAAAGCTCCGGCTTTCACAATGCCGCCCCCCAATGCGATCACCGCTTGACCGGCACGCCGGATGCCGCGCCCGGCAATGCCGGCCCCCGGCAGCACGAAACGATCTGTATCGGCAAACACGGCGCTGGTCAGTCCGCCGGAGCGGGCATCCGTCATCAGTATGATCCGCCGTCCGCGTCTTTTCAGTTCGGCGGCCAGCGCCTCGGCCGGGAAGAAATGGCCGCCGGTACCGCCTGCGGCGATGACGACCGGGCACTGTGCCTGATCGCGCCTCATGACACGTCTCCATGATGGCGCGTGCGGGTCAGGGCCAGCAGCATGCCCATGCCGAGCGAAATCGCGATCACAGAGGAGCCGCCATACGAAACGAAAGGCAGCGTCATGCCCTTGGTCGGGATCAGATGCAGGGTGGATGCCATGTTGACGAAAGCCTGCAGCCCGAAGCTGGTTACCAGCCCGGCAGAGGCGAGCACGATGAACAGATCCTGCTCCCGCATCAGACGCAGCAACTGCCTGATGACGATGAAGGCAAAAATCAGCACGATGACGCTGCATATCACCATGCCGAATTCTTCACCCGCCACCGCGAATACGAAATCGGCATGGGCATCGGGAAGCTGGTTTTTTACATACCCTTCGCCGGGGCCGCGCCCCAGCAGGCCACCATTGCCAAACGCTTCCAGCGCCTTATCCACCTGATAGCTGTCGCCGGATTGGGGATGCAGAAAGCGCTCCACGCGGCTACGCACATGGGGGAATAATGTGTACGCCGCCAATCCCGCCCCGGCAAAGCCGCCGACGCCGATCAGCACCAGCAGCATGTTCAGCCCCGCAATGAAAAGCTGGGCGAAAAACACGGAGGATAGCACCGCCAGCATGCCGATATCCGGCTGTGATTTCAGCAGCATGGCCATCACCAGAAACAGTCCGACCGCCACCAGCGTGCCGGGAAAACCACGGCTGCGCTTGCCCTCCGCGATCAGCCATGCGGCCACCACAGCAAAGGAGGGTTTCAGGAATTCGCTGGGCTGCAAGGCCATCCCGGGCAGGGCAATCCAGCGTCGGGCCCCCTTGATCTCCACCCCATGCACCAGTGTCATGGCGGTGAGCAGGATGGCCCCCGCACAGGCCACCAGTGCCAGCCTGCGGATATTGCGCGGGGTCAGTAGCGAGGTGGCCACAACAGTGACCGATGCGAGCCCCAGAAAGATCACCTGCTTCAGGATGAACATATCGCGGTTTTCACCGATGCGCTCTGCTACGGCGGGGCTGGCGGCGAGCATCATGACATAACCGAATCCGATCAGCGTGCTGACCGCCAGTAATGTCCAGCGATCAACCGTCCACCACCAGCGGCCCAGCAGGGATGTGTCGGTGCGGGACAGGCTCGGCATCAGGCGCCTCCCCCGATCTGGTGCTGCACCAGGCTGCGGAAATGATCGCCGCGGGCCTCGAAATGCGCGAACTGGTCGAAACTGGCGCAGGCAGGCGAGAGCAGCACGACGTTGCTGCCACTTTCTTTCGCGATGGTGGCTGCCATGATGACGGCGTTGTCCAGCGTGCCAAGCTCGGTATGCGGAACACCATGTGCCCGCAGCGTTTCGGCCAATATCGGCGCATCCCGCCCGATCAGCAGTGCATGCGTCACGCGTGGTAGCAAGGGGGCCAGATCCTCGATGCCACCTTCCTTGGCGATGCCACCGGCGATCCAGATGATCCGTTCATGGCAGATCAGGGCGCGTGCGGTAGAATCCGCATTGGTCGCCTTGCTGTCATTGATCCACAGAATGCCATCCGCCTCGGCAATGCGTTCCTGACGGTGGGGCAGCCCGGGGAAGCTGGCGATGCCTGCCGCAACCTGCGCACGCTTCACACCCAGAAAAAGCGTGATTGCCGCTGCTGCCGCCGCATTCTGGGCATTATGCGCTCCTGGCAGCGCCGCAGCCTGCGGCATGGGCAGGATTGATCCCTGCGTGTCGGTCAGGGTGCCGAACTGCATGCCGTATTCGGCTTGCGTATCGCCGCAGAGAGCCCCTGAAACCAGTGCTATGCGGGCGGGATGCCCGCCCTGCCGGAGCGTCTCGGCCATCGCGGCGGAAAGCGGATCGTCAATGCCAAGTACGGCAAGATCAGCCCCGGTCTGGCGCTGGAAAATCTCCTGTTTGGCCGTTTCATAACCCGCCATATCGCCATGACGATCGATATGATCCGGGCTGAGATTCAGCATGGCAGCCGCCTCGAAGTGCAGGGTCTGCAACCGCTCCAGCATGTAGCTGGACATCTCCAGCACATAGACACCGTTATCAGGCAGCAGGGGCAGAGCCAGCGCGGCAGGCCCCAGATTGCCGCCGGCCGCAACCGGGCAGCCCGCCTCCCGCAGGATATGCGCGGTCAGCGCGGTAGTGGTGGATTTGCCGTTGGTGCCGGTGATGCCGACAAAACGGGCGCGGGATCCGCTCAGGCGCACGGTTTGATACAGCAGCTCGGCATCCGATAGTACCGGCACACCGGCCTGCAACGCTGCTACAGCGACAGGGTGTGGTTTCGGCAGGCGATGTGGAATGCCGGGGGACAGGATCAGCGCATCCAGCCCCTCGACCGAAAAAGGGGAGACGGTCAGTCCGGCATTGCCCGCTTCGCTCCGAGCGGCTTCGCCGTCATCCCAGACGGTGACATCTGCACCCATCGCCGTCAGTGCTTGCGCGGCTGGCAGACCATTCCGGCCAAGTCCGAGTACGCCGTAGCGCTTGCCGTGCAGCAGCATGTCGGGAAAGCCGCTCATCGGATTTTCAACGTCGCCAGCCCGGCCAGAGCCAGGATGAAGGAGACGATCCAGAAGCGGATCACGATGGTGGATTCAGGCCAGCCTTTCTTCTCGAAATGATGATGCAGAGGTGCCATCAGGAACACGCGCCGACCGGTGCGCTTGTACCAGAACACCTGCACGATGACGGAGATGGTTTCCACCACGAACAGGCCGCCGACAATGGCCAGCACGATTTCATGTTTGGTGGCGATGGCGATACCCCCGAGTGCGCCACCCAGCGCAAGGCTGCCGGTATCGCCCATAAAGACGCGGGCCGGTGGGGCGTTGAACCAGAGAAAGCCCAGCCCGGCGCCGATCAGGGCGGAGCAGAATACGGTCAGCTCCCCGGTGCCGGCGACCTCGTTCAGTTGCAGATAGGTGGCGAAGACGTGATTGCCGACCAGATAGGCGATCAGCGCAAACACACCGGCGGCGATGATGGTGGGGACAATGGCCAGCCCGTCCAGCCCATCGGTCAGATTGACGGCGTTGGAGGCCCCCATGGCGACCAGCATGCCAAAAAGCGGGAAGGCAAAGCCGAGCGGAATCAGCACGTCCTTCAGCAGCGGAATGGCCAATCCGGTGGAGAGCGGATCACGCGTCAGCGACATGATCCAAATTGCTGCTACCAGCCCGATGACGGCCTGACCGATCAGCTTGACGCGGCCGGGCAGCCCCTTGGTGTTGCGCTTGCTGAGCTTCAGGTAATCATCCGCAAAGCCGATCCCGCCATAGCCGAGAGTCAGCAGCAGGACTGCCCAAACATAGCCATTCCGCAAATCGGTCCAGAGCAGGGTGCTGATGCCGGTGGCGGCAAGGATCAGTACGCCCCCCATTGTGGGAGTGCCCTTTTTCTCCAGCAGATGGCGTTCCGGTCCGTCCTCGCGGATCGGCTGACCGCCCCGTTGTACGCTTTTCAGCCAGCGAATCAGCGCAGGGCCAAGCAGAAAGCTGACGATCAGCGCGGTCATACATGCAGCGCCGGAGCGGAAGGTGATGTAGCGGAACAGGTTGAACAGAAAGAATTGCTCTGCCAACGGATGCGCGAGATCGTACAGCATCAGCGTGCTCCCTCGCGAATAGAATGGGTCAGGGCATCCAGCGCTGCCGTCACGATGCGCATGCGGCTTCCGAAGGAGCCTTTGACCAGAATGGCGTCACCATCCCGGATAGCGGCGCTTACCACGGGGGCAAGGGAAACAGAATCGGCTTCATGTGCTCCCCGGAAAGAGGCAGGCAGGGCATCGAACAGGTGGCGCATCATGGGTCCGCAGGTAAAGGCAAGATCGGCACAGGCGGCGATGTCTTGCGCCAGCCCGGCATGTTCGGCAACCGCCTGATCGCCCAATTCGAGGATATCGCCCAGAACGACGATACGCCGTCTGGCCGGGGTCAGTCTCAGCACGTCCAGAGCGGCACGAATGCTGGCGGAGGAAGCGTTATAGCTTTCATCCAGTAACACGGCCTGCCCGTCATTGAGGAGGAGGGAGCGCTTCGCGCCACGTCCTGCCAGTGCATGGAAATTTTCCAGCATGGAGGCAGCCGGGTGTGGGTCAAACCCCGCCGCATCCACGGCGGCGAGCGCCGCCAGCGCATTCATGGCCATATGACGGCCCGGTGCGCCGATGGTGCAGGACAGGCTTTGTCCACGCAATACAAGATCGAGTCTTGAACTGTCCGTTGCCGCCTCGATCTGTCGCAGCCGGACCATGCTGCGGGCGTCAGTGCCGAAGGTCATCACGCGATGAGGAGCAGCCTGCGCCATCAGGCGCGGCAGCATCTGGCTGTCGGCGGGCATAATGGCCACGCCATCCGCTGTCAGCCCGCAGAAAAGAGCCGCTTTTTCGTCGGCGATGGCCTCGATACTGCCGAGGTGACCGATATGGGAGCGTTCGACCGTGGTGATGATGGCCACATGCGGACGGGCCAGTGCTGCGAGCGGTGCGATTTCTCCGGCATGGTTCATGCCGATTTCGACCACGCAGCTCCGGGCACTTTCCGGCAGTCGGGCGAGGGTCAGCGGCACGCCCCAATGATTGTTGTAGGAGGCATAGGCCGCATGTACTGGCCCGAATGGAGCCAGTGCGGTGCGCAACATTTCCTTGGTCGTGGTCTTGCCCACGCTGCCGGTCACGGCGAAGACGGTGCCGTGGAAGCGGTCGCGTGCAAAGCGGCCCAGCGCCTGCAAGGCACTCATGGTATCGTTCACCAGCAGGCGTGGGCCGGGACCGTCACGATGGGCTAAAATACCTGCCGCACCGCGCGCCAGTGCCGCCTCGGCATGGTCGTGTCCGTCGCCATTGTCTCCTTGCAGCGCCACGAAAAGATCGCCCGGCTCCAGCGTGCGGGTATCAATCGAGACGCCATGTGCATCGAAGGGCATGGAGAAGCGGCCACCGGTTGCGGCCAGCAGGGCCTCACGGGTCCAGAGTGCGCTCATGACACCACCTGAGCGGCGATAGTGCGGGCGACCGAGACATCGTCGAAAGGATGCACCGTTTTGCCGATGGTCTGGCCCTGCTCATGCCCCTTGCCTGCAATGGCCAGCACATCCCCCGGCCGCAGGCTGCGGATGGCATGGGCAATGGCTTCGGCCCGGTCGCCGATTTCCTCCGCATCGGGGCAGGCAGCGAGAACGGCAGCACGTATTTTCGCCGGATTTTCCGAGCGGGGGTTGTCGTCGGTCACGATCAGACGGTCGGCATGGGTGCGGGCCGCTTCACCCATCAGCGGTCTTTTGCCGGGATCGCGATCTCCGCCTGCCCCGAACACGACATGCAGCTTTCCGGTGGTATGCGGCCGCAACGCATCCAGCAGACGCTTCAGAGCATCGGGCGTATGGGCGTAATCGACATAGATCGCAGCCCCGTTGGGCAGGGTGGCGGCCTGTTCCATCCGTCCGCGCACGCCGGTCAGGCGCGACAGCAGAGGCACAATGCCACGTTTGCCGAGCGAGGCGGCAATCGTGGCGGCGGTGATGATATTGTCCGCCTGAAAACGGCCTGGCAAAGGGACATTGATGCGGTGTGTGGTGCCCTCTTCCCGGATGGTCAGATACTGCCCGCCAGCATGCGGCTCGATCGCCAGCAGCGGCAGCGGAGAGTCTGGCGAACCCGCGATGATCAGCCTCAACCCACGCCGTCTCGCAATGCCGCGCAGCGCCTCCAGCGTGACCTGATCGAGCGTGGGGGAGGCAATGGCAGGTGCGCCAGCGGGCAGCAGATCGGCGAACAGTCGCAGCTTGGCGGTACGGTAGGCGCCTTCGGTCCCGTGATAATCCAGATGATCGCGGGTGAGGTTCGTGAAAGCAGCAGCTGATAACCTGACGCCATCCAGCCGGAACTGGTCCAGACCGTGAGACGATGCTTCCAGCGCGGCATGCTGAATCCCGGCCCGTGCCAGCATGGCCAGAGTTTGGGCCAGTGTCACCGGATCAGGCGTGGTCAGGCTGTCCTGCGGGGGAAAGCCTTCCGCGATCAGGCCGAGTGTGCCGAGGCTGGCAGCAGAACGACCCAGCATAGTCCAGATCTGCCGCAGAAAATCCGCCGTACTGGTTTTCCCGTTGGTGCCGGTGATGGCCGCGATAGTGTGGGGCTGTGCTCCGGCCAGCCGTGCCGCCATCAAGGCCAGCAATCGGCGCGGTTCAGCATCCTGAATCATCGGGCGGGGCGGAACGCCGGGCGGCCAGGCAGTGCCGGCGGGCGCCAGAATGGCGGCCGCGCCACGCTCCACCGCATCGGCGATAAAGCGTCTTCCATCCGTTTTCTGGCCGGGCAGAGCGGCAAAGACCCAGCCGGGCATAACCTGACGGCTGTCGGCCGTAATCCCGCTGACATGAACGCCAGCCATGCCGGTCAGGCTCGTGACCGGGGCGGCGGAGGTATCTGCCAGGAGATTACTCAGCATCATCATGACCCGCCGGTACGTCGAAGCGTGCCTGATGGCGCAGATCCTTGATATGCTGCTCCTTGAGTTGTCTTTCTGTTGGGGTGGAGGCCTCCGGAGAGGCCTGCTCGCGTGCGTTGCGCTTTTCGGCTGCCAGAGCGGCCTTTTCACGGGCAGCATTGGCTTTTTCTTCGGCGGAGGACACCATGGTGCGTCGTGCGCCCGCAGGGACGCCGGGTTGCAGGGGGATGTCCAGACTGGCCTGAATGGCGGCGCGCTTGTCCTCTGGTGCCGGCATCAGGCCCAGCATCGGCCCGATACGGGCGATGACACGCCCCGCACCCGGCGCACTGACCTGCCCGGCGGTGGAGTAGCCACCGGTTTCCTTGGTGCCGTGCGGTTCATCGAGCATGAAATAAACCGCATAGCGCGGGGCATTCATCGGAAACACGCTCATGAAGGCGCTGACATTGGCGTGTTTTTTATAACCATGCGCACCGATCTTTTCCGCCGTGCCGGTTTTGCCGCCGACGAAATAGCCCGGCACGTCCGCGGCCTTGCCGTATCCTGCCGTCACCACCAGCCGCATCAGCTTGCGCAAGGTAGCCGAGGTTTCCGGTGCCATGACGCGCGTGCCGACGGCTTCCCCGACCGGAGCCTCTTCCGGGGCTGCGAGAATGGTCGGTTTCACCAGAATGCCGCCATTGGCCAATGTCGCCGTGCCACGCACAACATGCAGCGGAGAGACCGCGATGCCGTGGCCGAAACCCACCGTCATGGTGGTCAGCTCTTTCCAGCGGGAGGCGGGTGGAACAATCGGCAGACCTGCTTCCGGCAATTCAATGCCGATCCGCTGGAACATGCCCATGGCGCGGAGCCAGGTGCGCTGTTTTTCCGCCCCTGCCGTCATCGCCATATGGGCGGCGCCGAGATTGGAGGAGTACGCCAGCACTTCGGGAAAAGCCAGCGCACGATGCTTGCCCTTGAAGTCCGTGATCGTGAAGCGACCGATACGGATGTTGTTGGCCGCATCGAAATAATCCCACAGATGGGCAGAGCCGGTATCCAGCGCCAGCGCGGCAGTTTGTAGTTTGAAGGTTGATCCCGGTTCGTACATGCCGGTGACCGCCCGGTTGAATCGGTCATTGGCCTCGGTCTGGCCGAAGGCGTTGGCGTCGTAATCGGGCAGGCTGACCATGGCGATGACTTCACCCGTCCGCACATCCATCACGATTCCGCATGCGCCGATCGCGGTGAAGGTGGTCATGGCGGATTGGAGTTCTTCACTCAGCACGGCCTGCACGCGCACATCAATGGACAGGCGCAGCGGTGTTGTGTCCTTGCGCAGTCGATCTTCGAAAGCGCGTTCGACGCCGGCCACCCCGTGTTCATCCACATCGACGCCGCCCAGAATCTGGGCCGCCACGCGTCCCAGCGGATAGTGCCGCTTTTCCGAAGGCTGGAAATAGACACCGGGAATGCCCAGCGCATTCACCTTCAGCACATCGCGGGGTGTAATCTGGCGGGCGATGTAGACGAACTGTTTCTGGCTGGCCAGTCGTGCCTTCACGACGTCTTCATCCAGTTGCGGCAGCACGGTCTTGAGTTTGTGGGCCGCTTCCGCCGTGTCGATCATTTCGCGGGGATTGGCGTACAGCTCGGAAGTCGGCAGAGAAATCGCCAGAATCTGGTTGTTCCGGTCTACAATGGTCGCGCGCTGCACAAAGGCGGTGGGTGCGTCGGATTTATGCTCGTCTTCCCCTGATTTATAGGCGGTGTGGACCGGGATATGCGGCAGCATCGGCTGGAGTACGGTCGCATCTGCCAGCTTCAGCATGACGGCCGTGTAAAGACCCAGAAATCCGACAGCGGCAAACAGCAATCGCCCCCGCGTACGGTCCATCAAGGCGCGGCGCGCAAGATCGGGTGCCGTGATGCGCACTGTTTCAGATGGCAGGCCGGACGGATCGGGCTGTACAAAACCTAACCCCGCCGGACGGCGGGGGGCAGAATCGGGTGGGGGTGCCTGGGTGCCGAAATCGTCAGTCATAGGGTCAATAGCCGCCTCCTACCGGAACCGGAGGAGGCAGGCTGGAGCCCCGGTTCATCCCGAGCGCGGACGCCATCAGCGGGGCAGTGGACGCAACCGGCGCGGCGCGGGCCACGACCAGATTGCCGGATAAAGCGCTCTTGGCCTGGTATCCGCCGGTGTTACGCGGCGCGCCATGAGCGGCGGTCTGTAACAGAACCGGCTTGGGGGCGGTCATGGCGGACCGCGCTGAGGGCTGGGCGGGTGAGACGTCAAAGCCTGTGCTGGCGGAAGCCGTTACGGTACGCGGCGTACGGGTGTGGTTCGTGGAAGTCAGCTTCAGTTTCGCGCCATCACGCGATGAGGCTTTGCTGGCCTTATCCTGGTTCGCCTCTCTGGTCACCGTGCTGTCCATATCGTCCCCGGCATAGCCAGGTGTGGACAGCGAAGCCATGCCACGCGGAGCAATGTTGCTGGCATCCTTATGCGGCTGGGTATGGCCCGGTTCTGCCGGTTCCATATTGGTGCGGGCCATCTGCGGATGCGGCGTCCGGTCCAGACGTGCCATCGGTACGGCTGTCGGTGCTACGGTCGGGCCGGACGGCACCTGAAGATCGCTCTCTGGTGGCAGCAGGTCAGGCGGTGTGGCGGGCTGGCTGCCCGGCGGCACAACGGCAGGCAAGCGGGTGTTCAGATCGGCAAGGGAGGCAAACTGCGTCGGTGCGGTCGGCTTCAGGTTCAGATAGCGCGTGGCCAGTTCGTTCAGGCGGTCCGGCGTGTTCAGCAGCGCCCATTCCGCTTTCAGCGTGTCGATGCGCGCACGCACCTGGCGGGTATCGCGCTCGATTTCGGTGATCTGGCGATCCAGCATGCGGGTACGATGCTTGGTCTGATACAGATACAGGCCGGAGATACTCGCGGCGAGCATGCAGATGCAGGTGATGGGGCGAATCATGGAGTCGTCTCCCTGCGCAGGCATTCTATTGCGCGCAGCCGGGCGCTTCGGCTGCGTGGATTGGCGTTCTGCTCGGCTGTGCCGGGACGCACTGCCTTGGATGTGATCAGACGAAAACGCGGTTCAGTGCGTGCAACCAGGCCACGTGGATCGTAACGGGAGGGGGAAGGGGCATTGCCGGCGGCATCGTTCATGAAACGCTTCACGATACGGTCCTCCAGCGAATGGAAGGACACGATGACCAGCCGCCCGCCCGGTTTCAGCAGGTTGGTTGCCTGTTGCAACGCCCGTTCCAGCTCACCGAGTTCGTCATTCACGGCAATGCGGAGCGCCTGAAAGCTGCGGGTCGCCGGATCAATGCCGGAGCGATCAGGCGGCACAACGCAACGGATGATGGAGGCGAGACGACCGGTGGTCGTGATCGGTTCTTCTGCCCGTGCACTGACGATGGCGCGAGCGATCTGGCGGGATTTACGTTCCTCACCCAGTTCGTACAGAATATTGGCGATTTCTGCTTCCGGCAGACGTGCGATCAGATCTGCCGCGGACGTGCCTTCCCCTGCCATCCGCATATCCAGCGGGCCATCGGTGCGAAAACTGAAACCGCGGTCCGGATCATCGATCTGGAAGGAAGAGACGCCAATATCCAGCACGATTCCGTCCAGCGCGTTGACACCCCGGTCGGTCAGCAGGCTTGCCATCTGGCTGAAATTGCCCTGGACCAGATGAAGCCTGCCTGGATACCGTGCGGCCAATGCTTCACCGCGGGCAATGGCGGCAGGGTCACGGTCGATGGCCCAGACCATGCTGTCTTCTGCCGTATCGAGAATGGCGCGGGTATAGCCGCCCCCCCCGAACGTGCCATCCAGAAACACGCCGCCCGGAGCAGGAGAAAGGGTTTCCAGGACCTCGTTCAACAGAACCGGGACATGGGTTCCCGTGGAGGAATAGCCGCCGGAATGTCCTGAAGGAGCGGCTGTACGCATGGGAAGGGCGTTCATGCGGCACCTCCACGCGGTGTGCCGGGCAGGGTCAGCCCGCGCGCGCGGGCACGTTCGCGCGCCTCCGCCCGACGGCGCTCTGCGGCGGCAGGCTCCCAGATCTGGAAGGTGCGGCCCAGCCCCATGAACACGACGCTGTCAGTCAGCCCGGCATGCGCGGTCAAGCTGTCGAGCAGGATGATGCGGCCTTCCTTATCGGCATCGACCGGGAATGCATCGGCATAAAGGGCTGCCGCAAGATCATCATGGGTTTCGCTGAACATATCCAGTTGATCGAGCGGGGTCGCAAGTGTCTGGAAAACGGGCAGTGGCCAGGCCTCGATGCAGGGATGGGTGTGGGAGGGGCGCAGGATGATCTGTCCATTGCCTTCGCCGAACGCCCTTAAGGCCGCACGGAAGGGGGCAGGGACGGAAACTCGTCCCTTGGCGTCCAACCTGTTCTGGTGGGTGCCAAGAAAGTGGCTCATCCGCCCAGGAACCGCCCCTCGTTGATGCGCACCCGAACCGGACCGGGCGTGCAAGGTTTATTGTTACAAAGCACCATCCCCTGACCGAATGTCGGAGGTGGCTGCCGTCTTACGGATGCTGATGCCCCCGTCCCCATCACTGCGGGCCCCCCGCCTTTTCTGGGATGTCATGGGTTACCATGGGATAATATGGGCGTCAAAAGATATTCTGCGCCAAAACCATGGTGATGGGCTTAAATTCTTATTATTTTCCAGTTTCTTAGCGATATCTCCGGGCGCAGGGGCCATACTTGATCCGGCCTTCACGGCTTTGTGCGAAATAGAGAGGGCCTGTTCGGCTCAAAAGACGGCACATCGGTTCAATGCGCCGCGCATAGCTATGTGGAAAAGAAGCGCCAGACGGCCTGTAAGCCGGGTTCTGTCCACCCGTTTCCAAAGAAGCGGATGAGACGGCCATTCCTCTGGGACGTACATTGCTGCACGCCTCACGCGACCAACCCGGGCAGCGGAGCGGAAATGCTCCTGCGCCGGCCCATGAAATCCCATGACCTTGCGGTCCTGAGCGTACGGGCCTCGCTGGCCGCCCCTATTCGGTCTTGCTCCCGGTGGGGTTTGCCCTGCCACCCCCGTTGCCGGGGGCGCGGTGCGCTTTTACCGCACCGTTTCACCCATGCCCTTCGGATCATGCCGAAGCAATGCGGAAGGGCGGTTTGTTTTCTGTGGCACTATCCCTGGGGTCGCCCCCGCCGGCCGTTAGCCGGCACCGTATTCCCGTGGAGCCCGGACTTTCCTCCAACCCCTCCGCCCGAAAGTGGGGAGATCAGCGGCCGTCCGACCGTCTGGCAGGGGGTAGGTCGCGCAGCGGACAGGTTCTGTCAACTGTACGATGCCGCACGGTCTGCCATTTCAAACGCATGGGCGATGGTGGCGAGACGGGAAAGGGTAGCCGCATCTGCGCTTCCATCGGGCCGGTCAGGCAGGAAACGTCGTTGAAAAGCACATAATACCACGTCCAGCGGAAGATCGGTCCGGTAGCCGATGCGGCGCAGAAAATCCCATGGATCGTTTTCCTGCTTCGGCCTGTCCTGCACCGGAGTTGCATCGGGCCAGAGACCGATCCCGTGCTGCGCCAGCCAACGCCAGTCGAACAACTCGCCTGGATCCTGCTTGCGGTCCGGCGCGATATCGCTATGGGCCACGATGTGGGAGGTGGGAATCGAATGTTGACTGACAATGGCATGCGACAGGGCCAGCACCGAGCGCATCTGGGCCTCGGGGAAAGCGCGATACCCCCATTCATGGCCCGGATTGACGATCTCGATACCGACCGAAAAATCATTCAACCATGATCGCCCCCGCCAGTGGGAAATACCGGCATGCCAGGCCCGGTAATGTTCCGGCACGAGTCGCCAGACAGTGCCGTCTTCCTCGACCACATAGTGGGAAGAGACTCGCGCCTCCGGATCACACAGCCGGTCGATCGCTGCCGCTGCGCTGGTCATGCCGGTATAATGCAGGACCAGCATATCGACGGCTCCAGGCGTTCCATCCGTGGCAGAGGGTCTTGCATCGTAATTGGGGCTGGGCCGTTCCCGGATGGGTGGCAGGGGGAAAGGTTCCACCGGCATGTTTACAATCCTCGCTCCCGCTTGATCCGGTCCCATGCTGCATTGACGACGGCCGCCTGATCGGAGGCTGCCGCGATCTCTGCCGGTGTAGCACCGCGTGCAGCCATGCTGTCAGGGTGAAGATCCCGCATCAGTGTCTTCCATCGCTGCCGCAGCGTCGTATCATCCGCACCGCGACTGGTTCCCAGCACCGTATAGGGGTCCGGTTCATCCGGGCCGGGGCGGGCTGATCGGGCTGCGTCCGGATCGCGGGCGCGCTCCCACGCAGCGTCATTCAGGCGAAAACCCTGCCTGACACGCAGCAGAAACGTGTTTTCGGCCCGATTGACCGGCCCGTCAGACCGGGCAATGGCAAAAAGGGCTGACAGCGTATCTTCCAGACGGCCCTGATCATCCGCAAAGCTTTCCCCCAGTTGATCAGCATAGAAAGCAAAGGATTCGCCACTGTCCCGGGCCTGATCGAACAGATGGCCGACCTGTTTCACAGCTTCCGGCGGGATACGGAACAACTGCCTGAAGGTGTCGATTTCCACGCGTTTCACCGGCCCGTCTGCCCGGGCCAGCTTGGCCGACAGCACGATGATGGAAAGGGCGTAAAGCTGTTCTTTCTGTCCGAGCAGGGCCGCAATGCGGGCCGGTCCCTGCGTGGAAAGACCACCCAGCACTTGACCGAAAGGCAGCTTGAAACCGTTCATCCCCTCTTTGAACTGCCCCGCTCCCGGCAAGATGCCCTTATCGGCTGCATGGCCGAGCGCCGCCCCCATCATGGCACCGAACGGACCGCCTACTGCGAAACCGGCGACACTGCCGAGGATTTTACCCCAATAACTCACGTGATTCCGTCCAAGGTTTCAACCGGTGGCGCTGTGACGGGAGCATGTCATCAGCTGATTGAGTCGCCATGCAATCATGAGCATGACGTCGTATGGCCAGGCGAGACAGTCCCTCAGCCACCATTTCCATTCGCCGGATGCGCGGAAATCGGGGGCGATCCCGGCGCTTGCGGCAATCCCGGCCAGCCGGAGCAGCGTCACGCAACGCCCCATATGGTAGCGTGAGGTCGCCACGAAAACCGGAGCATGACACGCACTATCCTTCCGCAACAAGGCTGCGACGGCTTTTGCGGAGGAAAGCGTATCCGTGCCGGTCGGTTCCATCAGAATCGCGGCATCCGGCACGCCGAGTGTCAGCAGAAGACGACGCATGATTTCCGCTTCGGCAGGCCCATGACGGCCGACGCCGCCTGTTGGCATGAACATGACATCTGGCATCTTCCGCCCCAGATCATGAGCCGCCTCTACCCTGCGCCGGAGCGTCGGGCTTGGAATGCCGCCCGGATGCACGGCGGCACCGAAGATGACGATGCAGGGACGCTGGCCGGGCCGGGGAGAAAGGTGGGTCATGCCCGGCCTGATCAGTCCGGTGCCCGCAGAAGGAGGCGGTTGGCACGTTCCAGAGCGTTAAAGGTGGTGCTCCAGACCCGGTCAAAGGCCTCGCCGGCGAAGCGAATGCCCAGCATATCGCGGAGATCACCAACGCTGCGTGTGCCGTCGATCAGCTTGAGAATTGAAGCTGCCTGTGGCGGCAGGGCCAGCGGCACGGTCAGCCCGTCAAAGGTCAAAGGCAGCACACCATCCGGTCTGATGGCCCGGGCCAGCTCGGGGACGGGCATTTCACGCGCAATCGGAATGGCTGCCGGGTCGAGCGGATCGGCGCGGGCTGGAACCTCCCCTTTGCGAACGCAGTAGACCACATGCGTGCTCATGTTTCCGGCCAGGTTTTCTGCCAGAGCCGCTTTTTCCAGCGGAGTCATGTCGGCCATTCTCGCCCGAAGTTTCGGGTCCGGCAGCCAGACGGAGGGATCATACCGAAGCGGCTCCATCCAGGCGCGGACTTCCAGACCGGCGTCATCGAGCAGGGCGTGCAGGACTGGCACCGTGTAGGCGCGATCGCGCGGGTTGAGCAGCAGATCATACAGCCCGGCATCACCGCCCTCAAAATGGTCACCGAAATACAGGTTGCGGCGCAGCCATGCCGTCTCCGGCAGGTGGCGCATGACCCGTTTGGCGACATCCAGACGCTGGCGAGGCTCTTCCTCCGGCGGGGCGAGGCTGCGGAGGGCATCCTGAAGCATATAGACCCCGGTTCGGCCATGCGGGGCATAAACCATCAGCCCCATCCCGCCCCCGGGGGCAAGGACCGAGGTCAGGGCGCGCAATCCTTCAGCGGGGTCCGGCAGGTGATGCAGCACCCCGCAGCAATCAATGTAATCGAAGGGTCCGGGTGCGATGCCTGGCAGATCAAGGATCGAGCCAGCCCTGAAATCGACCGTCAGATTGCGTACCTCCGCCCGCGCCTGCGCGGTCTGGATGGCTGCTCGGGAACGATCGAGATAGGTCACGCCACCGGGTCGCCCGTCACGCGCCAGATGCGTCGCCAGCATGATCGTGCCGTCTCCGGTGCCGCCCCCGGCCACCAATGCGCGTAGCCCTGCGGAGCGGGGGCGGTTGGCCCCGAACACCCAGTAATCAATTTCCTTCAGATGGCTCGGGCTGCCGATGATCAGGCGTTTGGCCTCGTCACGCGGATCGCGTTGCGGATAGGGAAAAGCTTCGTACTGATCGGCCAGATGGCGGTCGGTGCTGTCATTCATGAATGTGGCATAACCTGTCCGGAGCCGGTCGTGCAGGGGGCTGTTGGAGCATACCGCATCCTGTTCGGGACTTGCATCGCAGGCTGCAACGCCGCAAAGCCTGACGGGATGACAGCATGGGAGCAAGCGGGCGTATGACGGCACTGTCTTCGCGGGGGTATTTCGGCATCGGAGTGGAGGGGATTTCAAAATCCGCCAATGTCGGCGCGTTATTGCGCACCGCGCACGCCTTCGGAGCGCATTTTTGCTTTTCCATTGCTGCCGGATTTGATGCCCGGGCTGGCAGAAGTGCGGATACTGCCGATACGCCTGCTCATATACCGTTTTACCGCTTCGATTCTGTCGAGACGGTAGTGCTGCCCAAAAACTGCGCGCTGGTGGGGGTGGAAATCACCGATGATGCGTCCCTGCTGCCCAGTTTTCGTCATCCGGCCAATGCCGCTTATGTGCTGGGGCCTGAGCGGTCCAGCCTCTCTCCTGCGCTGCTGGAACGTTGTACGCATGTGGTGCGGATACCGACGCGGTTTTCCCTCAACCTGTCGGTGGCCGGGGCATTGGTACTGTATGATCGTCTGCTCCAGCATGGGCGCTATGCCGAGCGCCCGGTGATGGCGGGTGGAGCGGCACAGCCTTCTGGGCCACGCGGCGGGCATGGCAGTCCGGTTTTTCGGCGCACCGTGCCAGAATGGTTGAAAAACACCGACCAGACATGATGTTGGGTTCCTCATACCATCCTGGCCTGCTTCCCTGCGCGGGTGCATTGAGCATGCAACGCTTGCTCCGCCGGAGCGGGTTCCGTATCTACCTGCAATGTCCCGCGTTTTACCCTGTCTGACCGTCCTTGTTCTGGTTGTTGCCGGCTGGATGCCTGCCGTTTCGGCAGCATCGCATCGCCATGGCGCGAAACCGAGGGCTGATGGTGCGCATGTGCTGGGGCATTTTGATGACTGGACGGCCGCCACACACATCGAAGCCGGGGAAACGGTTTGCTACGCTTTTACCTACGCCCATGCTTCCGATCCAAAATTGTCGGGGCGTTCCCGTGTCGTGCTGACCGTGACTGAACGCGTGAAGGACCGCGATGCCGTCGCGATCAGCGCTGGATACACTTACCCCCCCAATGCCACGGTGCATGTGACGGTGGATGGGGCGGCCTTTGATTTCTATACCGCCCAGCGATCTGCCTTTGCGCGTGAGGGTAGCAAGGCGGTGGCGGCATTCCGTAATGGCAGGCAGGCCGTGGCGCATGGTCCCGGTCCACGTCAGCAGACGGAGGTTGCCGACACGTTCAGTCTGCGCGGTTTTTCGGCTGCTTACGCCACTATTCTGAAAGCCTGTCCGTCATCATGACCTCCGCTGCCCAGGCCGTCCCTGTCACCCTTCCTGTGATGCCGGATGCGGAAGATGCCCGCATCATGGCGAAGGCTGCCCTGTTCGCTCCGCCGCCTTCCGTGCTGGAGGACGGGCGCAAGGATCTGGTTGGTCTGTCGCGGGAGCAACTGACGGAGGCGCTGGCGGAGATTGGTTTTCCAGCTTTTCGTGCGAAACAGCTCTGGCATTGGATCTATCATCGTGGTGAGACCGATTTCCGGGTCATGTCCAGCATCGCCAAGCCACAGCAGGAGACACTGGCCGAGCGTTTCGTCATCAGCCGCCCGGCCGTGACTGAATGCCTGACCAGCGTGGATGAGACCCGCAAATGGCTGTTCCGTTTCCGCGACGGGCAGGAAGCGGAGACGGTTTACATCCCCGATCCGGTCGAGGATCGCGGCGCGGTGTGCATCTCCTCCCAGGTGGGTTGCACACTGTCGTGCCGTTTCTGTCATACCGGCACGCAACCTCTGGTGCGTAATCTCGGCCCGGCGGAAATTGTCGGTCAGTTCATGGCCGCCCGTGATGCCTACGGGGAGTGGCCCAGCCCGAAAGGGGAGACGCCGCGGCTGCTATCAACCATCGTGCTGATGGGCATGGGCGAGCCACTCTATAATTACGAAAACGTGAAGCAGGCGATGCGCATCGTGATGGATGGCGATGGCATCGCCCTGTCACGACGTCGTATCACCCTGTCCACCAGCGGCGTGGTGCCGATGATGGATCGCTGCGGGACGGAACTGGCGGTTAATCTGGCCATTTCCCTGCATGCCGTCACTGATGAATTGCGGGATGAGCTGGTGCCCCTGAATCGTAAATATCCGATCAGGGAGCTGATCGCCGCCTGTCGTCGTTATCCGGCCGCGAGTAATGCGCGCCGCATCACCTTTGAATACATCATGCTGGATGGCATCAATGACAGTGAGGCCGAAGCACGCGAACTGGTGCGTCTGATCGCGGGCATTCCCGCGAAGGTGAATTTGATCCCCTTCAACCCATGGCCGGGCAGCCAGTATACGCCGAGCCGCCCGAAGGCGCTGGAACGATTCTCCCGGATCGTGATGGAGGCGGGCTTTGCTTCCCCCATTCGTACACCGCGTGGCCGGGATATTCTGGCCGCCTGCGGGCAGTTGCGGACGGACAGCAGGAAAGAGCGCCGGATCGACTGATGACTTGCCTGCGCCGGCCCCTGTAAAACAAAATAATAAAAACCAACAATAAAGCTGGGGAAGAAAGCCAATCATGGAGCAGCCCGTTATCCTGAGCGCGGCCCGGACCGCCATTGGCCGCTTCGGGGGCGGCCTGTCCTCTGTTCCCGCCCATCAACTGGGGGCGGTTGCAATCAAGGCGGCGCTGGAACGCTGTGGTTTGACACCGGAGGATGTAGAGGAAGTCATTCTCGGGCAGGTGCTGACAGCGGGGCAGGGACAGAATCCTGCGCGTCAGGCCGCGATCGCTGCCGGTGTTCCGGTCGAACATACCGCCTTTGGCGTCAATCAGGTCTGTGGCTCCGGCTTGCGGGCGGTGATGCTGGCAGCGCAGCAGGTCATGACCGGACAGGCCCGGCTGATAGTGGCGGGTGGTCAGGAAAACATGAGTCTGGCCCCTCACATCGCCCATCTTCGGAACGGAACCAGGTTCGGTGATACCCAGCTTGTCGATACGATGATACGGGACGGGCTGTGGGATGTGTTCAACGGCTATCATATGGGCATCACGGCGGAGAACGTGGCATCGGCCCACGGGATCAGCCGCGAGAGGCAGGATCTTTTTGCCCTTGAAAGTCATGGCCGGGCGACGCGGGCCACGCAGGCGGGAATTTTCAGGGAGGAAATCGCCAGCGTGTTCCTGCCCGGTCGTCAGGGCATGGTGGAAGTCAGCGCAGATGAACATATCCGTCCTGATACCACGCTGGAGGCCCTTGCGGCCTTGCGACCCGGCTTTTCCGAAACCGGCACCGTGACGGCAGGCAATGCCAGCGGCATCAATGACGGCGCTGCGGCGCTGGTGATTGCCAGTGCGGTGGAGGCGTCCCGTCGGGGACTGCGTCCGCTGGCGCGGATTGTCTCCTTTGCCTCCGCAGGGGTCGATCCGGCCATGATGGGGCTGGGACCGGTTCCGGCCAGCCGCAAGGCGCTTGATCTGGCCGGATGGCGGGTCGCCGATCTGGATCTGATCGAGGGTAACGAAGCTTTTGCCGCGCAGGCCTGTGCCGTGAACGCGCTGATGGGGTGGGATACCGCCCGGGTCAATGTGAATGGAGGCTCTATCGCGCTCGGGCATCCGATCGGGGCATCCGGTGCGCGCGTGCTGGTGACGCTGTTGCATGAAATGCAGCGACGGCAGGTTCGGCGAGGCCTCGCCACACTCTGCATCGGCGGCGGCATGGGTGTGGCCATGTGCATCGAGAGACTCCATAGCTGAAGCAGAAGCAGGGTGGACAGAAAGCGATCATTCGTTGAATCTCCCCCTCCCTGTTCGGCGGCCTGTTTTCTGGCAGGGTGAGAATCTGTCAAAAGATTCATTTCTCTGGTCCCGTCAGTGACATTTTTTCACTTTCTTTTGTGAAGAACGTGACGGAGGTTGTTCAGCCTTCAGGAAAATCCTGTTGCGCACCATGGAGAGACCGGCTCAGCCGAATGCCTTTTTCGTAAGGGAGAACGATGCTCGACCTGCCACACATCCTGCTCGCCATTTCCGGCCTTCTCATTGTTGTCAGCGCAATTCAGCCACTGGCCCGGCATTTGGTGATTTCAGATGCGGTGCTGCTGGCCGTCGTTGGGGTGGCAATCGGTGTCGGAGCGACGGTGGTGATGGAAACCAATCATCACACCCCGCTTGATCACGTGGCGAGCACGTTGCTGGCAATTCCTGTCGACAGTGAGGCCTTCCTGTTCGTGTTTCTGCCGCTGTTGGTGTTTCATGGCGGTTTGTCGATTGATGTGCGCGGTATGGTGCATGACGCGGCGCCGATCCTGCTGCTGGCTGTGGTGGCCGTGTTTCTGACCACAGCAGCAATCGGATTTGCGCTTTGTCCTTTCGCTCCTGTACCGCTGATCGTGTGCCTGATGGTGGGTGCCATCGTGGCGACGACCGATCCCAGCGCAGTGGTCGGCGTTTTCCGGGAGATCGGGGCCGATGCGCGGCTGACCCGGCTGGTGGAAGGGGAGGCGCTGCTGAATGACGCGGCCGCGATTTCCCTGTTCACCATGCTGATGACCACTCTTGTCAGACATCAGGTGCCGTCGGTCATGGGGGCTGCCTCCAGTTTCGTGCTGGCCTTCATGGGTGGCCTGCTGGTGGGGTACGGCTTTGCCCGCATCATGCTGGCCGCTATTCCGCGACTGAACGGGATCATCGCCGCAGAGGTGACACTAACTCTGGCGCTGCCCTATCTGGCCTATATCGTTGGCGACGAATTTCTGCATGTGTCCGGGGTGGTGGCGGCCTCCGTGGCCGGGTTGACCGTCAGTTCCATTGGTCCCTCGACTTTTCGTCCGCAAAGCTGGTCCTTTTTGCAGGATATCTGGAAGCAGATCAGCTTCTGGGCCAGCTCCATGGTGTTTATCCTCGCCTCGATGCTGGTGCCGCGCCTGATGATCGGGGTCACCAGATCGGATCTGTTACTGGTAGCCATCGTTGTGGCGGCCGCCATGGCGGCGCGGGCGCTGGTGCTGTTTGGATTGCTGCCAGCCCTGGCCACGTTGAAACTATCCCAGCGTGTGCCGGCCAAATTTCAGGTCACGATCCTGTGGGGTGGTCTGCGGGGTGCCATCACGCTGGCGCTGGCGCTGTCAGTGACCGAGAACTCCTTCATTTCTACTGACGTGAAGCGGATGGTTGCCATTCTCGCTACCAGTTTTGCCCTGATTACCTTGCTGGTGAATGGTACCACGCTCCGTTATCTGGTGACGTGGCTCGGGCTGGATCGGCTGTCTCCGGTCGATCAGGCGCTGCGTAATCAGGTGGTTGCCATCGGCCTTCAGGATGTGAGGGATGCGATCGAGGAACGCGGGCAGGACTATGGTTTTTCTCCGCAATCTGTTGATCACGTGCTGCGGATCTATAATCGCCGCATTGCCGAGGAAACGGCCGCCAACACCTTCGATACCGCCATTACCGACCGGGAGCGCGTGTTGATTGGTCTGTTGACCTTCGCCAGTCAGGAAAAAGCGACCCTGCTGGAAATGTTCAAGGATCGCGCGATTTCCCGTCATGTGATGGAAAACCTGCTGCGTGCGGCAGAAAGCATGGTGGACGGGGTCCGTTCCGATGGGCGCCTCGGTTATATCCGCGCAGCCCGGCGGCGGCTGCGCCCGACCCTGAAATTCAGGGTCGCCCAGTGGATGCACAAGCATCTGCGCATCAACAAGCCGTTGATGTACCGTATGATGGAGCGGTATGAAATTCTGCTGCTCAGCTATCTGGTGTATCTTACCATGATGCGCTTCATGAAGCGGCGGATGGAGCCGGTGCTGGGTGAGCGCGTGGCCGAGATCGTGTCCGAGATTGTCGGTCGCCGGCGGGAATTGCTGTCCGAGGCGCTTGATACACTCCGTGTGCAGTATCCCGGCTATGCGGAGGCGCTGGAGACCCGCATGCTGCGGCAGATCGCCCTGCGTCTTGAAGCCAATGAATATGCCGAATTGCACCGTGAGTCGTTGATCGGTGAGGAGCTGTATGAAGAATTGCAGCGCGATCTTGAGGCGCGGCGTGATCGGCTGTCCCAGCCTCTGCGCTTTAACCTCCAGACGGGGATGGATAACCGCATCCGCGAATTCCCGCTGCTGAGTGAATTGCAGCCTGCTGTGCTGCATGACCTGTCGATGAATTTCAGTATGCGTTTTCCGGTGCCGGGAGAGGCGGTTTTCAAGCGTGGAGCGGTTGCCCGATCCGTGTTCTTCATCAGCTCCGGCACGGTGGAACTGGTGGATGGTAATCATGTCATCACGCTTGGGGCAGGTGATTTCTTCGGTGAGGATGAAGTGCTGAAAGGTGGCCGCCGTCACGCTACGGCGCGTTCACGTAGTTTCGGCCAGTTGCTGGAGCTGAAGGCCGATGTATTCCGTGATCTTGTGGCGGAGCAGCCTGATCTGCAATCCCTCATCGAACGTATCGTCTCCTCCCGTCATCCTCGTTCTATAGTGGAGGAACCTCAGATCGTTGAGGAAAAAGCCAGGCATGATATCACCGGGCAGCCTTTGATCAGCTTTGATCGCAAGCGGCTGGCGGAGAAAGGGCAGCCGGCGAAGGCCTCGGCCCCTTATCCCGCGGCTGAATAGGGTGGAGGCTCGATAAAATCTGCCGCCTCTGCACTTTGGCGTGACGGTAGCAGATGATTCCCTTTAGGCTTCTGGCGATAGAGAATGGACGTCATCAATAATGGCCTCGGAAGAAGGCTGGTTGGGGGGAAGTATGGCAAGAGTGGCGCTCGTAACAGGCGGTACCCGCGGCATCGGTGCATCTATCAGCAAGGCCCTGCAGGCACAGGGTCATCGTGTCTTCGCGAATTACCTCCATAATGATGTGGCGGCACTCGATTTTGCGGAGGAAACCGGAATCGAGACAATCCGCTTTGATGTGGCCGATTACAGTGCCTGCGAGGCCGCCATTGCTGAAATCAGCGCAAGGGCGGGGCGGGTGGAGATTCTGGTGAATAATGCCGGGATCACAAGGGATGGCACCATGGCCCGTATGACGAGGGATATGTGGGATTCGGTGCTGGATACCAATCTCGGGGCCTGTTTCAACCTCTGCAAACTGACCTTTCCCGGAATGAGGGAGGGAGGATTCGGCCGGATCGTGAATATCGGCAGCATCAACGGTCAGGCGGGGCAATATGGCCAGGTCAACTATGCGGCCGCAAAATCCGGCATTCATGGTTTTACGAAGGCGCTGGCTCAGGAGGGCGCGCGCTATGGTATCACGGTCAATGCCATCGCACCGGGTTATGTCGATACAGAGATGGTCCGTGCCGTTCCTGCCGATGTATTGGAGAAGATCGTAGCCCGTATCCCGGTCGGCCGGCTTGGGCGGGCGGAGGATGTAGCCCGTGGCGTATGTTTCCTGACCGACGAGACAGCAGATTTCATCACTGGCTCCACCCTGTCCATCAATGGCGGTCAGCACATGTATTGATGATGCGAATGCAGTCAGAAAGAAATATTTTGTAACAAAATAGAAATAAAAATAAACAAAAAAGAAACAATAAATAATAGTCTTATATAAAAAGAAATCTTCTTGAAACTGACATAGAAGATTTCTGATCCTGTTTCTAAACCCCGCCCGTTCATCTGATTGAAATGATGGAAGCAGGGGTCTTCTTTAATGGTTTTTTCTATTGCGCTGCGTCGTGCCTTACTGGCAGGCGTCGCCACTGCCTGCATGTTGTCGCCTGCGATGGTGCAGGCTCAGGATTCTTCCGATCGCATTCAGGAGCTGGAACGTCAGATCCGCGCTGTCCAGATGCAGCAGGCGCGTCAGATACAGCAGTTGCAGGCTGAACTGCGCCATATGCGCGCGCAGGTGGCAATCCATGCCCAGAAGGTAGAAGTTGCTCATCAGCGGGCTATTGCTGCCGCCACGCAGGCTCATGCGGAGGCCCAGAAGGCCCATCAGGAGGCGCTCGTCGTTCATCACGATGCCGAGCACATTACCGATGCTTTTTCCAGATTGCCGCCTCCGCCGCAGGGGTCGCCTATTGGTGGTCCTGCCTTCACGCAGGTTGAAAAAGGCGCCCCTGGGGTCCGTGTCGGGTTTGAGCGCGGCCGTCCCACTCTGTCGGCCATTGACGGTCGTTACGCCTTCGCGGTCGGTCTGGCGCTGCATTACGATATGGGCGGATATATCATGCCCGATCCAGCCCCAGGCACCCGCCCGGCGGTGACACGTCTGACCTCGTTCGGCACCAATCTGCGTCGAGGGCGTATCCCTTTCATGTTCCGGTATGGAAACGTAACCGCCAATATCACACCGGAATTCGGCAGCTCGGTGGATGGTGCAGCAGGGCTTTATGAAGCCAACCTGAACTATTCAGGTATTCAGCCCTTTGTGTTTACGCTGGGTTATTTCCAGCCGCGCGTGACGCTGGAGGATTCAACAAGCTCCAACGAATTCCTGTTTCTTGAGCGTCCGTCAATTGTTGATATAGCCCGTAATATTGCTGCCGGTGATGCACGTGCGACGGTCGGCGGAAAAGCCAATGGCAAGCGTTGGTATGCAGCACTGTATGGCACTGGTTCGAGCTATGGCTCCCAGATGACCGAGACACTCAGCGGCAACCAGACTGGTGGTGTCGTGCGTGTGGCAACCCGGCCGATCGCAGCCAAAGATGTTGATGTGCATGTCGGCTTTTCGGCCAGCAAGGCGTTTAACCTTGATGATGTGAATGGCAACACGACGCTTCGTCTGCGTGATCGACCGGAAGTCCGTGTTGCTAATATCCGTCTGATTGACACGGGTAATCTGTCTGCAACCAGTGCCTATGAATACGGGCCTGAATTTGGTTTCCGCTATAAAAACCTGCTGATCCAGGGTGAATGGATTGCAATTGGAGTGGATCAGAAGCCTTCAGGTGTTCTGCCGCGACCGTCGCTCGGTTTTGGTGGTGGTTATGCTTCGATCAGCTATGTGCTGACGGGGGAGGTGCGGCAGTACGATCCCAGTGCAGCGGCCTTCCGTGGCCCCAGCCCGGTGCATAATTTTGATCCGTCGCATGGACATTGGGGTGCGTTCGAACTGGTCGCACGCTACAGCATTGCCGATCTCAACAGCAATGTGACGCCGGGGATTGCGGCCTCTGTGACGGGTGGTACCTATGGTGGGCGTCAGGCGGTGTTTGCGGCAGGCGTCAATTGGTATCTGAACCGGCATTTCCGTTTTATGCTTGATTACAACTACATTGATGTTGATCGGATGAACTCTGCGGGCAAGGTTCAAATCGGCCAGACCCTGCATTCAATCGTCGGACGGGCACAGGCTGCGTTCTGATACTATCGGCCATACTCTGCTGATGAACCCGGATGTCTGTGCATCCGGGTTTTTCAGGCATCACCCTGGTTGCCAACCGGGTGGGGCAAGTTCGAAGCCCTCAAACCGGAAAGCAGGGGCTACGATGCAGCTGACCAGACTCCAGTTTCCGAGACTTTCCGCTGCCTGCCATGCATGTGGCCTGACCACACCCTGAAGCGTTTCGCCTTGACTGAGATCAGGCCCGATCCGCAAGCGTGTGGTTGATGATCCATCTTCTGACAGATGCAGATGAAGCGGCGCACCGCCCTGCCATAGCCAGAGCTCCGATGCGTCCACCCTGTGCCAGTGGCTGCGTTGCCCGGCAGCCAGCAGGAACAGGATCGCGGTTCCGGCTTCTCTCTCTCCCGGTCCTGACGCTGCGGCACGCCAGGTTTCGCGGTAAAAACCGCCTTCCGGATGAGGGGCAAGATCAAGATGCGAGATCACCGCCCCCACCGGGAGGGAAGTGTCGCGCAGATCAATCCCAGGCAGAATATTGCCGGTCACGCGGGCTTTGGCGCGCTGAGGGCAAGGGCTGGTTCCTGAGAAATGGTCTCGAACCATTGGGCAAGGCGCGGATGGTCTGAACGCCAGTCCTCATGGCTGAAACGCAGATCGAGATATCCCAGCGCGCAGGCGACCGAGATGCTGCCGATGTCCAGCAAAGTATGGGGGAGTGCCGTTTCCAGAAAATCCAGCCCGCGCAGCACGGCCTGACGCTGGCGTTCAATGACTGCATCACGGGCCTCCTCTCCGGGGCGGGTTTCCTCGCCACGCCGCAGGACCGCAGCATCCATGATACCATCTGCCAGCGCCTGTTGCCGCAGGACGACCCACCGCGCCGGGCTTTCCAGACGGGGAAACAGCTTCATGCCACCATCCTGGATGCTGTCCAGATACTCGCAGATCACCGGGCTGTCATAGATCGCCAACCCGTCACTGGTCAGCAGGGTGGGTATCTTGGACAGGGGATTGGCGGCCAGCAGTTCCGGCGGTGACGCATGGGGGCTGGTTGGGATCAGCGTGATCTGCTGATCAATTTCGCGCGCGATCGCACAGGCGATGACTTTGCGTGCGAACGGGCTGAGTGTGGAATAGAACAGTTTCACGAGGCCGCACTTTCAATGAAATAAAGATCAGAACCGATCTTTCATCTGCCTCAACTCACCAAGGACATGGGGGGTTGAGGCCCGGAGAAACGGGTTGGTGGCCAGTTCCTGCGCCAGAGGAACGGGCAGGGATGGCTCCCCTGACGCCCTCATCCGCGCGACATCGGTGGTTCGTTGCTGCAAGGCCGTGTTGTCCGGATCAACATGCAGCGCAAAACGGGCATTGGCAGACGTATATTCGTGGCCACATGCTATCAGTGTATCGGGTGGTAGAGTAGCGATTCTGCGCAGGCTTGTGAACATATCTTCTGGCGTGCCTTCGAACAAGCGGCCGCATCCCAGGCTGAACAGGGTATCGCCACAGAACAGGAACGGTCCCTGTGGCATGAAATAGGAGATATGCCCCCGTGTGTGGCCGGGCGTGTTGATCACCTGGAACTCGGCCAGCGTTCCAAAGGGCAGCCTGTCGCCCTCATGCAGGGCATGATCCAGCCGGGGCAGCCTGTCTGCATCTGCGGCGGCCCCGGCGATCAGGGCACCGGTCCGATCCCGCAGGGCGGCGGCGGCGGCAATATGATCATCATGGTGATGGGTCAGCAGGATCAGAGCCAGATGTCCGCCACCTTGGCGGAGTGCTTCCAATGCGGGCTGTTCCTCGCAGGGGTCAATGATCGCGCGGAGATCGCTTTCCGTGTCGCTGACCAGCCACGCATAGTTGTCGGTGCGCATAGGAACAGGATGGAGTGCCAGTGTCATGGTGTTAGTGTACCATGGCTGAGAGGCTGCGGAAATACACAGGCCATGCCCATAGGCAAAGCCATGTCTGTGGCAGGGTCTGTAGCAGATGGGGTTTGTGAACCGGATGCGGCGGATGGAAAAACTACCCGATATGCAGCAGGCCGCCGCGTTTTATGGCACTCTGGCGGGGGAGGTGGTGGCCAGTCTGCTGCGGGCGCGACTGCGTCTGTTATGGCCGGGTGGAGAATGCGAGGGCCAGACCTTGCTGGGGCTGGGCCATGCCGCCCCGTATATGCGATGTTGGCGCAGCACGGCGTATCGCTGTGTTGTCGGGTCTTTGCAGCCCTCTGCCGGCCAGGTATGGCCCCCTGCCGGTCGCACACTCAGTTGTGATGCGACTCCATCGGCATTACCGTTTCCGGATCTCAGTATCGACCGCATCGTGCTGGTGCATGCGCTGGAGATGACGGATCACGCACGCGGTCTGCTGCGGGAGGTATGGCGTATCCTGAAAGATGACGGACGGCTGATGGTGGTGGCACCGAACCGGACCGGGTTATGGGCGCATCTGGATACCAATCCGTTCGGGCAAGGGCAGCCATTTTCTCACGGCCAGATCGAGCGTCTGCTGGCCGCTTCCCTGTTCCGGGTGGAACGCCGGGATGCCGCGCTGTATATGCCTCCCGTGTTTCATAGCCGTGCGCTTCTGCGTGCTGCATGGCTGTTTGAATCAACTGGCCGCCATCTGATACCCGGGCTTGCAGGCGTCACGATCAGTGAGGCCGTCAAGGATGTGTATGCGGGTGTGCCGCTGCGCCCGACCATCCGTAAGCGATTGATGGTACAGGATGCGGCGGAGCATCTGGTATCACAGAAGGCATTTACAGCCGTTTCTCACCCCTCTACGACTTCTGACTGCGGGGTAGTATCCCCGGATCGATCATCAGTCGGAAACTCATGATAACGCGCCCTATCGGATCTACCCCGGCTTCGTGCGCAGGAGATATCGTTTTGCGGCGTGTCCGGATTTTGACTGTATCCCTGCTGGTTCCGGTCGTGCTCGGGCTGAACGCCTGCGGTTCATCCAATAGTAATCCCTCTCCATCCCCGGTTGCCGCCGCTACGTCATTGGATGCCTATGATGGTAGCTACACTGGCAGCCGTACAATCTCCGCAGTGAAAGGCAGTCGGGCCAAATGCGGGCAGGATTTTGATCAGGCGGCCATCAGGGTAACCCATGGCATGGCCATTCTGCGCTTCATCGCGCACCGGCATCCTGTCGTATTCCGCACTCCCGTCGCGCCGGATGGCACGTTCATGTCTACCTTCAAGGGAAATACCCTGGACGGTCATTTTACCGGAGACAGTTTTGAGGGGGTTGTTGATACGCGGGCTTGCACCTATCAGGTGCAGGCAAAGCGGGATGAGACTGTTCGCTGAAATAATGATCTGCTTTTGCTTGAAACAGGGCCTCAGCATGGGTCTATAAGGCCCTGCGATAGAACGGAGATCGTCCGGTCTTGCGCTGTGCTGTCTCGGTCAATGCTGAATGGCATTGCCAATCTTCAGCTGTGTTGTATAGTCTGCAGACTATCAACCAATGCGACAGATCTGCCTTTAGGTTGCATGCTGGAGCAGGTCGATGAATTGATTTTTAATGTTACTTATACAGCCGATTCTTTAACAGCACAAAAATATTAGAGTATTGAGAATATAAAGTTTACTTTTGGGACAACACGTTAATTATTTTTTCTTACAATTTTTAATGCCTTAAACCCAGCGGCGAGATCAGACATTTGACCGACATCTCTTCTTCTTCTTCTTCTTCTGCACAGGACGCTTCTGCATCTGTTCCTGTTTCGCATATTCCAGCCTCCTCGACCGAATCTGCCCCGACAAAGCAGCCTGCTCCTGAGGTCAAATCGCCTTATCCTGCAGTGGCTGATATTCCGACGCAGGAAGGACCGCGCGGTATTCGTTATGATTTCAATCTCGGAGCACGGGTGTCACTCCCTGAACGTCAGGAGAAGCCGTTTATTGTCTGTCTGAGGGATATTGATACCGGGAACATCCTGTTCCTGTCCTCTGGTCCTGCGACATTCATCAATTCTGCAAAGCGGTTTTTCGTCCGCTTCCGGATCGAGGTATGGGACTCTCCCGATGGCGGTCCGGCGAGTGGGAAGGAGCCATTTTTCGTGCATGATTACGATGCACGGGGCCGTGATATCCTGGTCCAGTTTCCGGTCGGCACGCTCGGCGATATCATGGCGTGGTTTCCCTATGCTGCCCGCTTTGCCGAGAAGCATGGCTGCAAACTGACCTGTGCCCTGTCGGAACTCATCATTCCGGTTCTGGAAAAAGCCTATCCGCATATCACCTTCGTCACGCATGACGAGATGAAGGAAAAGAAGCTGGCGGAGACATTCTACGCCACATATTCGCTGGGTCTGTTCTTTGATGATATCGACTGTGCCTGGCAGCCGACTGATTTTCGCTTTGTAGGGCTGCATCGAACGGCGGGCTATATTCTTGGTGTGGATCCGGAAGAGGAAGCACCCCGTCTGGCCCTGCCGGATGAAAGCCGCCCCATCCCGGAGCCTTATGTCTGTATTGCTGTCCAGAGTTCGACCCAGTCGAAATACTGGAATAATCCGACCGGCTGGCGCAGCGTCATCGCTGAGTTAAAGCGTGCTGGCTATCGCGTGATCTGTATCGACCAGAAAGCCGTTCATGGAGTGGGTCTGGTCTGGAATCATATCCCCAACGGTGCGGAAGACGAAACCGGCAATCGCCCGCTGACGGAGCGTGCCCGCTGGCTGCGTCATGCGGATTTCTTCGTCGGTCTGAGTTCCGGCCTGTCCTGGCTGGCCTGGGCAGCCGGAACGCCAGTGGTCATGATCAGCGGCTTTACACACCCGACCAATGAGTTTCACACGCCTTACCGTGTTCACAACTGGCATACCTGCAACAGCTGCTGGAACGATGCCAGTATTCGCTTTGATCATCACGATTTTATGTGGTGCCCTCGCCAAAAGGACACACCGCGTCAATTCGAATGTACCAGGCTGATTTCTGCGGATTATGTGATTGATAAGATCCGTATGATCCCAGCCTTCCAGAAGCAACTGGCGCGGGTGGAAGCCAGCGCAGCGGTCAAAAAGAGTGAAACAGCTTCCCATCCGAAAAAACTTCAGAAAGCCTGAAACATTGGCTGACTGCTCATCCCGTTCATCCCGGCAGAGCTAGCGGATGAGCGGGATTGTCTCTTCAAGATGCTGGTTTACCGCCGAGCCTGAAAAAAGCCGCGCAGCAAAGCGACTGCTTCTGTCTCTCGCACGCCGCCGATGATTTCCGGCTGGTGATGGCAGGAGGAAGCATTGAGCACTCTGGCGCCATGCTCGATGCCGCCCCCTTTTGGATCGTATGCGCCGAAAATGATCCTGCGGATGCGGAAATGGCTGGCTGCCTGGGCACACATCGGGCAAGGCTCCAGCGTCACGTAGAGATCACAGCCGATCAAGCGTGTTGAGCCGAGTTGTTTTGCAGCTTCACGCATGGCCAGCATTTCGGCATGAGCGCTGGCGTCATGATTGGTCTCAGTCAGATTATGCGCCTGCGCCAGCAGATATCCTTCCGGGCTGATCACCACGGCACCGACCGGCACCTCCGCCGCGGCCGCGGCGAGACGGGCCTGTCTTAGGGCATGTTCCATAGCCTCACCCGGACCGGGGCGAAACAGGAAAGGGGGACAGTTTTCCTGCATGCTCAGTGCATTGTGCCGTATATGCCGCGTATAACGTGTTTCATCCGCCGTCGATCCGCTTTAGCTAGAGACCATGAACAATACGACTCGTCCCCTGATTGGCGTAACCCTGGATACCGAGCAACCTGGCGGGTATTCGAAATATGACTGGTACGCCTTGCGTGCAAATTATGCTGGTGCGGTCATTGCAGCGGGGGGGCTGCCGGTGGCATTGCCCCACGATCCGGTACTGGCTGAAGCCTATCTGGAGCGGATCGACGGTCTGGTGGTGACGGGCGGTGCCTTCGATGTCGATCCGGCGCTGTATGGTGACGGTGCAATGCATGAGACCGTCACTCTCAAGGAATCCCGCACGGCCTCTGAACTGGCCCTGACCCGAGGGGCATTGGCGCGGAATATGCCGGTGCTCGGCATTTGCGGTGGCCAGCAATTGCTTGCTGTGGCACTGGGTGGCACCCTGATTCAGCACATTCCCGATAGCATTGAAAACGCCCTGGAGCATGAGCAACCCAACCCGCGGCATCAGCCGGGGCATGAGGTCACGATCCTGCCTGGCACTCTGTTGCACAGGATTGTGGGGGCAGAGCAGATGCAGGTGAATTCCGCTCATCATCAGGCGGTTCGCACGCCGGGGCCTCATGCATGTATCAATGCGGTTGCACCGGATGGGGTGGTCGAGGGGATCGAGGATACGCGTTATCGCTTCTGTCTCGGCCTGCAATGGCATCCCGAATTTCTGATCGACCCCGGTGACGCCCGTATTTTTGCGGCCTTCATCGCGGCCTGCGCATCATGACGGAGGAGCGGATGGAAGACGCTGATGCAGGGGCGCCGCGTGGTGAGCGCATTGCGAAATGGCTGGCACGGGCGGGGGTGGCCAGCCGCCGTGACGCGGAAAAGCTGGTAGAAGATGGTCGGGTCCGCCTGAATAACCAAGTGGTGACCCATCCCGCGACATTTGTGGGATCGGGTGATCTGGTCACCGTTAATGGCTCTCTGGTGGAAGCGCCGGATCGCACGCGGCTGTGGCGCTATCACAAGATTGATGGGGTGATGACCACCCATCGCGATCCGCAGGGCCGCCCGACCGTGTTCGAAAAGCTGCCTTCGAGCATGCCGCGTGTGGTGAGTGTGGGGCGGCTTGATCTCAACAGCGAGGGGCTGTTGCTTCTCACCAATGATGGCATGCTGGCCCGCAGGCTGGAACTGCCGCAGACCGGCTGGATCAGACGCTATCGCGTGCGGGTGCATGGTGATGTGACGCAGGAGATGCTGGATAGTCTGGCGCGTGGCGTCACCGTGGAAGGTGTCCGTTATGGCTCGATCGAAGCCGGGCTGGACAGCAGCAAGGGCAGCAATTCCTGGCTGACTGTTTCCCTGAAGGAGGGGAAGAACCGTGAAATTCGTAAGGTCATGCGCCATATCGGGCTGCATGTGACCCGGTTGATCCGTATCGCTTACGGCCCGTTCCAGCTTGGTCAGCTTGGCAAAGGCGAGGTGGAGGAAGTGACCGGCAAGGTGCTGCGTGAACAGCTTCCCCGAGACTGAGACATATTCATGAGAATCGTCGCCGGGCAATGGCGAGGCCGTGCGTTGATTGCCCCTCCCGGACAGGCAACCCGCCCGACGGCGGACCGGGTTCGGCAGGCTTTGTTCGATATGCTGCTCCATGCACCATGGGGTGGACGTGGCCTGCTTGATGGCGCCACTGTGCTGGATGGATTTGCCGGTACCGGTGCGCTGGGGCTGGAGGCTTTGTCACGCGGCGCCAAGGAGGCTGTGCTGATTGAGCGCGATCCTGTGGCGCTCCAAGCCTTGCGGACCAACGTCACCGCGCTGGGGGCAGGGGAGCGGGCAAGAGTGCTGGCGGCTGATATGCTGGTTCCTCCTTTGGCGTCTTTCGCATGCAACCTTGTTTTTCTTGATCCGCCCTATCGTCAGGATCTGGTGCCGAAGGCGCTTGCGGCCTTGAAATCACGGGGCTGGATTGCTCCGGATGCCCTGATCGTTGCTGAATATGCGCGTGATGAGTTCCTTCCAGCTATGACAACATTGGCTGAAAGGGAGCAAGGTGCGGCCCGCATCGTGATCTGGCGGTCTGTCTGAAGTAGCATTCCAGCCGACCGGCATTCAGCCCGTTGACCGGCCAAATGGCTGGCTTATATGAATATTTTCAATGCCGCTTATGGCTCTGTTGCGGAGGAGTGGGGCGATATTTGAAGAGCAATCCCGTCAACTGGGGCTGCATGGCATTTTCTTAAATAAAAGCAAATTTTTATGTTGTATGGATTCGGTAAGAATGTGTTTTGATGCTGGAGATTGATTTTTCGCGTGTATTCGACAACTGAGCGTGGAAGATATGAAATGAAAGATGATGCTGGCCAGCCCAAAGCTTCTGACGTGCAGGAGCAGAATGAAAAAAACCTGAACCAGGTTCAGGAAGGTATTGCTGATAAAATGCTGGAAGAGGTCAATGGTGGGGGAGGCAATTCCCGATTCCTTCCACTTGAAATACAACCATTATAATCTGCTTTTATCCGGGAACTGGCATGTATCGATGGGATCGCTGCTTCATTTCAGTCAGCGCTCCACTAAACTATACACAGTTGATGCTATTGTTTTGATGGCATCAGCATCCCCAGTAAACTTTATACTGCATGCATGTATAAGAACAGATACAATATAGCGACAAGATAATTCAGTCTATCACTATTTTTATCATGTGAAAACTGCTTAAAATATAGAAATTTAGTTCCGAGTCCACACGTGCAGTTCTGCGTTTATTACAGGACATAGCATTAAAATTGACATTTTAATCCAAAATTGACTTTGGATTGCCGCAATTATGCGTAAAACTGGATATCAATTTTATGATTTTACTAACATGCCCACAGATGTGATTGGATAACGACGGCGCGGCTTCTGGGGTGATGCATTCTGGGTTGAAGGCGCGGCTTCTGCATTTCGGGCGCCACCACACACTTCTTCCAGCTGCTGGTCAGAAATTTTTTCGTTCTGGTCTAGTTTTTCGGTCATGTTTTCTACTTCCATATATAATGAGCAAATTGAAACTCACTTGCCCTTTAGTTAATTTTTCGATCTAGGGTACCAAAATGCAAGTGAATTTTATTTAAAACGTTTGAGCAGCATTATTTAGGGGGGCTGGGCGATCTTTGATAAGATCAACCCTTATGATCCGGCCCTGCTGGTCGTGGAACCATGATTTCCCAGTGCTTCTGGCCCAGATCAAGAGGCATATAAATCTGTTCGATGAGTGATGGCAGTGGGCTGCTGATTTCTCCGGCTTTGGTTGAGTGTTTGGATTGCTCCAGAAGGATGGCGCTGAACTTTCTGCTCCGGAGTGCTTCTTGTAAAAGATGATTATCCCCGGATAGGGCGACGTGCTGCCCATACAGGAAAAAATCGAGGACGAAATCCTTACCCGCCCAGAAGCATAGAGCGGGCATTTCACAGGCGACAGGCCCGGGCATCGCCGCGATCCGGGTTTCCATGAAACGCCAGGCATGCAGATCGTTAGCGAGATGGCGTCGTTCGCTGATGATTTTTGGAATGGCAACCAGTCCGACGATCAATAATGGCGCGGCGATAAGCACGCGCATGCGCCACGGATTGTCTGTCGGAATGGGGGCCGTGCCAGAAACGGCAACGGACAGGCAGAGCGCAATCACGGCCTCGATATGGGCATTCACATCCACGCCTTGCCCGCTGCGCTGAAAAATGCCGAGTGGCAGGGCGATCAGGGCGAAAATCATGATCAGATCGAGCCGATCATCTTGCCACCGCATCTGCAATAGTGGCCGGGAGGCAATGGCCATAGGCAGTAGCACCAGCAGAGGCACGATGGATTTATCGGCCATGCGAAGGATGGAGAGATGCCGTTTGGCGTCGGCAATGTCGCGCATCATATCCGGCCCGTACATCATCAGACAGAGTGCGGCCCCCCCTGCCAGGCCGACCAGTGCGGTGATGCACCAGATACGCCATGCACGGCGGTGATACAGCAGCAGCCATATCCCTACTGCGAGCGGTGCGGCCAGCAGATTATGCTTGATCATCCCGCCTCCCAGCAGCAGCAGTGCAGAGCCGACAGAGCAAGCCGCCGAGGGTGATTCTCCGGCCTGTTTTGGCAGGATCAGGGCCATCCCGGCCATCATGACTGCATCCGCCATCCATTGCGGGTCATCCAGCCCGACATAGCGTCGCAGCAGGGTGGCATTGAGCGCCATGAACAACAGCCCACCCAGCCATGGTGCATAAACAGCCGGAGATGCAGCTCTGATCACCAACCGCCTGATCATCCAGACGATGATCCCGCCTACGGTAAGCATCGACAGCAGCGCCAGCAGTCGCCCGGCAAGAATAGGGTCACCGGTCAGTTTTGCAGTCCAGCCAACGATATAAAACGAGAGTGGTGGATAGTTGTTGCCGGTCAGCCCATCCAGAGGCGGGTACAAAGCCTGTCCGGACAAAATCTGCCGGGTCTGAAACGCATTCCATCCCTCATTGGGATCGCGTGAGAGATGATCCCCCAGACTCAGTACCCGTTCCGCAATCAGACCGAATGACAGCAGCCCAAGCAGCCATAAAAGCACATGGCAGGCGCGTCCCCACCATGATGATGGGCGTGAGGTAAGGGATTGGTCCATGATTTCACCGCCGCCCGAACAGGGTCTCGATCTCGGCTTTGCTGAGGCGCAACACGGTGGGGCGGCCATGGCTGCATGTGGCGGCACGTGGCGTGGCCTCCATCTGCCGGAGCAGGGCGTTCATCTCCGGCACGGTCAGACGCCGTCCAGCGCGGATGGAGCCATGGCAGGCCATGCGGGCAATGACGGCATCCAGTCTGCTTTCCAACGCGATGCTGGCGCCCAGCTCGGCCAGTTCCTCGGCGACATCCCGCAGCAGGGCAGAGACGGATTGTGGTTTCAGCAGAGCAGGTAAGGCACGCACCAGAACAGCCCCGGTGCCGAAGGCTTCGATATCCAGCCCCAGTTTTGCGAGCGAAGAGGCCGCATCGAGCAGATGGGCCGCTTCCCGTGGCGGCATCTCCACCACTTCAGGCATCAGCAGCGCCTGGCTGCTTACGGTGCCATTCAGCAGGGCGCTGCGGAGAGCCTCATGGGTCAGTCTTTCATGCGCGGCATGCTGGTCGACGAGCACCAGCGCTCCGTCCGCCGCGACGGCAATCACATAGGTATCGAGCACCTGCGCCACCGCGGCCCCCAGCGGATAGGCGGGATCAGGGAGCGGTGGTGCGGGTGCCGATCCATCCTGAACCGTCTCGGGGGCAGAGGACATGGCGCCACGGGCGGCTGGCGCATCCTGAAGCGGTAACTGGGCCTCCGCGAAGCCGAAGCGCGGGCGTGCCGGGGGCGTGGCAGCGTAGCCGCCACCGCGCGCAGGTGTGTAGCTGGGCCGGGAAATATTCAGCCGAGGGGGCGGAATGCTAAGGGTGGAAGATGCCTCTCCACCATTCTCTGTTTGTCCGACCGGTCCGCCGACCCCGGCTGCAAGAGTGCGGCTGATCGCGCCGATGATCAGCCCGCGCACAGCGGCGGCATCGCGAAAACGCAGTTCCGTCTTGGCCGGATGGACGTTCACGTCCACATCTTCCGGCGGCACGGTCAGTTGCAGCGCCACAACCGGGTGGCGGCCATAGGGGATCACATCCCGATAGGCCACGCGCAAGGCCGTGCGCAGCATTGGATCGGCAACCGGGCGTCCGTTCACCACGAAACTCTGGGAGGCCCCAGTGGCGCGGGTCACGGTAGGGGCGCAGATGAAACCACCCAGCAGAAGCGTGTCACGCTCGGCAGAAACGGGCAGGATGGCAGCGGCGGCTTCTTCCCCCAGCAGCGCGGCGATGCGCGCCTGCGGTGTGGCGGTGGGAAGGTCGAAGATTTCCCGGCCATCGATTTCACAGCGGAACGCGACATGGGGGGCAGAGAAAGCCAGCCGCCGCACGGCGATTTCAGCCTGATCGGCCTCACTGCGAGGTGTTTTGAGAAATTTGCGGCGGGCGGGGGTCGCAAAAAACAGATCCCGCACCACAATGCGGGTTCCTTGCGGACCGGAGGCCGGTATGACCGCCCCGACCCGGCCCCCTTCAACGGTGATGCTGTGGGCATGGTCACAGGCGGCGGTGCGACTGGTGATGCTCAGCCGTCCGGCAGCCCCGATCGAGGGCAGGGCCTCCCCCCTGAAACCAAGCGTAGCGATGCGAATCAATGAGTCATCGGTCAGTTTGGAGGTGGCATGACGCTGGATGGCCAGAGTCAGCTCTTCCTCCGTCATGCCGCTGCCATCATCCCGAACCTCGATCCGGGTGATGCCGCCGCCTTCCAGCACCACGACGATGCGGGTCGCTCCGGCATCCAGAGCGTTTTCCACCAGTTCCTTCACCACGGCGGCGGGACGCTCGATCACTTCCCCGGCGGCGATGCGGTTGATCGTCGCATCAGGCAGCAGGCGGATGCGCGGCGAGAGGGAGGAAGCGGCAGACTCTGTCATGGATCGGATAATAGACCGAAACGGCCCGATCCAGAAGAAACCGGCTCAGAAGATCCCGAGGAAGCTGCTTTTTTTCTGCGGGGCCTGTGTGCTGGCAGTTGTCGGGGGTGGAGGAACCGTGATGCCCTTCTGACGCAGGCGGGCAGCTTCCTCGGCAGCGTTCAACGTGGTGGGAACGGTGTCGTCCTGCCAGAACATCAGCTTGTCCATCAGCCCGGATTTTTTGGTCTGCCCCGGTAAGGGCTCGGCCTGCATATGTTGCGGCTGTCTGGACGGGCCGGCGGCAGTGAGCAGGGCCTTTTGTCCAGACCTGGGCATGTTGCCCGGATCGGCCAGCGCTGCGGAAGGACTTAGTGCGGCTTCAGCACTGATCTGCTCATTCTGTTCCTGCGGACGAGGCGCACCGGGGCGCGGTGGCTGCAACGGTCCATCCAGAGTGGGGGGAATGTCCAGTGGCGCGCGGGTCGTGACCTTGAATTCATCGGGCGCATCGTGCACCAGCCCGAACGTGCGGAGCGTGCTTTCGCCGCAGCCGGACACAGAGCAAAGGATGGCAATGGCGGAAAGGGAGCGGAACAGTCTTGTGAAGCAGGCAGTCGGGCGGCGCGGAAAGGTGGTCATGGGTGCAGTGCTCATCATCCGGGCTGGGTCACGGCACTGGCGGCCGGGACTGGCGCATTCTTGAGAGGGAAGAATAGCGGGAACGATGCCATCTGTCTGCACCGGCCATGCCATAACGGGGGCTATATCAGCCTTCTCCGGTTCGGGTTTCCCTTTGGGTCCGCCCGATCAGCGTATCGATAATCAGCAGGGCAACGCCGATCACGATGGCTGCGTCGGCCACGTTGAACACAAACCATGACAGATCGCCTATATGCGCATGGATGAAGTCTACGACCGCGCCGAAGCGAAACCGGTCAATCACGTTCCCGATCGCCCCGCCGCCGATCATCCCCAGCGCAATGGCAATCAGCCGGTTTTCCGCACGCCGCATCCACAGCAGCAATCCGGCGACGATCAGGATCGCTCCGCCGCCCAGTATCCAGATACCGGCAGGCCCAAACCCGTTCAGCAGACCGAAAGTGACCCCCCGGTTCCATACCATGGTCAGGTTCAGGACGGGCAGCAGCACAATCTGATGCTTCTCCGGCAAGTTCACTGTTTCAAGAATGAACCATTTGCTGCCCTGATCGGCCAGCAGCACGATGAGGGCGGCAAGAATACCGATCGGCATATAAAATCCCGGAAACCGCCGTGCTTTCTCGGCGGCTCCGGCGCGGCGGAGGGCGGCAATGCTGCTCATGACGTGTATCCTTCGCCTATTCCTGTAACCCCGATTTCAGGCGCTGCGGCAGATCAGACCACTCTCGACCGCATCCGCGCAGCGTACACACAGGGCCGGGTGTGCGGCAATGCTGCCGACTTCCGGAAGGACTTTCCAGCAGCGCGCGCATTTCTGGCCGGGCGCGCGGGTGATGGAGACCTCCATCTGTGTACCATCCAGCACGCCTTTGCTGGCTCCATCGGCATCGCGGATAGGATCATAGACCTGTTCCAGTGCCGAAACGATGGTGATGTCCGCCCAGTCCGCTTCCGGCAGTAAATCCATTTCCTCCAGCGACAGCGGCAGGCGGACGGCAGCCTGCAGAGAGGCACCGATCTGATTGGCCCGGCGGGCTTCCTCGATCGGCGCTGTAACACGGCGACGGATGCTACGGATTTCCTCCCAGCGCCGGGCAAGAACCGGATCGTGCCAGTGATGCGGCAGGGTGGGCAGGGTCTGGAGATGCACACTGTCCTGCTCGCCGAAGTGGGCGGTCCAGGCTTCCTCGGCCGTGAACACCAGTACGGGAGCCAGCCAGATGGTCAGGCAGCGATGCAGATGATCGAGCACAGTCCGCGTGGCGCAGCGACGCGGACTGTCGGTGCGGTCGCAGTAGAGCACGTCCTTGCGGATATCGAAGTAGAACGCAGATAGATCAGAGGCGCAGAAATTGTGCAGTTCCGGGTAAAGTCCGGTCCAGTCATGGCTTTCCACCGCTTGCCGGAAGCGTGTGTCCAGCTCGGTGAGGCGATGCAGCACCCAACGTTCCAGCTCCGGCATGTCTGCCTCGCTGACCCGCTCTTCCTCGGCGAACCCGTCGAGGCTGCCCAGAATCCAGCGCAGGGTGTTGCGCAGGCGGCGATACAGTTCGCCCTGCTGCTTCAGGATTTCCTTGCCGATCCGCAGATCGTCCCGCGTGTCGGAGGACATGACCCAAAGCCGGAGAATATCCGCGCCATACTGGTCGATCACTTCCTGCGGCGCGGTGACGTTGCCGAGGGACTTGCTCATTTTCCGTCCCTGCTCGTCCAGCACGAAGCCATGCGTCAGCACCGCCTCGAACGGAGCCGATCCGCGCGTGCCGACGGCTTCCAGCAGGGAAGACTGGAACCAGCCGCGATGCTGGTCGGAGCCTTCCAGATACAGATCGGCCGGCCATTTCATGTCCCGTGCTTCCAGCACGAAAGCATGGGTGGAACCGCTTTCGAACCAGACATCGATCACGTCGAACACCTGTTCGTAATCCTCGGGATTGCGATCGTTGCCGAGGAAGCGGGAAGGCGGAGAGGAATACCATGCATCGGCCCCTTCCTCCCGGAAGGCGGAGACGATGCGCTCCATCACGGTAGCGTCACGCAGCACCTGTCCGGTGGCTTTTTCCACGAACACAGCGATGGGCACGCCCCAGGCGCGTTGGCGGCTGATGCACCAGTCCGGGCGGTTGGCGACCATGGAGCCGATCCGGTTGCGGCCCTGATCGGGGATAAAGCGGGTGCGGTCGATCTCGGCCAGTGCCTGCCCGCGAATATCTTCGGGCCCGTCCATGCGGATGAACCATTGCGGCGTGGCGCGATAGATCAGCGGTGCTTTGGAACGCCATGAATGCGGGTAGGAATGCACCAGCGTGCTGCGGGCCAGCAGCATGCCCGCTTCCGACAATGCGGCGCAGACCGGCTCGGCGGCCTTGTAGACATGCAGGCCGGCAAACAGGGGAACGTGTCTGTAGTAGGTGCCGTCATCCCCCACCGTTTCCGGCACCTCAATGCCATGGGCGCGGCCGAGCTGGAAATCTTCCTCGCCATGCGCGGGGGCGGTGTGCACCAGCCCGGTGCCTTGCTCGGTGGTGACATGATCGCCCGGCAACAGAGGAACGTCGAACTCATAGCCACGGCCACGCAGCGGATGGGCGGCGATGGCACCTTCCAGCGCAGCCCCTTTGAACTGGCGGAGCACGCGATGCTCCGTGAGACCGGCGGCAGCCAGAGTCTGCGGCAGCAGGGCTTCCGCGACAATCAGGGTTTCAGTCCCGCCGGAGCCGGTGGGGGTCTCCACCAGCACGTAATCGATCTCCGGACCGTAGGCGACGGCACGGCTGCCTGGCATGGTCCATGGCGTGGTGGTCCAGATTACCACATAAGCCCCGATCAGATCAGCCTCACGGGCGCTCAGCACCGGGTAGCGGACATGAATCGTGGTGCTGGTATGGTCGTGATACTCGATTTCGGCTTCTGCCAGAGCGGTTTTCTCCACCGGACTCCACATCACCGGACGCAGGCCGCGATACAGTGCTCCATTCAGCAGGAATTTGCCGATCTCGCCCGCAATGGCGGCCTCGGAGCCGAAATCCATGGTGGCGTAGCGATTGCTCCAGTCGGCCTCCACCCCCAGACGGCGGAATTCGGCAGACTGGATATCGAGCCATTTACGGGCGTAATCGCGGCACTCGGCGCGGAACTGAAGAACCGGCACCTCATCCTTGTTGCGTCCCGCTTTGCGGTATTCTTCCTCGATCTTCCATTCGATCGGCAGGCCATGGCAGTCCCAGCCTGGCACATAGGCGGCATCGTATCCGGCCATCTGCCGGGCGCGGTTGATCACGTCCTTCAAAATCTTGTTCAGGGCGTGGCCGATATGCAGATGTCCATTGGCATAGGGAGGGCCGTCATGCAGCACGAACGGCTCCGCCCCGATGCGGGCATCACGCAGCTTCCGCCCCAGCCCCATGGCCTCCCAGCGGGCAAGAATGCCGGGCTCTTTCTTCGGCAGGTCCCCGCGCATAGGGAAGGAAGTCGCCGGCAGGAAAACCGTATTCCGGTAATCCGGGGTCTGGTTCTCTTGGGTCTGGGGATCGCTCTGGTCTTGACTATGAGACATGATGGTCCGCCGCTGCAGGGCCGTCAGGATACGGCCCGGGAAGAAAAGAAGAAAATGGAAATCGCCGCGTCTGGCTGGCCGTCACAACAGGGCACGCAGGAAGGTGCCCGGGCGGCCAGCTACCTCATTCGCAGGCAGGATCGGGTGGAGATGGACTGAAACGGTCTGGACGACATGGCTGCATTCTGCATCGGGGGGCGGACTATGCTTGGCGTGCAGGAAGCTGGTCAAGCAGCTTCCGTGCTTCATTCGCATCCTGGGCAATCTGGCCGCGTAGATCGTCGAGCCCTGCGAATTTTCGTTCCGCTCTCAAAAATGCGTGCAGGCTGACGGTGATATCCTGATCGTACAGATCGCCGCTGAAGTCGAACAGATGTGCTTCCAGCCTGCTTTCCGGCCCTTCATTGACGGTCGGGCGGCGACCGATATTGGCAACCCCCGGATATGCGGTGCCGTCCGGCAACCGGGCCGTGACGGCATAGACGCCGCGGGCCGGCTCCAGATGCCGACCGAAGGGGATATTCGCCGTGGGAAAGCCGATGGTGCGTCCGCGTTTGTCCCCGTGGGAGACGATGCCGCGAATTCCCCATGGCCGTCCGAGCAACTGTGCCGCACGCTCCGGATAGCCATCCTGCAACAGGCGGCGGATGCGGGTGGAGGAAAGCGGCCCTTCTGCATCCATGATGGGTGGTACAATGGTCAGCCCGATCCCCAGCGCCTCGCTGCGGGTGGAGAGCAGGGTTATATCGCCGCCGCGCCGGTGGCCGAAGGCGAAATCGGCCCCGCAGGCCAGATGTTTTGCATCCAGCCCGGCCAGCAGAACGCCGGAAATGAATTCCTCGGCTTCCATCAGGCTGAAAGCCTCGTCGAAAGCCAGTTCGACCACCCATGTCACGCCCAGCCGTGCCAGCGCATCGGCGCGCTCGGCAGAGAGGGTCAGGCGGAAGGGCGGATCATAGGGACGGAAGAACTCCCGCGGATGCGGCTCGAAGGTCAGCGCCATCAGGGGGGCGGTTGGTCTGGCCGCATGGGCGGCACGGATAACGGCCTCATGCCCGAGATGCACGCCGTCGAAATTGCCCAGTGCGACGCTTGCGCCGCGGGCTTCGGGGGGAATGTGTCGCCAGTCCGTGATGATCCGCATGCCGCCGTTTGTGCGCGAAGGCTGCGTCGGGATCAATCGTTCAGTGCAGCAGAAACAGACAGGGCACCATGAGAGGCGGGGCACCATGACAGGCGGGCATGAATGCGGCAGCCTGTGTTTTCTTCCATCCTATTGACCGCAACGGGAGTCTCCCTCTGATGGCCGCACGTTTCGAAAACATATCTGCGCCGAGGCCCACACGGGAAAGCCTCGCCGCCGAACGGGACGCCGTGCTGGCCCTGATGGAAGCAGGAGCATGGGCGCAGGCCCTGTCCACCATGGATCAGGATCGGCGGGATTATGCACGCTGGTCGGCACTGGTACATCTGGCTTTCTCCCGCAACACGGCGGACGTGGAGGCGAAAGCGGAGCGCAGTTATGCGGATTCGCTGGCGCCTTTTGCTCAGGATTGTGAAGTTACGCTGAAGCGGCGCGTGCTGGCCCATCCCGACCGCGCGTCGATTTTGCCTTTGCTGTCACCGCCTTATGGCGAGCATGTGCTGGCGCTGTGGGAGGCGGATATCACCACCTTTATCCCTGCCATTGCTGACGATCTGGAACAGGAATCGAAGCTGGAGGCGGACTATACCGAGCTTCTGGCGGCGGCCCGGCTGGAGATCGGCGGCCAAACCGTCAATCTCTCCGGCCTTGCCCCTTATGCCGAGCATGAGGATCGCGCGATCCGTCATGAGGCGGAGGCAGTCCGCTGGCAGTATTTTGCTGATCATGGCGAGAGGCTGGACGGAATTTACGATGCTCTGGTCCGGCTGCGGCATGGCATGGCCCGCAAGCTGGGGGATGAGAACTTCATCGCTCTGGCCTACCGGAGGCTGCGTCGCACCGATTACGGGCCGGAGGATGTCGCCCGCTATCGCGATGCCGTGGCGGAGAAGGTGACCCCGCTGGTTGCCCGTCTGCTGGAAGCAAGGCGGCAGGAGCATGGCTGGGACAGGCTCCGTTTCTGGGATGAAGCGCTGGTCGATCCGCGCGGCAACCCCAAACCGCTCGGCGGGGTGGAGGTGCTGGGCGAGGCTGCTCAGGGCATGTTCGATGCGATGGATGCTCATTTGTCCGGAGGAGACGCAAAAGGCATCGGAGTCTGTTACCGGTTGATGCGTGCCGGCGGCTTCATGGATCTGGATAACCGTTCCGGCAAGGCGGGTGGGGGATTCTGCACCTCCTTTCCTACGCAATCGGACGGGATGCCGTATATTTTCGCGAATTTTACCGGCACGCATCACGATATCGGCGTGTTCACCCATGAAATGGGCCATGCCTTCCAGAATTATGCCAGCCGCACTCTGCCGGGTATCGATTTGCTCTGGCCGACCTATGAAGCGGCGGAAATCCATTCCATGAGTCTGGAATTCCTGACTTGGCCCGGAATCGGCAAGCTGGTGGGAGAGGACGAAGCCGAGCGTTACCGGCGCATGCACCTGATCCAGTCGCTGGCTTTTCTGCCGTATGGCGTCTGCGTCGATCATTTCCAGCATGAGGTCTATGCCCGACCCGACGCCACCCCGGCAGAACGCCATGCGATATGGCGGCGGCTGGAAGCCCGTTACATGCCATGGACTGATTACGGTGATCTGGGGTGGCCGGCGGCGGGCGGGCGCTGGCAGGCGAAGCAGCACATCTACAATTCGCCATTCTATTACATCGACTACACGCTCGCCTTGTGCTGTGCGCTGCAATTCTGGGTGCGCATGCGGCAGGATTATGCCTCGGCACTGACGGATTATGTCGCTCTGTGCGGGCGTGGCGGCGCGGCCCCTTTTACCGCTCTGGCACGTTCAGCCGGTCTGGCCAGCCCGTTTTCCCCCGGTGCCCTGGATGCGGTGGTGGATGAGGCGGCGAAAACACTCGGGTTGATATGATTTTTCTGTGATAAAAACAGAAAATAATCCAGAATATCAGTAAGGACGGTATCAAAAGGGTTGGTCGGCAAAGAGGCCGGCCGGGGGTATCAGGGATGAAAATTATCTCCCGGATCGGGGTTTTTACAGTCTCGTTGCTGCTCTGCCTTCTGCTCGGCCCCGCCACGGCCAGCCGTGCCGATCTGGGGCAGTCCGAGTTTGATCAGGCTCTACGAGCTCTGCAGGGCATTGATCTGGCCAGCCTGCTGCCGCCTCCGCCTGCCCCCGGCAGTCAACAGGAGCAGATGGATATGGAGGCGGTTCGTCAAGCCGTCGCCGCCCGCACGCCGGCGCAGGAGAAGAAAATCCGCGCCGATCATGAGTGCGTGATGGAGCAGTTCGCCTCTGTGATCGGGCCGGATTTTGACCATCAGCATTATCCGCGTCTCGCCGCCATGCTGGATCGTGTCTATCGCGTGGAGGCCCAACTGGTCGCGCAGGCCAAGGCGAAGATTGGCCGTCCTCGGCCCTATACGCTGGATCCCACACTTAGAACGTTGGAGACACGCTCGGCGCAGGCTTCCTATCCGTCAGGGCATGCTACCTTCGCCTGCATGACAGCTGCCATTCTGGCCCGGATTTTCCCGGAGAAGCGGGAGGCGCTCTACGCACGTGCCGCGGTCTTTGCTCGTAATAGGGTGGAGGCGGGGTCGCATTTTCCAAGCGATCTGGAGGCAGGGCAAATTTTGGGAGAATTGATTGGACATGAGCTTGAGAAGGCTAGATTAGCAATACCATTGACTTAAGCTCACATGCTCGATATAAAGAGCTTCCTGATTATTCAGGACGTCCATATGCCCCCTGACCGGAAAGGAGAATGAGTGAAGATTACCTTAGAGGTTAATCAAACAACTGTCTATCTCTTCCTAATAATCTTGGAAAAATATTTTCTTTAAAAACTTGAAAGGGCTGATCCAAAGTTTTGGGCCAGCCCTTTCAAGTATATTTACATCCCCGTATGCACGGGGGAGCAGCTTTCTTTGAGGCCGAGCTTGAGAACGCTAGCGGGCTATCTCCATTAATATGGAGGTATATAATTTTACCTTTTAAATACTAGAACGGAAAGCAAATTCTGCCAACAGCGCTATCGCGGATCACTCATCTGTGGCTGCCGCATAGCGTTTTCGGAAAAATCCGGAATCGGCACCGGATATTCACCCGTAAAACACGCATCGCAATAATAAGGCTTGCTGTCATCGCGTCCGGGCCGCCCGAGCGCGCGATACAGCCCGTCCAGAGAAATGAACGCCAGAGAGTCCGCTCCGATCAGCTTGGCCATTTCCTCGACGTTGTTGCGGGCGGCGAGCAGCTTGCTGCGCTCCGGCGTGTCGATGCCGTAGAAGCACGAATACGTGGTGGGCGGAGACGAAATACGCATATGGACTTCGGCGGCTCCGGCCTGACGCACCATCTCCACGATCTTGCGGCTGGTGGTGCCGCGTACGATGGAGTCATCCACCAGCACCACGCGCTTGCCCTCCAGCGCGGCGCGGTTGGCGGAGTGTTTCAGCTTTACACCCAGATGACGGATCTGGTCGGTCGGCTCGATAAAGGTGCGACCCACATAGTGATTGCGGACGATACCGAGTTCGAACGGCACGCCCGATTCCGCCGCATATCCCATCGCGGAAGGAACGCCGGAATCCGGCACAGGCACGATGACATCGGCCTCGACATGGCTTTCGCGGGCCAGCTCGCGCCCGATGCTCTTGCGGGCATCATAGACGGAAATGCCTTCCAGCACTGAATCCGGACGGGCGAAATAGATGTATTCGAACACGCAGAAGCGGGAGGTCGTACGGCCGAAGGGACGGATGCTGTGCACACCCTGATCGTTGATGACGACGATCTCGCCCGGCTCCACATCCCGCACGAATTCCGCACCGACGACATCCAGCGCGCAGGTCTCGCTCGCCAGTACCCATGATCCCGGCGCACCGGCGGCGCCGGGAATACGGCCCAGAATCAGGGGCCGAACCCCCATCGGATCACGCACACCAAGCAGCGCATCGGTCGACAGGGCCACCAGAGAGTAGGCCCCCGTCACCTGCTTGATGGCATCAATCAGCCGGTCCACCACAGTGGAATAGAGGCTGATCGCGATCAGATGGACGAAGACCTCGCTGTCTGTAGTGGACTGAAACAGACAGCCGCGCCGGACCAGCGCCTTGCGCAGGGTCAGGGCGTTGGTCAGGTTGCCGTTATGGGCGACGGCCAGACCGCCGAACTCGAAATCGGCATAAAGCGGCTGCACGTTGCGCAGCAGGGTCTCGCCGGTGGTCGCGTAGCGGTTATGCCCGATCGCGTGCGGGCCGGGCAGGGAGGCCATGATCCGTGCATCGCCGAAATTATCGCCGACCAGCCCCAGACCCTTATGCGTATGATGGCGCTGCCCGTCATAGCTGACGATGCCGGTCGCTTCCTGTCCACGATGCTGGAGCGCATGCAGGCCGAGTGCGGTAATGGCAGCGGCATCCGTGGCATTCCAGATGCCGAACACCCCGCATTCCTCATGCAGTGTATCGTCCTCGGCCCGATCGACCAGCAGGGTCTGAGGCGTCATAGGACCGGTTCCGCCGGAAGAGGCGGCGGCATCGTGAAGCTCGTCGGAACGGGTCGGCTGCGCCATTTATTTACTCTCCTGCCCCTCGCTGGGCCGTCTTCCGGTGGCATAGCCGCGGGGGCTTGCCTGCATATAGTCCTGCGCCCTGGTTTCCACCTTTTCAGGGGCGGCCAGTTTCGGGCGGTATTCTTCCGGGACTTCTTCGGTCAGGCGGACCGCTCCCGCATAGATATAGGGTAAGGCGCGCGCTTTCAGTACCGGCTCCGGCCAGTTTTGTACAGGAATCAGCAGCCCTGCCGCGATATAGGCGCAGAGCATCAGGGCAAAGCCGCGCACGATGCCGAACACCAGTCCCAGCGTGCGATCCAGCCCTCCGAGAACGGAGCCACGGACCAGCTTCCCGATCATGGAGGCGACAACGGACAGCACGATCAATGCCACCACAAAAACGATGGCAAAGGCGGCCGGATCGGCCAGAGCATGATCCGGGATCAGGTTGCGAATCTGCGGTGTAACGGAGGTAAAGCCCCGCGCCGCGATCCAGGCGGCCCCCACCCATGCACCAATGCCCAGCGCTTCGCGCACAAAGCCCCGCGTAAAGGCCAGCATGGCCGATACGGCCAGAACCGCCAGCACGGTCAGGTCGACCCAGTTCATAGCGGCTGGATCAAGGCAGGGCGCATAACAGCGCCATGGAGGGTGGCCTGATTCAAGGTCATCATCATGTCACGAAAAGGTGCAGCGAGGCGCATATATCGGCCCTCCCGCTCTGATGCCAGCGCGGAGGCTGCATTACAGCACATCCTCGCAAAATAAGTGACCATCATGTCACGCTTTGTGCCAGGCCGGTATAGTGGCATAAGGCCGGTCAAGCATGCCCGGACGTTGACAGAAACCGATCCGTCACTGGCGGCACAGGATCGAACAGGGCAAGGTGCCGGCATGGATGTGTCGATGGCATTGCTGAATCTGGCGGGCTCCGTGGCGTTGCTGCTGTGGGGCGTGCACATGGTTCAGACAGGCATTCAGCGTGCTCTGGGGGCGCGGCTGAATATTTTTCTCACCCGGGCGCTGCGTAACCGTTTCAAGGCCTTTCTGGCCGGCATGGGCGTCACGGCTATTCTTCAAAGCAGCACCGCCACCGGGCTGATGCTGACCGGATTCGCGGCAGGCGGGTTGGTGGAACTTGCTCCGGCGCTGGCGGTCATGCTGGGGGCCAATGTCGGCAGCACGCTGATTGTCCAGCTTTTGTCTTTCGACATTGCCGCCGTGGCGCCCGCGCTGATCCTGATCGGGGTCATGATGTTCCGTCGTGGGCAGGCGGCTACACGGGATACCGGGCGCATCATGATCGGGCTTGGCCTGATGCTCATGGCGCTGCACAGCTTTGTGGCGCTGCTGGAACCCTATGAGCACGCAGGGCAGGCGCGGGAGCTGCTGGGCGTTGTGGCCAGCTGGCCGTTGCTGGACCTGCTGCTGGGGGCCGGGTTGACCTGGGCGGCCCACTCCAGCGTGGCGACAGTACTGCTGATGATGAGTTTCGCACAAAAAGGCGCGATTTCCCCCGATGCCGCTTTTGCCATGGTGCTCGGCGCGAATATCGGCACCGCGATCAATCCGGTGCTGGAAGGGGCATCGGGAGAAGACCCCGCGGCCCGTCGGCTTCCGTTGGGTAACCTGCTGCTCCGCACGCTGGGGGCGGTGGTGGCAATGGTGGTGCTGGGGCCTGTTGGTCGTCTGATTGTGCAGATCGAGCCGGATGCGGGCAGGGCCGTCGCGGATTTCCATACCGCCTTCAACCTTGTGCTGGCGATTGTGGCGTTTCCCCTTCTGGACGCATTCGCAAACCTGCTGAAGCGGATGCTGCCCGCCAGACAGGATGAGGATGATCCGGCCCGCCCGCTCTATCTGGATGGAGCAGCCGTGGAAAGCCCGCCCGCCGCGCTCGGCGGAGCCGCGCGGGAAGCGCTGCGGCTGGTCGATGTGCTGGAGAGGATGTTGCAGGGGCTGAAGGAAGCATTCGCCCGTGGTGGCCGAAAGGGAATCGCCGATACCAGACGGCTCGATTCGGTGCTCGACCGTCTCAATGCTGCGATCCGCTCCTATCTGACCCGGATCGATCCGGAAGCCATGAGTGAGGCCGACCACCGCAGGGTGCGGGAAATCCTTTCCTTCGGCACGAATATCGAGAATGCAGGGGATGTGATCGAACGTAATCTGCTGTCTCAGGCAATGAAGAAATTCAAGGGCGGGATTGCCTTCTCCCCTGAAGCGGATGCTGAGATCCAGACATTGATCGAACGCTGCACTACCAATCTTCGCAACGCTGCGGCCCTGTTCATGACCGAGGATGTGCGTCTTGCCCGCCGTCTGGCAGCGGAGAAGGAAGTGTTCCGGGATGCCGAAAACAGTGCCACCGAACAATATTTCCGGCGTCTGCGGACGGAAGGGAAAGCGGCCGAGCCGGAAAACCTGTATCTGGATGTGCTGCGTGACCTGAAGCTGATGAACACGCATCTCGTGGCCGCTGCCGCCTATCCGGTGCTGGAGGCGCATGGGGAACTGGCCGCCAGTCGCCTGCGGGTTGAATGAGGTTTCCTTCTGCGGTCCTTGTTGACGTCGGACCGTTTCCGATTGTACGTGAGCAGCGTGACATCAGAAGTCAAAACCCGTCCTTTTTTCCGCGTGCGCGGTCGGTCCTTCATTGCTGTCGTCCTGGTGCCGGAACAACCGGTGCATGACTGGCTGGGGGAGCTTGATGCGCAGATCGTGCGGTCACCGAGCTTTTTCGACCGTCGGCCGGTGGTGGTGGACCTGTCTGTTGCCGGGTTGCAGGAACCCGGCCTGATGGCACTCTTCGCCGAGCTGGAAGCCCGCAACATCCGTCCTATCGGCATTGAGGGGCTGGATGAGGCCGGAGAAGAATGGAGCGACAATCTGCTTGCCACTCTGCCGCCGGTGATTCGCGGCAGCCGTGCTGCGGGCGATCTGGATATTCCCGAAGAAACCCCGCCGGAAGAAATGATGGCCCTGGTCGTAGAGCGCCCGGTGCGCTCCGGCCAATCTGTCGTGCATGACAAAGGGGACGTGATCGTGATCGGCTCCGTCGCATCCGGGGCGGAGGTCGTCGCCGGCGGTTCCATTCACGTCTACGGCACGCTCCGTGGCCGTGCAATTGCCGGATTGATGGAAGACGGAACCCCCCGTATCTTCTGCAGCAAGCTGGAAGCCGAGCTGGTGGCGATCGAAGGCGTCTGGAAAACTGCCGACGATATGGAACCATCCCTGCGCGGCAAGCCGGTGCAGATCATGCGTGACGGTGAAACGATCAAGATCGTCGCGTTCGACTAAGCGGCCTCTTACACTGGCCAGATATGTTGGCTATCGTCGAAACGATAAAGCATCCGTGTGTCTGTGGCCCTGATTCTCATGGCATGCTGCGGATGACCGGGTCATGATCTACGGTGGAGCATCCCCAATGTGGATGCGGTTGAGCGCCTGAGGGAGGCTTAAATGTCTAAGGTTTTGGTTGTGACCTCGGGCAAGGGCGGTGTCGGCAAGACGACATCGACTGCCGCGCTGGGTGCGGCGTTGGCCCAGCTGGGCAAGACCGTCTGTGTCGTCGATTTCGATGTGGGCCTGCGCAATCTTGATCTGATCATGGGTGCGGAACGTCGTGTGGTGTTCGACCTGATCAATGTGGTGCAAGGCGATGCGCGCCTTAGCCAGGCCCTGATCCGTGACAAGAGGGTTGAAAATCTCTCCCTGCTGCCTGCCAGCCAGACCCGTGATAAAGACGCGCTGACCCCGGAAGGTGTGCAGACCGTGATCGAGGAACTGCGCACACGTTTCGACTGGGTCGTCTGCGACAGCCCCGCCGGGATCGAAAAAGGTGCCACTCTCGCGATGCAGTTTGCCGATGTCGCGGTGGTGGTGACCAACCCCGAAGTGTCATCCGTGCGCGACAGTGATCGCATCATCGGTCTGCTGGATTCAAAAACGGACAAGGCGCAGAAAGACGAGCGCATCGACAAACATCTGTTACTGACCCGTTACGACGCTGCCCGGGCGGCGAAGGGCGAGATGCTGAAGGTCGATGACGTGCTGGAGGTTTTATCGATCCCTCTGCTGGGCATCATTCCGGATAGCGAAGAAGTGCTGAAAGCCTCCAATGTCGGCTCACCTGTGACGTTGAATGCGCCGCAGAGCGTGCCGGGCAAGGCCTATTTCGATGCTGCAAGGCGCCTGCTGGGTGAGGATGTGCCGATGGTGGTGCCGTCCGAGAAGCGCGGGCTGGTTGGTCGTCTGTTCGGCAGGAGGGTTGCGTGAGCTTATTCGGCTTTCTCCAACGTAAACCGACGGCTCAGGTCGCCCGCAACCGGCTTCAGATTCTGCTGGCGCATGAGCGCGGGCTGGAGGGTAATACTGACCTCGCCGCCATCCTGCAGGAAGAGATTATTGCGGTCATCGCGAAGCATGTCGAGATTGACCGGGAAAAGGTGCAGGTCAAACTTGATCGCGGCTCTGCTTTTTCCACACTGGAAATCGATGTCGAGATGCCAAATGGAAAGAAGGCTTGAGCATCCAGGCAGGCCATTCAGGGTGAGGTCATCCTGCCTGTTGCTTCCCTTCAGTCTGGCCTTATGTCTGGGTTTGGCAGGATGTGGCTCTTCACATCATCGTTATACAGGCGGCGGTACGCCTTATACCGGTGGAGCCTCTTATGAGGATTCCCCTTATCCTCAAGCGGGGCAGACGCTCGATTTCCGGACTCGTGCACAGGTGAACTGTGCTGCCGGAGATGCTGGCTCCTGCAAAATTCTCCGTGCCATCCGCTGAGATTTTTGGGATGGCAGGCAAAAACACGAGACAACTGATCGCTTCGTGAGGCGTTGCATGCGGTGACCCGAAATTTGTCGGAGACAATTACAGCCAGAGGGACGCGCCATGACCGGACCGCTTTATCGTGACCGTCATAACCTGACTGGAGCAGCTATCCTGTTGATCAGTCTTATTGTCAGCGGGGCAGCCTTTGCGAGTGAGCATGGTGCTGAAGCACCGGCAGGCTCTATTGCAGCGGCCAAGGCCGTGCATGTTGGTTTGGGCATTGGCAGTGGTGTCGGGTCACAATACTGGTATGTACCGGGTGCCCCTTACAGTGCGGGGGATGCGGACTCATCCGAGCATGAAAAGGGCAGCCTGCGTCAGATGTCGGACGGTGTGGAACCGCCCTGGTATCCCATAAAAAAATAAAGCTGCCCTGTAGCGTGGTTGGTATCAGGGTTTTTGCTGAAGGGTCTGGATAATCTCGAACCCCTCAAATTCAGGATGCCCGAGATAAAGCGGTCGATTGCTGCCGGCATTTTTATGAGCTGCGCGGAAAGCTTCTGATCTGGTCCAGGCTTCGAAGGTATCCCGGCTGGCCCATATGGTATGCGATGCGTAGAGGACGTGATCTTCACGTACCGGGCCTTTCAAAAGATGAAATTCGATGAAACCCGGTACAGTCTCCAGAAAACTGGGCCGATTGGCCCAGACTTCCTCAAATGCCTGTGTGGCATCCGGCAGAACCTTGAACCGGTTCATGGCAATAAACATGAGCACTTCTCCTGCTGCCGGTTGGCCAGCCTGATATAGCGGGCCGCCCCTTGTATCCGACGATCGTGCAATTCTGACGGATAGGCGGCAAGGGGGTTGGAATATGCCGGATTTCAGGTAATGACGCGCAGGGCAGGCCGTGCGTCAACACCCAGCTTGCGATAGATCGCCAGGTAATCCTCTGCCATGCGGCGTGCTGTGAAGCGTTTTTCAAACATGCTACGCACACTGGTCCGGTTTAGCCGATCGAGCTTGCGCGCAGCAGCGATGGCGCTTTTTTCATCCTCGACGATAAATCCGGTCACACCATCATCCAGAATTTCCGGCACCGAGCCGCGATTCATGGCAATGACTGGTGTGCCGCAGGCCATGGCCTCGATCATTACCAACCCGAACGGCTCCGGCCAGTCGATCGGCATCAGCAGACCAAGGGCGCCGGAGAGAAATTCCGCTTTTCGGTCATCCCCGATCTCGCCCACCATTTCGACGCCTCCGCCCGGCAGCATCGGTTTGATCACGGTTTCGAAATAGTCCTGATCGGCCTTGTCCACTTTGGCGGCAATGCGCAGAGGGATACCTACTGCACGGGCGATGCGGATGGCCGTATCGGGCCGTTTTTCCGGGCAGATGCGGCCCAGAAAGGCCAGATAATCATGTTTGCCGGGCTGAGGTGTCAGCAGCTCGGCAGGCAGACCATGCAGGACTGTGCCAATGAAATGGGCATTCGGCAAAGGGCGGCGCTGGGAATGGGAGATGGAAATGACCGGCGTATCCGGGAAGGCATCATAAATCTGGGACAATTCCGGCAAATCCAGCCGCCCATGCAAAGTGCTGACGAACGGGGTCGGTTGGCGGGAAAACAGGCTGAACGGCATGTAATCATTATGAAAATGCAGCACGTCGAACTGATCTGCCATCTGCCGCACGCGTTCCATTTGCAAAATCTGAGGTGCGAGTGTGTCGCGGATCGTCTGATCCAGCCTCAGCGCCTGTGGCCACGTGGCTGCCAGCTTTGCATCGGTAATGGAGTCTCCGCTGGCGAACAGGGTAACGTCATGTCCCATTGCGACCAGTTCCTCAGTGAGGAAGGAGACAACCCGTTCCGTGCCACCATAAAGCTTGGGTGGAACGGCTTCGTGTAACGGGGCAATCTGGGCAATACGCATGGCGATGAGCTCCATTTGTTGCGGATAACGATCTGGATGCCGGTGTCGCTGCGTGAAACATGCATCCTGATACAGGCAGCAATAAGACAGGTTTGCCTTAGTGCTGCCGCAATGATCGGTAAAATGTGCTGACCAAAGGCAACCGTCTGCGAATGCCCGACCTTATGGTTCAGCATTTCTGCCGGGACCGAAACGGATCAGCTCGTGAAAGGTTGCTGCCATGATGCCTCCCGGTAACGGCCTGTGCTGATAGCAGGAAGGAAGATTCTCGTTTTGAAGAGGTGCCGCTTCTGTTGAAAGGGCAGTTTTTCTGGCCTGAGCAGCAACAGTAAACTTATTGACGATAACGGATGCGCATCGTGGGTGACGGATCGATCAATATCACGTATCCGGGATTACTCATGTCCAGTAAACCCGTCACGATCACTCTTTCAGCCCATTCTGGGCAGACCATTCCGGGATGTGCGCAATGGTTGCAAAAAGACTGGGTGGTGCAGCAGATGGCAGGATCATGAAACACCTGCGGCAAATGCTGTCAGTGAAGCCTTTTGAGACAGTCCCCGGGGGGCGTGTGAACAACGACAACCAAACCCGCAGCCTGCCGACCCGGACGCTGCCATTTATTTTTCACTACGTTCGCCGCCATCCTGTCGGGCATCTGACTGTCCTGTTATCCGTGCTGATGGCGGTGTCCTTTGCAACGTTCTCCCAGTACGGCGTCAAGAATCTGGTGGACGTGCTTTCCGGCAATCGTGTGGATGAGGTCTGGAGCGCATTCGCCATTCTCGCCGGGTTGATCGCCGCCGATAATATGAGCTGGCGTATCGGGGGATGGGTCTCCACCCACACATTCGTTGCGGTCACAGGCGATCTGCGCCGTGATCTGTTCGAACATCTGACCGGACACTCCCCGGCCTATTTTGCGGATCGTCTGCCGGGCATGCTCGCCGGGCGTATTACGGCCACCGGGAATGCGATCTTTCAGCTTGAGCAGCTTTTTTCATGGAACGTGTTACCGCCGACTTTTGCGGTTGTGCTGTCCGTAGCGATGCTGGCCCTGGTCAGCCCGCTGATGTCCGCGACACTGGCTCTGATCTCGCTGGGACTCGGGGCTGTGCTGATGATCTGGGCAGCACGCGGCAACAGGTTGCATGAACGTTATGCAACCGATGCGGCAAGGGTGGATGGCGAACTGGTCGATGTCATCAACAATATGCCGCTGGTGCGTGCTTTCGGTGCGACGCTGAGGGAACGGGAGCGATTTGCGGCCCGTGTTCAGGATGAAATGTCAGCGCGTGGCCATTCCCTGCGCTATCTGGAGCGGTTGCGGCTGTTTCATGCGGTGTTTACGGCGGCGTTGACAGCCGGGCTGCTGGTCTGGGCAATCCTGTTGTGGCAGCACAAGATGGCGAGCACCGGTGACGTTGTTCTGGTGACTACGCTCGGCTTCAATATCCTGCATGGTACCCGCGATCTGGCCGTGGCGCTGGTGAATATGGTGCAGGATGTGGCCCGTCTGTCAGAAGCTCTGGCAACATTGTTGCTGCCGCATGATCTGCGTGACCAGACGGATGCGCATACCCTCCCTTCTGCTGTAGGGGCGGTCGAATTCAGGGATGTCACCTTTGCCTATCCGGGTGCCAGCCCTGTTCTGAAGAAGTTCAATCTTGTCGTCCCTGCCGGGCAGCGTGTCGGGTTGGTTGGGCGCTCCGGCTCTGGCAAGACCACGGTTTTAACCCTGATGCAGAGGCTGCGTGAGCTCGGGGAGGGACAGATCCTGATCGACGGGCACAATATCGCGACCATGACGCAGGAAAGCCTGCGTGATGCGATCAGTATCGTGCCGCAGGATGTCATGCTGTTCCATCGCTCGGTGATCGATAATATTCGTTATGGCAAGCCTGATGCGAGCTTTGCCGAGGTGGAGGCGGCTGCGGAAGCTGCGTGCTGCCGTGACTTCATCGACGACCTGACCGAAGGATACGATACGATCGTGGGTGACCGCGGGGTGAAGCTTTCCGGGGGCCAACGGCAGCGGTTGGCCATCGCCCGGGCTTTCCTGCGTAATGCGCCTGTGCTGGTGCTGGATGAAGCAACCAGTGCGCTCGACAGTGAAAGCGAACGGGCCGTTCAGAGGGCGCTTGATCGCTTGATGCAGGGTCGAACCGTGATTGCCGTGGCGCATCGTCTGTCCACGCTGAAGAACTTCGATCGGATCGTGGTGATGCAGCATGGCCGTATCCTGCAGGATGGCTCGCCGACCGAACTGGAGCGTAACGAAGGACCGTTCCGGGATCTGTTGCTTCAGCAGACCATGATGATTGCCGCCGAATAAGCGGCCAGATTGCGGCTCAAACAGGGACAGAGGCTGGGCACTGCAGAAGGGTGTCCAGCCTTTTTATACACGTCACTGCGATGAGAAGCAAAAAAGAAGGGGAAGCCGGCGGGGGTAGTCCCCCGCTGCGGTCTCCAACCCGGTTCCGTCAGAATGAAGGTGCTGCCCGATTGGGCGGCAGGGACGGAAGCGGTTTTCAGGCGGGCTGGTTATCACCATCCCTGTCCGGCCGCCCTATGGCTGGCCGGGTATATGTGCGGGACCGTTGGGCCCGGCTTGGCGGAAGGTGTATCAGAACCCTTCACGCTCCAGACGCTTGCGCTCCAGCTTACGGGCGCGGCGAACGGCTTCAGCAGCTTCACGAGCCTTGCGCTCCGACGGCTTTTCAAAGTGCCGACGCAGCTTCATTTCACGGAAAATGCCTTCGCGCTGCATCTTCTTCTTGAGCGCCTTGAGCGCCTGATCGACATTATTGTCACGAACCAGAACTTGCACTGGGTAGTCATCTCCTTTCTCTGGACGGTCTGAACCCGGGCCGCACGAACGGGTCCCGCTGGAGACTCCAACGGAAGGCGGGGCCTATAGCACAGTTTTGCCGAAGAAAACAAAGCTTGTTTCTGTTGCCTGATATTTTCTGGCTCTGGCGGGTCGAAACAGGTCTTTCTGATACCGTTTCGTGCCTTGCGGCGTCCAGTTTCGTAACGGACAATACGATCAAGATCAGGCCAGGTGGCAGCGGTAAATACGGGAGAGGCGCGCAATGTCGATTCTGAAGATCGCACGTATGGGGCATCCCGTGCTGCTGCGTCGTGCTGATCCTGTGCCCGATCCAACCGCGCCGGAGATAAAACGCCTGGCTCTGGATATGATTGAAACCATGATCGATGCCCCGGGTGTGGGGCTGGCGGCACCACAGGTTTATCAACCCCTTCGTATGTTCGTATTTCGTGTGCCTGTCTCCCGCGGTGGCGAGGAAGTCCCTCCCACCGTGCTGATCAACCCTGAGCTTGAACTGGTGGGGGATGATATCCAGATGTGCTGGGAGGGATGCCTCTCCATTCCCGGCTTCCGCGGGGAGGTGCCACGTGCCATGCGCGTCCGTTACCGTGGTATCGGACTCGACGGGGCTGTCATTGAGCGTGAAGCCAGCGGCTTTCACGCGAATGTCATTCAGCATGAATACGACCATCTGGACGGTATCCTGTATCCTATGCGGATGAACGATCTCGGGAGGCTGGGCTTTGAGGAGGAAATTGCCCGCGCACAGGCGGCCCTGGCAGCGGAACAGAAGGATGATGCAGAATGATTGCCCCGCTGGACTCTCTGGTAGCCGATCCTGAACAGGATAGGGTTATTGCGGCGCTGCTGCCCCATGTTCCTGTTCTGGGGTGGACCGAGGCCGCTTTGCGCAGAGCCTTGAGCGATCTGTCCCTGCCTTCCGAAGATGCGCCTTTATTCTGGCATGGTGGGGCTGCTGGCCTGATCGAGGCATGGTCCGACTGGTTGGATCGGGCCATGACGGCAGAGGTCGGCGAGCAGGCGTGCGGTATCACGAAACTGAGCGCCCGTGTCCGTCTGGCCATTGTGGCCAGGCTTTCTCTGATGGGGCCGCACCGTGAGGCCGCACGCAGGGCCGCTGCGGCATTGGCTTTGCCGGGCCGAGCCCGTATTGCGGCGCGCTGTCTGGCGCAAACGGTGGATGCAATCTGGTATGCTGCAGGAGATCGTTCTGCGGATATCAGTTGGTACACAAAACGCATTATTTTGACCGGAATATGGAGTGGAACATTGCTGGTCTGGTTGCGGGAGCGATATGATCATGATGAAGCCGCGCTGGCTTTTCTGGATCGCAGGCTTGCCGGTGTCGCACAGTTCGGACGCCTGAAGGCACGGATCACGGAAGGACTGGCAGGCGGCCCGTCAGCCTTTCATTCCCAGCCAGGCGCATAACCCTTCGTAAAAGGGTATAGGAATGCCAATCAGGATGAGCACAGTTTTATGCCCCGCGTCCTGATCACCCATATCACTACGTATCGCTATCATCAGCCGGTTTCGCTGGGAAGGCACCGGCTGATGATGCGTCCGCGTGACAGTCATGATCTGCGTATGAACGATGCGACCCTGACATTCTATCCGCCCCCCGTGGAGACACGCTGGGCCCATGATGTTTTTGGAAATTCAGTCTGCTATGTGCAGCCTGACCCGGCAGAGTCCGATCGGTTTGAAATCACATCACGGCTTGATCTGGATCATTTCCCCAGCAATGAAGATCTGCCGATTGATCCGGTGGCGCGCACATACCCGTTCGGTTACGCGGCCGAGGAATTACCGGATATCGCGCGTCTACAGGAGCGGCATCATCCCGATCCGGATCACAGGCTGGAACTGTGGGCGCGCAAATTCGTCCGCAAGGGTCGTGCTACCGGGACGATGCGACTGCTGATGGATATGACGCGCGCGATTCAGCGAGACTTTACTTACGAAGCGCGCGATACACAGGGCACCCAGGCTCCGCTCAAGACGCTTGATCTTGGCAGAGGGGCATGCCGTGATTTCGCCCTGCTGATGATGGAAGCTGTGCGATCGCTGGGTTTCGCGGCCCGTTTCGTCAGCGGGTATCTGTACGACCCGGACATAAAAGGTCCCGCCATGGTTGGAGGCGCTACCACCCATGCCTGGTGCGCCGTCTATCTGCCGGGCGCGGGGTGGGTGGAGTTCGATCCAACCAACGGGCTGATCGCCGGGCGTAACCTGATCCGTATCTGCGTGGCCCGCACCCCCTCCCAGGCAGTACCGATTGCCGGGAGCTATATGGGACGTTCCGGTGATTTCGCCACATTGTCAGTTGATGTGCAGATCAAGACGGAAACGGCTTGACCGCAGTGCCGTGCCTTATATTGGGCGAGGTGTTTTCTTATGAGCCATTCTTACTCTCCCGGATTGTCTGGACCGGCAATCGCGGGCAGGGTACATCGGGCTATTGCGATTATGATCACAGCTGGGATATTGCCGTACCGGGCAAGCCGGTGATCCATTGCTCCAACGATTCGTTGCTCGGTGGTGACACCACCAGAATGAACCCTGAAGATCTTCTGCTGTCGGCCTTAGCCGCGTGCCATATGCTCTGGTATCTGCATTACGCTTCAGAGTCGGGCATTGTGGTTACGTCCTATGAAGATCAGCCCGTCGGCATTGCCGAGGTGGTGGCGGGAGGAGCCGGCCAGTTTGTGTCATCGACCCTGCACCCTCGTGTCACGGTTCATGCACAGGCCGATCTTGCCATGGCCGAGGCCATTCATCACCGGATTCATGAAGTGTGTTTGATCGCCCGTTCGATGAAATTGCCGGCTTATTGCGCGCCTGAATTTATATCCGGCTAAGTTGGGCCGGGCAAAAACAGTCTGCAACATTGCCTTCAAACGGAAAACGGCCCCGCAGGGCGGGGCCGTTCCAGACGCCAGCCCGGGGGTGCCGGCGTCTCATCGCGTCGATTGGTCCGAGCCGAGGGGCGACGTCGAACCGATCGGCGCATCCCTGTCGCGGTGTCTGGAAAGCAGTGTTGCGGAAAGGGGACTCTCCAGCGGTCAGGGACCAGTTCCGGCTGCCCTGTGTTAGGGGGCAGGACAGCCGGATTTCGTTGTTCCGTATTAGTGGAACTGCTCTTCTTCCGTGCTGCCGGCGAAGGCAGTGGTGGAAGACTGACCCTGAGACACCGCCATGGAGATCGCGTCGAAGTAAGACACGCCCACTTCGCGCTGATGGCGGGTGGCGGTGTAACCGTCGGCTTCTGCCTCGAACTCGGCCTGCTGCAGTTCGGAATACGCTGCCATGCCACGGTCCTTGTAGCCACGGGCCAGCTGGAACATGGAGTAGTTCAGGGTATGGAAGCCCGCCAGCGTGACGAACTGGAACTTGTAGCCCATCGAACCGATCGCGCGCTGGAATTCGGCGATCTTCTCCGGCGGGAGCTTCTTCTTCCAGTTGAAGCTGGGGGAGCAGTTGTAGGCCAGCATCTTGCCCGGGAACTGCTTGGCGATCGCGTTGGCGAACTGCTCGGCTTCTTCCAGGTTCGGCTCGCTGGTTTCCCACCACAGCAGGTCGGCATACGGCGCATAAGCCAGAGAGCGAGCGATCGCGTAATCGACGCCCACGCCTTCCTTGATGCGATAGAAGCCTTCCGGGGTGCGCTCACCGCTGATGAACGGATGGTCGCGCTCATCGACATTGGTGGTCAGCAACTGGGCGGCATGGCTGTCGGTGCGGCACAGCAGAACGGTCGGCACGCCTTCGACATCGGCGGCCAGACGGGCTGCGTTCAGGGTGCGGATGTGCTGGCTGATCGGCACCAGAACCTTGCCACCCAGGTGGCCGCACTTCTTTTCGGAAGCGAGCTGGTCTTCGAAGTGAACGCCGGCGGCGCCCGCATCGATCATGGCCTTCATCAGCTCGTAGGAGTTCAGCGCGCCACCGAAGCCGGCTTCGGCATCGGCCACGATCGGGGCCATCCAGTGAATGTCGCCATCACGGCCGGCCTTGGCGCCTTCCATGTGGGCGATCTGGTCGGAGCGACGCAGCGCGTTATTGATGCGGCGGACAACGGCCGGAACCGAGTTCGCGGGATACAGGGACTGGTCGGGATACATTTCACCGGCCAGGTTGGCATCGGCGGCAACCTGCCATCCGGACAGGTAGATGGCCTTCAGGCCGGCCTTGACCTGCTGAACCGCCTGGTTGCCGCTCAGGGCGCCCAGCGTGTTCACGAACGGCTCATTACGCAGCAGCGTCCACAGACGCTTCGCGCCCATTTCGGCAATGGTGTGCTTGACGCGGAAGCTGCCAGCCAGCTTCTCCACATCGGCCTGGGTATAGTCGCGCTTAACGCCAGCGAAGCGTTCTTCCATATCGAAGGGAACGCTGCCGGCGCCGTCCGGCGCGAAACAGATGGAGGCCATGTGACGCATAATTATTACTCCCTCGGCTCTTAACTGCGCAACATTTGGCACTTTTTTCCGGCTTTGACACCCCTAAAATTAAAAATTTGCTGAAATTTAGTAAATTTGTTTACGGCTTGGTTGTAATTTTGCAAACTGTGTAAATTACAACGCGTGAAAATAATGTCATGTCTCGTCCTCTGATCGGGCGCACCGTTCGCCGGTTGCGACAGGAACGTGGAGAGTCTCAGCAATCGCTTGCAGTGAGGCTGGGGATTTCTGCGAGCTATCTGAATTTGATCGAGCATGACCAGCGTGGCGTGACAGCGTCGTTGCTGATCAAACTGGCGGAAACGCTGCGGGTTGATTTGCGTGCTCTGTCCGGCCAGCAGGAGCGACATCTCCAGACTGGATTGCGAGAGGTTTTCGCCGATCCGATGCTGGCGAACGAGAGCGTGTCGGTGGAGGAGGTGGAACAGCTTGCCGCCGCCAGTCCCAACGCAGCCCGGGCAATTCTCACGCTTTATCGGTCCTGGCGTGTCGCACGGGAGGATGCGGGCGGCATCGCACTGCCGTCTGGTCGCCGTATCCTGCTACCGAACGAGGAGGTACGCGATCTGTTTGCCGAGCGGCAGAACTACTTCGCAGAACTGGAGGCAGCCGCCGGAGCGATCTGTGCCGATCTGCGCACTACCCCGGCAGAGGCCAATCATGCCATTGCCGAGCGGCTGCGCGCCCGCCACGGGCTGACCATCCGGGTCGGCCCTTCAGAAGGCGTACACCGGCGTTACGATCCTTCTGGTTCCAGCCTGTTTCTGTCAGAACAACTGCCGCGCGAAAGCCGGGGTTTCCATATGGCCTTCCAGCTAGCCTTGATGGAAATCAGAGAGGCGGTGGAAGGGGTGATCACGACCTCCCGTCTCAGCACGCCGGAGGCCGAGGGAGTGCTGCGAATCGGGCTGCTGAATTATTCCGCGGCCGCGATTCTGATGCCTTATGAAGCGTTCCGGCATGCGGCCCTGGAATTGCGACACGATATGGATTTGTTGGCGGCACGCTTTTGCGTCAGTTTCGAGCAGGCCTGTCAGCGTCTGGCCTCGTTACAGCGGCCGGAAGCACGTGGGGTGCCGTTCTTTTTTCTGCGGACGGATGCGGCGGGGAATGTGTCGAAGCGTTTTTCCGCAGCCGGCTTTCCATTCGCGCGTTTCGGTGGCTCCTGCCCCCGCTGGGTCGTGCATGAGGCGTTCACTTCCCCCGGTGCCATCCGGGTGCAGGTGGCACGGCTGCCGGATGGTGCGACTTTTCTGTGTTTCGCGCGCTGTGTGCGTGGGGTGGCAGAGCGATGGGGAGATCCTCCGCCGCTTCATGTGGTGGCAATGGGCTGCGACATCGCTCATGCACCGGACATTATCTACGGCGATGGCATCGACATCGAACGGGCGGCCGTGGGAATCGGGCTGTCCTGCCGCCTCTGTGACCGACAGGATTGCCGCAGCCGAGCCTTCCCGCCGCTGGAACACCGCATTGCGCTTGACCCCAACACAACGGCAGAAAGCCCGTATCGTTTTCAGGAGCAGCATTAGGACTGATTGCCGATGCTCTTTCGGATCGGTGCGACTGCGTATTTTTAAGCTCACGTTACAGGCTGATATCGTCCCGTAAGACTCTGACACAGAATATTTTTAGTTCTTTCGATCACGAATCGTTGATAGTGGGTCTTCGGCTGTGCCCCAAAAGACACAGTTTTTTGGACAGAGTGTTGCTAAAAACTCGTTCATTCTTCCTCATACCGACGGTGCGCCCATGACAACATTGCAGTCCGGTGCGACTATCATCCCGTTTCCTTTTCGGCCTTGCGTCGTAAAGCGCCTCATGGCCCGTTCCGGGTTCGGCGAGGCTTATGAAAGCGATTTTGCCGCCCGCTGGGGATTTGCCCGTGTCACTGTGGTCGATGGCGAGGCTGATACCGATCCCTACATCGCTCTGTATCGGGAGGGGGAAAGCTGGTCTGCCTGGGGCATCGCCTATGTGGATCAGAAATATATGCCCTGGCATGGCGCCACCGGGCGCGATCTGGGAGAATTTAATACGCTTGATGATGCTATGTCTGCTGTCACGATGCATGCCACTCTGCCGCCCACTGCGCCGCGGCAAGCCGATGCGGGGCAGCTGGCAGTCCGCAGCAAATAAAGGCTTCAGAAGGACAGAAGCCTGCCACGTCTGGCGAGCAGATCCTGAAGCGCCCGAATGACTGGAAACGGCTCCTGATTCATGTTTCCACCCAGCACATCATGGGCTGCCTGTTCCTGTTCGACGATCCAGCGATCCTCGCTGAAGATGCGCTCGGTGAACCAGCCCAGTAAAGGCCAGGCCACGTGCAGCAGAAAGGCTGCACGTGGCTTCTTGACCGATAACAGGCCAAAAGTCCGAATGCGTTTCTGATCCTTGTCCACCGGCACATAGACGATCCACAACTGCATCACCCGGTCCGATTTCAGGTCGATCGTCAGGCGTTGATAAGGATAATCGGTGCGGATTGTCATCAGGCTGTCATTCGGTTCGGCCTTGCCTTCCCGCGTTCCGAAAATCAGTCTTTCCCCCAGCGGTTGCCGCCCCGCCGTTCGGGCGAAACTGTATCGCACTTCCAGCCAGTCTTCGCCGGTATCATGGCCCAGATAACGCGGCCTGATCTGTCCCATCTGTTTCCGGTGTAAAAACTGATGGTTCATATCAATCAGGTTTTCATGCATGAAGCTGTAATGGCAGGCCACCTCCCGCCCGAAACGCCGTGTCCGATAGGCTGGGTCGCTTATTGATGGCAGCGCGGGAAGCGGGGTCATTTCAGCGCGGGCCGCATCGCCCGGAAAGATGAAAACCAGCCCCTCTTTCTCCTGACAGGGATAGGCGCGAACACCGTTGGGTAGTTTATCCTTGCCCAGATAGGGTACGTCGATGCACCGGCCTGACATATCGTAAGTCCAGCCGTGATAGCAGCAGCGCAAACAATCACCCTCTACAACACCGGCATGCAGCGGTACCTGACGATGGGCGCAGCGGTCTTCCAGCGCGTAGACATGCCCTGATTCCCCACGCACCAGAACAATGGGGTCTCCGGCGAAATGGCGGCCTGTTGCCTTGCCTTTTCTGATTTCTCCGGACCAGGCGAGGGGATACCAGTAGTCGGGATCAATGCCAGTGCGGCGCAGATTGAACAGGTCCGGTCGGGATCGCTCAAAAGAATCGGGCAAGAGGTCAGGCTCCTTTGATGGAAGCAACGCGTACGGAGCCGGAATGGTTGACCGGCTCCGCATGTTGCTGACCATGCGGGGTCGACATCTGGACAATCGAACTGGTGAAAGAGAGCAGCGCGTCGCCGGCGATCAGGCCGCCTGCAAGGACTTCCAGGCCGGCAGTCCCTTTTTCCCTTCGAAGTGTCACGGCCAGCCTGATGACCAGCCCGGCGAGTACAGCCCACCCGGCTGCACTGTTGTTAATCAGCAGTCCCGTGGCAAACATGATACCAAGCTGGCGGTGTGGTCCACCACCGCCTTGAAGAGCAACACCGATCAGCAGCCACGGCCAGATCCGCCCGATCAGGCCGGGGGCAAGGCCTGATTGGATCAGCCCAGCGAAGACATGATCGACCGGGGGGAGTAACCCGGCTTTCAGATAGTCTTCGCCATGCAGCGCCACGAGTATGATGGCGACCCCGAATGCTGTCATGGCGGCCAGAAACTGTTGCCAGCGTCCATCCCGCTCGAAGGCGGGATCAGTCCCTTCGCCACGCAGCAGAAAACCGGCCCGCAGGTCGCAGCCCATATCTCCGAAAGCGGGGCCTGTTGCAGCGGAAAAACCGACCAGCAGAGCCAGCGCTATCGGCGGAAAGCCGATGATCATGCCCCCCAGCAGGGTCACAACGGCGGCAGCGAAAGCGGGAAACCACCCGGAATGCATGGCGGCCAGTCCGACAATCAGTTCATGCATGTAGGCGGCGAAAGCGGCGAAGATTACAAAGCCCAGCATCATGGCAGGCGGCATATGCGTATACAGCCCTCCCAGCAGCGCCAGCAGCAGGGCGATGCCCAGATAGCCAGCCATGCCCAGTCCAAGCATGCGCCGCAGAGAAGGGGTGTCGGTCGCGGTGTCGGGTGAAGGCGGTCGCCTGCCATTGCGGATCAACAGCGCGACAACCTGTACCAGTGCCGCGAGACCAGCGCCGAGCATGGCGGCATGGGGTGCACTGGCGGCCGCCAGATCACGGCCCGGCAGCAAGGCATGCAGGTGCGGAAGCGCAAAGACGGCATGCTGATAGCCGCGTGTCAGTAATCCGATAGCAAAGAAAAGCAGCGCCCATGGATTGCCGATAAAAGCGACGCCTATGGCAGACATCGGCAGGCCCAGCCATGATCCGGTGGCACCGGCGGCCATTCCGGCTCCGAGGGTGACGGCCTTGCGACCGCCTTCATCACCGGCCCTGATGGCTTCTGCGGCGGCGACACCGGGCGGCCACGGTGCTTCTGCTGGAAAAATGGCCGTTCCGAAGGTGCTGTACATCAGCCAGGCATCCAGCAACATCGCAAGAGCCGCCCCGGCCAGCATCGGCCAGACAAGGTCCGGCATGCCGAGGGCCCATGGAATCCCGATGGGTAAGAGAAGCGCATTGGCCGCGCCGAAGGTGGCGGCGGAGATGGCGCTCTGCACCAGATTCTGGCGATGGATGGAGCGGAATCCAAGCAGGGGCTGCCACGGGATGCGCCCCAGAATCATGGCTGTAACGGCGCCTATGATGGCGGTGTTGGGGGTAACCCCCAGCCGCACCAAAATCTGCATTCCGACAATGCCGCCCAGAACCGAGAGGATCAGAATGACCAGCAGCGTCGGCAGTTCACTGACGCGAGGATGCGCTTCGCCGCATGGGGGAGAGACTGTCCGGGTGTACTCTGCGTGGATAACCGCCTCAGCCGGGGTGTAGGCGAGCCGTTCAGGGTTCTGCTTCAGATCAGGAAGAGGCACTGTCAGGGGATCACGAACATTCTGCCTGAAACAGGGCTATGCGGGGTTTATTTACCCGGCGCACAGCAGCATGACCACAGCCAGCATCAGCCCCGTCAGTCCCATCCAGTAAAAAGTGGTCTTCTGATTGCTGATGGCGATGCTACGGGCTGCAGTCCGGGGGCGACGCTGCATATCAGTGGTCCTTCCTCAAGAGGTGGATCGAAAACAGATGATCAGAGTCGGTCCAGGTGGCGGAAGCATGCCACCCGGCCTGCCCTGCCAGAGTATGAAACCCTTTTACCGTATGTTTGTAGCTATTTTCTGTGTGAATAGTTTCTCCTTGATGGAAATGAATGATTCTGGAGCCAATCCGGGCCTTTTGCGGGCGGCGGCTGACCAGATGCATCTCGATCCGGCTTTCATGATCATTCCATACGGCGCGATGGGTAAACCCGTCCGGGTCGAGATCGGCGCCGATCGCATCATTGATATGGTTGAGAATATTGCGATTGAACGCGGCAGTCACGCCGGCCTGATCATTATAGGCCGGTAGCAGGATGGCAGGATCCTTGCGGAGATCGGCCCCCACCAGGAAAAACGCATCCGGTCCGGTCAGAAGACGGACATCCCGCATAAAGGCAACAGCCTGCGCCGGTGAGAGATTGCCGATGGTGGAGCCAGGGAAAAACGCCAGCTGCGGGCGGTTGGCGACGGAAACTGGCAGCGATTCGAGTGTTGTGAAATCCGCCACCATCGGCTGCACGGTCAGAGCGGGATGGGAGACGGACAGCCTGCGCGCCAGCGCTGACAGAGCCTCTGCCGCGACATCAATGGCGACATAGGTATTTATAGGCTTTCCCGCCTCAAGCAGCGTTTCCAGCAGCAGGACAGCCTTGTCCTCCGAACTTGCGCCGAACTCGATCAGGGCAGGACAGTCCGGGAGATGGGATGCCAGATCGGTCCCTATACCCCGCAGCAAATGGCGTTCAGTACGGGTCAGATAATATTCCGGCAGTGTGGTGATCGCCTCGAACAGGCGGCAGCCTTCCGTATCATAGAACAGCTTTGCAGGAAGGGTTTTTCTGATGCGGGACAGACCATCCAGAACCTCCTGCATGATCTGGGGAACCGGTTGGACGGGGGAAGGCTGGACCAAATCATGACTGACACTCGGCATGTGTTCTGGTTCCTGATTGTTCAAGGAAATGAAGGGGAAGGGGCCAGAGGGGGAATCGCCTGTTCGATATCGCGGGCCAGCCTTAGACCGCTGAACTGCCATCGCCTGTCAGGATGGAAGAAATTCCGGTAGGTGTTTCTTGCGTGCGACGCGGGCGTGGCGATGGAACTGCCACGCAATACCATCTGGTTGATCATGAATTTGCCGTTGTATTCGCCGATCGCGCCCGTCGGCGGCTGAAAGCGTGGGTAAGGACGATAAGCGCTGGCGGTCCATTGCCATACCCGACCGTGCATATCATTCAGCCGCTGGTCGGAAGCCGCAATTTCCCATTCCTGTTCGGTCGGCAGTCTTGCACCAGCCCATCGTGCATAGGCATCAGCCTCGTACCAGCTGATATGACGGACGGGGGCCGTGTTTTCCAGCGGCAGCAATCCGCCCGGGCCCATCTGCATCCAGCGTCCGTTCTGCTCGACCCAGTAAAGCGGGGCTTGCCAGTGTCGGGCGATTTCATAGCCTTCCATCATCCAGAAGGTGCTGTTGCGGTATCCGCCCGCGGCGATAAAAGCTTTCCAGTCTCCATTGGTGACCAGATCGGTGGCCAGTTGATAAGGCTGCACAAACACGTCGTGGGCGGGGGTTTCGTTGTCGAAGGAAAATCCGGGCTGGCTATGACCGATGGGCCTCAAGCCGCCGCCAAGCGTGATGAAGCCGTCTGTGCTGGTGCCTGGCCTGGGGGGTGGCGCTGGCCTGTCCTCCCAGCCTGGCAGCACGGCCGGGTAAAGGGGACTTTGTGCAAAAGCATGCAGCATATCTGTGACCATCAGCTCCTGATGCTGCTGTTCATGTTGCAGGCCCAACTCCACCAGATCGGCCAGTTCCCTCGAGAGTTCCTCCTGTCCCAGCAGGCGTAGCATCGCCATGTCGATGACATGGCGGTATTCGCGGATGGTGATACAGGATGGGCGGCTCAGCACACCGCGTTGCGGGCGCGGATGGCGTGCCCCCACGGCCTCGTAATAGGAATTGAACAGCAGATTGAAGGCGGGAAAGCGATCTTCGTAGTCGGGGTCGTACGGTTTCAGGATGAAGGTCTCGAAAAACCAGCTTGTATGCGCGCGGTGCCATTTGACCGGGCTGGCATCAGGCATGGACTGGATACACTGATCCTCGTCATCCAGATGGCTGCTCAGCCGTTCGGTTTCTGACCGGACCTGCCGAAAGCGGCGTGTCAGAGGAGGCTCAGAGCCAGACATGCATCCTCCATCTTTCTTCTTCCGAGGAGGATGCAAAACTCCTGGTTGCCCATGAAGTTCCGGCTTCTGCTGTGCTGTGAAGCCGCTATCCGATCATGGGCAGCCATGCTATCCGGAGACATCGATTTAAAGATGAATGGCTTTACATGACTGATCATACTCAAGCTGTGCCTGATACAGGGCCTGGGCAAAGCCGGTTCGAGCAGGAAATGGCGTCCCTTATCGTCGAAACCCTGCACCTGGAAACCAGCCCGCAGGATATCGCGCCGGAGGCGCGGCTGTTCGGAGAAGGGCTGGGTCTCGACAGTATCGATGCGCTGGAGCTGTCACTCGCCATCAGCCGCGCCTACGGCGTCAATCTGAAATCCGACGATGCGGAAAATCCGGCTATTTTTGCCTCCCTGCGGGCGCTGGCGGCTCACGTTTCAGCTCATCGCGCCTGATTTTTCATGACGTGGCGGGATGTGCGACGGCGGGCTGCCCTGCTCCTGCTGATCACGATTCTGTGGGGATGTGCTGCGGAGGATTTCTCCCGCCTGCATCCCCATACAGAGGCGGAGGAGCAGACCTATACACGCCTGTTCCCATATTATGTGGATATCTGCGCGACGTCCCAGATAAAGAAAAAGCCGGGATTTGGTGCATCTGATCGCGGTGGTGTGGGCGGCCATATGGGTTTCTTCCTCCGGGGGGCTTGTGCGGATCGTGAAGCGCATTACCCGGTACTGCATCTTTGTCGCCCCGGTGAGGAAGATGGCGTTGGCATCGGTATGGATGCTCATTTCAGCTCTGCCAAATGGTCTGCGGCACGGGGGCGCAGCTTTTTCTTCCATGGCGGGATGAGTCCCGACGAAACGCTGACACCGGCGCGGTATACGCAGATCCTGCAACAGGCACGGCAGGATGGGGTGCTGGACGGTATTTCCTTTCACGATGACCGATTCGATGAAAAACCCGCCGTTGTTTCAACGGAGGATTGGAAATATCAGCTGACGGCCGGAACCGATTTCGCGCTCGGCATGGGGCGCGGCAGCTATTGTGCGCGCGTGCCGGTTTCGCAGCAGGATATGCTGCGGATTATTGATTTTATGAATGCACAGAACGCGCCTTACCGATCCGGCAAGGACGTGTTCCGGTGGAGCGTCTTTACGGATAATTGCGGTCATCTGGCCCATAATGCGCTCAGCGCAGCCGAGTATTGGCCGGAATGGCCGATTGACAAGCCTTTGCTGCTGGCGATCTTCGACTTTCCGGTTCCGAAGAATGAGTATGTGAATGTCATGATGCGGTCACAGTCTCTGCCGCTTGATGACGTGGCTGCCCTGTATCGTGATGATGATATCCGGACCATGCTTCTGAGCGAAAATCGCCTGCCTCCCGGTCCGGGGGTGCTATCGGTGTTCGAGCCTCCGCAGGCGCGGAATCAGGTCTACGATGTCGATGAATTGATGTTGCTGTTTTATGATGATGCCATTATCGGGCGGTACCGCCACCGTTTGCAGGATATCCAGTCCGAGCCCCGTTTTTACGATCTGCACGATAATATTCGCTGGTGGCATGATCGATATGAACAGTTGATTGCATCCCGCTACCCGGCAGAGTGGTGGTTGCAGCGTCTGACCTTGACTCCGACCGGGCGGGCCGATTTCAGGATTTTTTATGATCGATACTACGCGTATCTCGATCGCCAGCTTGATTGGACCACGCAGGCACTGCACCAGCTGGAAAACTAAGTCTGATCAGGGTCTGCGTTCAGCCGTGATGATCCTGAAAAGCTGATCGAATGTCGCCTCTTCGGCCTGTCGGGGCAGAATGAACGGTGGAGGCGCACCAAATCGTGTCAGGGTGGAGGCGGTTTCCTCGGCAGGAACGGGCTGGGACGGACTTTCGTTCAATACCAGCCAGTCGGCATTCAGCCCTCGCGCCTGAAGGGCGGAGAGAGCGGTCAGCGTATGGCTGATTGTGCCGAGATAGGTTCCGGCAACCAGCAGAATGCGCGGCTGTAATGCTGCGATCCAGTCCAGCACAGTGTGAGAATGGTCCAGCGGCACCATCACGCCACCAACACCTTCAATCAATACCTGCCCGGTACGTGGTTTCGCGCAGTGACGGATCAGGGCATCAAAGGGGATGCTCCGCCCCTCCTGCTCTGCCGCCATATCCGGGGAGAGAGGGGCTGAAAATCGCCACGGCGCAATCTCATCAAGGTCGAGGTCATCCGCATCCGGCCCTTCCTGTAGCGCTTTCATCAGCAGATCGGCATCGGTGGGGGGATGGGCCGTGCCGCTGAGTACCGGCTTTAACGCCTGCACCTGCTGTCCGGCCCGGATGAAAGCTCTGACCAACCCGGCCGTGACATAGCTTTTGCCAATATCCGTGCCGGTAGCCGTGATGAAAACCGGCTGCCTGGCGGGATCAGTCATGGTTGTGATCATGGTCCGCATGGTCGATCTGGCCCGGGAGAGGAGAGAGACCGCATGGATGGTCGTCGGAACGTAAACCGGTTTCCATCTGCACTGTCGCATGCGAGATGCCGAACCGGTCGCTCAACCGGTGCTGGATAGCATCGAGAATACGATCCCGGTCTTCGCTCGTCTCCTCTCCGGCTCCGGTCACGGCATGCAGGGTGATCAGCCGGTCATTCCCGGTCAGGGACCATGCGTGCAGGTGATGAATGCGCTGCACACCGGGGATGGTGTGAACAAGATCGTGGGCAATGGCATCCAGATCAATATCAGCCGGAGTGCCCTGGAGTAGTACATGGGCCGATCCTTTGACCACACCCACGGCACCGCGCAGGATCATGGCGGCAAAGATCAGTGACAGCAGTGGATCGGCGATCACCCAGCCGGTTGTCATGATAATCAGCGCTGCCAGGATGGCAGCGGCGAAGCCGAACAGATCGCTCAGCACATGCAGCCACACGCCGCGCATATTAAGGCTGGATTCCCGTCCTCCATTCAGGATGAGCAGGGAGATGGCGTTGGCCACCAGTCCGACCGCGGCAACGGCCAGCATCAGACCGCCGCCAATCGGTTGGGGATTCAGCAGGCGGCGCACTGCCTCGACCACAATCCATATGGAGACAATCAGGAGGGAGGAGCCATTGACGAAGGCTGCCAGAACTTCCAACCGGCGGAAGCCGTAGCTGTGGCGTGTGCTGGACGGACGCCTGCCAATGCGTAAGGCTGCCCATCCCATCAGCAGGGACAGTACGTCAGACACCATATGGCCTGCATCGGCCAGCAGGGCCAGCGATCCGGACAGCAGGCCGCCTACGATTTCAGCACCGAGAAAAACCGTGAGAATCACGAAAGCGAGGGCCAGTCTTCGTTCGTTCTTGACCCCCGCGCCATGGGAATGGCCCAGCGCGCCATGATCATGGCCTGCATGACCGTGATCATGATGGGTATGGGAATGAGAGGCCGGCGTGATGATGGCTTCGGTCATGGTGAACCTCTATACGCTTTCTTAAATATATGAATACATATTCATATATATGCGGTCAAGTCCATATTTCCCGATGGTCATCCTGCTGTGTCAGACAGTAAGGGCCTGATCAGTTCTGCCAGACGCATAATGTCGCTGTCAGGGGTCAGGGCGGTGAAAGTCAGCCGCAGGCGGGCTGTTCCAGCCGGGACAGTGGGGGGGCGGATTGCGGCAGCCAGATAACCATGCTCCGCCAGCATCGCCGAGGCAGACAGGGCTGCCTCAGCAGAGCCGAGCAGGATCGGCACGATGGGGCTTTGTGCGTCTGGCAGACCCGCCAGACGGGTGAACAGCCTCGCTTTCGTCAGCGGCTGCATGGTCAGGGCGGGATCGGCGGCGATCAGCTCCAGCGCTGTGATCGCCGCTGCCAGCGTGCCGGGGGGAAGGCCTGTGGTATAGATAAAGCTGCGCGCCCGATTGCGGATCAGCGCCACCACCGGCGCGGATGCACAGAGATAGCCGCCATAGGCCCCCACTCCCTTGGAGAGCGTGCCCATCTGCAACGGAACGTCATGACCGTATGCGGAGCCGTGCCCCTCGTTCAATACACCGATTCCATGGGCGTCATCGGTCATCAGCCATGCATTGTATCGTGCCGAGAGTTCAACCAGCGCTGACATTGGGGCGAGATCGCCATCCATGGAGAATACGCCGTCCGTGACGATCAGCACGTGATCATGCTGCGGGCGTTCCTGCTCCAACAGCCCGGCCAGCGCCTGCATGTCGTTATGCGGAAACCGTATCGTCCTGGCATGCGCCAGAGCAGCGCCGGCATGGATGCAGGCATGAGCAAGCTCGTCCACCAGAATAAGGTCGTTGGGGGCAATCAGGGCTGGAATAATGCCGATATTCGCCAGAAAGCCGGACCCGAACACGATGGCGGCCTCCGTGCCTTTCAAGGTCGCTAATCTGGCTTCCAACGCAGTGTAGAGCGGGTGATTGCCGGTCACCAGTCGCGATCCGCCCGCACCGACCCCGAACTGAGCGGTGGCGTCGATGGCGGCACGAATGGTGGCGGGATGAGTAGAGAGGTTGAGATAATCGTTGCAGGACAGGCTCAGCATCCGTCGTCCCCCCCGCATGACCCACGGGCTGCTGTCTCGGCCGGTTTCATGCAGCACGCGGCTCAACTGTCGTTTTTCCAGCGCGGAGAGCCTGCGTGCGGCGAAATCGTCCAGAGTCTGCATCGGATTACCCTGCATGGTGCGTCGACTCCCTTTCCCCCACAGAGGGGAAGGCTAAGGGGCAGGCGGGCGGAGGAATGCGTGACAGAAACATTTCATCCGCTTCGGAACTGCTTTAGTCTGCTTCGGCTGATGAACGGTTATAACCGCCTGTTCCGGAATGGAAGTGATGCCCGATACGAATCTCCCCTGCCAGAGTCTGGCTGACTCCGCCCTGTCCACGACGCGGGAGGCGGGGGCTGAAGCCGTGGTCATCCGTCACGATTGGAGCAGGGAAGAAGTACGGTCCCTGCTCGATCTGCCATTCCCTGAACTGCTGTTCCGTGCCGCTGCGATCCACCGTGCCTGTTTTGATCCGCGTGAGGTGCAGATATCGACCCTGCTCTCGATCAAGACCGGCGGCTGTCCGGAGGATTGTGCCTACTGCCCGCAGGCAGCCCAGTACGATACCGGGGTCGAGGCCAGTCGTCTGATGCGGGTCGACGCCGTGCTGGAGGAAGCCCGTGCGGCGAAGGCCGCCGGAGCCAGCCGTTTCTGCATGGGGGCCGCCTGGCGTTCCCCCAAGGAGCGCGACATGGACACGGTCTGTGAGATGATCGAGGGCGTGAAGGCGCTGGGCATGGAAAGCTGTGTCACGCTCGGCATGCTGACGGATCAGCAGGCCCTGCGGCTGAAACAGGCCGGACTGGATTATTATAACCACAACCTCGATACGTCTCCCGAGTATTATGGCGCGGTCATTTCAACCCGCACGTACGAGGATCGGCTGGAAACGCTGGCTCATGTGCGGGATGCAGGGATCAATGTCTGCTGTGGCGGTATTCTGGGGCTGGGCGAGAGGCTGGATGACCGTGCCGGCCTGATCGTGGCGCTCGCCAACCTGCCACGTCACCCGGAGAGTGTGCCGATCAATGCGCTGGTGCAGGTTGAAGGCACCCCGCTGAAAGGGCAGGAGCCGGTCGATACGATCGATTTTGTACGGATGATCGCGGTCGCCCGCATCACCATGCCTCATGCACGGGTCCGTCTGTCGGCTGGACGCGAGGCTATGACTGATGAGGCGCAGGCACTGTGTTTTCTCGCCGGAGCCAACTCGATTTTCTATGGCGAGAAGCTGCTGACGACCGGCAATCCTGCGGCGGAGCGCGATCGGGCGCTGTTGTCCCGCCTGGGTATGCGGCTGGTCTGACCGGTGAGCGTCAGGCGTGATGTCGCCATCGGATCAGGCAGACGCCTCCCGTCTCTGGCTGCCGTATACGCAGATGCAGACGGCTGCTCCGCCGCTGCGGGCGGTGCGGACTTATGGTACGCGCATCGTGCTGGAGGACGGGCGCGAACTGGTGGACGGAATCGCCAGCTGGTGGACCGCCTGCCACGGCTATAACCACCCTGCGATCATGGAGGCGATGCGGGAGCAGCTTGCCCGGATGCCGCATGTGATGCTTGGCGGTCTGGTGCATGACCCTGCCGAGAAGCTGGCCAGCCGTCTCTGTGCCATTGTGCCGGGGGCGATGGAGCGGGTGTTCTTCTCCGATAGCGGCAGTGTCGCGGTTGAGGTCGCGATGAAAATGGCGATCCAGCACTGGCTGAATCGCGGGGAGCGGCGGCGTAGTAAAATCCTTGCTTTTCGCGGCGGGTATCATGGCGATACCTTTGCCACCATGGCGGTGTGCGATCCGGAAGAAGGCATGCACAGCCTGTTTCAGGGCGTGCTGCCGCAGCATGTGATTGCCGATCTGCCTTGTGACGACTCATCGCAGGCAAGACTTACCGACATTCTGGAACGGTATGAGGATGAACTGGCCGCCATTCTGGTGGAACCGCTGGTGCAGGGTGCGGGAGGAATGCGGTTTCATGCACCGGATGTGCTGCGGCGTCTGCGGGCGGCAGCAGATCAGGCAGGGATTTTCCTGATTCTGGACGAGGTGTTTACCGGGTTCGGGCGCACGGGAAGCATGTTTGCCTGCGAACAGGCGGGCATTGCCGCCGATATTGTCGTGCTGTCGAAGGCATTGACGGGCGGCGTTTCTCCTCTGGCGGCCACGTTGGCGAATGGAAAGGTGACGGCCGCTTTCTGGAGTGATCGACCGGACCATGCACTGATGCATGGCCCGACCTATATGGGTCACGCGCTGGGGTGTGCCGCCGCTCTCGCCTCGCTTGATCTCTTCGTGCAGGAGGACAGGCTGACACAGGTGGCAGCCATATCGGCCCAGCTGGAAGCCGGGCTATCCCCATGTCGTGGCAGCAGGCTGGTGCGCGATGTGCGGGTGATGGGTGCGATCGGCGTCGTTGAACTCGATCCAATGCCGTCTTTGGCTGATATCAAGGCGCGGTTGCTGGAGAGAGGCGTTTGGATCCGCCCGTTCCGTAATATTATTTATCTCACCCCGGCTCTCATCATCGGGAAAGATGATCTGGCCCACCTGACCGGCGCGGTATGTGCCGTGGTAGATGAATTGAAGGCTTGAAAGACCGTATGAAAAAAGAAAAGGCCGCGGAACACCGCGGCCAGTCGTCTTGGGGTCGTCGCAGAATTTATCTGCCCGCTTATCAGTGCCATCATAATCCAGATAAGCCTTTAAAGATGCTATCTGATGATGGCTGATAAACGAATTACTTCGTTTCGGCGCAAGCGTAAGCGTTGATCTCGGCGCCCAGGGCAACTTCGACAACCTTCGGGGTATTCCAGGCCATGACGTTCTCCATGGATTGATAAAGTCATCCGCCTGATCATTCAGGCGTGTTCTCTACATAAGCTGCTCTCATGAAAGGTCCAATGAATTATTCTCGGGATCATCATCGGTCTGTTCGATCAACCACGTCTTGCAGGCGATTCTGAGCCCTTTTCGAGGGGTATCGGCATTTTTCGCTGCATTGTAGGGGACTTTTTTCTTGCTGCGGGTGCTGGACGGGACGGCCATGAAAGCTCTGACTCACCTTCTTATGAAGAAGTATGGACAGAGAGATGCGGCTCAGCAGGATGATGCTTCGACGGAAGGCCCTGATCGCGCTGGGGGCACTGATGGCAGTGGGTGGCATCATTATTCAGCCAGTACTCGCTCATAAGGCTTTGTCACATCCGCCTGTTCACGCCCAGCCCGCCGCCACATGCGTTGCCCGTGCGCTCGATGGCGGACAGAGACGGGAATTCACCCGTGCCCTGGTGCAGCCTCCCGGAACGCTGACCGATCCGGAGGCACCCAGGCCGGTCTATCGTCTGACCAGCCGTTGCTACCCGGATCTTCAGGCTGAGGCCGCCTGTCCCACCGAATATGGGCCTGATGCGCATCTGGCCGAATGGTTCGATATTGCGCCTTTGCTGGCGAAAAATGCTGAAGCGGCGCAGGCGCTGGGCTTTGCGATCGGAGATCTGGCGTGGCTCAGTGTCAGCCATTTCAGCTATGACAAGGGGATGCAGTATTATCTGACCCGGCTGGACACGCCGCCGCCAGAGGATGCACTGATCCGTCAAACCGCGCCGCATGGCTGGATTGTCGGGCAATGGACCGGGCTGGCTCTGCCTTCCTTGTGTGAGATCGGGACCAGACCGCTGCCAGCTCCGCAGGAATAACGGTTCTCTCTCTTCTCATCTCTGGCGAGGATCGGCGACGGGATATAAATAGAACCCTGGGCGCATGAACCGAGGATGCAGGCATCGTGAGAGTTCTGATTCTTGGCAGCGGAGTCGTCGGCGTTGCCACAGCCTATTATCTATCCCGGGAAGGGCATGAGGTGGTGGTGGCTGACCGCCGGGACGGTCCGGGCATGGAAACCAGCTTTGCCAATGCGGGGCAGGTATCCCCCGGCTATTCATCGCCTTGGGCCGCCCCCGGTATTCCCCTGAAAGTGCTGCGCTGGATGACGCAGCCTCGCAGCCCGTTCGTGCTTCGCCCCAAACTGGATTGGGCACAGTGGCGTTGGATGACGCAGATGCTGGGAAATTGCACCGCGAATGCCTATGCCCGCAACAAGGCCCGCATGGTCAGGTTGGCCGAATACAGCCGTGACCAGTTGCGCGATCTGCGTGACGAAACCGGTATTGCCTATGATAACCGTGAACGCGGTACGTTACAGCTTTTCCGCACCCAGAAGCAGATGGATCATACTGCGGATGATATTGCGGTTCTGAAATCCTACGGCGTTGCTTATGAAGTTCTCGATCGTGCCGGATGCATCGCCGCGGAACCGGGGCTGCAATGGGCACAGGTTCCTCTGGTCGGCGGCTTGCGTCTACCCGGGGATGAAACCGGTGATGCTCATCTGTTCACGCGGGAACTGGCCCGTATCTGCATGGAACGCGGCGTTTCCTTCCTGTTCGGAACGCAGATCCATGGATTCAGCACGCAGGGCGACAAGATCACGGCTATCCGTTCTTCACGGGGAGATCTGACGGCGGATGCCTATGTTTGTGCGCTGGGCAGTTATTCACCGCTGCTGCTGAAGCAGATCGGCATAGCCGCGCCGATTTACCCGGTGAAGGGCTATTCAATGACCATTCCCATCACGGATGAAACCCATGCCCCGATCTCAACGGTGATGGACGAGACCTACAAGATCGCGATTACCCGTCTCGGCAATCGTATCCGCGTCGGTGGCACGGCGGAGCTGGCCGGGTACGATACACGTTTGCGTCAGGAAAGGCGTATGACGCTGGAGGGATCCGTTAAGGAGCTGTTCCCGGATTCCGGCGATTTGCCAGCGGCGACATTCTGGTCCGGACTGCGGCCAATGACACCGGATGGCACCCCCATTATCGGTCCGACGCGCTATCGTAACCTGCATCTCAACACGGGCCATGGCACGTTGGGCTGGACCATGTCCTGCGGCTCCGGCCGGTTGCTGGCGGATATGATCAGTGGCAAACGCCCCAACATCGACCATGCCGATCTGGCGATCGCCCGTTACGCAGGCTGAACCCCCGGATCATTTCTGACCCGCACAGGAGCATTTCATGCAGGCTACTGACCAGACTGCTGAAGGGCGAAGGCTGTCCGCACCACAGCCTTGGCGGCGTTGGGGGCCTTATCTCAGTGACAGGCAATGGGGCACGGTGCGGGAGGATTACAGCGCGCATGGAGATGCCTGGGATTATTTCCCGTTCGACCATGCCGGTGCGCGGGCCTATCGCTGGGGCGAGGATGGGCTGGCAGGGTTTGGCGATGATCGGTTGTACTGGTGCCTCGGGCTTGGATTGTGGAACGGGCGTGATCCGTTTTTGAAAGAACGCCTGTTTGGCCTGAATAATGCTGAGGGCAATCACGGCGAGGATGTAAAGGAAATCTATTTCCACACCGACGGCCTGCCAAGCCATGCCTTCATGCGGATGGAATACAAATACCCACATGCGGCTTTCCCATATGAGGCGTTGCGTCGGGTCAACGCGGCACGCGGCCTGAATGATACCGAGTATGAGATTGAAGATACCGGCATCTTTGCAGAGAGCCGCTACTTTGACATTGACGTTGTGTATGCCAAAGGAGATGCGGACGATATTCTTTGCCGGATCACTGTGCTCAATCGTGGCCCGGAAGCAGAGGATATCCATCTCCTGCCAATGCTGTGGGCACGCAACATATGGAGCTGGAAACCGGATGCGGAGAAGCCATTCCTGACGGTCATCGGCCCCCGCAGCGTTTCCGCCGAACATCCTTACATGCCGACCATGCGCTGGGATGTGGATGCCGAAGATGCAGCGCTGTTGTTCTGTGAGAATGAGACAGACCCTGCTTTATTCGGACAACCCACCCGTCCCTACTGCAAGAATGCCATTAATCAAGCCGTGGTCGCCGGGAATGCGTCAGCCGTTAATCCCGCACAAACCGGCACGCGCTGTGCCGCCTGGGTGAAGCGCCGTCTGGCTCCCGGTGAGCAATGCTCGATCCGTCTGCGTTTTTCAGTTCATACGCAGGTGGTTGATCCTTTTGCCGATCATGATGCGGTCATGTCACGCCGTCAGGATGAGTGTGATAAATTTTATGCAGCTGTACAAAAGAATATTTCTGATCCAAGCCTGAAACGCATCCAACGTCAGGCATTCGCCGGAATGCTGTGGACCAAGCAGCTTTATTATTATGATGTCCATGCCTGGCTGAATGGCGACCCGGGACAGATCAAGCCACCTCCCTCCAGGATGCTGGAAAGGAATGCGGACTGGCAGCATTTCAATGCTTGCGATGTGATCTCCATGCCGGATAAATGGGAATATCCGTGGTTTGCATCATGGGATCTGGCTTGTCATTGCGTGACCTTCGCGCTGATCGATCCCGATTTTGCCAAGAAGCAGCTTCTGCTGCTGGTACAGGACTGGTTCAGCCATCCCAATGCCATGATGCCGGCGTATGAGTGGGAGTTCAGCGATGCCAATCCGCCTTTGCATGCCTGGGCCACATGGCGGGTGTACCGGATGGAGCAGGAACGTTGCGGGTGCGGAGACCGCCAGTTTCTGGAGCGTATGTTTCTGCGCCTGACGATGAATTTCACCTGGTGGGTCAATCACAAGGATGCGGACGGACGCAATATCTTTCAGGGTGGCTTTCTGGGGCTGGACAATATCGGTATTTTCGACCGCTCCAAACCGTTGCCGACCGGCGGACATATGAGCCAGTCCGACGGGACGGCGTGGATGGCCTCCTATGCGCTGAACCTGATGCGGATCGCCATGGAGCTGGCGGTTGAAGATCCGGTTTATGAAGATCTGGCGGGGAAATATTTCGAACATTTCTTGTTGATCGCCCGGGCTGCCTCACAGGAAAATGGTTTGTGGGATGAGCAGGACCAGTTTTTCTACGACGTTCTGGTGCTGCCCGACGGGCAGCGGATGCCGCTGCGCATCCGCTCCCTGGTCGGGCTGATTCCGCTGCTGGCGGTGGCGACATGGGAATCAGGAACCGTCGAGCATCTACCGGATTTTCGTGCCAGAACACACTGGCTTCTGCAAAACCGACCTGATCTCGCAAAGCTGGTGTCACGTTGGGAGGAGCCGGGTGGTGGACGCTCGGCCCTGCTGTCGTTGTTACGCGGGCACCGGATCAAGAAGCTGCTGGCGCGGATGCTGGATGAGGAGGAGTTCCTGTCTCCGCACGGGATACGTGGTCTGTCACGTTATCACCGTGATCATCCGTATGTTTTCTCCTACCATGATCATAGCGTTTCGTTGCACTATACACCGGGAGAAAGCGATACCGGCCTGTTCGGAGGTAATTCCAACTGGCGCGGTCCGGTCTGGATGCCGGTCAATGTGCTGCTGATCGAGGCGCTGCGTGAATTCCACCGTTACTATAGCGATGATTTCCGGGTGCAGTATCCCCCTGGCAGTGATAGCACAGCATCTTTGAAAGAGCTGGCTGATGAGTTATCGCATCGCCTGATGACGTTGTTCCTTCCGGGGGAAAACGGTCGAATTCCGGCTTTGGGGGACAGCACCCTGTTGCATGATGATCCCGGGATGAAAGGGAGGATGCTGTTCCATGAATATTTCCATGGCGATAGCGGACGCGGGTTGGGGGCCTCGCATCAGACGGGATGGACCGGGATGGTGGCCTTGCTGATCGACATGTTCCACCACACGCCTGAAGAAACCGGTGTATGACAATGTGTTTGAAAATCTTGAGAAAATGCCTGCAATCTTTGCGTGGTAGATCCATTCCGGTGCTGGAGCTGAAAGGTATTCTGTCCCGGCGCGGACCACTGTCTTTCGAGACGGTCGAACCCGCTATCCGCAAGGCGGCAGCACTGGCTGAGAAGCGTGGTGCGCTGATCCTCTCTATCGACAGTCCCGGTGGCTCACCGGTACAGTCCGATCAGATTGCTTCCCTGATCCGACGTGAGGCGGAGGAGAAATCCTTCCGGGTCTATGCCGTCATTCAGGAGGTCGGAGCCTCAGGCGGCTACTGGCTGGCCTGTGCGGCGGATGAGATCATGGCCGGCCCAATGAGCATTGTCGGCTCGATCGGCGTGGTGGGCGGCGGCTTTGGGCTGAACCGGCTGATCGAGCGGCTGGGTATCGATCGCCGCCTGTATACGGCGGGGCAGAACAAGCGCCGGGGTGATCCATTTCTGCCGGAAAAGCCTGAGGATGTGGCCTTCATCGCCGGTTTGATGGAGGATATCCATGCCTCGTTCAAGGATTGGGTCAGGCAGCGTCGGGGCACCCGTCTGACCAGTGATGAGAGCGCCATTTTCGATGGCGGTTACATGCTGGGTCGTCAGGCAATGACGCTTGGTCTGATTGATGGCTTGACCGATTTGACAGCTCTGGTGGAGCAACTGGGGGGCGGGAAGGGGGCACAGCCGAAGCTGTTCCGTCCCCGCCTCCGGCGTGGGCTGCTGTCCCGCCTGCCTTCGCTGACCGCAGGTGCCTTGTTGGATGCGATGGAGGAAAGGCGGTTGGACTTACGCTGAGCTGTCTGATCAGGTGACGCGCCGCTTTTCCAGCTTCCGCGCCAGTGTGCGGCGATGCATGCCCAGCCGGCGGGCGGTTTCGGAAATATTGAAGTCCGTCTCTGCCAGCATTTCGTGAATACGCTCCCATTCCAGTGTCTTGATGGAGGTGGGACGGGCACTGACCGGAACGGAGGAATCACCGCCTTCTTCCCGTTCGAAGGCGGTGATGATGTCATCCGTATTGGCTGGCTTGGGCAGGTAGTGGCAGGCACCCAGCTTGATGGCCTCGACGGCGGTGGCGATGCTGGCGAAGCCGGTCAGCACGACGATACGCATCTCGGGGACGCGTTCATGCAGGATCCGGACGCATTCAAGACCGGAGCCACTGCCCAGCTTCAGATCGACCACCGCGTAAGAAGGCGTGTTCCCCTCCAGCGCCAGGTCGATTCCGTCCTGAGTTTCTGAATGGAAGACGCGGTAGCCCCGCCGTTCGAAAGAACGCCGAAGCGTTTTGGCAAAGGTTGCATCGTCCTCAATAATCAGCAGGGTGGGGTCAGGATCGGTCGGTTCAGTGTTCATGGTCTGTACTCTCCGTCGGCCTCATTCTCTATCACCATGGCCGCCAGGGGAAGCTGCACGGTGATGGAGGCTCCTCCGCCTTTCCGATTGGTGGCATGCACGGTGCCACCCAGCTTGCGGATGACATTGACCACCAGAAACAGCCCGACACCACTGCCCTGCTTTCCCTTTGTGCTGTGATAAGGCTTGCCGAAATCAGCAAGGATCGTGTCGGTAAAGCCCGGCCCCTCATCCTGCACGACAATGCTAAGGGTGTTATCCTGTTTTCTGGCGGTGACGCCGATCCAGCCCGGCGACGCTTCCAGGGCGTTATCGAGCAGGTTGAACAACACCTGTTTCAGCGCGATGTCAGAGACAATGGCGGGATCAGGGTTGATGCTGATACGCACATCCAGCCGGGAAGGGGAACATGCTTCACGCCATTCCTCGATCGTGTCTGTCAGAAAGGCTGAGGCTGTAGTGCGTAGCGTGCCCTCGCCGCGCGCATCGCCGGAGGAGACCAGAATATCGGACACGATGGATTTGCAGCGGTTTACCTGAGCCTGCATCTCGATAATGTCGTCGGCAAGTTCTGCATCGTCATGCAGGCGGGGCATATGCTGCCAGTCATTCAGAATGACGGAGAGGGTGGAAAGCGGCGTGCCCAGCTCATGCGCCGCGCCGGAGGCGAGAAGGCCCATGCGGACGATATGGGCTTCTTCGGCATTCTGCTGTCGTAATTCCGCCAGATAGGCGTCACGCTGCTTCAGGTTTCGTTGAATGCGGGAAACGAAGAAAACCTGCAGGCAGGCTGCCAGAACGAAGCCAATATACATCCCTTGACTGCGTAGGTGAAAGGGCAGGACATCTCCGGAGCCGGACAGATGAAACGGAATGGCCCGCATTGTCAGAAAGATGAAGCAGAGGCTGGTCACGGCCACTAACGCCCAGGCGAACCATGCATCCAGCAAGACGGTGCCGAGAATGACCTGAAGCAGGTACAGCGAGATAAACGGATTATCGGTGCCGCCACTGAGATAAAGCTGTACGGTCAGGGCCGAGACATCCAGCAGAAGAGCAAAGAAAATCTCTGTGCTGGTAAAGATTTTCTGAGACCGGTAGCGTATCAGATCGGTGATATTGAGCAGCAGCAGGCAGATCAGCACTACGCTCATCGCCCGTGCCGGTAAAGTAATACCGAGCAGGCGATGCACAAAGACAATCGTCACAATTTGTCCGATAATGGCCAGCCAACGCAGCTGGATCAGCAGCAGGAAGTTGCGTCTGTTGGTGGTATCCGCAAAATGGCCGCTGTTCACGCGTTGTCCTGTCGGTCTGCAAAGTGCGCATTATCCCGGCTAAAGCAGGGACAGGGCAATATCACCGTCGGCTGAACATGTCAGCGGCTTCCAGCCTCGTGGGCCTGCAGCACGGCATTGGTGACGGCATCTATCTCCTCCAGCCTGACTTCGTAACCCCACAAATGCGCCAGCCTCTGAAGCACGAGGGTCGCATCCCCACTCTCCAGCAGGATGCCGTTATGCACGCGATGTTGCAGGATCAGACGGCGGTCACCGACGAGATCGACATCCACGACTTCCAGTTCCGGCTCCATCCGCACCGTATCGAACTGATCAGCCAGGGTGCTGCGAATGCTGCGATATCCACGTTCGTTATGGATGGATCGGACCAGCAGGTCGGATCGGCTATCGTCATGCAGTGCAAACAGCTTGAGCTTACGGATCAGGCGCGGACTGAGGAATTGTCTGATAAAACTTTCATCCCGATAATTTTCCCATGCCTCTTTCAGGGTTTCCAGACCTGCCTTGTTTCCGGCAATATCCGGGAACCATGCACGATCTTCTTCATCGGGATTTTCGCATATACGGACAATATCCTCCATCATGGCAAAGCCGAGCGCATAAGGATTGATGCCGGAATAGCGGCGATCATCGAAATCAGGTTGAAATACGACGCTGGTGTGGGAATGCAGAAATTCCAGAAACGCGCCTTCCTGCAAAAAGCCCTGTTCATGCAGCCGGTTCATGATGCTGTAATGGGTCCAGGTAGCACAGCCCTCATTCATCAGGCGCGTTTGTTTCTGCGGATAAAAATACTGCGCGACATGACGCACGATCCGCAGTATCTCCCGCTGCCAGTCTTTCAGCAGCGGTGCTTTCTTCTCAAGAAAATAAAGGATGTTTTCCTCTGGTAGTCCCAGAAGAGATTGTCTTGCCGCCCGCTCGCTCAATCCTGACGCTGCGCCGGAGCGACTGGGCAGAGTGCGCCAGAGATCGTTGAAGGTACGCTCTGCCTCGGCACGGCGTTCCGCTTCCCTCCTGGCCTCATCCTGCAGGGTCGGAAGATTGCGTCGTGGATAGCGGCTGACGCCCTGCGTCATAAGGGCATGGGCGGCATCCAGCAGCCGTTCGACCTCTTCCTCGCCATAGCGTTCTTCGCAGCGGCTGATATAGCTTTTTGCAAAATCCATATAATCGAGAATGCCGCCCGCATCGGTCCATTGCCGGAACAGCGCATTGTTTTTGAAGAAATGGTTGTGCCCGAACGCGGCATGCGCCATGACCAGCGCCTGCATCGCCATGGAGTTTTCCTCCATGATATAAACAATGCAGGGATCGGAATTAATGACGATTTCATAGGCCAGCCCCTGCTGGCCGTTGCGGTATAATGTTTCGTCCCGTGCAAAACGCTTGCCAAAAGACCAGTGCCGATACATCAGCGGCAGGCCGATGGAGCTGTAGGCATCAAGCATCTGTTCAGAGGTAATCACCTCGATCTGGTTCGGATAGACGTTCAGACCCATTTCATGCAGAGCAATCTTTTCGATCTTGTCATAGCTGCGCTGAAGCTGATCAAAGCTCCAGTCACGGCCGGAGGCGATGCCGGGTTCGGGAGCGTTCATGCCTCCACCTCGCCGATGCTGTCGCGTGTGGCTTTGTCACGGGTAAAAAGTTGCCTGAACACCGGATAAATCTGCCCGCGATGGCTGACGTGGCGCATGGCCAGCCGCTGTCCTGATTCAGCCACGGTTTTGTAGGCGCGCCATAACTCAGTGTCCCCCCCGGCTATGTTTTCGGCACCCACCTCAAGATAGGCGAAATACTGGCATTGCGGCAGAATCTCTCGCGTTAAAAGGGCGCAGGCATGGGCGTTGTCGGAAGGCAAATTGTCGCCATCCGATGCCTGCGCGGCATAAATATTCCAGTCCTCCTTTGCGTATCGGTCCTTGATGATGGCCAGCATTTTTTCCAGGGCGGTGGAAACGACGGTGCCCCCTGATTCGGTGCTGGTGAAGAAAGTCTCCTCATCTACTTCCTTCGCGACATGGGTATGCCGGATGAAGACGATATCGACATGTTTGTAGCGGCGGCTAAGGAAAAGATAGAGCAGCTTGTAGAACCGCTTGGCCAGATCTTTCATATGTTCGGTCATGGAGCCTGAGACATCCATCAGGCAGAACATCACGGCGCTGGCAGCCGGGCGTGGCACGCTCTGATAGCGGTTGTAGCGAATATCGATCGGATCGATGAACGGGATACGTCGTCCGCGGGAACGCGCCTGTTCTATCTTGTGCCGTAATTCTGCCTGGCGCTCCAGATCGGTACCGTTTTCGAGCAGATTTTCCAGTTCGCGTTCCTCTGCCTCGGTGTCCTCAAGGCGGGGGCGGCCCAGCGCAATGCGGCGAGAGAGGCTGTTGCGCATGGTGCGGACCAGATTGACATTGGTGGCCGATCCGCTGCTCGCATATCCCGCCCGGCGGGGTGTGGCTTCCTCTGCCGAACGCAACTGACGGCGCAGCAGATCAGGCAGTTCCAGATCTTCCAGAAAAAGATCGAGGAATTCCTCCTGTGACAGGGCAAAGGTGAAGGCGTCCTCTCCCTCCCCATCAGGTGCCCCCTCCCGGCCTTTTCCACGGCCTCCGCCGCCTTGCCGGCGGATCTGATCACCTTCCACGAACTCCTTGTTGCCGGGCAGCACATGGGTACGGTTTCCGGTGCCGGATGCATGGTGCAGGGTCGGCTCGCGCAGGGCATCGGTATTGATCCGGATCCCTTCGCCGACACCGGTTTCCCGGATACCCTGACGGGCGGCGGCATCGCGGACCGCCTCCATGATCTGTCGCCTTGCCTTGCGGATAAAACGCTGACGGTTGGCCAGGCTTTTACCGCGTGGGTTCAGCCTGCGATCAACAATATTCAAATCCTGCCTCCGATCGGCGGGCGTCTCAGCCCGCCTGCTTCGTGCGCATATACCATTCCACCAGGCGCCGGACCTGCCGCTCTGTATAGCCGCGGCTCATCATGCGCTGGACGAACTCTGTATGTTTCTTTTCTGTCTCTGCTTCTTTTTTGGAGCCAAAAGAGATCACGGGCAGAAGATCTTCCACCTGACTGAACATCCGCCGTTCAATGACCTCCCGGATTTTTTCATAGCTGGTCCAAGACGGATTGCGGCCTCCATGATTGGCACGGGCACGCAGGGAAAACTTGACGACTTCGTTGCGGAAATCCTTGGGATTGGCGATCCCGGCAGGTTTCTCGATTTTAGTCAGTTCCTGATTAAGCAGTTCACGATCCATCATCTGGCCGGTATCAGGGTCTTTGAAATCCTGATGTTCGATCCAGGCATCGGCGTAATCGACATACCGGTCGAACAGGTTCTGACCGTAATCGTTGTAGCTTTCCAGATAGGCTTTCTGCACCTCATGACCGATGAATTCGGCATAGCGTGGGGCCAGTTCGGCCTTAATGAATTCCAGATAGCGTTTTTCAGTGTCCTGGGCCAGTTGCTCACGCCGGATCGACTGTTCCAGCACATACATCAGATGCACAGGATCGGCCGCGACCTCCTGCGTATCATGGTTGAAAGTAGCGGACAGCACCTTGAAGGCGAAGCGGGTGGAAATCCCATCCATACCCTCATCCAGCCCGGCAGCATCGCGATATTCCTGCACCGATTTGGCATGGGGGTCCGTTTCTTTCAGACTCTCTCCGTCATAGACACGTAGTTTTGAAAACAGGCTGCCGGAAGCGGGCGGCGTCAGACGTGACAGCACCGCGCAGCGTGCCAGCATTTCCAGCGTGCCGGGTGCACAGGGGGAACTGGCCAGATCACTGTTTCGGATAAGCTTGTCGTAAATTTTTTCCTCTTCTGTGACGCGCAGGCAGTAGGGAACCTTGATCACGCAGATCCGGTCGATAAAAGCTTCATTATTCTTGTTGTTACGAAAGCTCTGCCATTCGCTTTCATTGGAATGGGCCAGGATCACACCCTGAAACGGGATGGCGCCGATATTTTCCGTGCCGACGTAATTGCCCTCCTGTGTGGCGGTCAACAGCGGATGGAGCATCTTGATCGGCGCCTTGAACATCTCGACGAATTCCAGCATCCCTTGCGTGGCGCGGTTCAGGCCGCCGGAGAAGCTGTAGGCATCGGGATCGTTCTGACTGAAATGCTCCAGCATGCGAATGTCGACCTTGCCGACCATGCTGGAAATATCCTGATTATTTTCATCCCCGGGCTCGGTTTTCGCAACACCGATCTGGCGCAGGCGGGATGGGTAGAGCTTGGCAACCCGGAACCGGTCGATATTGCCGTCAAACTCGTCCAGCCGCTTCAGCGCCCACGGGCTGAGCAGCCCGGTCAGACGGCGGCGAGGGATAGCGAACTTGTCTTCCAGCAGCGGTCCCATCGCCTCCGGATCAAACAGACCCAGGGGGCTTTCGAAAACGGGACTGATCGCCGTTCCAGCCTTGAGCACATAGATCGGCTCCTGCTCCATCAGGGCTTTCAGTCTCTCGGCGAGCGATGATTTGCCGCCGCCTACCGGACCGAGCAGGTAGAGTATCTGTTTCCGTTCTTCCAGACCCTGAGCGGCATAGCGGAAGAAGTTGACGATCCGCTCGATCGTTTCCTCCATGCCGTAGAATTCGGCAAAGCTGGGATAGACCTTGATGGTGCGGTTCATGAAGACGCGTCCCAACCGCGCATCCCGGGACGTATCGATCACTTCCGGCTCGCCAATCGCCTTTACCATGCGTTCGGCGGCGGTGGCGTAGGTATCCGGTTGATCCCGGCAGAGCGACAGATATTCGCTCAGCGACATGTCGACTTCTCGACGGGTTTCGTAAGTGTTCCTGGATTTGGAAAACAGATCGTCCAGCAAGCTCATGAAGGGCGGCTCCGTGACGTTTCGGGTGACAATCTGGCGCTCCCGCGCGGGACTGTGCAGTCCGTCCGGTATCAGCCTGCCTGATAGCCGTATCCCTGTGGGAGGGAACGGTATGCAGAACACGGCGATACCGAACCGCCATACGTCGTCCGCAACAATCGCGCATGTCTCTGTTCCGGACGGCGCAGGCTGTACTTCAACATCCCATATGTGGGAGCGCGGCCTGTCTTGCAGCAGGGGAAGGGGAGGAAAAAAGCGATTTCTGCGCTTGCAGAATGATCGCACCCGTCAGGGCTGCTCCGCCGAACTCCTGAACTGATGGACCGCCGGATCGTCCCGCATCATGGAACTTCTGAAACACAGCCTAGCAGTCCGGTAGAGGCATTTCGCAACTATAATCGGAGACATTCCACATTTTTTTGCAATCACTGTGTCACGTCGACGCTGTGGTCTTTGGGACACGGTTTTTGGCAAGGGCGATTGTCTGTGGCGGGCCTTGCTCAGCCATTCTCCAGAGCCTGATCAAGATCACGGAGAATATCGTCGATATGCTCCAGTCCGATCGACAGGCGCACATAGCCGGGGGAGACGCCGGTGGCAGCAAGAGCCGTTTCATCCAGTTGGGAATGTGTCGTCGTGGCCGGGTGAATAGCCAGACTCCTTGCATCGCCGATATTGGCGACATGCAGGAAAAGCTTCAGCCGATCGATGAAGCGACGCCCTGCTTCCGCACCGCCTGCCAGTTCGAATCCGACCAGCCCACCTTTGCCGCCATGCAGATATTTATCAGCCCGTGCCCGTGCGGCTCCCGTCTGATGGTTGGGGTGGATAACACGAATCACCTCCTTCCTGCTGGCCAGCCAGTCTGCGACAATGGAGGCATTGCGGCTGTGTGCGTCGATCCGCAGAGGCAGTGTTTCCACACCCTGTAGCAGCAGAAACGCATTGAAGGGGCTGATCGCCGCCCCCAGATCGCGCAACAGGGTCGTGCGGATTTTGACGATGTAGGCGACCGGGCCAAGCGCCTTGGTTGCCTCCACCCACACCGCTCCGTGATAACTGGGATCAGGCTGGTTAAGTGCGGGTTGGCGCTCTGGATAAGCGGCCCAGTCGAACTGGCCGCCATCGACGATCAGCCCCCCAATACTTGTGCCGTGACCGCCGAGATATTTGGTGGCGGAATAGACGACAATGGCTGCTCCATGCTCCAGCGGGCGGATCAGCAGCGGGGCCGCCGTATTATCGATGATCAGGGGAATGCCAAGCGGGCGGCCCAGTGCGGCCACCTCTGCAATTGGAAAAACGTCCAGCTTTGGATTGGGCAGGCTTTCCGCATACCAGGCGCGGGTACGGTCGTCGCTGGCTCGTACGAAAGCGGCCGGCTCGGTGGGGTCTACAAAGCGTACCTCAATACCCTGATCGCGCAGGGTATGGGCAAACAGATTCCACGTTCCTCCGTAAAGATCGGTCGAGCTGACGATATTGTCGCCTGCTCTCGCAAGGTTCTGGATTGCGTAAGCCGAGGCAGCCTGACCGGAGGCAACGGCGAGAGCCGCAGCGCCGCCTTCCAATGCGGCAATGCGCTGTTCCAGCACGTCATTGGTCGGATTGCCGAGGCGCGTATAGATATTGCCGAGCTGCCTCAGCCCGAACAGATCAGCGGCATGGGCGGTATCATCGAATTGATAGGATGTCGTCTGATAGATCGGGACGGCAACCGCACGGGTTGCCGGATCACGGCGCCAGCCCGCATGCAAGGCGAGTGTAGCCGGATGAAGGGGTTCGTCTTTTCCGTTCATTTTTACACCATTTTATGGTTAATATTTTATATCACCATACATCATGGTTTATTCGTTGCAATGCTTAATGGCCTCATGGGTCAAAAGATTGTGTTGCGCAGGTGCAACACAAGTCATCGGCCGGGTTATTTATTTGTGCGGTGCAGCAAAAAACAAGGTTTGGGTCACGGTCTTACATCACTTCAGCACAATGTGTTGTGCAAAAATGCCACAGGGATGTGATTACCGCAGAATGACCTTCTGTTAATCTTGACGATGCCTAAGCGGTATGGTCGGATCACGAAATAATAATAAACCGAAATTTGGGGGGTCCTTTAATGTCGATAAAGTTCTCGACATGGCTCAAAGTGAGCACTGTTATTGCCGTTGGCGCTGGTTTCGCAGCCACCCCGGCCTTCGCGGATGATTACACCGATCTGCTGAACATTCTGCGTGCCAAGGGGAGCCTGACCCAGAACGAGTATGGCGCCCTGATGGCCAAGCATGGCACAGGCTCCCGCGCTCTACGGGGGCGCACAACCCGCGCCGCCCAGACTGATACCGGTTCTGATGCGCAGGCCGCTGCCGCCAGTGCTGCTGCCAGCGCTGCTGCTGCTCAGGCCGCTGCCCAGTCTGCCCAGTCCTCCCTGCAGGCAGCGAACATTATCCGCAGTAAGCCTTATGTGCCGGGTAAGGGTATCACCATCCGCGCCGGTGACATCGACCTCAACTTCTCCGGTTTCGTGAACGGCTATTATACCTACAGCGCCGGCGCAACGGGCAGCGGTAAGGTCGGTGGCGGTCTTGCAGCCCCTAATGGCGACTCCTCTGCTATCCGTGACGGCCTGCTGCCCGCAGCTCTGATCTTCAAGGCCAGCACCACTCAGGCCGGTATCGATATGTCCGCCGTGTTCGGTATTTACCCGGGCATCAACAGCTCCAATACCGGCACGATCTTCGGTGCCAATGGTGGCGGTTCCGCTTACGGCCTCAGCACAGCCGGCATCGATTTCCGCCAGGTTTATGTAACGGCAGGCAACAAGAAGTTCGGCACGGTCAAGATTGGTCGTGATCTGGGCATCTTCGGTTCCGATGCGATCTTGAGCGATGCGACGCTGCTCGGTGTCGGTGCCGCCGGCGGCAACACCATGCCCGGCAATACCGCCCTCGGCCGTATCGGTATCGGTTATGTGTATGCCGACTGGCTGCCGCAGATCAGCTATGCCTCCCCGACTTTCGGTGGTGTGCAGGTTACTGTGGGCGCGATGTCCCCCTACTCTGTGACCAACGCTTTCAGCGGCGAACCGGGTGTAACCAAGACATCCAGCGATACGCTGATGTTCCAGGGCAAGGTCACATATGACTATGCCTTCGGTGCGCTCAATGGCCGTCTATGGAGCAGCTTCCTGGTCCAGCCGCAGCAGAAGATGCAGGGCATTGTCGGCGCCAATGCGCGTGACAGCGTGCTGTCTGCCGCAATTGATGGCGGTATCAAGGCCAATTATGGTCCGTTCGGTATGGTCGGCTACTACTACCGTGGGTCAGGCCTCGGCACGACCGGTCTGTTCTTCGACGCGATTGCCGCCAATGGCCGCAAGCGTGACTCTGAAGGCTACTATGTGCAGGGCACCTACAGTGTGACCAAGAAGCTCCGTCTGGTCGCCAGCTATGGTCAGAGCAATCTGAACCAGGCTCCGGGTGAAGTGAACCCGGATCTGGTCCGGACCAACGAAGCCGCAATCGGTGGCGTGTATTACAGCCTGACCGACTGGATGACACTGGTTGGCGAATATGCCTATGTGCAGGCGAAGTCGCATGGCGATACCGCCCTGCATTCCAACAACTTCACCGCCGGCACGATGCTGTTCTTCTAATCGACAGCACTTCGGATCTACAAAAAAGGGGAGAAGGGGTAACGCTTCTCCCCTTTTCCATGTCTGGGTCAGTCTTATTGCGCGTTGGGCGTTTTTTCTTTCACGGCACCGGGCACATTCGTTTGAAGACCAGCTTTGTCATCTTTGGTTGTGCCGGTACCCATGGCACCATCCGATGTGTTGGATGACGTGCCGGTTTTCGCGTCAGGGCGCGCTTTATGATGTTTATGATGCATTTGTTGGTGATTGCTTTCAGTGACCGTATCCTCGGCATGCACTGACAAGGGGGCAGTGAGGCCAAGGCACAGAACGAGAGCGGTACCAAGGGTGGCAGGGCGTTTCATGGGCCATTCCTTCCTGATGATCCGGCCGGGACGGTGCCGGGTTTTCATCAGGCTCAACGATCATGGCCCCGCTGCGTTCCCCCGCCAATGGGGGCGATTCAAAGTGAGGTCGAGATTTTCTTCACGATTCCAGTGGTTGAACGGCCCGGTACCAGATCAATCAACTCCACTTTCCCACCCGCTGCACGGACGACATCGCCGCCGACCACCTCTTCCTCGCGATAATCAGCACCCTTGAACAGCCGGTCAGGAAGCAGAACGGAGATCAGGGAGAGGGGCGTGTCTTCCTGAAATCCGACGACGCAATCCACGCTCCTCAGCCCGGCCAAAACAGTACAGCGATCTTCAAATCCATTAATGGGACGGGTTGGTCCCTTGAGGCGCGAAACGCTTGCATCCGTATTGACAGCGACGACAAGCCGGTCACAGCGCGTGCGGGCTTCATTCAACAGGCTGACATGGCCCGCGTGCAGGATATCAAAGCATCCATTGGTAAAGCCGACGGTCAGACCAAGCTGCTTCCATTTCTTGACCAGAGACCGCGCTTCACCAAGGCTACGGGCAGAGCCGGTGCCGCCATTGGAGATGGCGGATTCATCCAGTTCTGCACGCAGTTCATCCACATTGAGCGTGGCAGTTCCCGCCTTGCTGACCACAACGCCTGCGGCGGCATTGGAGATTCGCATGGCACTTTCAAGGGTGAGGCCGCTTGCATGAGCCAGGGCGAGGGTGGCGATCACGGTGTCGCCAGCCCCGGAGACGTCGAATACTTCCCGCGCACGGGCAGGCACGGTGTGAATGGCGATATCATCCCGCCCATCAGAAGGGGCTTCTATCAGCATCATGCCCTTTTCGGAACGTGTCGCGAGAATCGATGCGCACCCGGCCTGCTGCATGACAATCCGGGCGGCGGCAATAACGGACGCCTCGTCATCGGCACGCTGATGGGCGGCGGCGGACAGCTCCTTGACGTTCGGTGTGATGCAGGTTGCACCGGCATAAACCGAAAAATCCAGTCTTTTGGGATCGACGAAAACCGGAATACCGGCCTGTCGAGCCAGTCCGATCGCATGCTTGATCACGGCAGGCGACAGTACGCCCTTGCCATAATCCGATAAAATGACTGCGCCACACTCTGTGATATGCGTGGCGACCATGGTCTGGAGCAGCGTTTCTTCTGCGGGTTGGGTTGGCAGGTGGCTTTCATCATCGGTGCGAACCACCTGTTGCTGCGCGGCCAGAAAGCGGGTTTTGCAGATGGTCGGCCGATGGGGGCTTTCCACCAGTGCATTGACGATACCGGGGACACGGTCCAGATGGGTTCTCAGTGCGATGGCGGTGTCATCATGGCCGATCAGCCCGACCAGAATGGCTGTGCCGCCCAGATCTGCAATGTTATGGGCCACATTCCCTGCGCCGCCGAGCATGGAATGGGTGCTGGTGATACGCAGAACCGGCACAGGCGCTTCCGGGGAGATGCGTTCCACGCTGCCATGCATGAATCTGTCCAGCATGACATCACCGATACAAAGGACGCGCGTGCTCGAAAAATCCATAAAAATTCCGCTCGTATGAAAAACCGTTTTCTCTCTGGCCGGCCCGGCCAGAGAGAAAACGAAGAGAAAGCGGCCCGCCTGAAAAATCAAGCGGGCCGCTTTCTCATAAGGCACAAAAGTGTGCGTGGGGCTGCAAATATCCGCCGTTCTTTATTCGACGTGAGAACCATTCGCTGGCATTGCTGCGGGAGGTGCCGTCGGAGTGGCTTTCTCCATATGGGTATTATCGGAGCCCGGGCGGGGTGTTTTCATCATCGCGCCGGTCATCGGGATAAAGAACACACCGACATCGCGCCGGGAATGGACTTTGCCCTCGGCATCCTTGGTGTAGATGTAGAGAATCTGCCCGCGCTTGAAGGGCTGCCCGATGGGAATGATCATCCGGCCATTGGGCTTCAACTGCTTCAGCAGATCCGGCGGAGCATATTGGGCGGCACAGGTGACGATGATGACATCGAATCCTCCCTCAACCTCTGGCCAACCGAAATAGCCATCACCGACCCGGCTGGAGATATTGTCATAGCCCAGCGGCGTGAAGATTTTCCCGACCGCCTTACCCAGCGGCTCGATAATTTCGATCGAATAGCTGTGTTTGACAATACGGGAGAGAAGTGAGCTCTGGAACCCGCTGCCTGTGCCGATTTCGAGCGTCACATGCTCTGGTTTCACCTCGCAGACCTGAGACATATAGGCCTGCCCCAGATAGTCGGACAGCGCCGATCCGTAGCCGAGCGCCCAGGGCTTCGGATCGGCCTCATAAGCCGCGCTTGGTGTCGGGGTATGGGTGTCATAGTGATAGTGGTAATACTCGCGCGGTAACTGGCGGAAAGCTTCCATAACCGCCGGATCGGCATGGCCGAGCCTTTCCTTCAGATAGGATTCAATCCGTTGCAGGGCCGCAGGTTTACGGGCCTGAATGGCATCGAACGTTTTCTGATCGATCTTGCAGGGACGGCCGGATTCGGCCATCGCCTTTTCAAACCGTTCGAGTGTCCATGGCTGGGCTGCGGCGGCATCGGCTGCATGGGCCTGCGCGAACAGGCGCGGCCTTTTACTGGAGAAGGGCAGAGCAGCACCGGCGGCGGCTCCTGCAACGATCAGGGAGCGGCGGGAAAACATACGGGTCAATATCCTTGCCTGAATTCCGCCCGGGTGGCGGAAGGCGTGTGGAACAGAAGGGCAGCCAGCCCATACAGGATAGCGGCTCCGATCAGCAGCACGGAATAACCTTTCTGCAAAGCCAACAAATTCGCGAGGGGCGTTGCAACAACCGAAAAAGCGCCGTTCACGCCCCAAGCCCATGGCAGCAGCCCCGGCGGCGTGCCATGCAGGCCCAGCGGAAAGAACAGACCGAGCAGGATGGAAACCGGCGCGAGCACGACACCCAGCAGCAGCACTCGCAGCATGGTCGGCCAGTCCAGCGTGTTCAGCACCAGCATGGGCAGGCCATACAGGATAGCGGCACACCATACTATGGTCAGTCCGGCCGCAATGCGCAGGGTGCGAGCAGCCGCAGTGGTGAAGCGCCCGGACAGCATCGCGCCGATCCCGGAAAAAATCAGCATCATGCTGAGCACGGCGGCAAAGGCGGTGGCCCGATCATTCAGCCAGAAAGCGGCTTTGTCGATCAGAACGATCTCCACGAACAGAAAACCAAGGCCCAAGGCGGCAAAATAGGCTATGGCGCGGGCTGTGCTGCCGGCGCTCATGCCGATCCGGCGGGGACGGATCATTGGCAGTACCAGCACGATCATGGCCAGCAAGGCTGCCTGGGCCAGTACGGCGAGATTGACCAGAGGACCGATCTCCTGTTGCGGCAGCATTTCCAGACGCTGGAGAATGGTTCCGAGATGCGACAGGCGCAGCACCGAATAAAAAAAGGGCCGATCCTCTGTGATAGGCGAGAGGTTGAAAGCACGTTGTGATCCGGTCCGCAGATCGGCATCATCCCGCTCTGACAGGACGGGTAAGGCTTCGTCTGCCACGGCATCGGCCGGACTGCTTCCACTGGCCACCGACCCGTCCTCGAACGAAACCGGTGGCAGGTCATTGTAAATCGAGGCTTTGGCGGCCTTTAGATCAATGCCGGGGAAATAGGGGACGTCGAAAGAACGTTGATCGGCAAAGTGGCGCGCAGTGGTAATCGTGCCTTCGGAGAACGGTTGATTGCTGACCAGGATGCGCAGGTTCCATGCCGAGCGGTACACGATCACATGGCTCATGGGATCGAGCCCGCGTGCACGCAGCGCATCCCGTGCTGTGGCCAGCAATCGCACGGCATAGGCAGGAAATTCACGGATCGAAACAGGCAGGGACAGCACCCCGCCCGGTGCCAGCGCTCCGATCAGGGTATCGAGCGATTCACGGGTAAAAACATGGGCATTGGCTTCCTGTTCGTCGAGAAAATCCGACGAGACATCGATCATTGCAAAGGTCGCCGGATGGCGGCGTGCCACGCCGACGGGATTGGCGCCGGACAGTTCGAAACCTCCGGGCATCAGCTTGCGCAGGATCGGGTCCGGTTCCAGTGCCGTGACATGGGCGGCTCCGAGAGCTTTGGCCTCGGCGATCCTGAATCCTCCGCCACTGCCGATCAGCAACACCTGTCCGCCTGCTTTCAGAGCTGGGCTTTCCAGTATGTAGGGCAATGCATTCAGGGCAGCAGGAGCATAGCGTGCATCAAGCCCGGGCTGCCCCGGACCACTCAGCGGCAGGGCGGCGATCCGGTTGCCGTCGCGATAGACGCCGAGGGTCCTGGGCGGTCCGGGCAGATTGAGCATGCCGGCATCATTGGAGATATCGGTATCGACCCGCTCTGTAAAATCTGCCAGCACATTGTAAAGACCACGCGGGGAGTGGACTTCCTGCACCATCCGTGCGCCTTCGACATGCAGGGGGGCATAGATCGGCTTGAAATCGTTGAACGCCGCGCTGTCGTAACGTAGCCCCCCTGTGCCTGTTGCAAACAGCAGCAGCGCCAGCGTGGTATGGGCAGTGCGTAGCCGTGGTGACAGACGTGATCCGGTCAGCCAGCAGGCCAGCAGCAATAAAGGCAGCATGCAGGGCATCAATTGAAATGGATGCACATATTGCATCAGCACCAGCACCAGCAGCGCCCCGCCGCCCGCCCCGGCAAGATCATAGCCATATGTCTTGCCAAGCCTGGCCGAGCCGAGGATGAAAGACAGGCTGATATACAACCCGGTCAGAAAGAAAAACGGCAGCAAGGCCGCATAATACAGCCCGATCAGCCAGAGCTGTGGTCCGTACGTGGCCCGGTTCTGCAACTGGAGCGGATTGAACGGATTGGCCGTCACACACAGATAACCGCCTACCGCTGCGGGCAGCAGCAGCAGCGGCAAGATGGCCTGCAAGGCAGTCCCGTATTTCGTCAGAGTCTGTCGGGCCAGCGCGGTAGCGACACCGGACAGGGCCAGACCGGCCATGACGATGGAAATGACCCAGTACCCATATTCCGACCATTTCGCGACGGCAAAATAGCGGGTCAGGGCGGTTTCATACCCGACCGCCGCCCCGGAAATCAGGGCGAGAGCCAGTAGCGGTGCTGGTCGTAATCCGTTGCTGCGATCCGGGGAGGGAGGACCACTCATTTCAGGACGGTCCGGGGCCAGACTTTTCGAGTGATGAATGATTCCATCAGCCTGTTGAATTGATCAGCCTCATCGATGAACAACGCATGGCCTGCGGTGCGGAAGATGCTGCTTTCCGCATTGGGGTGGTGTGCGGCAAGATTCATGGCCTGCCCCTCGAAAGCCGGGCGCACGGCATACAGAACCGGTTTGGCAGTCGCATACACGGCTTCTTTCCAGTAGGTGCGGGGAACAGGATAGCGCAGCAGGGCCGCCGCGACATCGGGAGGGGTATGGAGTGCATCCTGGGTCAGCTGTTCCAGAAAAGCAGTTGATTGCGGCTTATGGAACATGCTGCGCACAAAAGCCTGCATTGAAGCCTGCCGATTGAGAGGGTGCGCTTTCCTTCCTCCATGTCGCTTGCCGGAGGCTGCTCCGGGGGCTGGGTTCTCGCCAATGGAATTGTCGATCAGTACCAGCCCGGCAATATGCGAATCTCCATGCTCATGCAGATAGGCCAGCACGTCCAGCACACCGAGCGACCAGCCCACCAGCAACACGCCCGCGCCTGCATCTCCGCCGAGTTGGGCAATGGCATCGGCAATATCCTGCCCACGTCGCCATGGATCATAGCCGGTGGAGGGAATGTCGCTTTCACCCTGTCCGCGCGGGTCCAGAGCGGCAACGTGAAAGCGTCTGCTGAAAAAGGTGAGTTGCCGGTCCCAGATCCAGGCGGGCATGCACCAGCCCGGCACAAACAGAATTGATGGCGCGGAGACAGGGCCTGCCTCAATCATGTGCAGACGGATACCATCACTGGCAGAAATGAACCGGTTATAATCAGCTGCTCGGACAGTGTGGGGGGCGCAGAGGCTAGTTGCACCTGCTCCTAGCAACGCGTTCAGAAACGGTCTGCGTGACAGGAAAGCCATGCCGGATGCCTTTTCATGTCCGTACTGGGCAGCAGAGGCGCCAAAGGAAAGTCTTGTGCATGAGGCGATCAGGCAAGACCGGGCGGCCCGGTGTGTCAACCTGTGCTGCTGTCTACCGGCTATCGTGGAGGTCTACAGAAAGTTTGGTTACGCGGTGGCGCAAGGATTGCTTCCACTTTACAACCGGAAGCACGGCACTTCACGCCACCTATTCCGCCGGTGAAACAGTTGGACACCCCATGTCGATCCACGTCGCTCTTACCCACCGCACTTCCTATCGATATGAAAAGCCTGCGGCTTTAGGGCCGCAGGTCATCAGGCTGCGGCCCGCACCACATGCCCGCACCCCGGTGCTGTCCTACGCACTGAAGGTCGAACCTCAGCCGCATTTCATCAACTGGCAGCAAGACCCGCAGGGCAATTTTCAGGCGCGGGTCGTCTTTCCGGAAAAAGTCACGCATTTCGATGTGACGGTCGATCTGGTTGCCGATATGGCAACGATCAATCCGTTTGATTTCTTTCTGGAACCGGAAGCGGAAAGCTGGCCCTTCGCCTATGATCCGGTGCTGGAGCATGAGCTGGCTCCCTTCCGTCGCCAGGAAGAAGCAGGCCCGCTGCTGAAAGCGTTTCTGGATGAACTGCCGCGGCCTGATGGGGAGGGCCTGCCCACCATCAACATGCTGGTGGATCTGAATCGCCGGGTGCAGGAGCGTGTCAATTACGTCGTCCGCTTGGAACCTGGCGTGTTTACGCCGGAGGAAACGCTGGAAAAGCAGCTTGGCTCCTGCCGTGACAGCGCATGGTTGTTGGTTCAAGTGCTGCGGCATCTCGGTTTCGCGGCGCGGTTTGTCTCCGGCTATCTGATTCAGTTAACGGCGGATGTGAAGCCGCTGGATGGCCCGGCGGGCCCGGATGAAGATTTCACCGATCTGCATGCCTGGGCCGAGGTGTACTTGCCCGGCGCGGGCTGGATCGGGCTGGATGCGACCTCCGGCCTTATGGCGGGAGAGGGGCATATCCCGCTGGCCGCGACACCGGAACCGGCTTCGGCGGCCCCGATCTCCGGCCTGATCGAGAAGGTGGAAACCGAATTCGACTTCGCCATGGCGGTGACTCGGATCAAGGAAACACCACGCACCACCAAACCTTATATCGAGAAAACCTGGCAGGATATTCTGGCCGCCGGTGCCCGGACCGACCGCGCGCTGAACGCCGGTGATGTACGCCTGACGATGGGGGGCGAACCGACTTTCATTTCGGCAACCGATTTCGAATCCGCGGAGTGGAAAACGGATGCGCTTGGGGAGACCAAGCGTGTTTATGCCGGTCGTTTGATGCGTCGCCTGACGGCACTCTGGTCACCGGGTGCGGCGATGCATCTGGCGCTCGGCAAGCATTATCCCGGTGAGCAGTTGCCGCGTTGGGCACTCCATGCGCACTGGCGGGTGGATGGAGAGCCGGTCTGGACCGATCCGGCCCTGCTGGCGGATGACGACACGGTCGATCACGCGACCCCGGATGATGCGCGCCGTTTTGCTCGGGCGCTGGCAGAGCGGCTGGAGGTCGATGCCAGTCTGGTCGCACCTGCTTATGAGGACATCCATTACTATCTGTGGCGCGAATCCCGTCTGCCCGCCAACGTTCTGGCGGAAGGCAGCAAGCTGCGTGACGCGGCGGAGCGGGCAAGGCTGGCGCGTGTGTTTGGTCAGGGGCTGGATTCGGAAGTTGGCAGTATTCTGCCGTTGCGCCGCGCCATTCTCGACGGGCGCCGTATCTGGCAGTCCGGGCGCTGGTTCTTCCGGGGCGATACGCTGTTCCTGATCCCCGGTGATGCCCCGATCGGCTTCCGTCTGCCGCTGCAAAGTCTGCCATGGGCCGATCCGTCCAGCCTGGATGTCGATTTTCCGCTGGACCCGTTCGCGCCCAGAAATCCGTTCGCGCCGCGTGCCGCCTACAGTTGGGGACAGGGTGGTCCATCACGTGAGGGCGGTCCGTCACGGGATGGTATGGAAGCCGCCTATGCGACCCGCAGCGGGCAGGGCGCCCTTTATCGGCAGGGCACGACGGCATATGTCTCCCCCGGTGCCTGGCTGGAACGTCCGGTCCGGCAGGAAGCGCCGGTCATCGGGCGCGATGAACCCGATGTGGTCCGCACCGCGCTGGCGGTTGAGGCGCGTGGTGGTGTGCTGCATGTCTTCCTGCCACCGCTCTACGATGCGGAGGATTGGCTGGAACTGGTCGCTCGGGTGGAGGACACGGCGCGCGCCGAAGGCCGTCCCGTGGTGCTGGAAGGCTATGCGCCGCCGGAAGATCCGCGTCTGCTGTCTTTTTCCATCACTCCTGACCCGGGTGTGCTGGAAGTGAACGTGCATCCCTCGGAAAACTGGGCGGTGCATGTGGAGCGGACCGAGCAGCTCTACGAAGAAGCGCGCGCGGTTGGGCTGGCCACCGAAAAATTCATGCTTGATGGTACCCATGTCGGCACGGGTGGCGGCAATCATGTGGTGATGGGCGCGGCCCATGCTGCCGACAGTCCGTTTCTGCGGCGGCCCGACCTGCTGAAGTCGATGCTGGGTTTCTGGCATAACCATCCCAGCCTGTCCTACCTGTTCAGCGGATTGTTTATCGGTCCGTTCAGCCAGCATCCCCGCATCGACGAAGCGCGGGAGGACAGCGTGCGGGAACTGGAGATCGCGTGCGAACGGGTCTCTCCCTTCAGCCCCACTCCGCCCTGGCTGACCGACCGGATTTTCCGCAACATTCTGGCGGATGTGACCGGCAATACGCATCGCACCGAGTTCTGCATCGACAAGATGTATGCGCCTGAAAGCAGTTCCGGCCGTCGTGGTCTGGTCGAGTTCCGGGCGTTCGAGATGCCGCCCCATGCGCGTATGTCCGCGGCGCAGGCTTTGCTGATGCGGGCGGCTGTGGCGGCATTCTGGCAATTCCCTTATGAGCGCCGTCTGATCAGGTGGGGTACGCGCCTGCATGACGATTTCATGCTGCCGCATTACGTCGCGCAGGATCTGAAGGATGCTCTGGCACATCTGGCGGGTGCCGGGCAGCGTCTGGACCCGGACTGGTTCCTGCCGCATCAGGAGTTCCGCTTCCCGTTGGTTGGTGAAATCGCCGTGCGCGACATGGTGGTGGAACTGCGGCATGCCCTGGAGCCATGGCACATTCTGGGCGAGGAGCCTGCTGCCGGCGGCACCGTACGCTACGTGGACAGCGCGGTCGAGCGTTTGCAGGCACGGGTCACCGGATGGTCACCGGAACGTTACGTCCTGTCCTGCAATGGCGCAGAGGTGCCGTTGCAGAAAACCGAAACACAGGGTGAATACGTGGCAGGGGTCCGGTTCAAGGCATGGTCACCGCCGAGCTCCCTGCACCCCACCATTCCGGCGCATGGGCCCTTGGTATTCGATGTGTATGACAGCTGGACCGGGCGTTCGCTGGGCGGAATGACCTATCATGTGTCTCATCCGGGCGGGCGGAACTATGATCGTTTCCCTGTGAATGCGAACGAGGCCGAGGCGAGGCGTCGTGCCCGTTTCTTCCCGTTCGGTCATACATCCGGGCCGATGGAGCGCCCTCGTCTTCTGCCTAACCCGGAACAGCCGCGGACGCTCGATCTGCGGCGGGGACACTGAACAGGGTGGGATTGTTTGACAGAAGGGGTGGGTGCATGCCGGACTGTGCATGCGCTGTCGAAAGAAGGTGGACACCCCCTGATGCGCCGCTAAAACCTTTGTTCATGGCAGATGGACAAGGCATGTGAGCGTCGTCGAAGGGCTGGACGAGATGGTGGATGGCCAGGGGAGCATACGCCCCCACTGGCGCTCCATCCTTGGGACCCTGACCGCGCTGGGGGATGGAGGCATCGCTCAGCGTGCCCGCCGGCTGGACCGTATGTTCGAGCAGGAGGGCGTCTCCAGCTTGATTCCCGGCACGGTCGAGCGTGAAGGGTGGCGGTGCGATCCAGTGCCGTTGCCCATCACGGCACGGGAGTTCTCGACCCTGGCCCGGGGGCTGGCACAGCGTGCCACCCTGCTGTCGGCCATGGTGCAGGACGTCTATGGACCGCAACGGGTTTTGTCGGAAGGCTGGCTGCCTCCTGCGCTGGTTTATGGCAACCGGGCTTTTCTGCGTGCCTGTCGCAGTAAAATGGATTGTCCTTCCGACAGACATAATGGCACTGCCTCGCGACAGAGGCTCGATTTCTACTCCGCCGATCTGATCCGGGTGCCGGATGGGCGATGGCATGTGCTGGCAGACAGGACATGCGGCTGTGCGGGGCTGGGCTATGCGTTGGAAAACCGGCGCATTCTGGCCCGTGTGATGCCGGAATCGTTCCGCGTCTCCCATGTGCGCAGGTTGCGGCCTTTCTTCGACTTCTGGCTTGACCGGTTGCAGGAAATTGCGCCGCAAAGCGAGGATGGACAGTCGCAGCATAATCCGATGATCGTGCTGCTGACACCCGGTTATCGCTCGCCGCAATGGTTCGAGCATATGTTTCTGTCGCGGGAACTGTCCTGTGCGCTGGTTGAGGGCGGCGATCTGACCGTACGCAATGGTCGGGTTTTTCTGAAAACCCTGCGTGGGTTGCAGCCGGTAGATGTCATACTCCGCCGGACAGAGGGTATGACAGTAGACCCGCTGGAGCTTGCACCGGGGCCGGGAACGGTCGGTCTGCTGGAAGCGGCGCGCAGCGGCAGCGTCACCATCACCAATTCCCCCGGCACCGATATGGCGGAAGCTCCGGGCCTTGCCGCGTTCATCCCGCTGCTGGCCGAAAAAATGCTGGGCGAGGCATTGCATATTCCTCAGGTGCCTTCGCTCTGGCTGGGGGAGGAGACTGCATGGGCGGAGGTCAGGCAGGATCTGTCTCGCTGGGTGCTCCGTTCGGCCATGGATAGCAGTGAGACCCCCATTATTGCCGGGGCCTTGTCTGAGGAGAAGCGGGCTGCACTGGAAAAGACTATTGCCGTGAATCCTGGCCGCTGGTCCGCCTTCGCGCATATGGTACCTTCCCGAGCACCTTGCGCCGGGCCGGACGGGCTGACGCCACGGCCGATTACGCTGCGCGTGTTTCTGGCCTGGGATGGCACAGCATGGCGTGCCATGCAGGGTGGGCTTGCGTATGTCGTGCAGGAGGGGCAGGCGGGAGGCACGCGTCTGGCTTCCCATGGCATGAGCAAGGATGTCTGGGTGCTGGCGGATGATCATCAGGATCTGGCCGGGCCCGCCCTGCGTGTTGTCACGCGACTGGCACCCCGCCGCATAGCGGCTGCCGTGCCGAGCCGGGTCGCTGACAATCTTTATTGGCTGGGACGTTATGTGGAGCGGCTCGACAGCGATGCCAGGCAGGCACGTGCCGCATTGACCCGGTTGAACCGTGGCCTTCTGCTGCCGCATGAGATGGTGGAGCTGGATACGCTCGGTCAGTGTCTGGCGACCTCCGGCCTGTTGTCATCGCCGGTGGGGGCGGGGGCGCATGGTCTGCTGGCCAGCGGATTGCTCTCGGCAACAAGGGATGATGGTGCGCTGGGGGTGCTGCTGGGTCGGGTTGCGCGGTT